>CAYTTV010000014.1:30187-73353 GCA_964440915.1 uncultured Roseivirgaceae bacterium
AGAATTAAGGTGTAACTAAATTCCATAGTCGATCCTGCTGTTACCTGCCAATTGCTTACTTAGTTTTACTTTGCTGTCCTATCCTTCAAACAATATTTACCTCTGGAGAAAGGACAATGCCGAACTTTTCATTTACAGAAGCCTGTACTGCTTCGGCCAATTGTTTTATTTCCTCCCCTTTGGCATTTCCGCGATTTACTAGTACCAATGCCTGATGGGTATGGACTCCAGCATTCCCTATAGATTTGCCTTTCCAGCCACATTGTTCTATCAGCCAACCCGCTGGCACTTTTATCAATCCGTCTATCTGCTCATATCCAGGTATAGTAGGATATGCTTCTTTGATTCGGGCAAACAGACCAGCTTCGATGGATGGATTTTTAAAGAAACTGCCAGCATTGCCTATTTTTTTTGGATCGGGCAGTTTGCTTTGACGGATATGAATCACCGCATCGCTAATGGCCCTTATGCTTAAATCTTTTATCTGAAACTTGTCCAAGGTCTCCTGAATAGCACCATAGGAAGTGTTATAAATAGGCTGCTTGTTGAGTCTGAATGTGGCTGAGGCAATGATATATTGATTCTTCAGTTCTTGTTTAAAAATGCTGTGCCTGTAGCCAAACTCACATGCTTGATTGGTAAAGGTTTGAATTGATCGGTCTTCGATCTTCACCGCTTCTAGCATTTCAAAAATGTCCTTGATTTCTACCCCATATGCACCGATATTTTGCATAGGAGCAGCCCCAACCGTGCCCGGGATTAACGACAGATTTTCTAAGCCTGCATAATCATGTTCAATACAATAAAGTACAAATTGATGCCAGTTTTCGCCTGCCCCTACCTTGAGCCACACATGATCATCGTCTTCTTTTACTTTATCAATGCCATGGATGCTTATCTTAATGACAATACCTTCAAAATCCTGGGTAAACAACAGGTTGCTTCCGCCACCCAGTACTAATCGAGGAAGTTGCCCATAAATGGGGTCTGCCAACACGGCACGGAGTTCCTCTACAGATTGCACGGCCACAAAATATCTTGCCTTCACATCCAGAGCAAAAGTGTTCAGCGATTTTAGAGAATAATTTTCAAGTATATCGATGTTGCCCATAAAGATTTTTTACAGTTCTAAATGTAAAACCGAAAGCTGCTAAATGCAATTTTGGTAGCCAAATATAAGTAAAGGCTAGGTCAAAAGGTTGAGTGAATAGCTTTTTATAATCACATTCACCTGAAACCCAGTTATCCAAAAAAATGCTTAAGTTTGCCCCGATTGCAGTTTGAAATGAAATTTGAGCCAGTGCCAACAAATGATGAAATTTGTGTTAGGGCTAAATGGCTCATGACTTCTCTCCCTACCTGCTGCAACTATGATTTAAGTCATATACTATGTCGATAATTAGGATAATATTTGCATTGATATGAAAAAGCTTGTGGCTTATATATTGATGCTTTGTCTTATGAATCAGATGTTCCTGGCAGCTGGTTATATGATCGACTATTATGCGGATATAGAGTCTTATGTAGCGCAATGTATCAACAAAGACAAACCTACTTTGCAATGTGATGGCCAATGTCTGCTCGCAGAAAAAATAGCAGCGGCACAACAAACTAATCATACCGATCAATCGATCAATATAAATTTCAATATCGAGTACCTTGCAGGAGCATTCCAAATGCAATATGCCGACTTTCCCGTTTACGACGCACATGTAGATCGACGGAATATCTTGTACATTTCTCTAACTACCACTTCTCTTTACAAACCGCCCATCTTCGGCTAATGCTATATGCTAGGGGCAATTCACTTTGCTTCCTTTAAAGCCTCTGTCCGATAGACAGAGCGCTATAGATGGTGGAGAATAAGCATTTTATGATTCGTATGCCTTTGCCTGTTTAAAGCAGGGGCAGTCGTATTGTGGATTAAAGCTTATTATCATATGCTACCGCTCGGTTGAGTAAAATAAGAAGTATCAAAATATATAAAATAACAAATGAAATCTATTCTAACATTTTGGGCCATGTGTGTGCTCCTCTTACTTGCTGTGGCTTGCTCAAATGATGATGATGTTGCCCCAATAGCCGATTCCGATATGGAAATGGTGGCAGAAGCAACAGGAAGCGGGCTGAAAATTGAAGTTTATGCCGAAAGATACCTTTTTGTGGGCTATAATAAACTACAGCTAAAAATTACAGACACTGAAGGCACTCCGCTTTCAGGGAACATAGAAATCAATCCTGTAATGGATATGGGGCCAATAGATCACGGCGACCATGGAGGTCATGGTGCACATATGGAACATTCCTGCCCATATAATTATCCGGATGGCAAAATTGTCAAGGACGGCTTCATGTCTTTCAATGTGGCTTTTGTAATGCCTTCGGGAGAAATGGGTGCGTGGGTTTTGAATGTAACCTTCGAAGAGAAAACAGTGGTCGTGCCGATAGAAGTTGTTCAACCCGAATGGTCAAGAATGGCCTCATTTACACATGGTCCAGAAGATGGCAAGACCAGTTACTTTGTTTTTATAGTAGAGCCTCGAACGCCACAAGTAGGGCAAAACGACCTGCAACTGGCCATATACAAGAGAGTCAACATGTTTGATTGGCCAGCAGTGGAAGGGCTGGGGGTAGAAATGACACCTTGGATGCCCTCCATGGACCATGGATCTCCTAACAACGTCGACCCAGTAGACAATGGCAGAGGCATGTATGTGGGGAAAGTGAATTTTACCATGACCGGAGATTGGCAAATAAGATTGAAGATTATAGACAATGAGGAGGTACTTGGAGAACCTAAATTTGACCTTGATTTTTAATATGCGCTGGATATATAAAACCTTATGTTGTAGTGTAGTAGGAGCCTTGTTATCGTGCATGGCTCCTGTGCTTGCCCAAAATGGCCCGATCCAATACAAAGCATGGATGGATTCCATGCAGGTAGAAAGTTACATTGCTTGGGAAGCCCTATTGGATGAAATGGAGATTAGACATAAGGAGGATGAAATCCATCAGCATTACCAAAAGCACATCACTGATAATACCGATAGATTGCTGCACCATTTGCCGGGCATGCACATGATGCGTCGGGGAAGCTTTGCCAATGAACCTCTTTTGAGAGGACTGAATTCCGACAGGTACACGATGACGGTTGCCAATATGAAGGTATTTGGTGCATGCACAGACAAGATGGATCCTGTCTCTTCTTATATAGAGCCGATCAATTTACAGAGTATGGACATCAGCTTTGGTGCACAGAATAGCATGACAGGGTCGGGTACAGGAGGAAGCATCAATTTTAATCTCAAAAGGCCGGTTTTCAATAGTGAAAAACCCGTAGCAGCTTCATTGTCTATGATTTATAACAGCGTGTCAGGAGGGTTTGACCAAGCTGCAGATGTGAGTGTGTCGAATGGAAAGCTTGGCGTGCGGCTGAGCGGTGTGCACAGGAAGGCCAATAATTACCGTGATGGGAAGGGCGACAAAGTGCATTACTCCCAGTATGAGAAGTATAATTATGCCGCATCTCTCCAATATCGCATAGCCGATGATCAGTTATTGGTTTTTGATTTTTTGGGAGATGACGCCTTGAATGTTGGATATCCGGCTTTGCCTATGGATGTGGCATATGCTCGAGCAAAAATGTTTGGCCTGAGTTATATGTTTCCCAAGCTTGGTTTTGTTATCGATCCTGAAATCAAAATATACCACAATTTTATTCGTCATGCCATGGATGATACCCAACGTAAAGATGTCGTGATGCATATGGACATGCCAGGTGAGACGCATACCAGTGGAGGTTATTTGAAAGGAGCATTGATAGCCGACGGCAATAACAAAATGGAAATCAACCTCGATTATTATAGCACCTTTGCCAGGGCAGAAATGGTCATGTATCCTAATAATGCAGAGGAACGTCCCATGTTTATGCTCACTTGGCCCGATGTGAGAAGGCAGTCCGCTAGCATAGGGCTCGATTATTCCCGCAAAATAAATGATCGCTGGGCGGTGAGTTCAGGATTAAGAACAGAACACGGAACCACCTACATCTCTAGTGAATTTGGTGAGCAGCAACTCAGTGTGTTTGCGAAGACTGGTAAGGAGAAGAGGCATGAATGGCTGATTTCTTCAAACTTGGGAATTCAATGGAAACCTACGGAATCGCAGCAATATGGATGGAAAATTGCCTATAGCGAGCGCATGCCCACCACATCAGAGCAATTTGGATATTTTCTTTTCAACCGGCTCGATAACCATGATTATATCGGCGACCCCGACTTGAAAAAGGAAGGCAATCTGCATCTCGAAGTTTCCAATCAAATTAAAACCTCGAAGCTTACCTTGAATTCTGCCTTGTTTTCGTATTTCTTCAGCAACTATATCATGGGCATATACAACAGGGAGTATGCAGCCATGACGATAGGGGCCGCTGGCGTGAAGGTTTATGAAAACACCTCTAATGCTACCATGGTAGGAGGAGAAATTAATGCACTGTATAGTGTCGCTTCAAATGGACTGCTGGAAGTGGGGTTGAAATATGTTTACGGACAGGATTTTGAAGGAAAGCCTTTGCCTCAAATGCCACCTTTAAAACTCAATGTGGGTTATAGCCAGAAAGCACTGGGAATGTACATCATCCCCGAGTTGGAATGGAGTGCCAAGCAGCATCGAGTCAGCGAGAAGTTTAACGAAAGCACTACAAATGCTTACTGGCTACTCAACCTCAGTGTTAAAAAGCACTTCACATCGGAAAGGCTCCATTGGGAACTTAGAGGTGGTGTGGAAAATATATTGGACAAGGCTTATCGGGAACATTTTGATATAGGGGATATCTTGCGCCCAGGCCGAAATTTTGTTCTTCAAGTAAAGGTTTCTTATTAAAGGGAAAATATTTACGCAAGGCTGTCACACTGAACTCTTTATTGGTGGTGTGGCAAAGGCTAGCGAAATAAGATCAATATTCGTAGAAAAGTGATGGTAGCATAAAAAAATACTATGAGGGTGAACATTGACTAAAACATGGAGTAGGAATATATCGATTTTAATACTAGAAAGTCACCCTTATATTTTTTTTATAATGGTCGTCAAAAGACAGTAGTATGATTGTGTCTTATAGTTTTTTTGTTACCTTTACAACTTAAAGCTATTTTAATTTATAACAGTTACAATGAACACAGGAAAAGTAAAATTTTTTAATGAATCAAAAGGCTATGGTTTTATCAAAGTTGACGATTCTAATCAAGAGCTATTTGTGCACATCTCAGGTCTTATCGACGAAATAAGAGAAGACGATGATGTTACCTTCGAAATTACTGAAGGGAAAAGGGGTTTAAATGCAATCAATGTTAAATTAGCATAATTAAGATATATTTATTCCTTTGGAAAGTCCCGAAAGGGACTTTTTTCGTTTGTGAGGTTTCTCAGTTTAGGCTATTAAAATTCAGGGTTCAATGATTAAAGTCATGCAACTTTTCCCTTGATAATTTCCTATCTCTCCCATTTTCGGTGCTTTTCATTCACAACTCAACATTTAAGACTTACCATTCTTTCTTCACCAACCCTATCCTAGTGTCTAAAATCTGATATCTGCTTTCCCTACAGTCTACTGCCTATTTCACGCATCTTACGCATAGCTTCTTCTAGATCTTCTGGAGTATCTATCCCAATACTTTCGATAGTAGTCTCTTTTGTCTTGATCTTATAGCCATTTTCCAGCCATCGCAATTGCTCTAATGCTTCTGCTTTTTCCAAAATAGAAATAGGAAGTTGCACTATCTCGGCCAAGGTCTCCGTACGGTAACCGTAAATTCCGATATGTTTGTAATATATTCCATGCTTGAGCCACGCCTCTTTTGCCGTACTGCGTTGGTGAGGCAGCGCTTCCCTGCTGAAGTATAAAGCATACCCATTTTTGTCAAGTACAGCTTTCACCACGTTCGGGTTGTGCAGTGTGGTAGGATTGTCTATCTGTTTTACCAAGGTAGCCAATCCTACTTCTCTGGAAAAGCAAGAAGCCAATAAGTCTATTTGTTCGGGCGCAATGAAAGGCTCATCTCCTTGGATGTTGATGACATAATCAAATTGTTCTCTCTCTTGAGAAAGGGCTTCATAGCACCTATCTGTCCCGCTTTGGTGATCCTCTCGGGTCATGCAAACATTGCCGCCAAACTGCTTTACATGTTCATGTATCTTTTCATGATCAGTGGCAATGACTACTTTGTGCAGCGATTTTGAAGCAACCGCCTTTTCGTATACCCTTTGAATCATGGATTTTCCAGAAATGTCTGCCAATGGTTTTGCAGGAAATCTTGTGGAGGCATAGCGCGCAGGTATAATGCCCAGTATTTTAAATTCACGCATATTTGATTTGGCCATTTAAGATTGAGCTTCTTTTACTTTCAGGGAAGTGCCACTTTCCTCTATCACTATAATGGCTGTCCCGGCTTCGATATAGTTCCCTCGCGTATAGGCATCATATATCTCATGATCTATTATGACCTTTCCGCTAGGTCGCAAGACTGTATAGGCTAGCCCTGTTTTCCCTAGCAAGGACTTTTGCTGAAAATTGGAAGTATATCCTTCATTTCTTCCAAAAGTGTCTTGCAAGGCAACTCGCTTAAAAGCCTTTGAGTTGGTGAACCTAAATCCACCATAGAAAATCAGCACCACTCCTCCTACCATGCCCAAGCCAACGGCTGCTACGGCATTGAATATTCTTTCGTCTGCCACAAAGGAAAAATCAAACATGTCATTGTCCAGCATGGCAAGGATTAGGCCTCCTACCATTAGGGTGATCCCACTGATTCCCGCTACGCCAAAACCTGGTATTACAAAAATCTCCACCATCAGCAGTCCAACACCTAAAAAGAAAATGATGATTTCCCAGTTTTCTGCCAGTCCATTGAGATAGTATGGCGTGAAATATAAGAGCAGTGCAATAAAAGCAGCGAGTAATGGAAACCCTACTCCTGGCGTTTGTAGTTCAAAATATATTCCACCAATAATGATCAGGATAAGGATTCCGCTTACAAATGGATTTAAAAACAAGGCAATTGTTTTTTCGGCACCGCTAAGTTCGAAATGCGATATCGTGTAATCAATGAGCCCATTCCGCTTTAGCAATTCCTCTATGTTGTTTACCTGGGCTTCACAAAACCCATGCTTAATGGCTTCAGTAGTGGAAAAGGTGATGACTTGTCCGATGGGCGTAATGCCTTCTATTTCCAGCTGATCATCTACCATGGCTTCTGCGATATACGGGTCCCTGCCCTGAGCCTCTGCTGTAGAGCGCATGATCGATCGCATATAGGATTGGTACTTGTCGGGTGCTGCCTGACCGTCAGCCGTAACCACTGTTGCAGCGCCTATGCTGGCGCCAGGTGCCATATATATGCTGTCGCAGGCGATGGAGATAAGGGCTCCCGCAGAGGCAGCATCTTTATTGATAAACACCCAGACCGGCTTCGGAAAGTTGAGAATGGCTGTCCTGATGTCGTCGGCATCTGTCAAGGCACCGCCATAAGTATCCAACTCAAGGATTACGTAATCGGCCTCAATTTCCTTTGCATGTTGCAAGGCCAATTCTACATAGCGATTTGTTCGCGGATCTATATCTGCCTTTATTTCCATTACCATGACAAGTGGCTGAGCGGCAGCATAGCCAGTTTGATAAAAGAGGAAAGCATTGATGAAAAATAGAAAGGCATAAAATCTGTATATCATTCGCATGTTTTTGAAAACCTAGATTGAAATGTCAATTGCGACACAAATTAGCCAAAAATAATCATGTGAACTTCATGAACCGATAAGTTTTATCTATTCTGAACCTAGAGAAAACCAAAGAGCCGTTGCCAGCTGCAACCATTCATACAATAGAAAAAACTAAACGATCGTTAAATCTTATGCCTGTAAGAAGGAACATGGCTAATAAGTCGCCCCTCATGGCCAAAGCTGTATGCTATTCCGAATAGATTGGTCATGTAAATTTTTATGCGGAGATGGTAAGGGATGATTACGCCCCCACAAAGCAACGCTTGATTATGGGCATGATTTGTGCCATATCTTGCTGAAAATGTTTAATATTGTTGAATATCCACCCATATTTGTTCTATAGAAAATGATTAATATTGCAATACCTTAATAACACACCTCCTTCTATGAAAAAGCATTTAATACTTTTAACATTCTTAATCGGTATAGTAGGCTCGGGCAATACGCTTGCCTTAGGATCTGCTTATATTTTGGAAGATTCAATTGGGGTGGAGAAGGTCGGAGATAATGTATTTATATTGCATAAAGTCGAGGCTAAAGAGACTTTGTATTCATTGTCGAGGAGATACCAAACGGCGATCAATGATATCATTCGCTACAACCCAGAGGCAGAGTCGGGCCTAAAAGTTGGCACAGTATTGAAAATCCCCCATAAGAACAAAACACAACCATCAGCTAGCGTGAGCCATGTGGTAGAAGCCTCTCAAACCTTGTTTTCTATTTCAAGAATTTACGACGTGTCGGTAGAGAACATAAGAAAATGGAACAACTTACCCAGCAATGATCTAAATGTAGGTCAAACTTTGGTGATCTATCGGGAAGCGCAAGACCAAACTGAAACAAAAGTCCCAAGGGCTACAAGCAATGTTGCCATCCCTACTAGGGAAGAAGGGGTTCAAATGACAGAATCAGGAAAAATTGTGCACAAAGTTATTCCTTCACAGACCTTATACGCTATTTCGCAATTATATGGGGTTTCAGTAGATGAAATAAAACAATGGAACAACTTGAAAGATAATACCTTGGAGGTGGGAAAGTTGTTAATCATCAAGGCAGATAGTACACCTCACCCCCACAAAAGTATCGAACAGCCCAGGGAAAAAATAGATGTTGTAGAGCAGGAAAAGATCGTAAGGTTAGACAATCAGGTTGAAAACGATCCTAAACCGAGCAATGAACGTGAAGAAGCGAAGAGACCGGAAACTAGAAAGGAGAATTCCAGTGGCTTTAAGAAGGTAGTGGAGCTGGGGTTGGCAGAGAAAATAGAAAGCAATACCGACACTAAGAAATACGTGGCACTGCACAGAACGGCACCGATTGGCACTATCATGCAAGTAACCAATGAAATGAACAACCAAAATGTTTTTGTGCGAGTAATCGGAAAGCTTCCTGCCACGGGGGCCAACGAAAAGGTTTTGATAAAGCTGTCAAAGCCTGCTTTTGAAAGGCTTGGAGCAGTAAATGATCGTTTTCCAGCCGAAATTTCTTATGTGCCTTAGACGAATGTGTGGGCAGTTTCCTTGTTTTGTTGTCAACTTTTTCGGTCATTGAGAACTAATAATACAAAAAATTCATTTGACATAGGGGACTACAGTCCTTGTAGTACATCAAAAGCATTTTATGCCTAAGGATCATTCATTTACTTCAGAAGGAAGTACAGTTGCAAAATTCGTTTGGAACGTACTCTTTATTCTTTTTTATCCGCTTATCACAACTTTCTCTTTGTTGTTTGTTGGCGTATTATATGTGTTTTCTCTTCTTTCCAAGATTATCTCCCGGTTTTCAGCGAGTATAGACAAGGGCATCGAGTTGAAAAAACCTGAATGGGAAAACTTTAATCAAGTAAGAGGACATAGGTTTGAAAAGCTTTTTGTAGATGAGGTCATGTTTGGACCTGCTTATTATAAAGTCAGATCTTTTCCGCAAAGCCAGTCATTAGAAGGCAAACTGTTTGGTGATTTTATTTATCCTTTTGCTTCTGGCGTACTGCTACAGCAGTGGAATACCATCAACGTTACGGAGATACCTGATTTTCAACTGGTCTATTTCGATCTTGAGACAGGCAATCTGAAGGATATTGCAAGGATCAAGTCTTTTTCTTGGAATATAAGCGATGAAACTGATGATGCTTTAACCCTCAAATGGTTTACAGGAACCGAAGGCGGCGATGTTATTGTAAGGAAAGAGGATGTTCGTAATGAACTAATTCGGTAGTTAGAGGTGACTTTTAACGATGAATTTTGATCCTTTGGATTCTAGCTTCTCTTCCAGATAGCTTTAATTTAGTAGAAAAATACCCGCATTTATTGCTTTAAGAATTGCCCTGTCATAGAGCATTCTAAACTTGTGACTTCAATATTCCATGCACGATAAATTAAAAGATTTTCTGGACGAAAAATATTGGCAATATAATCGTCCGGTCTTTATTGAAGATGATCCCATTTCGATACCTCATCAATATCAACGGCTTCAAGATGTTGAGATTTCAGGATTTTGGGCGGCAGTGCTTGCTTGGGGACAGAGAAAGACTATCATTAATAAATGTAATGAATTGTTCCAGTTGATGGACAATGCTCCGTACGATTTTGTCATCAACCATCAAGAAAGCGACCTCAAAGCATTTCTCCACTTCAAGCATAGGACATTTAACGCTACGGATACGCTTTATTTCTTAAAGTTCTTCCAGACATTCTATCAGGAGCACACTTCTTTGGAAGAAGCCTTTCTTACTTCAGAAAATGATATAGAACAAGGGCTTATCAATTTCCACAACTTGTTTTTTTCTTTGGAGGATTATCCAGAACGTACAAGAAAGCACATTGCCACGCCTGCAAGAAAATCTGCTTGTAAACGTATCAACATGTTTTTACGATGGATGGTAAGAAAAGATGACCGTGGTGTTGACTTTGGCTTATGGAAAAACATCAAGCCTGCTCAACTCATCTGCCCTTGCGACGTGCACGTAGACAGAGTAGCACGAAAGCTGGGCCTGATCACCCGAAAACAAACCGATTGGCTTATGGCAAAAGAGCTGACAGCCAACCTGCAATTGTTAGATCCCGAAGACCCCGTTAAGTACGACTTTGCCTTGTTTGGATTGGGGGTATATGAAAAATTCTAACAACGTTTAATTGGTTTAAAGTCCTGTCCAGTTTTGGGGATCCTGGCGCCAAGCATTTAAAATGGGGACTTGTTCTGCGTTTATTGTTCCTTTTTGCTGGGCATGTTGTAATAGTGCACTATAATCGCTCAGCACCACTAAGGGTACGCCAGCCTCCTCAAAGTGCTGGTCAGCCACAGGAAATCCGTAAGTAAATATGGCAACCATGCCTAGAACCTCCGCTCCAGCAGCTCTAAGGGCATTCACCGCCGATAACGAGCTGCCACCGGTAGAAACCAAATCTTCCACTACTACTACTTTTTGACCTTTTTCAATCTTGCCCTCAATCAGGTTTTCCATGCCATGCCCCTTAGGTTTAGATCGTACATATAAAAAAGGCAAATTCAAGCGATCGGCCACTAATGCCCCTTGCGGAATGCCTGCCGTAGCTACACCAGCTATGGCTTCTGTTCCCGCATATCGGCTGGTGATTGCGTCTGCAAGGTGCTCCTTGATAAGGCTGCGAATGTCGGGGAATGAAAGGGAAAGACGATTGTCACAATATATCGGAGATTTCCAGCCAGAGCTCCATGTAAAAGGATGTTCATGGTTTAGTTTTATGGCTTTGATGGCCAATAAGCTCTCTGCAACTTTTTTGGCAATTGGCTGCTTATAGATAGAATAAGTGTTCATGCTGCGAAAATACAATATTATTTTTTCTTAAAAATTCATAAAGGATATTTGTTAGGATATAATAATTCTTTTCATTTGTAAACATTAATGGTATTTAATAGGGGACGTAAGGAGAAGCTGATGAAAATATTTATCAATGATATTCCTGTCAATATCATAAGAGCTAACGAGCCGATTGACTTGGGTCATTATGAAGAGATCGTTGAGGGGAGGGAGTTGGCGTATGTCGAGGATCTAAAATTGAAGGATGATGTGCTGATAAGGCAGGCTTCAACCGACCAGATCGACAAGTTGCTGAAGTACATGAAAGCCAAAAAACTGAAAAAGCTGGACAGCATTACCGTCACGGTAAATGACCATAAATCGGTGAAGCATTTCGTTAAAAGCAAATTTAAGATCATAGAGGCAGCAGGAGGTATTGTTAGGAAAGATGACAAAGTGCTGCTCATTTACCGGTTAGGAGTCTGGGACTTACCTAAAGGGAAGCTCGAAAAGAAAGAAGCGGTCATAGATGGCGCGGTCCGGGAAGTGGAGGAAGAGTGCAATATAGAGGTAAGGGCAGGTGAAAAAATATGCTCTACTTGGCATACCTACACGCACAATGGTAAAAGGGTGCTCAAAAAGACTACTTGGTATGCCATGGACTGTCTAGAAGATAAGAAAATGAAGCCACAGGCAGAAGAAGATATCGAGGAGGTAAGATGGATGAATCCTAGAGAGGTGCGTTTGGCCTTGCATAATTCATATCCTTCTATTCGGTATGTTTTCAAGAGATACTATGAGTTGCATGCAGTGGAGCATTAGAGCCACTTTAACTAATAATCCACAGCAGCTTCCGTGCTTAAAGTTTGCATAGCTTTTTCCTTTATGATAAGTTGAATGGGCTTCTTGTGGATTTTTGATTCCAGCCAAGAGATAATGTCAAAATACATAAAGGGCCTTTTCTCGTAAATATTATTTTCCAATGGAAGCAATTGCATTCGGAGAGATTCAAATTGTGACATCAGTTGATCTTGTGTCGTTCCCCCACCCAATTTTTTTAGAAAAATTAATATATAACGTTGGAAAGTCTGCATGTCACCTTTCTTTAATAGAAAACGATAGGTCGACCTGATATAATAATCGATAACATCAATATTGCCCAATTCATAATGACAAATAAGATTCACAATGCGGGCAAAGCTGTGAATGTCTTCCCTGAGTTCGCCTTCCTGTGTGTTGATTATCTTGTTCAGGTGCACGATGGCTTCACTGTAATTGTCATTGCCAAAGTACAGGCATGCCGTCTTGTAATAGAGAATAATGCGTGAGTGGTTGTCAAGTTGGTTTGCAAACACTTCTAGTTTAGGTTTTATGCGGTTCATTAAGGCCACGCCATGTACAAAGTCGCCCAACATAAAGTAGCGGTTAAATTCATGAACATAACTGTATTTCATCAACTTCAAGCGAATGTTTTCATTAAGTGAAACGCCGGGCACAAACCTGACTGCCTTCAGTTTTTTGCTGGTAGCAATGAACTCATAATACTTCAGCAATTTAAATTGCGCTATCATGAGGTTATTGATGCCGTTAATGTACATCTCCAGCCTTGTAGGAATAAGTTCTGGGTATTTATCAAATAGCATTACCCATTCCTTTGCATAATGGTACCCTTTCTCAAAATCCTGTATCATGGAATAATAACCCACGAGCAAGTGGTAGAGATTCAGTTTTTCGTTGAAAGAAAGGGTTTCCTCGTTTACGGTGGGCAGACTGGCTTTCACAATATTGACCACCTTGGTGTAGTCGGACTTGTTGCGGATAAAACCGCCTTTTTTATAAAGAGAGTTGAGCCTCACTGAAAGGTTGGTAAAGGTGTTGATATTGTTGATCCGATTGTTTACATCCTGCACCTCCTCGATAATCCTGTTTACCCTTTTTTCATTGTCGCGCCCTACAGTTTGGGAGAGCACGCTTTTCTCCCATTTCAGAATTTCTAATAGCAATTCTAGATTGTCTATCTTCGCTGCCATTTTTTTGGCTTTTTGCAGTATGCGTACGCACTGCTCGTACAGGCTCTTGTTCAACAGCATCTGCGCATAATCGATCAACTCCCGTATTTGTATTTCCACAACGGCTGCTTGATTGTATAGGCGCATGCTCTGTAAAATCTTAAAATATAGGTGCGCCTTCATGTTGGATAGTTGGGCGGGTTTTAAAGATGGCTCCTTCTCCAGTATTTGTTTTTCATCTAGATCATCTTGTTGCTCCATCAACTCAAACAAGCGGAAGTATTTTTTAGGTGTATTACCCCCCGTGCTATCTACATAGAGTTTAAAATAGCGTTTTTCACTCCGGCTTAAAGACTTAATCAGGTTGAAGAGATCGTCGGATTTTGATTTGGCCATCGTAGAGTATTTTGTTTATTATGCTTATATGTTCGCGTATAAGCATAATTTATCGGTATATTTGTAAGTTAGGAATCGTAAATATACATCATTTAGGTATTTATTTGGGGGACTTAACTGATAACTTTGGATATGCAATAGAATATATCCTGTGGCGACGGAGCAAAAAGCTCTCCCTTATGGGGTGCTGCTGAGAGCTTATGGGCCTAAAAATATACTTAGCTTTAAAAATAAGGAGAAAGAATGGATAACAGAGTTTATATTTTCGATACAACTTTGAGGGATGGCGAGCAAGTCCCAGGTTGTACCCTAAATGCCAAAGATAAGGTAGAAATCGCTATCGCATTGGAAAATCTTGGTGTGGATGTTATTGAAGCTGGCTTTCCTATTTCCAGTCCTGGAGATTTTAAATCTGTCGTGGAAATAAGCAAGGTGGTCAAGAATGCTTCTGTATGCGCACTTTCCCGTGCAGTAGAGAAAGATATTCAAAGAGCTGCTGAATCCCTTAAATATGCCAAATACCCCCGAATCCACACGGGGATAGGTACTTCTGACCAGCATATCTTTACCAAGATTAGGAGCAACCGAGAAGAGATCATAGAGCGAGGTGTGGCAGCCGTAAAATACGCCAAAAAATTTGTTGAGGATGTTGAATTTTATGCTGAAGATGCGGGAAGAACAGAGAATGAATATCTGGCACGGGTGATCGAGGCGGTAATTGCTGCCGGCGCCACTGTCGTGAATATACCGGATACCACGGGTTTTTGCCTTCCTGACCAATACGGGGCGAAGATCAGATATCTGAAAGAAAATGTAAAAGGCATCGATAAAGTAATAATTTCTGCGCATTGTCATAACGATCTAGGACTCTCTACGGCCAATGCCTTGGAGGCCATAAAAAATGGTGCACGTCAGATAGAATGTACCATCAATGGAGTAGGAGAGCGGGCAGGGAACACCTCCCTTGAAGAGGTAGTGATGATCTTGAGAAAGCATCCACATCTTGGATATGACACCAATATAACTACGCAACAACTTTATCCGATCAGTCAAATGGTGTCGCAAAGAATGAATATGGTAGTGCAACCTAACAAAGCGATTGTAGGAAGTAATGCTTTCAGCCATTCTTCAGGCATCCACCAGGACGGCGTGATCAAAAACAGGGAAAATTATGAAATAATAGACCCTGCGGAAGTTGGAGTAGACGAGTCTTCTATTGTTCTGACTGCAAGAAGCGGTAGAGCAGCGCTTGTTTTTAGATTGAAAAGAATAGATATAGCCCTTTCTAAAGAAGAGCTTGAAGAGGTTTATGAGCAATTTTTGGCGCTGGCAGATACATTGCCAATTGTGCAGGACGAGCATTTGAAAGCGCTTGTGAAAAACTATCAGGAAGCCAACGTAAATTTGTAAGGAACCAATCTAAGACTTTAGATTATCATCGGTCGATACCCGTGGTAGACAATGCCATCGGTGTCGACGATGTATGTAGGACGATTGCCGTTTGATAAATATAAATGATGCTGTGTCCATGATATATTATAATAATAATACCTTTGTCTTTCTGGACGGGAAGTTTGTCAAAGCTTCTGAGGCCAAAACAGACCTTTTTGCCCAGACCCTGCATTATGGGTGTGGCGTATTTGAAGGGCTCAGGGCTTATCATGCAGAAAAGGGAGGGAGTATATTCAGGGCAGCAGACCATTTTGAACGGTTCATTTCTTCTGCTGAAAAGCTGCATATGAAGGTCAACTATTCTGTCTCAGAATTGGCGGCCATCGCTTATCAGCTTATGGCACTGAACGGTTTGAAAGACGCGTACATTAGGCCATTGGCTTATTCGGGCCCGAACATGCGCCTTCTTCCGGCTGAAGACACCCATGTTTTCATGGGAGCATGGAGGTGGGAGCGCTACCTTGGAGACGGCCTGTTGAATGTGGTGATTTCACCTTATGAAAAGCCCAATCCTAAGTCGTGCATTGTCGAAGCCAAGGTAGTGGGACAATTTGTGACCTCCATCCTAGCTTCAAAAGATGCGAAAAGCAACGGTTATGATGAAGCCCTGCTTCTGGATATGAATGGCCACGTAGCGCAGGCACCTGGTGCCAACTTCTTTTTTGAAAAGGATGGTGTTCTTTACACACCTCCGAAGGGCCACATTTTGCCGGGCATTACCAGAGCTACCATGTTCGATTTGGCAAAAGAGCTGGGATATAAGATAAAAGAAGAGTTCTTTAAACCAGATGTGCTCATGGAGGCAGATAGTGCTTTTTTTACTGGGACCGCAGTGGAAGTGGCAGGGATAAGGTCCATCAATGGAGTAGAATTAAAAGGAAAATGGCAAGATTCTATGGGGTATAACCTCAATCTTGTATATAGACAGAAAGTAAAGTTTAACGATTATCAAGGATTGACCATAGTATAAAATTGTATGAGCAACGAGTTGAATAAATATAGCAAGACTATTACTCAGGATCCCACACAGCCTGCTGCACAAGCCATGTTTTATGGGATAGGGCTTACTGAAGAAGACCTCGAAAAGGCACAGGTGGGCATTGTGAGCATGGGATATGATGGGAATACCTGCAATATGCACCTGAATGACCTGGCGGCTTTGGTAAAGACTGGCGTTTGGGAGCAGAATTTGGTAGGGCTCATCTTTAATACAATTGGCGTGAGTGATGGAATGAGCAATGGGACAGAAGGAATGCGCTACTCTTTGGTAAGTCGGGACGTAATCGCAGATTCTATAGAAACAGTTTGTGGCGCTCAATACTACGATGGGCTCATTGCTCTTCCTGGATGCGATAAGAACATGCCAGGGTCTATTATGGCTATGGGCCGATTGAATCGACCTGCGATAATGGTTTATGGTGGTACTATAGCACCAGGGCACTACAAAGGGGAGGATCTTAATATTGTATCCGCTTTTGAAGCGTTGGGACATAAGATTGCAGGGAACATATCCCCAGAGGATTTCAAACAAGTAGTAAAGCATTCGTGTCCAGGCGCAGGTGCCTGTGGAGGTATGTATACCGCTAACACCATGGCAAGTGCTATCGAAGCTTTAGGCATGAGTCTTCCTTACTCATCAAGCAATCCGGCTTTGAGTAAAGAAAAGCACCAAGAATGTCTTGATGCTGGAAAAGCTATAAAATTACTTTTGGAAAAAGATATTAAGCCACTAGACATTATGACTAGGAAGGCTTTTGAGAACGCCATCACCATTATAATGGCACTCGGCGGCTCTACCAATGCTGTGCTGCATTTGATTGCCATGGCAAAAAGTGTGGATGTACCCCTTAATTTGAATGATTTTCAAGCTATTAGCGACCGCATTCCTGTATTGGCGGACTTCAAGCCAAGTGGAAAGTACTTGATGCAGGATCTGCATCGTTTTGGAGGGGTTCCGGCTGTGATGAAATACCTTTTGAAAAACAACCTTTTACACGGAGATTGTTTAACAGTGACAGGGAAGACATTGGCGGAGAACTTGGCCAATGTGCCTGATCTTAAATTTGACAACCAAGATATTATATACCCTCTAGAAAATCCTATAAAGAAAACGGGACACTTACAGATTTTGTATGGAAACCTGGCTTCTGAAGGAAGTGTGGCAAAAATAAGTGGGAAAGAAGGAGAGATGTTTAAGGGTAAAGCCAGGGTATTTGATGGTGAATTTGACCTTATAAATGGACTCAACTCGGGCAGAATAAAATCGGGTGATGTAGTAGTGATTAAAAATGTGGGCCCGAAAGGTGCTCCTGGAATGCCTGAAATGCTTAAGCCAACATCTGCCATTATCGGCGCAGGCCTCGGGAAAAGTATTGCGCTCATTACCGACGGACGTTTTAGTGGGGGAACTCATGGGTTTGTGGTAGGGCATATTACTCCTGAAGCATTCGAAGGGGGGCTTATAGGCTTAGTAGAAGATGGGGATATCATAGAAATAAATGCGGTGGAAAATCGTATTGACCTCCTAGTCCCAGAGGAGATATTAGAACAAAGAAAACAAAAATGGACACAACCTGCCCTAAAAGTTAAGAAGGGAGTCCTATACAAATATGCAAAAATGGTTTCATCAGCATCAGAAGGATGCATAACAGACCTATAATTATGGAAACAGCAACAACTTTAAAATCGGCTAATCCTATAAAGACGGAAAAGAAAATTGTAGTTAGCGGAGCAGAGGCAATCATTCTTTCCTTGATTGCGGAAGGAGTAGAGACTTTGTTTGGATACCCTGGCGGAGCTATTATGCCAGTGTACGATGCTTTGTATAATTATGCAGATAAAATAAACCATGTGCTCGTGAGGCATGAGCAAGGTGCGATACATGCCGCACAGGGCTATGCTAGAGTAAATGGAAAAGTAGGGGTATGCATGGCCACTTCTGGCCCTGGCGCTACCAATCTTATTACCGGAGTAGCAGATGCGCAAATTGACAGCACGCCTTTGGTATGCATTACAGGTCAGGTGGCTTTCCCTTTGTTGGGTACTGACGCCTTCCAGGAAACTGACGTTATAGGAGTTTCTATGGCTATTACCAAATGGAATTTTCAAATTACCAAAGCAAGTCAGATACCCGAAGTCTTAGCCAAGGCCTTCTATATTGCAAAGTCAGGCAGGCCAGGTCCTGTATTGATCGACATCACTAAAAATGCGCAAATAGAAACATTGGAGTTTTCTTATGAGCCATGTACTAAGGTGAGAAGCTATCGTCCTACGCCTACTATTAAAATGTCTGCTGTTGAAAAGGCTGCCGCATTGATTGACTCGGCCAAAAAACCTTTCTTATTCATAGGGCAAGGCGTAGTGCTTTCTGGTGCCGAAAAGGAACTGCAGGATTTTATAGACAAAACAGGAATCCCCGCCGCATGGACTTTACTAGGGCTTTCCGCATTACCAACTGATCACCCTCTGAATGTAGGGATGTTGGGCATGCATGGCAACTACGGCCCTAATATAAAAACCAACGAGGCAGACGTGATCATTGCAGTGGGCATGCGTTTCGATGACCGTGTAACAGGCGATACATCAAGATATGCCAAGCAAGCCAAGATCATTCACATTGACATCGATCCTGCTGAAATAAACAAGAATATTCCAGCAGAGGTGGCCATCATTGGCGATGCCAAAGAAGCCCTTCAAGCGCTGATAGCCAAGGTAAAGAGCAATAAGCACGAAGCTTGGTTAGAAGAGTTTAATGCTTGTATGGAAATAGAATATGACTGTGTGATTGATAAGGCCTTCCATCCTAAGAGCGAGAAGTTGTCTATGGGAGAAGTGGTAAAAATTATCTCAGACAAAGGGGAAGGAAAAAATATTCTGGTGACGGATGTGGGGCAGCATCAAATGGTCGCTTCACGTTATTTTAAGTTCAAGCAATCCCGGAGCAATGTTACTTCTGGTGGCCTAGGTACTATGGGATTTGCCCTTCCGGCGGCCTTAGGAGCAAAAATAGGAGCACCTGATAGAGAAGTAATTGCTGTGATCGGCGATGGAGGTTTCCAAATGACACTGCAAGAGCTAGGTACGATTTTTCAGACTGAAGCTGCGGTAAAGATTGTTATCCTCAACAACAACTTCTTGGGAATGGTGAGGCAGTGGCAGCAGTTGTTCTTTGAGAAGCGGTATTCTTTTACTGAAATGACTAACCCCAACTTTGTTGGTATTGCACAGGCCTTTGGTATACAAGCGGAGAAAGTGGTGGCAAGAGAAGGACTCGATGAAGCGGTCGGCAGGATGCTGGATCATAAAGGACCATTCCTTTTGGAAGTGGTAGTAGAAAAGGAAGAAAATGTATTCCCTATGGTTGCGGCAGGCACATGTGTGTCTGAAATAAGATTGAAATAGACAAATAAAAACATGGAAGCAAATAATTTCACGCTGTTGGTTTTTACAGAAAATCAAGTAGGTCTGTTAAGCCGGATCACGCTTATTCTTTCTAGAAGACATATAAATATCGAAAGCATAACTGTTTCGGAGTCTGAGATTCCTGGCATACACCGATTCACCATCGTTATCAAAGAAAAGGAAGTGCAGGTGCAGAAGCTGGTGAAGCAAATAGAAAAGCAAGTGGAAGTGCTTAAGGCTTTCTATCATAGCGATGAGGATACTATTTATCAGGAAATAGCATTGTACAAGGTGGCTGTAAAGGACCTTTCCATGCAAGGCGATTTGGACGCTATCATTAGAGATAACCATGCCCGCATCCTGACTATTTCTCCAGAATATATTGTGGTGGAAAAGGCAGGGCATGAGGATGAAACCCAAGACTTGTTAAATAAGCTTCAGCCCTTCGGTGTTTTAGAGTTTGTACGATCAGGTAGAGTATCGATTACAAAATACGCTAAAGCTTTTTCTGCATATATGGAAGAACTAGAAGAGGCAAATGCATAAATAATTATTAATTTTACTTTTTAATAATCAAAACAATCAAACTTATAAATATGGCTAAGATTAATTTTGGAGGTGTTGAGGAAAACGTGGTGACAAGGGAGGAGTTTCCCTTAGAGAAAGCAAGAGAGACATTAAAAAATGAAACGATTGCAATAATTGGTTACGGCGTGCAAGGCCCAGGCCAGTCGCTCAACCTTAAAGACAACGGATTTAATGTAATCGTTGGACAACGTAAAAACTCAAAATCCTGGGACAGGGCACAAGCTGATGGTTGGGTAGAAGGTAAAGACCTTTTTGATATCGAAGAGGCATGTGAAAAAGCGACTATCATCCAATATCTTTTGTCTGATGCAGGACAAATTGCCCAGTGGCCCACAATTAAGAAATACCTTACGCCTGGAAAAGCACTTTACTTTTCACATGGTTTTGGGATCACTTATAAAGACCAGACCGGTATTATACCTCCAGCAGATGTAGATGTAATCTTAGTAGCACCAAAAGGTTCTGGCACTTCTTTGAGAAGATTATTCTTGGAAGGGAAAGGACTTAACTCAAGCTATGCTATATTTCAGGATGCAACCGGCAAAGCAAAAGACCGAGTAGTATCTTTGGGTATCGGTGTAGGTTCAGGTTATCTTTTTGAAACTGACTTCAAAAAAGAAGTATTCTCTGACCTTACTGGTGAAAGAGGTATCCTTATGGGCGCATTGGCAGGCCTATTTGAGGCCCAGTACAATGTATTGAGAAAGAATGGCCACTCTCCTTCAGAGGCATTCAATGAGACTGTGGAAGAGCTTACGCAAAGCTTGATGCCTTTGGTGGCTGAGAATGGAATGGATTGGATGTATGCTAATACTTCAGTAACTGCTCAAAGAGGGGCTTTGGATTGGAGACATAAATTCAGAGAAGCTACAACGCCAGTTTTTGAAGAACTTTATTCAAGAGTTGCATCTGGAAAAGAGGCTGAAGTGGTAATTAAAGCAGGTCAAAAGCCTGACTACAGGGCCAACCTTGAGAAAGAGCTTAAAGAAATCAGAGATTCTGAATTGTGGCAAACAGGCCAACAAGTAAGGAAGTTAAGACCTGAGTCTAACTAATTTTAAGCATGTTATATATGCAAAAGGGGAAGTTTAGCTTCCCCTTTTTGTTTTGAGTGTGCCGTGCATGGCGATAACCTGACGGTGAAAGTCCGTTAGGGGTCTGTAGTTGCCAATCATTAACCCCATTACCAATAGCAAGGGTGTCCTTTGCCGATAGGTATCCCAATCATGGCTTTTTGAGCCAATTTTCTACGTTTGCTGATTAGGCTAGTCTATGAAATATTCCTGTTATTGAGCCAAGCCATCAGAAAGACCCGGGATTGATGAGGCTAAAAAATGGTGCATTGATCCACTAAGGACACGCCTGTTAACGAAGGGCTGCCATAAAAAAAGAAAAGGAGAATCTATTACCACCTATCAAAGGTCTTTGTTTTTAAGGACCTATTCTGGCAGTTCATCATCCAATAAGGTTTTTGCCAATAAAAAACAACAATCACGGGATGGGTGTGCCCTGTGATGAAGAAGAACAGTTAATATATTGATAAGCTTTTTAAGCAGGAGATAGAACGGATTCGGCCAGCAGTATCACTTTGTTCTTAAGAACTTCTACCACACCGCCATCTATTTCTAGCTTAAACTCCCCTGATTTGTTTCGGTATACGACCGTACCCTTGCCCAATGAACTGATGAGAGGAGCATGATTTTCTAATACCTGAAAAGAGCCTTTGCTACCGGGGAAGGTAGCTGATTCCACTTCTCCTTGAAAGACGGTTCGATCCGGTGTGATTATTTCTAAAAGCATAGTTGTAACTGTTAATGCACCAATTGAATAATGTACCAATTAAATGAATGTGCCTCCAATACGGGCACATTCAATAATCGATCATTACTTTGCTTCGGCAACCAATCTTTCTCCTTTTGCAATGGCGTCCTCAATACCTCCTACAAGGTTAAACGCAGCTTCTGGAAGATGGTCAAGTTCTCCATCTATGATCATGTTGAAACCTCTTATGGTATCTTTAATGTCCACGAGTACGCCCTTGAGGCCCGTGAACTGCTCTGCTACGTGGAAAGGCTGCGACAAGAACCGCTGCACCCTTCTGGCACGGTGTACCGTTTGCTTGTCTTCTTCAGAAAGCTCGTCCATACCCAGAATGGCAATGATATCTTGTAGTTCTTTATAACGCTGCAATATTTCTTTTACACGCTGTGCGGTGTTGTAGTGCTCGTCTCCCAATACCTCAGCGCTCAATATTCTTGATGTAGAATCAAGTGGATCCACCGCAGGGTAGATACCCAACTCAGAAATTTTTCTTGAAAGTACTGTTGTAGCATCCAAGTGGGCAAAAGTTGTTGCCGGAGCTGGGTCAGTCAAGTCATCGGCAGGTACGTATACCGCTTGTACAGATGTAATTGAGCCACGCTTTGTAGAAGTGATTCGCTCCTGCATGGCACCCATTTCAGTAGCCAAAGTAGGCTGGTAGCCCACAGCAGAAGGCATCCTACCCAAAAGTGCCGAAACCTCAGATCCTGCTTGGGTAAATCGGAATATGTTGTCGATAAAGAACAGGATATCGTTTCCTTTGCCCTGACCATCGCCATCTCTAAAGTACTCGGCGATTGTAAGACCTGAAAGTGCCACCCTCGCCCTCGCACCTGGAGGTTCGTTCATTTGGCCAAACACCAAAGTGGCCTGCGAGTTCTCAAGTTCTTTCTTGTCTACCTTCGCCAAATCCCAATTACCTTTCTCAAGCGACTCGACAAAATCATCGCCATATTTAATAACACCTGATTCGATCATTTCTCGCAACAGGTCGTTTCCTTCACGTGTACGCTCACCAACACCTGCAAAAACTGACATTCCGGAGTAGGCTTTGGCAATGTTGTTGATCAACTCCATGATCAATACTGTTTTACCAACTCCTGCACCACCGAAAAGACCAATTTTTCC
Organism: uncultured Roseivirgaceae bacterium; assembly: GCA_964440915.1. Taxonomy (GTDB): domain Bacteria; phylum Bacteroidota; class Bacteroidia; order Cytophagales; family Cyclobacteriaceae; genus CAMPJM01. Next base: position 53,528 of record CAYTTV010000014.1, read on the forward strand.
TCCTTTCACATAAGGCTCCAACAGGTCGATTACCTTGATTCCGGTAAACAATACCTCGGTACTGGTAGAGAGTTCCTCAAATTTAGGTGCGTCTCTGTGGATAGGCAGCGATTTCTCTCCCTTAGGTTGAGAGATTCCGTCGATGGCCTCACCCACTACATTGAAAAGCCTTCCTTTGATGTCATCGCCCACTGGCATTCTGATAGGAGAACCGGTATCAACCACCTCCATGTTCCGTACTAATCCTTCGGTACCATCCATGGCGATTGTTCTTACTCTATCTTCGCCCAAGTGTTGTTGACACTCCAAAACGATCTTCTGGCCGTTGTCTTTGGTGATAACTAATGCATCTAGAATATTTGGTAATTTGGCTCCCTCCCCATCAAAACTTACGTCTACAACCGGACCAATTACCTGAGTGACTCTACCAATATTTGCCATTGTTTAACTTTTTGTGAAAGGTTTATCAGCGTGTTTGATTTCGAAGTGCAAAAGTAGGCTTTTCCGTCATCTTATACAAAAGTAAAAATGATTTTTAAATACCTTGTTCAAATGTTTTTAACATCAGCAACCGACTGAATCCAAACATCGCTGCTTTTCTATGTTTTCAGGACGATTCTAAAGGTAGTGCCTTCGTCCATCACCGACGATTTCACCACGATTTTACCCTTATGATAATTCTCAACTATTCTCTTTACCAAAGTAAGGCCCAAGCCCCAGCCTCTTTTCTTTGTAGTAAATCCAGGTTGAAAGACGCGCTTCAAATTCGATTTGCTCATCCCTTTGCCATTGTCGGTCACATCTATAAACACCTTCCCTTCACTGCCTTTAGAGATGTTCACATCTATTTTCCCTATGCCGCTCATGGCATCTACTGCGTTTTTACACAGGTTTTCAATCACCCAATCAAACAGCGGCTTGTTGATTGAAGCCGTAATTCCGGGTGATTCTTCATGCACTTCTATGCGCACCTTAGTCGAAATCCTGGGCTGTAGATAGCTTATCGTAGCTTGAATCACCTCAAGCAAAGGTTCCTCCTTCAGAATCGGCACCGATCCAATATTGGAAAACCGGGCTGTGATCATTTCCAGTTTTTTAATATCCTTCCCAAGTTCATCCGTGATCCCTATTTCGGCCAGCTTAGGTTCAGACTTGAAATACTCGACCCAGGCCATCAGCGACGACAACGGTGTGCCCAATTGGTGCGCAGTTTCCTTGGCCAATCCTACCCATACCCTATTCTGTTCGGCAGTTTTGGAATAGCTGAATGCGATATAGGCCAACACCCCAAATACTGCAATCACCGTCAATTGCACATAAGGATAGTACTGCAACTGCCTCAGCAGATAGGAGTTCTTATAATAAACATATTGATAATCGTACACCTCACCATTCGAGTAACGCAAAGTTATCTCTATAGGCTCGTGCTCTTCTTGCATTATCTTCAGCTCTCTGCGCAACAGTTGCTCACGCTCCTTTTCGGAAACACCTTCTGGCAGGGCCACGTTCTTGTCCAAAGTCGGATTGCCCTGGGCATCGGTAGAAATCACCGGAATGGTGTTGTTGGCTACGATGATTTCCTGAAAGATAAAAATCAGGTTATCACTATTGTTCTCGTTGGCAGCATATTCCAAAGTATTGGCATATAGTTGGATCAGCTCTTTTTCCCGTTCCTTCAAATCGTCCACCAGCCGATCGGTATAGTATATAGAGGCCGTCCCAATTATCAAAGAAACTATGAGCACCCCATATTTCAGTGTAGACCGGTTTTGATATATATCCAGCGTACTTACCTCCTTTAGGCGTTTATTCATCAATCGCATTGCAGTATTTTACTTCGAAAGCATTAGAAATATACAAAGTAAATACTATACTCTGCACAAAAAAACTCAAAATGGATTTGGGCGCCACCTCCTGCTATCCACTACAACTCCGCCCCTCGCACTGCTTGTCCATTGCCAGCTGTTTATTTGCTACAGCAGATGCACCTCCTTAAATAACCCAGCCCATAGCGGGGTTTCTGTTGCTATCAGGGGCGCTCCTACGTTTATTCCAGCCTTAGTAGCCTCACCGCCCCCTGCCTTCTAAACTATTCCAGAATCTTCTCTATAGCAGCCAGTTCTTCCACATTGAAATGAGTATTCTCCAAGCATTTCAATGATTCTATAAGTTGGCTCGACCGGCTCACTCCTAGCAAAACAGAGGTAATGCGATCATCTTTCAGCAGCCAGGCCAGTGCCATCTGCGCCAAGGACTGTCCACGTTCTTGGGCCAACGTATTCAAGCGACGAATTTTTCCCAGACTTTCCTCTGTGATACTCTCTTCCTTCAAAAACCCATGCGCTTTAGCGGCGCGCGAATCTGAAGGGATTCCTTTCAGGTATTTATCGGTGAGCATGCCCTGCGCCAAAGGTGAAAATGGGATGCACCCTACGCCTTTTTCTGCCAACACATCCAACAAACCTCCTTCTACCCACCGTTCAAACATAGAATACTTGGGCTGGTGAATGATACAAGGGGTTCCCATATTCTCCAAAAGCTCAGTTGCCTTGCGCGTCTGCTCTGCACTATAATTAGAAATACCAACATATAAAGCTTTCCCTTGCCGCACGATCAAGTCAAGTGCGCCCATGGTTTCTTCGAGTGGCGTTTCTGGGTCTGGCCTATGGTGATAGAAAATGTCTACATAATCCAGTTTCATGCGTCGCAAGCTCTGGTCAAGGCTCGCCACCAGGTATTTTTTAGAACCCCAGTCGCCATAAGGGCCTTCCCACATCGTATAGCCCGCTTTAGAAGAAATAATCAGCTCGTCACGATAGCCCTTAAAGTCCTTTTCCAGCATCAATCCGAAGTTTTCTTCTGCAGAACCAGGAGGAGGGCCATAATTATTCGCTAAATCGAAGTGGGTAATGCCATTGTCAAATGCCGTGTGCAGGATGTCACGTGCATTTTCAAGCGTGTCTACGCCTCCAAAGTTATGCCATAAGCCAAGCGATAAAGCGGGCAGTTTCAGGCCACTTTTGCCGCATCGGCGATATTCCATATGGCTGTACCGGTCGGATCGGGGTATATAAGTCATAGCGTAATAGGTTACTTGTTACATCCCAAATATAACAGGCTTCGGTAATTTAGCAGCACACTCCCGCAAAAGTTTTCCTGGCCTTGTTATTAAAATGGGGAATCAATTATCTGACATCTCTTCATATGCCTAAAAAAATTTATGTGCTTTGGGCAAACATGCTGACCTTTGCGCCATATTGATTAATTTGCCGTCAAATATGGAAAAGAACAAAATACTCATCACCTGCGCACAAAGAATAAGCCCAATATTGGCAGAGGAAGTTAAAGCACTCGGTTATCCCGTTAAGGCTGTCGACCGTATGGGCGTAGAGACAGAAGGCTCTCTTCAAGACACCATGCGCTTAAACATGTACCTTCGCACAGCCACAAGGGTCCTGTTTTTGATAAAATCCTTTACCGCCAACCACCCTGACAAACTATATGATGCTGTAAAGGAAATTGCCTGGGAGAAATGGATAGATCCTGCAGGCTACATCAGCGTAAGCTCCTATGCCAAAAATGACTATATCGTAGACTCTCGCTTCCCCAACCTAAAAACCAAAGACGCTATTGTAGACCGTCTTTATGAAAGAAGGAAGAAACGGCCAGATTCTGGTCCAGACAGGGACAAAACGGCCATATTCCTCCATTGGAAGCTGGACCAATGCCAGCTCTATGTAGATACATCTGGAGAAACCATTGCCAAACACGGCTACAGGAAAATCCCGCTAACGGCTCCTATGATAGAGTCGCTGGCTGCTGCTACCATTTTGAGCACAAACTGGAATCCCGACAAACACTTTGTGAACCCTATGTGCGGCAGTGGCACACTGGCTATAGAAGCTGCTTTAATAGCTTCAAAAAAAGCACCTGGCCTGTTTCGTGACAACTACGGTTTTATGCATATTCTTCCCTATAAAAAAGCAGAATGGGAAGCCGTGAAAGCAGAAGCAGAGGCCCTTCAGCCGCATAGTTTCAAAGGGAAAATCATTGCTACAGATATCAGCAGAGAAGCAATTGGTGCAGCCCAAAAAAATGCTGAAATGGCGGGAGTATCAAACTTGATTGATTTTGAAGTATGTGATTTTACAGAAACTTCTATCCCTGATGGCGAAGGCGTAGTTTTTCTCAATCCAGAATACGGAGAGCGCTTGGGGGAAGAGAAGGCGCTTGAAGAAACTTATAAAAGCATTGGTGATTTTTTCAAACAGAAATGTAAAGGGTATACAGGTTATATCTTTACAGGAAATCTGAACCTGGCTAAACACATAGGGCTAAGGACGAAAAGAAGAATAGAGTTTTTGAATGGCAAAATTGACAGCAGGTTATTAGAATATGAGCTATATTCAGGATCCAGACGTTAGGATGCTCCTATACGACCGTTCAAGTTAAACCATATAAAAGCATTCGTGTGAGGGTCAAGTCAAAAAGCCGCGGATTGCGAAGGAAAAAGGAAAATAGGAGAAGCGAGCCAAGATTAGTACCTTTTGGCCTTCGTGCTATTGAGCGCATTTTCTATTCCTTTCCCTTTCAACTACTGCTCAACCATTTTCGAAGTAATTTGGTATTGCTGTTATGCTGGCTGCTCCTTTTTGCCATGATAACAGGCCACTTTGGCAAAGTGCTGGGCATTCCTTATTTATTTTTAGACGCTGAATACATTAAGGAAGTAAACTTCTGGAGTTTTTTTATAATAGGGGTATCGTTAGGTGGCTTTATCATGGCATTCCACATCACCTGTTATATTATAGATGGCCCAAAGTTCAGTTTTTTAGGTGTTTTGCCGAGGCCTTTTACGCAATTCAGTATCAATAATGCCATTATTCCCACCATCTTCCTTATTGTATATATCACTTGCCTTTTCCGGTTTCAGATCAACAACGAACCGAGCGATTTTCATCGTATATGGGAAAAGATAAGCGGTTTGCTTTCGGGCTGTTTTGCCATGTTCACCTTCCTATTTGGGTACTTTCGATTCACCAATAAAGACATCTTCAAGATTCTTGCCTCCAATGTGGACCGTAGGATAAAGAAAACACCTATGGCCAGGAACAAGGCCATGGATCGCTATAAAAGCGCAAAACAGGAAGGCATTCGGATAGACTATTATTTTGATGCTTCTTTTCGTATAAAAAAGCCTCCGCTTTACGTCAAGCATATTGACAGAGCTTCTATCCTTAAAGTGTTCGATCAGAACCATCTTAATTCTGTCGTCATAGAGCTACTTGCCTTGGTAGGCCTTTTGCTATTAGGCGTGTTTAGAGAGAATCCCATTTTCCAAATCCCGGCCGCCGCCAGTGGCGTCTTGCTTCTCACGATTTTTCTCATGATGGTGGGGGCGGTTTCCTACTGGTTCAAAAGCTGGGCCATACCGGCAGCACTGTTTTTTGTCCTGGCACTCAACTTATTGGTAAAAGAGGAAATCATCACCAAAACATACCAAGCTTACGGCCTCAGCTATGCAAGCGAAAAAGCTGAATACTCGCTCGCTAGTATCATTAGGCTGAACAGTGAAGAAAACCATCAAAAGGACAAGGAAGTCACATTGGCCCTTTTAGAAAACTGGAAAAGTAAATTCCCTGCAGAGAAAAAGCCTAAGATGATATTCATCTGCTCTAGTGGAGGTGGGCAAAGGGCAGCCTTATGGGCACTGAAATCCCTTCAAGCGGCTGACAGTGCGACCAACGGCCAAGTGATGCGCAATACCATACTGATGACGGGAGCTTCAGGCGGGCTCATTGGTGCAAGTTATTTTCGTGAGCTCTATTTGAGAAAACAACTAGGAGAGCCCATCGATCTTTATTCACCAGAATATTTGGATAATATTGCCCAAGACCTATTGAACCCCATTATTTTTTCACTGGTCGTCAATGACTTGTTTATCCGGTATCAACACTTTGAATATAAAGGACAGCGATATCCCAAGGATCGAGGATACGCCTTTGAAAACCTTCTGAACAAAAATACTGACGGTATGCTCCACAAAAGCATCGGCGATTATGCTCATTTCGAAAAAGAGAGCATGATACCCATGATGATCATGGCGCCTACTATCGTGAATGATGGCAGAAAGCTCTTCATCTCTGCACAACATGTTTCCTATATGAATCTGGCATCGGGCACGGAAGACAACTATGCTTCACAAAAAATCAAAGGAGTAGACTTCAGATATTTGTTCAAAGAAAACACGCCTGATAGTCTGCACTTTCTCACTGCCCTGAGGATGAATGCCACATTCCCGTATGTTACACCTAATATTACCTTGCCTTCAGATCCACCGATTGAGATTATGGATGCAGGCATCTCTGACAACTTTGGGATAACCGATGCCCTTGGCTTCCTATCTGTTTTCAAAGACTGGATAGCGGAGAACACTTCCGGCGTCATTATACTTTCTGTAAGGGATTCAGAGAAGAATGCCACCGTAGAAAAAAAGCCTGCGCCCTCGCTTTTTGAAAAGATCATTACCCCCATTGGGAGTTTGTACAACAATTGGACAAATATTCAGGACATTAACAATGACGATCAGATAAAGCTCGCCCACCTTTGGTTTAAAGGGCCTCTTTACCGCGTTGACTTGGAGTATATTACAGGCACACTTTTCGAACGTCAACCTCTTTCTCCCCAAAACGATGGTCAAGCAACCCCTGAGCGCAAGCAAATAGAAAGAGCCTCTTTGAGCTGGCACTTGACTTCGCTGGAAAAGCAAAACATTGTTGACAACATACAACTGCACCGCAATCAAAGGTCTTTGGAGAAATTAAGGATACTTTTGGAAGAAGATGAGTAATCAACGCAGGCGGACTTCAAAACAAAATGCCCTGCTTTCTTAGTTATGTAATCCTGACTTACTCCCAGGCTTATGAAAAATCTCCAACGCACTGTGTACTTGCTCCTCTTAATTTTTCTTTCTGCAGCAGGCCTATATTTTGCTCGCGGGTTTCTTATTCCTGTAGTGCTAGCGGCTGTACTGGCACTATTGCTTACTGGAGAAAGCAACTATCTCGAGAGAAAAGGCCTCAATAGAGGCTTGTCTTCTCTACTCTCTGTTCTTTCACTTATTCTTATTATTTGTATTGTCATTTTTGTTCTATCTCTCCAGATAAACAATATCATGGATAATATGTCTCAGATGAAAGAGCGCATCTCGTCTATGGCCACTTCTGTAATGCAGTGGGTAAATGAGAAGTTGGGGATCACTCAAACGGAACAGAAGAAGATGATCCAAGAACAGGGCAAGGATTCTGCCATACCTGGAGCTCTCCTGACCGGCCTCATCAATACTGTCATTATCGTTGTTTACATGTTTTTACTGCTATATTCCAGGACGCATATCAAGAAATTCATCCTGAGGCTTGTGCCTGAAGGTGAGAAAGAAAATGCCATAGCCATAATACACCAATCCGCCAAAGTCATACAGAAATACCTAGGAGGGTTAGGAGCCATGATCGTGATGTTGTGGGTTCTGTATAGCATTGGTTTCAGCATTGTGGGGGTAGAGAATGCCATCTTTTTTGCAATTTTATGTGGGTCCTTGGAAATTATTCCTTTCATTGGCAACATCATCGGTACCAGTATCACGCTCCTGGCCGTTTTGGTACAGGGTGGAGGCAGCAGTATTGTCATTGGTGTCCTCATTACCTATGGGATCATCCAGTTCGTCCAGAGCTATATACTTGAACCGTTAATAGTCGGTAAGCAGGTCAGTATAAACCCATTGTTTACCATCTTGGCGCTTGTGTTGGGAGAGGCAATATGGGGTGCGGCAGGCATGTTTTTGGCACTGCCCCTGCTTGGTATCGCCAAGATCGTTTGCGACCATGTGCCTGCGCTACAGCCTTACGGCTTTCTTATTGGAACGGAGAAGGAGCAAGAGGGGCAAAGCATTATGGATAAGTTCAAAAAGGTGTTTGGCAAAAAGTAGGTTATAGCAATTTTAACCTTTTTGAAGGATACGCATCAGGTTATTTTCTTAAATGCTTTTTCGTTAAATATTCTCCAAGGCCTGTACCTGCTTTTGCATAAACTTTCTCTATTGCCTTTATGGTATTAAAGTCATATCCTATTCCTCCTGCCGCAAGAAAAGCGAAAACATTCAATGTTGCCATGACTTCCTTGTTCTCATTTTTTATAAACATTACCTCATATTTTGCATTTGCTTTTTTACTCATTACCCCTACATCAAAGCCTGGTTCAATGAAAGTGGTTTTGAGAACAAGGGTGTATATAGCAGCAGAATCCTCCTCAATGGAAATATCGGCTTTTCTCAATTCTTTCATGAGCGATTCCTTAAACGTTGGGCCAAATACTTCTTCTTTAGCATCTGTCCAGTTTTTCAACCATTCATCTCCTTTCCCAGGTTCTTTATCATTATAACCGATGACTTTATCGATGATATAATCTTCCTCTAGGTCATATCGTCCGATCCCCATATTTTCATATGAATATTCAATGTTGAGCATTTTTTGATCTTTTAGAAAATTAAGATTACCTGTAGATACTCTTATTTTCTGAGCCCAAGCATTGGAACTCATTACAATTACAATGATTATGGGAAAACATTTGAGTAAAATATTCATTTATTTATTCTTGAGGTGACATTAAAACGGAATATTCTTAAAGCTACCGTATCCAGAGGATTGTTCCAAATACAGGTTCGTTAGGCTTATGCATGGCATAACTATTCTCATTTGATGCCTAAAAAGTCTTACCTACTACCAATACAGAGGATAACGCAGTAGCGGTAGGGATAGAGTGGAAAGCCCGCAGTGGGAGGGTTGGCGAGTGGCCGGACTTGAAACGATAGCCCGGCCACCGCCCAAATATTTCGATCCGTACTTCAGCTTTAGCATAAAAAAAGCCCTGATCTCTCTGGGCCTTTTATATTGTATAGGGTTGTAGCTTAAGAATTGGAATCAGCCTTACCTGAGTTGGGGAGAATATTGGTGATGATCCGCACTCTTTCTTGGGAGTTAGTTGCATTGGATACGATAGTCACCACTTTGTTTTGTCTGCCCATTTTTCCAGCACTGTTGAATTTTACGGTGATAGAGGATTCCTTGCCAGGGGCAATGGGGTCCCTTGGCCAGTCTGAAGCTGTACAGCCGCAGGTGGTAAGCACATTTGACAGGATCAAAGGCTCTGTACCGGTGTTTTTGAAAGTGAAGGTATGCTCAACTTTATCTCCCTGCTTGATGTCGCCAAAGTCATAGGAAGCTTCATTAAAAGTAATTTCGGGGCCAGAGGCAGTGTTTTCAGCATTTTGTGCAAACACAGACAAAGAAGTGGCCATCAATAACCCAAAGATGAAGACAGATATTTTTTTCATAATATATTGGTTTAATTTTAAAATGATCCCTTATCGGTTAACAATAATCTTGCCTGTTTCCGAAGGATTAAATTTATAACAAAACATTAACAAAAGAAATTCGGATTAAAATTAACTAAAAACAATTCGTCTGTGGCACGCGTGACGGCGGTGTACAGCCATCGCACATAGGACCGATCCACCATTTCGTCAACCAGGTATCCCTGATCCACAAACACGGCATTCCATTGCCCTCCCTGGCTTTTGTGGCAGGTGAGCGCATAGGCGAACTTTATCTGTAAAGCATTGAGATAAGGATCTTGTTTCAGTTTTTCCTTCATTTCTTTGGGCGAGCGGATGTCGGCGTGTACATAGTCTTCTCTTACCGCTTGATAAAGTTTTGCAAACTCCTCTGACGCCAATGAGGGTGTGTAGCTATGAAGTGTATCTAAAATAACTTTTGCTTCAAAAGGCTCTTGGCTGGGGTAATCGGTGAGGCGCAATACCAGGTCGGCAAAATTGTGCCCATACATCTCCTCAAATCGCACTATTTTTACCACTTCTACAAAATCGCCATTGGCCAAGAAACCTGCTTTTGTATCAGACGGCTGATAGTGATAGTTGTTTTTCACAATCATAAGGAAGTCTCCTGCTTCGATCTCATTCTCGCTAAAGTGGATGTTCCTTCTGATGAAGTGGTTGTACTGTACTGCATTCCTATTGGATCGGCAGATAATGGTAGTATTTTCAACGCCATATTTATCATAAGCATAGCGGAGGCCATCTTCCAACTTTTCGGACGTCATCCGGAATATGTCTTTATATGGGGCAGTATTGAATTTTATATCGAACTGTTTCCTGTCCAACAAATTGCGCAAGCTGGTGGCGTTGTCCAATATACCCGATTGGCTTTCTTGACGCACAACTTCGGTCAATTGAATTTCCATCACCTCCTTCTTAAATGCAGACATCAAGTGCTCTCTTGACAAAGCTGGGCTGTTTTCTTTTCCCACAGGTGGAAGCTGGGCATTGTCCCCTACCAGAATCAACTGGTTGGAGGGGTCTTCATAAACGTACCGGAAAAGGTCGGTCAACAGTCCAGTCTTGCCAAAGTCGGCCTCATCGGTAAGCATGGAGGCCTCATCGACGATAAATATGGTGCCTTTGCTATAATTTTTTTGTCTTTTGAACTCCAGCGATTCGGAATCAGGAGAAGCCACTTGACTATAGATCACCTTATGGATAGTAAAAGCCGACTTTTCAGCATAGAGGCTCATTACCTTGGCGGCCCTTCCCGTGGGCGCCAGCAACATCGATTTGCGGTTAAAAAAGGGCAATGCTTTCACCAAGGCACTGATGACCGAAGTCTTGCCCGTTCCTGCATATCCCCTTAAAAGCATACAAGGGACTTGGTCAAGCACAAATTTGTCCAAAAGTTTGAAAAACTGCCTTTGTCCTATAGTAGGCGTAAAGGAAAATCGCTTTTCTATTATTTCAGATGGTTTTGCCAAAGTATGTGTGCTGAAAGCTCGAATTATTGAAAACAAAATGCAATATCGCATTATTATTCCTTTCTTTGCGAATCAATGGCAATACAGATAAATTATGCTGTCGGAAGAAGTGATTAAACAATATGGCCACCACCTGCGCACAAGGGTAACAGGCATCTTGCAAAAAGATGACACTTTGCTCATGGTAAAACATGTGGGTTTTGGTGAACTAGGCTTTTTGTGGTCGCCTCCTGGAGGGGGCATGGAATATGGCCTTTCGGCTCCAGAGAACCTTAAAAGGGAATTTCTGGAAGAAACGGGACTCGAAATTGAAGTCAAAGACTTTTTATTTGCGTGCGAACTGCTCAGGCCTCCCTTTCATGCTATAGAATTGTTTTTTGAGGTAAAGGCCATAGGTGGAGAATTGATTATAGGAAAGGACCCTGAGATGGAAGATGAATATCAAATCATAAACCAAGTAAACTATATGTCGCTAGAAGAAATTGCACAGATCCCCGCCAAAGGTGTGCACAAAGCTTTTCACGGCATCGGACATATCGAAGATATAATAAGAAGAGACGGATACTATCAGATATGAACGTACTAACCCTGTCAGCATTCTTAAAATCACTATGATAATATTAGGTTTTTCTTAAAAATAGCCGATATTTGGATTATGTTTTACACAATTTTATTTTTATAATTGCAGTTAAAAAAAGCCAAACAGCTTTTTCTATTTAAATTTCATATAGGGATTAGGATATCCTTGAACATATAGCATTAAAACCCTAACAATATTCAAATGAATTTGACTAAAATCCTAACAATCGTTTTTGTGGTGATCAGCATTGGCCTTGCCTTTTTTTTGGTACAGAGTATCCGAACTGATATTAATGAAGAGAAAAGAATTGCAACAATCGAAAGTAATATTATTGACAAGTTGAAAATGATCAGGGATGCTCAAGTTGCCTACCAGGCTGCAAATGGCAACTATACGAGCGACTGGGACAAGCTGATCAGCTTTATCGACACAGGAAACATATACATTACCCAAAGAAGAGAGCATATCATCACGTTGGATTATGGTGCGGATAGCGTTGTAGTCTCCATTGACACATTAGGATCAGTACCCGTTATGGACTCTTTATTTTCTCCACAGAAATATCCTAACTTCAACTTGGAAAGGTTGCCTTATATCCCAGGAAATGACTCTAAGAAATTTGACATATTCGCCGATGAAATTAACAAAGGCGGAGTAAATGTAGATGTGTTTGAGGTGAGAGATCCAGAGCCTGTAAACCCAGCCCGTTTAAAGAAAACCGGTAGAGGGCCGTTGAGAGTAGGGTCTCGTACAGAAGTAACCACAGCAGGAAATTGGGAATAAAATCTTGAATGCATCAATTGAAAATTATATTATAAATCAAAAGTTAAAAGATGACAGGTTTAATGTTGACGAACTTCAACGTTACAACCTGTCTCTTCAATTAGGCAGCCATGACTTTAGGGTAGCCGTAACAGACAATTACACGCATAGGTGTCTTATTTTGGAAGATTACACTTTCATGCAATCCGAAGGCATCGCCAACACATTACAAGCTTTATACGAAGAGCACCATTTTTTAAAGGCAGGATTCTGGAATACTGTAAAAATCGCTTTCAAAAACAGTCTTTTCTCCCTAGTTCCTTCTCCCTTATTTTCCAAAGCCAACATGAATGCGTATCTGAACGTAAACGCTGATCTGAAAGAAGAAAGCACTTTCTACTATAAACATGATAAGCCAAAGTCTGTCAATGTCTTTGGAGCAAATGCTGCATCGATTTCTTTCTTTACCGCGGCATATCCTGGCATAAACTTGCATTTCCTACATCAAACTAGCGTGCTCATTGAAGGCTTGAGGCAGTATGAGGATTTTTCCCACCAAAAGCACATGTCGCTGTTGGTAGAAAAAAATGCCATCAATATTCTGGTCTATCAAGGCGACGCTTTATTGTATTGTAATCGCTTTTCCTTTTCATTGCCAACTCGGATGATGCAATACGTAATGGCAGTGATGCATGAGCTTCAATTGGATCAGTACGGAACCAAGGTAATTGCCTGGGGAGATATTAAAGCCGACTCCCAAACCTTTGAGATTTTACAAACCTATATCTACAATATCTCGTTTGGAGGGAAACTGCCACTGCTTTCTTATGGGTATGTCTTTGACGAGATAGAAGACCACAACTATTTTGATTTATTCAGTATTCACCTATGTGACTGATGAAATTGAACAAGGCGGTGGATATTTATTGAATTAGGAGAGCACTATCCTTGTTTCAACCGTTGCTGTTAAAATTAATACTATGCAAAAAATTGCCATTTTCCCTGGTTCCTTCGATCCATTCACAAAAGGACATTACGATATCGTGCTCAGGGGCCTGAGTATATTCGACAAAGTCATCATCGCCATAGGCCATAATAGTCAAAAGAAAAGGTATTTTGATATAAATAAAATGCTGGGGCACATCCAACAAGCATTTGAAAGCCATAGCAATGTGGAGGTAATTGTTTACAATGAGTTGACTGCAAATCTCGCCAACAGGTTGGGAGCCAAATATATCCTGAGAGGATTGAGAAATACAACGGACTTTGAATATGAAAACAGTATTTCTCAGGTCAACCGCCATTTGAACGGCGTGGAGACCGTCTTTCTCATCACTTCTCCCGAGTTAGCCCACATCAGTTCTACCATCATTCGAGACGTGCATCAATATGGCGGAGATGTGAATGAGTTTTTGCCATATAAGATAGAGGATTGATAGCAGGAAGTAGATAGAGATAATAGATAGTAGACAACAAATAGAAGATTGTTGTACGTTGTACGTCCCTGATATAGGTGGTTATGGCGGTAGCCGGGCTATCGCTCCAAGTTCGGCTGCCCACAAGGCCTTCCCGCTGCGGGTTTTCTGCTCTATCCCTACCGCTGCTTCGTTTATTTAGGCAGGCTGTGGTATCAAATCAGCTTATCCAGGTCCTTGACCTTGATTTTCTTAGTGTCCAGTGTGAGGAATTGTTCCCAGAACTCATTCTCTGGTAGGGCGGCATTGATGATTAAGGGCGTCTTTTTGATCGGATGTTCAAACCGCAACTGTTTGGCATGTAGATTAATACTGCCGTCAGGATTAGGCTTAGAGAAGCCATATTTTACATCGCCCCGAATCGGACAGCCTATGCTGGCCAACTGCACCCTTATTTGGTGGGGGCGGCCTGTGAGCGGTTGTACTTCCAGGAGATAATGGTCATTTAGCATCCCCAATAATTTGTATTGCAGCTCAGATTTTTTCCCCTCGTCCACTTTTTTGTCATAGGCAGTAGTCACATTGCGGCTCTCGTCCTTTATAAGCCAATGTACCAATCTATCTGTTTTTTTGGGTGGCTTTCTCTTCACAACCGCCCAATAGGTTTTGTACACTTCTTTGGTCCGGAATAAGCTATTCATCCTTTCCAAGCCTTTTGAAGTCTTTGCAAGAACGACAATCCCGCTTACGGGCCTGTCCAGCCTGTGCACAAGGCCTAGAAAAACATTGCCAGGTTTTTCATACACTTCCTTTATATAAGTTTTATATAGGTCAATAAGGGTCGTGTCGCCGGTCTTGTCGCCTTGTGTGAGGGTTCCTGCTTCTTTATTGACAATGAGCAAATGGTTGTCTTCGTAAATGATATTGCTTTCCAGTTTCTTAATGTCCATTTCCAAAATTGTTTATCTAGTATCGCTTACGTTTCCTCTAATTTAATCAATAACTGTCAATGTTACAGAGGGCGGTTGTTTATAGGCCCAAATCAGTTTCTTTCTTTGAGCTAAAACTCAGAAGTAAAATGGAAACCAATATCCGGAAAATTTTCCTGCACCATTTGTAACCAAGCTTTCGTTTCTGCCATAAAAACCAGTTTGCCATCTTTGTCCCGGGCAATATGGCGGTACTTTGAATCTATAAATTCTTTTAATTTCTTTTTGTCGCTGCTGCTAATCCAACAAGCTTTGTGCAATTGTATTGGGTCAAAACGGCAGGTGGCGCCATACTCATGCTTGAGGCGGTATTGAATCACTTCATATTGCAGGGCTCCTACGGTGCCGACCACCTTTCTGCTGCCCATTTCATAGGTAAACAACTGAGCAACTCCCTCATCCATCAATTGCATGAGGCCTTTTTCCAATTGCTTGGTTTTCATGGCGTCCAAGTTAGTCACTTCTTTAAAAAGCTCTGGAGAGAAACTAGGGATCCCTTTAAAATTGCTTTTTTCTCCTTCGGTGAGTGTATCGCCTATTTTCAGGTTGCCCGTGTCGTACAATCCCACTATATCGCCAGGCCATGCCTCATCCACAATTTCTTTGTCTTGCGCCATGAAAGCGGTAGCATTAGAAAATTTAAGGTTTTTATCGAGCCTTACATGATGGTAGGGGTGATTTCGTTCAAACTTACCCGAACAGACCCTTACGAAGGCAATTCTGTTTCTATGCTTAGGATCCATGTTAGCATGTATCTTAAATACAAAACCAGAGAATTTCTTCTCTTCAGGCAATATGGCTCTTTCTTCTGTCTCCCTAGGAAGCGGTGATGGTGCTATTTCGATAAAGCAGTCCAAAAGCTCCTGTACGCCAAAGTTGTTGACTGCAGACCCAAAAAATACTGGAGCAACTTTGCCTTGTAAATAGGCTTGATGATCAAATGGAGGGTAAACCACATCAATCAGTTCTACATCCTCTCTCAACCTATCCGCATCGTTTTTGCCAATAAAACTATCTAATTGCTCATCATCCAGATCCTGAATGCTAATGCCCTCTCTTATCGCCTTTTGTTTGTTGGACTGGAAAAGCAAGAGGCTTTTTTGGAATAGGCTATAGACGCCCTTGAAGGTTTTACCCATGCTGATGGGCCAGCTCAACGGCCTCACCTTGATGTTCAGTTTTTCCTCTATTTCATCTAGGAGTTCGTAAGGATCCCTCCCTTCCCGGTCCAATTTATTGATAAAAACAATTACAGGGGTATCGCGCATGCGACACACCTCCATGAGTTTTTCCGTTTGAATTTCTACGCCTTTTACGCAATCGATCACCAAGATGACACTGTCTACTGCCGTCAGTGTTCGGAAGGTGTCTTCGGCAAAATCCTGGTGACCAGGGGTGTCAAGGAGGTTTATTTTGATATCCTTATAGTCAAAACCCATCACGGACGTAGCTACTGAAATTCCTCGCTGCCTTTCAATCTCCATAAAGTCAGAGGTGGCATGTTTGGTGATTTTGTTCGATTTAACAGCGCCAGCGGTTTGTATGGCACCACCAAAAAGTAGTAATTTTTCCGTAAGGGTGGTCTTCCCCGCATCCGGGTGACTGATAATACCAAAGGTGCGACGTTTTGCAATTTCCTGTTCAATTGCCATATGCAGTAGATTTTTGAGCATGCAAAGGTAGGAAATATGCACCAATAATAAGTTGCTATGTTTTATATTAAAGTGGCGAGCGCGTTCGGCAAGCAATGATTGCCTTTCCCATTAGGGGGAGAAAGGGTAGAAGGCATGACAATGGGCTTAAAGAAACCACTATCATGCCTTTAAAGGTTGGTTTTATATGAGCAAGGTGATTCAAACTAATTCTTTAGCGCAAACTTTATGGGTAAGACCATAGAAACCTTCACAGGTTCTCCCCGCTGTTTTCCAGGATTCCATTTTGGCGCATTTTCCAGTACCCGAATGGCTTCTTCATCAAAGCCAAAGCCAATCCCCTTGATTACTTTGATATCCGTAATGCTTCCATCCCTATCGATTACAAATGAAACTACCACAGTGCCTGTTATATTATTTTTCTTGGCCAATTTAGGGTATTGTACGCTTTTGGCGAAATAGTCATAAAAGCCCTTGAGCCCCCCTTTAAAAGAAGGCATTTCTTCCGCAGCGATAAAGATTTCATCAGGTTTCTCGTCGGGAAGACCCGGTAGATCAATGATATCGATTGTGATGGGTTCCGTAAAGTCTTTTGGATCGATCTCAGCAATGGCTTCTTTGATACTTGTTGTCTTCTGAGGTGCTGTCACTTTCTCTGCCCTTTTTGCCATAGGCGGGGGAGGAGGTGGGACTGAATGAACGGTGCTGGGTATCGGAGGCAGGAGATAAGCCTCGTCCTCTAAAGGCAAGTCTATCGGTTTGTGTACTTTTTCTTGCTTCCACTCGAAAGCAGAAATAACCAATAGCAGTGCGATCACTAATCCTATACTGAAAAACAAAGGTTGCTTTTCGTTCAGTTTTTGTTGGGCAGATTTAGTCTTCATAAGATAAGATTTAGGTGGATACTTATATTACTCCCTATAAGTTACGTACTTTTCCTAACAAAATAAGCATGTTTATGACAATATGTCATGAATGATGGCTTGGCATAACCATTGATAAAGGAGCAGTATAGAATTGGAATTATTGATCAAACATTAGAATACAAGTAATATGGGAAAAATTATCGGAATTGACTTAGGAACAACCAACTCCTGTGTGGCGGTAATGGAAGGTAATGAACCTGTCGTTATCCCAAACAGCGAAGGAAGAAGAACTACGTCATCTATTGTTGCTTTCTTGGACAACGGAAAAGGGGAGCGAAAAGTAGGTGACCCTGCAAAGCGACAAGCTATTACCAACCCTACTAACACTATTAGCTCTGTTAAGCGGTTTATGGGAAAGAAGTTTTCCGAAGTGGCCGAGGAGCGCAAGAATGTTTCTTATGCCTTAGAAAAAGGTAGTAATGATACTGTGGGTATAAAAATCGGTGACAGACTATATACACCTCAGGAAATTTCCGCTATGATTCTGCAAAAGATGAAATCGACGGCAGAAGATTATCTGGGTACCAGTGTGACCGAGGCCGTTATTACAGTTCCTGCATATTTCAATGATGCGGAACGTCAGGCTACTAAAGAAGCCGGTCAGATTGCCGGTCTGGAGGTGAAAAGAATCATTAACGAGCCAACTGCTGCGGCACTTGCCTATGGTCTTGATAAGAAGAACCAAGAAATGAAAATTGCCGTGTACGATTTAGGTGGCGGTACGTTTGATATTTCTATCCTTGAGCTAGGCGATGGGGTCTTTGAAGTAAAATCTACCAATGGTGACGTACATCTTGGTGGTGATGACTTTGACTCTGCTATTATAAATTGGTTGGCACAAGAGTTTATAAATGATGAAAATATAGATCTTAGAAAAGATCCTATGGCTTTGCAGCGTCTTAAAGAAGCTGCTGAAAAAGCTAAAATAGAACTTTCAAGTTCTTCAAGCACCGAGATCAACTTACCTTATATCATGCCAGTTGATGGGATTCCAAAGCACCTTGTCCGTACTTTGAGCAGGGCAAAATTTGAGCAACTGACCGATGATTTGGTGAAGCGTTCAATGGAGCCATGCAAAAGAGCATTGCAAGATGCAGGACTTTCTCCTGCTGAAATTGATGAGGTGATCCTAGTAGGAGGTTCCACAAGAATCCCTAAGATTCAAGAAGAAGTAGAAAAGTTCTTTGGTAAGAAGCCTTCTAAAGGTGTGAACCCTGATGAAGTTGTGGCCATTGGTGCGGCAATTCAAGGTGGTGTCCTTACTGGCGAGGTGAAGGACGTGTTGTTGTTGGATGTGACGCCATTGTCTTTGGGTATCGAAACCATGGGCGGTGTTTTCACTAAATTGATCGAGTCTAACACTACTATCCCTACTAAAAAGTCTGAGACATTCTCTACTGCTGCTGATAGTCAACCTTCTGTTGAGATACACGTGCTTCAAGGGGAGAGGTCCATGGCAAGGGATAACCGGTCGATTGGTAGATTTCACCTCGACGGAATTCCACCAGCGCCAAGAGGGGTTCCTCAAATCGAAGTGACCTTTGATATCGACGCCAACGGAATCTTGAACGTGTCGGCTAAGGACAAAGGTACTGGTAAAGAACAAAAGATTAGAATCGAGGCTTCCTCAGGCTTAACAGACGAGGAAATCGAGAAAATGAAAAGTGAAGCGCAGGCGAATGCCGAAGCAGATAAGGAAGCAAAAGAAAAGATCGACAAGATCAATGCTGCAGACTCTTTGATTTTCCAGACAGAAAAGCAGATGAAAGAGTATGGCGATAAGCTTTCAGAAGGCAATAAAAATGCCGTGAATGATGCCTTGGCTAATCTGAAAACCGCTCACGGTGCACAAGATGTGGCAGGCATTGATGCGGCAATGGAGGCTCTAAACAAAGCATGGGAAGGTGCTGCGCAAGAAATGTATGCAGCTACTGGAGATGCTGCGGGTGGCCAAGAAGCCAACCCGAATGCCCAATCAGACGCCAGCGGTGGTGATGATGTGGCAGACGTGGAATACGAAGAAGTAGATGACAATAAAGATAAGCAATAACCTTTCTTGTCTTGAAAACAAAAAGCCCTGGATTGATTTTCAGGGCTTTTTTTCTGGTTGTACCCCATGCTTTTTCTATTGTATTTTTTCCTTTTCTTTCAATAATTCGGAAGGCAATTTCCCATATTGCTCCTTAAACTGCTTCCTAAAATATTTGACACTGCTAAAGCCCACAGCAAAGGATGCCTCAGAAATATTATAACTATTTCCACTGCTTATGATCTCTGAAAAATCCGGACCTAAGAAATTTATGCTGCTATTGAGTTTTACATAGACAGGTAACGGAGGGTTTACAACTCATGTGATTTTTTTGTGTTAGGAAGTAGGGGAAAAGATTAAAAAGTGAACTTAAGAGAATTTTTTATATAATGTGGCTAATCTGCGCCCTCTTTTTTCTCGATTTGTGCCCCTGATACATTTCTCAAATTCCTCAAGTTTGGAATAAAATCACTAATGGCTTTGAGCTGGCTTTGAGGCTTAAAATCGGCTTGATCCTAATGATACGGAGGGATACACTATCAGTAACCCAACAAAAAGACTACCATCGAACGATCTTTAATATAAACAATTAGGA
>CAYTTV010000015.1:0-71989 GCA_964440915.1 uncultured Roseivirgaceae bacterium
ACCCCCATAACGGACTTGCACCGTCAAGTTATTTGCCATGCACGGCACACAAAAAGAAAGCCCTCCGCATTTAGGGAGGGCCTTACTTCACCTTAATTAACCACTAAAACAAAAAACCATTAACCTTTAACTCTTTATCAAACTATTATTGCACCTGATTAACATAACATTACAAATGTAGTTCCGGCTGAGGGCATTAAAAATCGGAAAATGGGCTTTACCTTATTTATGTAACATTTTCATGATTCCTAAAAACATATCAATGGAGCATTTACCATAAGACAGCCTCTTTTTTCGGTTTTGCATATATTTTCTACCTCTTTTTAGCTAAACTGCCATTTTCAAAATGTATTAATTTTTAGGAGTTTGCGCTATAATGGCTCCTTCAATCCATCGAAAATAAAACTAAGCATTCCATCTCAGCGACACTTGCTGTATATTTGCCACAAATTCATAAACATGTCATTCAAAAATACCTTTCTGTTTCTCCCCCTTTTGTTGTTATGGGCTTGTGACCCTAGCGAGGAAGCACTGATCGATAAAAGCATCGAAATGATGCAAGAAGAACAATATACCGAGGCCATCACTTACCTAGATCGGGCAATACTTAAAAACGAAGAAAGTTTTAAAGCCTATAATATCAGAGGAGTGGCCTATTTCGAATTGGGCAACTATGAAGAGGCTATAGAAAGCTATGGCAAGGCCCTAGCCATTGACAGCACCGACTACAAACCTTGGTACAACCGAGGCAATGCTTACATAAGAATAGAAGAGCATGAAGCTGCTTTAATGAATTTCAACAAAGCACTTCAATTAAGGCCGGACGTGAAGGATATCTATGTGAACCGGGGCACGGTTTTATTCGACTTGAAGTATTATGAAGATGCTGTAAAGGATTTCGACTTTGCCTTAAAATTTGAAGACCAGGATCCCCTGGTACTGTTCAACAAAGGGAAAACGCTCCTCGTGATGGACAGCCTTAACTTGGCTATAAATAACTTGAAAGCTGCCATAGCTGCACGCCCAAATTATGGGGAAGCCTTTTATTGGCTCGGGCTGGCCGAAATAACCCGTGAGAACCAATCGGAAGGTTGCTTGAGTTTAAAAAGGGCCCATGAATTAGGCTATACTTCAGCCAGTCGGTTGATCGAACAGCATTGCCAATAGCAACTCAATTGGAAATATTGATGCATTAGCCAATCTCATCTTCGAAAACCATTAGTGCTTTCAGAAAGGGATTTGTATGCAATGATTGCTTTTTAGCCAGTGCTGTCATCCCCTCTTTGATAAACAAGCAGGACATTCCCGCACGAAAATGGCTTTATCTCTACAAGTTTAAGATGAAGGTACTCCTTTTGATCCTTAAAAAACGGTGTGCCGCTACCCAAAACAATGGGATTCACAATAAGCCTGTATTCATCAATCAAATCGTACTGAATAAACGTAGAAGCTAGATCTGCACCTGCAAAAAGCACCATATCTTTTCCTGAAAGCTGTTTTAAGGCTTTCATTTCTTCTGGAACAACCTCATTTATTACTCTTCCGTTCCATGCTACTTTATCCAATGTTTTGGAAAAAACCAGCTTAGGAGTCTTGTTCATGATATCAGCAAATTCACCTGTTTCAGAAGGCCAATACTTGAGCATAAGCTCGTAGGAGACCCTTCCATATATGAAAGCATCTATTGTTTTGAAAAATTCCATCATGTATTCACCCATTTCCTCATCCCACAAATGCCAATGGATATCCTGATTGTTTCCTTCAACAAAACCATCTACCGACACCATCATAGACATGATTATTCTTCTCATTTTGAACGCTTTAAGTTTTACGGCCCTGCTTTCATTCCTACGGTTACAACAAACTATCTCACACCGCTATCACATAGGAGGTCATTTCTTTAATTTTCAGGTTTTTGAATCCACTAAATTTGTAGACATCGCAAAAAGCAAAGATGCCTTCTTTCCCAGAAGGATCGGTCATTTTCATACTGCCCTCTACCATGGCCATTTTTCCATGTGTAATGATATTCTTGATTTCTAAAGCATAGGTTGCTGCCGTTTCCATTTCTTCCCAATGCTGTATAAATTCCTCCTTCCCCCGGATTAACCTATCCCCTACCATATCCCAAATGATATCATCGGTTATATTTTGGAAGATGAATGCCTTGTCCTTATTAGCGTATGCCTCATTAAACTCTTTTAGAAATTTGCCATTTGTTGTCATGATTTCTTCTGATGTTGATTATCAACAAACATACAACCAATATCAAGCAGCAGTAATGTGTAAATGCGACAACCTAAGGGTTAATCACGACAAGTGCCCAGACTCCTAAGGCCGGAGGTTAAAGAGATGTATATTTCCTCCCTTTCCAATCCGTTTTTATAGGTAAGCAGTAGAACACCAATAAAAGGAGCGAAAGTGCAGTAGAGTAGCATTCATACATAAACAGAACAATAGGATTTTCCTTAAGTCCAACCTGTGACATGGCATACCCTATGAAAATGCTTTGACACAACACTTTGGCTGCAATCGCAAAAAGCCCTAATAAAGGAACGATGAAAAATGCCAGAATGAGGCTAGGAAAATACAATGCCTGGATAGCCAAGACTGTCACTATGGGCAAAGGCAGTTCAAAAGCGCCCTTCATCCACCTTTTGCGTTGGTGCAATAGCCTGCGTAAATGAGGCTCTGGAGCTGACCAGGCCAAGATGTTTTTTTTGAACAATTGATTCCCTTTGAATCCCTTTTTCTTGATCTGTTTTAACAATTCGAAATCTTCCGTCACAGAAAATGGGATAGCTTCATATCCGCCCACTGCGTTATAGGCCTCTCTGCTCACGGCCATATTATTGCCCACTGCTGTTGCACTATAGCCTAAATCGCTGGCCACTTTGGTCATTCCTAACGCAAACAGCCAATCTACACGTTGGCACTGCTCCCAAAAACTAGTACCCGATATAGCGGTAACGCCAGACACAAGACCGACTTCAGGATAAAATCCTTCCAGCATCCCATCTATCCAATCGGCCGGCACACGGATATCTGCATCGGTAAAGAACAGGAATTCACCTTGGGCATTAGAAGCAAGCTGTGCCAGCACATTGGCTTTTCCCAGCTGCCCGGGTATGTTTTTAGTAATCCTGTAGACCTTTAAATTTGGATGCTCTGATAAAAAACTACTGGCTTTTACAAAGGTATCATCCTCCGAACCGTCATCCCCGACAAGGATTTCTACCAGCGATGAAGGGTAGTTAAGTGCGATAAGGCTTTCAATACATCGTGCTATATTGCCCTCTTCGTTTCGTGCAGCCACTAAAACAGACACTTTGGGTCGGATTGCCCGCTTTTGCATGAATACTTTATTCGGAAAAGTCCATTTAATCAATAAAACCAAATTGACCAAAACGGGGAGAAACAAGAGGAAAGCCAGGACGTAAACGACAAAACTCATAATGCTTCGAAAGTATAGCCCTTTTCCTTAAAATGTGACAAATACCTCGGCAAACAATGGCGAAGCGTCTTCTCAGCCTTGAAGCTATCGTGAAAGACCACAATGGATCCATTTCTTGTGGCTTTTATTGTCTTTTTCAAACAAGTTTCAGGGTTGAGTTTAGCATCAAAATCTCCTGAAAGCACATCCCACATGATGATTTCATACCGACTTTTCAGATGACGTACCTGGTTTCTTGTGATCTTACCATATGGCGGACGAAAAAGTGGATCGTCATTGTGCTTATAACTTTTGACCAGGATCTCGTCACATTGCTCTATATTCTCATAGTACGCTTCATCTTTCGTTTTCCATCCTTTTATATGGTTAAAAGTATGATTGCCAATCCGATGCCCTTGATCAACGATCTTTAGAAACACATAGGGATGTTTGGCAATATTGTCCCCCACGCAGAAAAAAGTAGCTTTAGCACCATATTTCTGCAGCTGCTCCAATACATACTCCGTCACTATAGGTATAGGGCCATCATCAAAAGTCAGGTATAGCTTCTTTTCATGTCTGCTCTTGTGCCATGTAAGTCCAGGGTAAAATGCCTTTAACCAATATGGGGTTTTATGCCAATACATTTTTTATGTTCAAAGTTCTGAGATTAGGGTTCGGCTTGTACTTCCAAAGACTAGGCGTTACGAGCTTTATCTTATGTCTAAGATATCATATCGACTTTACAGGAAAGCATGGTGATATCATCCTTATACATGTTTTTCCCTTTATGCAAATCCAAAGCAGATAAGATTTGTTGGTGGATTGCCTTTAAATCCTGGTCTTGAGAACCGACCAATATCTCTTTTATTTTTTCTACCGAAAACTCCTCATCCCTATCATTATGGGTTTCAGTAAGCCCATCGGTATAAGCAAAAAACAAAAAGTCGCTTAAGTCCTTTACCTTTCCGACATGTAGAAACGGAAGAGGATGAAAAATGCCCAATATGGTCGTACCCTTTTCTAATAACTTTATGGATTCCTGTGCATTATCAATCAATATAGGGGGGTTATGTCCTCCATTCACATAAGCCATTGTTCTTTCCTTTTGGTCGTAGATAGCAACAAAAAAGGTAATGAAGTTCTCTCCATTGGCATTCCTCAATATCTGAAGATTAAGCTCATTGATAATTTTCACCAAATCGGTTGTCTGCCTGATCAATATCCTAAGAGAGGCTTGAAAGTTGGACATGAGGATGGCTGCTGGCACGCCTTTCCCAGATACATCGGCTACACAAACCAAAAACTTGTCGTCATCGATGGCAATATAATCGTAATAGTCGCCGCTAACTTGATGGTGTGGAAGATAGCTTGCCTCTACCTTAAGACTGTCTGTAAAAGGCAGCACCTTTGGAAAAAGGAATGTTTGTACCTGTCTGGCAATTTCAAGCTCCTTTCTATATCCCTCTTGGATGAGCTGCCTGCGCACTAACTTCTTATTTTCTATAGCCACAATAATGATATTGGTGAGGGCCTGCAAAAAATTGATATTGGTGCTTCCATATTGGCTATCGAATGCTCCTTCATTAAATCCACTCACTAGCACAAATGCTAGCATATTGTCTTTATGGGCAACGGGGATGATCGTATCAAATTCGTCAAAAGGAGCGCATTGGTCGCAGTCCCTCAATGTGGATATGTCTTTGTAGTCTAAAAAAATAGCATTGAGTGGTACCTTCTTGAAATTCATTCTCGTGCCGAAATTGACTTTGCAGCTCCAAGTTTCATCCTTTACATAAAGCGCAAGCTTCCGAATGTTAAGATTGGCCCTCAAAATAAAGTTGTAGATCTTGTACAGCGACTCTTCGGAAAGGTTGTTATTCACAGACTGGGTTATTTCCAATAAGGAATTCAATTCTAATTCCTTAAGTCCCAACTGATCTTTTAATGTTTGTTCTACTATTTTCATTCTGCTAATGTTTGAGGGTCGTAGGCGTCCCGCAGGCCATTTCCTAACAAATTAAAAGCTAGCACCAATAAGCTAATCGATAATCCTGGAAATAAAATAAGGTGCCAGCTTCCAACTGTGCCAATGCTATTATAGCCTTCATATATCATGATTCCCCATGAAGGAGTGGGAGGCTGCACACTCATCCCAAAGAAACTTAGCCCGGCCTCTAAAATTATTGCAGCAGCAAAGTTAGCCGTCGCAATAACGATCAAAGGCCCCATAATATTGGGCATGATATGCCGACCTATCGTACGCATATTGCCAATGCCAAAAGCCCTGGCGGCTTCTATGTATAGTTTCTGCCTTATACTCATTATCTGCCCCCTAACGACACGGGCCACATCCACCCACATGGTCAGGCCAACGGCCAGAAAAGCCACCCAAACACCTCTACTTTGCAATACCAAGCTAATGGAAATCACCAACATAATGCCAGGGATAGACCAGGTAACTGACATAAGCCACATAATGACCTTGTCGACTTTACCGCCGAAAAAGCCTGACAATGACCCCAGTGAAATTCCTAATAACATTGAAATAAGCACAGAAACAAAGCCAATTGACAGCGATATCCTAGTACCAAAAATAAGCCGGCTCAACATGTCCCTACCCGACCGGTCGGTACCTAACCAATAAGTTCTTTCCTCTAAGTTATTTTGGAGAAACTCTTCGACCAATTCAGCTTGGGTAGTTTCTTGCAACGCTTCGTTAGAATCTACATAGGTCACTTTATCTCCGTCTATCCTTACCGTTTCTCCGTTTTCGCCCAACCTGTACGTTGTTCCAATATACAAAGGTTTTACGGTATTTACCAAGGCGTATTCCCTTGTGATATCTCCACCGCCAAATTGTTTTACGGATATGGTGTAATCGTTTATTTCGAAATCGGTAATCGGCACAATCGTGTAAAGGCTCTCTTCTCCCCAAATAGCTTTTTCGACAAAATTCACAGGGGCAATCGGGCGGTTCTTTCTTAATTTCAGCATAGTCACTTTAAAGCCCGGTTCCTGCTTTTGAATTTGTATGGCACCATCATTTGCCTCAGGGGTGGAATCGGGCATGATGAGGTAACCCAAAATGGCCACTAATGTGGAAAGTACGATCACAATCAGCCCTGCTACAGCTGGTTTATTGTTCAACAATCTTTTCCTTACATAGTAGTTAGGGGATTTGTACCCTTCCAAGTTACCTTTAGCCATGTATCAATCTTTGCTGTTGTGTGCTAAGAGTCCAGCTTTCGTGGCAAGATACTGATAATTATGGTAATTATGAATGAAGTCATCATTCAGGGGAAGGGCCTCTTCGGTAAAAGACCTCATGCACTTCACCCATCCTTTTTCTATCATACCGTACAATACCTTTTGCAGTTCCTCTTCCTCTATAGATAAAGTATTGCGCAAATCTTCAAATGTGATCACAAAATAGAGCTCATCTAAAACATCAAATTCCAGGTCAGTCATTTTTCCCATAGTTTCTCCCTTTCCATTCAAAAGTGCCAAAATTTACGATTAGGCCAAACACAGCAATATATAAGGAATAAATAGCCTGCAAAAATACAAAATGTTTCATATAAAGCGATTTTCCTACATGTGCCAACATGCCTTTCAGGAAAAAAAATTCAATGCTGGCTTTCACAACAAAGGCACCTGCAAATAGCATGGGATCAAAACTTCCCGATAAAGTCTTAACAAACGCGATCATATAGGCCAGATGAAATGCAAAAACAAAGACAGCCAAAAGCTTGACGCCAATCGCTTTATGCAGGCGCCACTTCCCTCCCCATCTCCTACGCTGGGAGATGAAGGCTTTGAGGTTATCTGAAGGATATGTACTAACGACTCCTTCTGAATGGACATTAAAAAAAACTTGGTTGGGAAATTGCCTATGAATCTTTTGCAGGAGGAATTCGTCGTCGCCAGAAGGGATATGCATATTGTCATCGTAGCCCCCAACAACTTGAAAGGCTGATTTTGAAAATGCCAAATTGGCCCCATTGCACATATTAGGCCTACCATACCCAAGCGAAACAGCTCCTGTGCCTACTAGCGCCGCCAACTCAATTGTTTGCAACTTGTCAAAAAACCTGGATCGATCACAAAATGTAACAGGGCCCACCACCATTTTGGCGGCATGGTACTTGAAATAATCATGAATGCTCTGCAACCAACCTCCTTCCATCATGCAATCAGCATCTGTAGTTACAATTACTTCTCCTTTTGCGTTTTCAACTCCCATCTGCAGTGCAGCCTTTTTTCCCTTTACATTCATTCCATGTTGGGTTATTTCGCTCAACAAGAAGCAACGAAAGGGCAACGAAAATACTTCAGCCAGATTTTGTGCTACCGCTACAGTATCGTCTTCAGAGTGGTCGTCAATAAGGATAATCTCATAGCTTTGAGCAGGAAAATGCTGCAATGAAAGCGATTTAAGTAGCTCTGAAATTCGGGCACTTTCATTTCTGGCGGGAATCAGCACGGAAAGAAAAAGATGCTTTTCCACATCGGTTTTTTCAACCTTGTTTCCAAGCATATTTTGCCACTTGTATATGGCCAGCAATAACAAAAGGCAATAGATGAACGTCAATACCAGAAACAATACCATCATGCTTTCCTAAATATCTTCATGCTGCCAATCCCTACCAGGCCCACGATCGATGGGATGAATAGATTAAAACACCAGAGGCTAAAACTAGCCAACACAACAGGCATGGCGTCCACTTGAAAATGAGTAAAAAAGAACAATGCCGAAAACTCCCTTACCCCAAGATCGCTTAAAAAGTTAAATGAAGGAATGATTGATTTTCCTAAAAAAGTCCATGTGACACCTGCTATTAATAGCCAAACATTATCTGACGCACCCACCAAAACAAGAAGCACCATGAACTGGAAAGCAAAAACAATATATCGCCCAAAAGCAATCCCTATGAACGAGATCATCTCTTTAGGAGAGTATAAGGTAACTATCGTGAAGTATTTCTGAAACCTTTTGAAAGGTTTGATAGACAATGCTTTTAAAAATGGACGCCTGCCATATATAAAAAGTAAAAGACCGGTGAACAAACCAGTGGATATGCTTATGAAGACCGTTAATCTAAAGACGTATAAATCGGTAGAGAAGAAAAAGTAAGCTATGCCTAAAAGGCCAAACACAAATGTTGGGAAAAACTGCATGGCCCTGCCCAACATAATAGCTCCCAAGCTTTCGAGCCGCTTGTCATTCTTTAGTTGCCAGATTCTTCCTGCGTAGTCACCTATAGCATGTGGCGTCACAAAGCCTAGGCTCAACCCCGTCAATACACCTTGTACACTTTGCCATAAACTTATTTTCTCAACTCTATTTGACAACATTTGCCATTTAAAAGCTTCCAAAAGCCAATTGATAAGCGTGAGAAAAGGAAGGAGCATAAGCCAGCCCATAGCGCCTATACTTCCCATATCGGCTACTGCATTGGCGAACTGCTCTATACCCATTGGATGATCCTTTACCTTCAGAATGATGAATGAGCATACAGCAACGAAGATCGCTCCCTTTAAGAAATATCCAAAGAAGCGGATAGGAGATGCTTTTTTAAGAAATATGATGTCGCTATATTGCATGAATGATCAATGGGAAAGGAAATGCTATAACTCCTAAAGAAAAAATTGTATTGGGCATAGACCCCGGTACCAACATAATGGGGTATGGTGTGATCTTAATTAAGAACAATAATCTTACCCTACTCCAATATGGCGTGATCCATTTGAGCAAATATACAAATCATGAACTCAAACTAAAGAAGATTTTTGAAAGGACTATAGGCCTTATTGACGATTTCTCTCCAGATGAAGTGGCTTTGGAGGCACCCTTCTTTGGCAAAAACGTCCAATCTATGCTAAAATTGGGCCGGGCACAAGGTGTGGCCATGGCAGCTGCGCTGTCCAGAGAAATCCCTATTACGGAATATGCACCGAAAAAAGTAAAGCAATCTGTTACGGGTAATGGCAATGCCTCCAAGGAACAAGTAGCCCATATGCTCAAAACGTTGCTGCATTTTAATGAAGTCCCTAAGCTGCTCGATGCCACCGATGCATTGGCCGTAGCGGTATGTCATCATTTCCAAGAAGGAAGCATTTCATCAGGAAAAGCCAAAAGCTGGAAAGCATTCTTAACCGACAATCCAGACAGGGTAAAAGGTTAAGAACTTCTGAATAGCGCCTGTTTTTAAAGCTTCAAATTAGTTTTTAGGAAAAATCGCTGTGGCCATCTCCAGGCACTTGTCCAGAGCAGCCCTGTCTACTTTTGTGTAGCCAACTTCTCCTTCCAAATAGTCGACAATCAATTCTGTTGGGATATTTCCTATCAGCTCGTCTTCGGCCATCGGGCACCCTCCAAACCCTTTCAATGCCCCATCAAAACGTCTGCAGCCAGCTTTATAGGCCGCGGCAATTTTTTCAACTGCCGTTTCGGTCCTGCTGTGAAGGTGCACCCCAACTTCCATAGCTGGAAAAGTGGTTGTCACCTTCGTAAATAAACTGCTGATTTGGTCAGGTGTTGCCACGCCAATGGTGTCAGAAAGCGCCACAGTGCGAATGGCCATTTGCTGCAACTGATCGATAAACGACAAAACGATATCTTCGTTGTAAGGGTCTCCATAAGGGTTGCCAAATCCCATTGAAATATAAGCTACTAGTGCTTTGCCAGAGCGTTGGCATATTTCCTGCATTTCCTGCAAGCCTTCTAAGGCTTTAACCATAGATTGGTTGGTATTCCTAAGTTGAAATGTTTCTGAAACAGACAGAGGAAAACCAAGAAAAGAAATCCGTTCGTATAGGGAGGCTTCTTTCGCTCCCCTGATATTGGCGACGATTGCCAATAATTTTGTTTGAGTGGTTGAATCGAGCCGATCAAGCACTAAGGCCGTGTCTCGCATTTGCGGCACGGCCTTAGGTGATACAAAGCTGCCAAAATCTATCGTATCGAATCCAACTTTCAGCAATTCATTGATATAAGCAACTTTCGTCTCTGTTGGAATAAAGTCGTTTATACCCTGCATGGCATCCCTTGGGCATTCTATGATTTTCATAAACTTTCTATCAGGTATGCTCCAATAACCCTATTATGCACAGAAGGTTGTCAGTTGGGCAAACCTCTGCTAGAATATTTGCGCTGCTATTTTCTGCACAGAATCAGATTTTCCCATGGAGTAGAAATGCAAGCAAGGCACCCCAAAATCTATCAGTTCTTTGGACTGTTTTACAGACCACTCTACTCCTACCTGCGCCGCCTCCGCATTGTCTTTGCACTGGCTCACAGCCTCTACCAGATCTTCTGGAATGTCCATGTGGAACAATCTCGGCAACACATTCACTTGCCCCTTTGTGGTAATAGGCTTTAAGCCCGGAATGATAGGAACGGTTATCCCTTCATTTCTACATGCTTCCACAAAAGAAAAATACTTTTGGTTATCAAAAAACATTTGCGTCACAATATAATGTGCTCCGCTTTCTATTTTTTTCTTGAGGTACCGTAAATCTGATTTCATGTTCGGCGCCTCAAAGTGTTTTTCGGGATACCCAGCTGTCCCGATGCAAAAGTCTGTAGGACAAACATTTTCCTGTTCACTACTCAAATACCTTCCTTTATTGAGGTCCACAATCTGACTGATGAGATCGACCGCATAATGGTGTCCGCTGGGTTCGGGTTTAAAAGTCGGCTCTGATTTTATAGGATCGCCCCGCAAAGCCAATACATTATCAATGCCCAAAAAGTTAAGATCGATTAAGGCATTTTCCGTCTCTTCTTTTGTAAACCCGCCACAGATAATGTGCGGTACAGTATCTACATCATATCGATGCTTGATGGCCGCACATATCCCTACAGTGCCAGGTCGCTTTCTGATAGAAATCTTCTCCAGCAAACCATTCTCCCTTTTTTTATACATGTACTCTTCCCTGTGGTAGGTGATATTGATAAAAGGAGGCTTAAATTCCATAAGCGGGTCGATGTGGTTAAAAAGATTTTCGATGCTCTCTCCTTTTAACGGTGGTAATACTTCGAGAGAGAAGAAAGGTTTCTTGGCTCTTTCAATATGCTCTGTTACTTTCATTTTTTAATGATTCGCTGATGTTTTTCTGGTTTCTTTTTATTAAAAAATTCACAAAAATCAATTTCACCCCGTAACAAACCCCTAAGTTCTCAAACAATCCGGGGTGTTACTACAGGTAACAACTTGTAAATCTTTATACATGGTATGGACCGGTAAAGCCATAAGTTGCCAGTCCTACGGTTTTGGATTATGCTATCACTACTTCGATATCGTAATTTAGATTTGGTGACAACCATCTTTCCAGCTCTTCCACTGGCATCCCTTTTCTTCTGGCCATGTCTTCCACTTGGTCTTTAAGGATTTTACCAAGCCCAAAGTATTTCGCTTCCGGATGAGCAAAGTAAAGTCCACTAACGGCAGATGCGGGATACATCGCAAGGTTCTCTGTCAAGTACATTCCAGTTTGGTTTTCCACATCCAACAAATTGAACAAGGTCAGTTTTTCGGTATGGTCGGGGCATCCTGGATATCCTGGCGCGGGACGTATTCCTTTGTACTTCTCCTTGATAAGTGCCTCGTTATCTAACGCCTCCTCTGGGTCATACCCCCAAAACTCCTTACGTACTTTCAGGTGCATCAATTCCGCAAAGGCTTCTGCAAGACGGTCTGCCAAAGCTTTTACCATGATTATATTGTAGTCGTCATATTCCGCCTCATACGCTTCGAGGATCTTCTCAATTCCTATTCCAGTCGTGACTGCAAATCCACCAACATAGTCATGCAAATTGGTAGACTTAGGTGCTACAAAATCTGAAAAAGCCATATTGGGCAAGCCTTTAGCTTTTTCTCCTTGCTGTCTTAATGTATAGAATCGGGTCAATTCCTCTTGCCTTGAATCGTCCTTATACACGATTATGGTATCGTCATCTTCCGTATTTGCGGGAAAAAGTCCAATAACAGCTCTTGCTTCCAAAAGCTTTTCATCAATAATCCTATTCAAGAGCCTTTTTGCATCTTCAAACACTCTTGTGGCCTCTGCACCTACATCCGGATGTGACAGTATGTTGGGGTACCGCCCTTTCAACTCCCACGTCTGAAAGAATGGCGTCCAGTCTATAAATTCTGCAATTTCTTGCAGTGGATAGTCAACAAACCGCTTTGTACCCAAAAATGTCGGTTTTGCAATTTTCTGTGTCCCCCATTCTATCGGAAACTTGTTCTTTCTGGCTTCCTCTATTGAAATGTACCGTTTCTCTTTATTTCTATTCTTATGGTCAGTTCTCAGTTTATCATACTCCGCCTTTACCTGTTCGCAAAAAGATTTACTTTCCTTTCCTAACAGGCTTCCCGCTACTGTGACGCTCCTAGAAGCATCATTCACATGAATGACAGTCTGACTGTATTGCGGTGCTATCTTTACGGCAGTGTGAATGCGCGAAGTGGTAGCTCCCCCAATCATTAGCGGGATTTTAAAACCTCTTTTTCCCATTTCAGCAGCTACATAGGTCATTTCATCCAATGATGGTGTAATGAGTCCGCTCACCCCGATAATATCTACATCTTGTTTTTCTGCCTCTGACAATATTTTGTCAAGGGGCACCATCACGCCCAGATCGATCACTTCGTAGTTGTTGCAAGCCAACACTACGCCTACTATGTTTTTGCCAATGTCATGAACATCGCCTTTTACCGTGGCCATGAGGATTTTACCAGCAGTCTGCTTTTTTCCCGATTTTTGCGCCTCCATAAATGGCAACAAATGCGCTACGGCTTTTTTCATGACCCGAGCACTTTTTACTACTTGGGGTAAAAACATCTTGCCTTGACCAAAAAGGTCTCCTACTATATTCATCCCATCCATCAGTGGGCCTTCTATTACTGCTAATGGCTCTGATGCTCTTAAGCGCGCCTCCTCGGTATCTTCGATTATATACTCCACAATCCCTTTCACCAAAGCATGGGACAACCTGGCTTCAACAGGCTGCTCGCGCCAAGTCATGTCTTTCTCTATGACTTTACCTTTATGCTTAACGTTATCGGCATATTCTACAAGCCGTTCAGTAGCATCTGGACGGCGGTTAAAAATCACATCTTCCACCAGGATGAGCAAATCCTTTGGCACCTCTTCATACACCTCTATCATCCCGGCATTCACAATACCCATATCCATTCCAGCTTTAATGGCATGAAACAGGAAAGCAGCGTGCATGGCTTCTCTCACCACATTGTTTCCTCTAAAAGAGAAGGATATATTGCTGACGCCACCACTTACGAGACAACCTGGCAGATTTTGTTTGATCCATCGCACTGCTTCAATAAAATCGATGGCATAGTTATTATGCTCATCGATACCCGTCGCAACGGTCAATATATTGGGGTCGAAAATAATATCTTCTGCGGGGAAGCCGACCTCCTTGGTGAGGATGTCATAAGACCGCTTACATACCTCTATCTTTCTTTCAAGACTATCTGCCTGGCCTACTTCATCAAATGCCATGACCACAACAGCAGCTCCATACTGTCGGACTTTCTGTGCCATTTCCCTAAAGTGCTCTTCACCTTCTTTTAGGCTGATGGAATTTACGATAGGCTTTCCTTGCACGCATTTCAGACCTGCCTCTATCACTGACCATTTTGAAGAATCGATCATAATGGGCACTTTGGAAATATCAGGTTCTGATGCAATCAGGTTCAGAAAATGGGGCATAGCCGCCTCCGAATCGAGCATCCCTTCATCCAGGTTGACATCGACTATCTGTGCACCTCCTTCCACTTGTTGCAAAGCGATAGAAAGTGCCTCTTCATAATTCCCTTCCACGATTAACTTAGCGAATTTCTTGGATCCCGTTATGTTGGTGCGCTCTCCAATGTTGACAAACAAGGAGTCAGGCCCTATTGTAACGGGTTCCAAACCACTCAATCGTGTCCTTGGCTTAATCTGTGGGATAGTACGGGGAGCTTTTCCTTCAACCAATTGCGCAATAGCTTTAATATGTACAGGTGTGGTACCACAGCATCCTCCCACGATGTTTAATATACCCTCTGCCACAAAATCTTTGAGCACTTTCACCATTTCTTCTGCCGACTGGTCATAGCCCCCAAATTCATTAGGAAGCCCAGCATTGGGATGAACACTCACATTGGCACCTGATATTCTGGACAGCTCTTGGACGTAAACTTTGAGCTGCTCAGCTCCTAATGCACAGTTAAGTCCCACACTTAGCAATGGCACATGCGAAATGGAGTTATAAAAAGCCTCGACAGTTTGCCCCGACAAAGTCCTTCCGCTGGCATCAGTGATGGTGCCAGAAACCATCACAGGAAGTTCCTTTTGTGTATCTTTAAAATACTGCTGAAGGGCAAATAAGGCCGCCTTACAGTTTAAGGTGTCAAACACTGTTTCTATCATTAAAATATCGGCACCGCCGTCAGCAAGCCCTTTGGCCTGCTCGTAATAGGCCGCTACGAGCTGATCGAAAGTAATGGCACGATAGCCTGGCTTGTTCACATCTGGAGAAAGCGAAGCAGTACGATTGGTCGGCCCGATAGAACCTGCCACGAACCGTGGTTTTTCAGGAGTACGTTGAGAATAAGCTATTGCAGCTTCCTTGGCAATTTTGGCAGATTCATAATTCAGCTCATATACCACATCTTCTAGGTGATAATCAGCCATGGCGATAGTGGTAGAGCTGAAAGTATTGGTCTCAATAATATCTGCTCCAGCCTCTAGATAAGCCTCATGAATTCCACGAATCAAGTCGGGTCGAGTGATAGACAAGAGGTCGTTGTTGCCTTTTAGGTCATAAGGATGATCCTTAAAGCGCTCACCTCGAAAATCGTCTTCCGAAAGGTTGTGCTCTTGGATCATTGTACCCATTGCACCATCCAAAACCAAAATTTTATGCTTAAGGAGTTCTCTGATTTCTTGATTCATATTGCCTTTTAATTTAGTGTCAAACAGGCTTATCAAGAAGAGATCCGAGGTAGGAATCACTTATCTTCTCCCGTTTCCGAGATGGGAATTAGCACCAAGCATTTTTCCAGGTTGCTAAGACGTCGTAGGGCCCATTCCCTCAGTCTTTCTTGATAAGTGGTGTAAAGATAGTAATATTAACTAAAGAAATATTCATTTAGGAAAATAAAAACTATAATCGAAGCAGGAGCGTTGCGTAAGCTGTTTGAAGATAATTCTCTTCCTTGTATGTAGCGAAATATAACTTATCAGTATTGAAACTGAGTATTTTCTATAGTTTCTGAAGCTGCGATATTAAATGGAGTGGATGGGGAAAGAGGGTGATTAACAGAAATGCTCGCTTGAAGTAGGCGCAATGGCTAAGCGATTACTTAGTTCGTTCTATGGTAAATTGCACTAAGCCTAACAAAGATTGTTTATAAGGCGAATCAGGGATGTGCAATAAAATGTCTTTCGCCTCCTGATAATACTGCTCCATGATGGTGGTTGCATAGGCTATGCCACCGGAGGCTTTCACAAAATCGATAACTTCTGCGACCTTTTCTGGTTTGTGGCTCTTGTGCTTTACGATTCGGATGATCCTTCTCTTCTCTCCCCATGAGGCGTGCTGTAGCGCATATATTAAAGGTAAGGTCATTTTCTTTTCCTTGATATCAATACCAAGGGGCTTCCCAATTTCCATTTCCCCATAATCAAACAGGTCGTCCTTGATCTGAAAAGCCATACCAACCTTCTCCCCAAATTTTTTCATCTCCTTAGACATCTCATCACTCACCCCAGAAGAACATGCCCCAACTTCACAACATGAAGCAATCAATGAGGCTGTTTTTTGTCGAATAATATCAAAGTAGATATCTTCGGTAATATCTAGGTTCCTGGCCTTTTCAATTTGCAATAGTTCACCCTCACTCATTTCCCGAACAGCCTCGGACACAATCTCTAGCAAGTCATAATCCTTGTGTTCAACAGAAAGCAAAAGACCTCTGGCCAATAGATAATCGCCTACTAAAACGGCAATCTTATTCTTCCATAAGGCATTAATTGAAAAAAAGCCCCTTCGATAATCCGCATCGTCGACCACGTCGTCATGCACCAATGTTGCGGTATGCAGCAATTCGATCAAAGCTGCTCCCCTATAGGTGGCCTCCGTTATGCCTCCGCACATCCCTGCAGTTAAAAAGACAAACATAGGGCGCATTTGCTTACCCTTCCGTTTGACAATGTAGCCCATTATTTTATCCAATAGCAATACCTTGCTCTTCATGGATGAACGGAATTTCTTTTCGAATTCCATCATTTCATGGGCAATAGGCGATTGAATATTTTTTATATTTAAGGTCATATACGTAAGGGGTACAATAATACCACGAAAATCACATCAAAACAAAGGAGGAAGGCAAGTATTGCACAAATTCCATTAAACGTTATGCACGTGGAGTAGTTATCGAAAAGAAAACAATTATATATGGAAAAAAATCTGGTCTATCATTCAGCCACGCTTCCTTCCTTGCATGGGAAGAGGCCTTTTTCTTTTGACTGTAGGTATATTAGGAACAAAACCCCTAAGCCGCTCATTATCTTTGTGCATGGTTTTAAGGGCTTTAAAGACTGGGGGCATTTCAATCTGCTGGCAGACTATTTTGCGGAGCAAGGTTTTGCATTCTGTAAGTTCAATTTCTCCTACAACGGCACCACGCCCAATCACCCAAAAGACTTCGTTGATCTAGATGCATTTGGCCACAATACATACACTAAAGAATTGGATGACTTGGGTGTCATGATCGACTATTTCTGCTCTCCTGAAGGAGAAATTCACAAGGAAGAGATTGACAAAGAGAAGCTTTATTTATTGGGGCACAGTCGAGGTGGTGGAGTCGCCATAATAAAAGCAAAGGAAGACAGCCGGATAAAAGCCCTGGTAACTCTGGCAGGGATAAGCGACCTAAGCAATGGATGGCAAGAGCATGCGGTAAGTCAATGGAAAAAGGATGGGGTAAGATATGTCTACAATGCAAGGACTAAACAAAACATGCCTTTATACTATTCACTTGCAGAAGATTTTCAGGCGAACAAAGGCCGTTTAGATATCGCATCAGTGATCCGTCAGCTCGACAAGCCTACTTTGATCGTTCATGGCACAAAAGACATGACCTTGCCTGTGGCCATGGCGCAAGACTTGAAAAATTGGCATCCCAGGGCCCAGCTCTTGTTGATAGAAGGTGCAGACCATACTTTTGGAGGCTATCACCCTTACCCTCTCCATGCACTACCACAAGAGAGCAGTAAGGCCGCAGAAGCCGTCTGTCATTTTTTAAAACAGTTGAACCAGATTAAGGATTAACCATAAGCATTCAGCTTTTTAAAAAAACTGATCAAGATTACATGGCGATCACCTTTGACATAAATGGAGCAGCACCCAATGAGCAATAACGAACTAAATGAACTTGTCGCAACACTTAATCAAAAGAACCTCTCGGTGGCCTTTGCTGAGAGCGTCACTGCCGGCTATGTGGGCTGTCAGTTTTCAAAAGCCTTAAAAGTATCAGACGTTTATAAAGGCAGCGTCGTTGCTTACCAAGAAGCTATTAAAATCCAACTCTTAGGGGTGAATAAAACAACACTTGCGGCACATACTGCCGAATCACAGGAAGTAACCAATGAAATGGCCGTGGGTATAAAAAACCTCTATAATGTGGATATCGCTGTGGCGATAACTGGCCTTGCAAACCCGGGAGGTTCTGAAAGTCCTACAAAACCCGTAGGAACTGTCTTCATCACCATAATTTATTCCAATCAACAATACGAATTCAGGAAATTGTTCTCGGGAAATCGTGAAGAGATCATTGCAAAGAGTACACAATCCATCTTTGAACATTTGAAAAAAATCATTGACCAACAGTAGAAGGTCATACTCCATAAGTCAAAATGCCTTAACCATTCCCTCGAAAACTGGTGGAAGCAAAGAACCCCGTACAAAAACCAAGCAGAAGGAAAAATATAAAAATTCTCGAGAAGGTCTTGTCCTATAACATAAGCCTTTAGTACAATGAGGTAATATTTGTAACGTTATGCATATAAGTTAGAAATTGAATAATTTTGTAAAACCTGTCATTTCGTTATTTTTGTTTTTCATTTAGTATTTCAGATATGTTGAAAATTTTTACCAAAACTGCCATACTTCTTACTGGGCTCTACTTTATATCGCCCTTTTCACAAGAAGCTTTGGCACAAAAACCAACCATGAAGTTGTTATTGCCTATTTCACCTGGATGGAATGTGGTAAATGAAGGAGAGACATT
This sequence comes from uncultured Roseivirgaceae bacterium, assembly GCA_964440915.1. Lineage (GTDB taxonomy): Bacteria > Bacteroidota > Bacteroidia > Cytophagales > Cyclobacteriaceae > CAMPJM01. Next base: position 18,742 of record CAYTTV010000015.1, read on the forward strand.
AACTTTTTCATTGGAAGTGGAAGGGGAAGACGACATATATTTTTACAGCATATCCAATGGGCAACTTGGGGGCATGGAACTGGACTCACTTGGGAACTTCTCATGGACTCCTAGTTTTGATTTAGTAGGCCGGCTGGAAGAACACAAAACCTTTCAAGTAATATTTGAAGTAGAGAACAGCAAACATGAAAAACGCAGCCGTCAGGTCGATTTTACTGTACTGCATACTAACCGACCTCCTGAAATTAAAGAGCTAAAGCCATTTTATATCAAATACGGATCAAAGAACACCTATACGGTAGAGGCTAATGCCGTGATGGATCCTGATAAGGATCCTTGGGTATTCAAATCTATCCCAACACAAATGCCAGAAGGCCTAACCCTTTCAGAAAACGGCAAATTTGAATGGACTCCTTCTCTCGGTCAATATCGAAGACTCAGATCGGAGCCCCTTATGCTCGGTTTCCTAGTAGAAGACCAACCTGGAAAGATGCAGACAAAGGGGACGCTGTTAATCAGAGCTACGCATTTGGACTTGCCGCCAGAAATATCCGTAATGCCAGACCTGAGTTCGATCAAAATAAAAGAAAATGAAACGATCAATCTCAAATTTTTCCTTTCCGACCCAAACGGCGATGAAAACATCCATGACTTCAACTTCTTGTCAGAAGACAGAAGGGTAGACACTTCTTCGCTGGTAAAGAATACGCTGACGCAATATGAATTTATTTGGACGCCAGGATACGACTTTGTCTTAGGTGGGCTTGACTCCATCACTTTCGACCTCACCTTTTACGTAATCGACAAAACAAATTTGAGAGAAAACAAGACAATCACCGTTACAGTCTATGAAACGGAAAACATAATTGAAAAAGAACGGCAACTATACTCAGCCTACAGATCTGCTCTGTCCAGAGCAACCGCACTGCTCCTTCAGCTAGAAGAAAAAGAGAAAGAATTAAAAAAGGATGTAAAGAAAGCCAGAAGCGGCAAAAGGAACAGGGCCATTTTAGATGCATCACTGGGTGCAGCTACCGGTCTTTCTCCTGTATTTTTGGACAATCAACCACAAAAGTACGTTTCTGGCCTAGGCGGTACCACTGTGATGACTTTGGGTACTTTAGAAGCTACAGAAGTGATAGGACGATCTTCCAAAGAACTGACAGAAAGGCTCAACTTTGTACTCGAGAAGAAAAATGAACTACAAATGAAGGGTGATCTTTTTGCCAGAAAATATGCTTTTAATTCCTCAAGGTTATTGTCAGATTTTGAAAAAGACCTTAGCTCATATCTCACTACTATGAACCTTAAAAACTTGGCTACCCTAGAGCTAGATGCAGGCTGGGAAAATAAAAACCAAGCCCCATCAGACAGGCATATTAAAAGGTATTTCAATGATTTTAATCCCCAAAACGATTAATAGAGCTAAAATCTATGGATTGAATACCGGGCAGGTATAACGGATAGATCTACGTAGACAGGGCTGTTCAATGAAGTTGCGTTCTTATCTTTGAACCTTGCTTTCCCTTTCTTAATTTAGCGGAAATATCTGATATGTTCGACAAAGCTATCTTTCAACACATAAAATCTGGGCAATTACTGCATATAAAACAAGGGCGCGCCTTTGGAATATTAGGAAAACCTTCGGTAGAAGCTTTGCAAGAATTAGCAAAAAAAGACACTGTAGAATCTGTTATTCTTCTGCCTGAACAAAGATTATTACAGAACTATGTGCTAGAAGTGCCTGAAGTGGCATGGGATCTTATAGAATATTCTGAAAAGACGCTCGAACTGATCTTACCTCAAGGAAGAACCTTGCCTGCATGTTTTTTAAGAGAAGCCAGCCATATTGCGATCCGAATAGAAGCCAAAGGGGAAATGCATAAATTACTCTTTAGCATGGGGAGTCCTCTCCTACTGATCAGGCCTCTTTCCCAAAGTGATACACTGCCGCTTTTGTCTCCCGATGATAAAACTTTAAATTTGCCGTTAGAGTTTGAATGGAAAATGATCCCGGACAAAATCATAAAGTTAGGCCTTCATGGGGAGATCAAATTTCTAAAAAAATAACAATACCATACGATGAATTTTGCCAAGGTTTTACAAGAGGAGAAGGTTTTTAAGATAATTCATCAATGTGCCGCATCATTAAATCAGGAGACCTATGTTATTGGTGGTTATGTTCGCGACATATTGCTAAAACGCCCCTCCAAAGATATTGACATTGTAAGTGTTGGAAGTGGCATTCATCTGGCCAAAGCAGTAGCAAAGGTTTTAAATAAAGAAGATAGCCTAATTGTATTTAAGAATTTCGGCACAGCCATGATTAAGGAGGGCACCTACGAAATAGAATTTGTGGGGGCACGTAAAGAATCATACAGAAGCGAAAGCAGAAAACCAATCGTAGAAGACGGCTCGCTTGAAGACGATCAGAAGCGGAGGGATTTTACGATTAATGCTTTGGCCATTAGCCTCAACGAGAAAAATTATGGGGAGCTGCTAGATCCTTTTGATGGCGTGAAAGACCTGAAAAGGAAGATGATCAGAACACCTTTAAAGCCTGCCGAAACCTTTTCAGACGACCCTTTGAGGATGATGCGTGGCATTCGTTTTGCCTCACAACTCGGTTTTGACATCCATCCTGAAACTTTTGAAGCCATAGACCAACAGAAAGAAAGGATCAAGATCGTTTCTCAGGAACGTATTGCTGACGAACTCAACAAACTCATACTATCTGCCCAGCCTTCTTATGGCTTTAAACTTTTATTCCATTCGGGCTTACTTGAACTGATATTTCCAGAAATGGTGGCGCTCCAGGGCACTGAAACAAAAAATGGCCTTTCGCATAAAGACAACTTCTACCATACACTACAAGTGTTGGACAATGTGGCTCAGGTATCTGACAACCTATGGCTTAGGTGGGCGGCCATATTGCATGATATCGCTAAGCCTGCTACGAAGCGGTTCAACGAAAAACAAGGCTGGACCTTTCACGGCCATGAAGATAAGGGCGCGAGAATGGTCCCCCATATTTTCAGAAAATTAAAACTGCCTCTGAATGAAAAGATGAAATATGTGCAGAAGTTGGTACGACTTCACTTACGCCCTATTGCACTGGTTAAAGAAACCGTTACCGATGGGGCAGTACGACGATTACTATTTGAAGCAGGCGACGATGTGGAAGACCTTATGATGCTTTGCAAGGCGGACATCACTTCCAAAAACGATCAAAAAGTAAAGAAATATCTTCGAAACTTTAAGCTGGTGGAGGAAAAGATGGTGACGGTAGAAGAAAAAGATAAAGTCCGCAATTTTCAACCTGAAGTAGGCGGCGAAGAAATCATGAAGGCCTTTGATCTAAAACCTGGAAAAACAGTCGGCATAATCAAAGAAGAACTGAAAGAAGCCGTACTGGAAGGAAAGGTTCAAAACAACTATAAGGATTTATACCAGTACATGTTGGCACTAGGGAAAGAAGAAGGCCTGACTCCTGTGAATCAAGATATTTAAAGCACTTGGTTTATAAAAAGAATAACCCGACTTTGTGGTCTTTATAATATTATAGCCACTATTGTTCGTTCAAAGAAATGAAAAGTAAAAACAACCTATTTAACATGAAAAAATCAATCTTCTTTTTATCCAGCCTATTCCTAATATTTGGCTTGGTTTTTCACTCAGTTGCCCAACAAGCGCAAGAGAGCGAAGCTTATAAAACTCAATTGGCGGTCTATCAAAATGGATTGAAGTACAATGATATAGCAGTAGCAAAAAATGCTCTCTATAACATGATGGCACTTGCTCCTACGAATACATCCTTATTAGATTCCTTGGCCTATCTTTATTTTGACTATCAGCAATATGCTTCTAGCCTATTGGTTTCAAGGGATATACTGGCAAGAAACCCAAACAATCTACCTGCATTGGAAATAAGTGCTATTTCTTATGAGAGTTTAGGCGTATATCAACAAGCTCTATCAGCATACGAGAGTCTCTATTTAAAATTAGATAACCCTTACACCTTATACAAAATCGCTACGTTACAATTTGATTTGGGACGCCATACGGAAAGCAAAACATCAATTGACATTTTATTGAAAACCACTGAAATTGACTCTCTCAATGTGACGATAAATGAGCAAAACAATCAGCAAAAACAGATTCCGATGAAAGCCGTCCTCTTGGCTATACAAGGATTGAATAATATTGAACTAAATAATAAGGAAACTGCGAAACAGAACTTTCAAGATGCTCTGAAATTGGCTCCTGATTATACCATGGCCAAAGAAAATCTAGAAAAACTATAGAATTATCTGGTGAGAAAGCTGTTATGCCCTACCAGGGGGAGGAATATTCAAAAGTATCTTGCTTTGAATCCAACAGTTTTCCCTTTTCGCATTTCAGTACTCTAGAAGGGAAGTTATTGATAAGTTGATGGTTATGGGTAGACAACAAAATGGCCGTCCCTTGCTTATTGATATCTAAGAATAGCTTAAAGATACCTTCCGAAACTTCTGGATCTAGGTTTCCAGTAGGCTCATCGGCAATTATCAGTGTTGGTTCGTTGATCAGCGATCTGGCGATCACAATCCTTTGTTGTTCTCCTCCCGATAGCTGATGGGGCATTTTTGCCGCTACCGAACCGAGGCCTACCTGCATGAGCACATCCGATAGCCTTTGCTTCATTTTTGCATTCTCTTTCCAACCAGTAGCCCTCATTACAAAAGTAAGGTTCTCAGCCACCGATCTGTCCATAAACAGTTGGAAGTCTTGAAAAATGATACCTAGCTTGCGACGAAGATAAGGCACCTTTGAAGATCGGATGCTTCTAATATCGTAACCTGACACATTAATATCACCCAATCGCAGCGGCAAATCTCCATAAAGGGTTTTCAACAAGGACGTTTTACCACTCCCTGTACGGCCAATCAGGTAAACAAACTCCCCTTTTTCTATTTCAAAATTTATATCGTTGAGAATAGTATTATGCTCCTGAAATATACAGGCATTCTTCACACTTACAACAATATCAGAAGAAAAAGACATGAATCAGCTATATTTCTAATTTTTGAAGTTTGCCAAAGGGCAAAGTAGTAATTAAGGCCTGCAAAGCCTCCTCTTTGCCCTCTAACCCATATTTATCTAGATTTTTCAATGGCCTATCTGCTCGAAAATAAGCTATAAGCACAAAGTCGCTATCCCGCAGTTGAATATAATCAGGGATCTTAGCCTTCCCTTTTACTTTTATAATATACATATCCAAAATCTTTGGGAAACCCCAGATATTATAGAATGTTAAGCATTACCCTTTTTGTAATCGCTTAGGAATTGCTCCAAACCTTTGTCAGTCAATGGATGGTTCAAGAGACCAGTAATTACTTTAAGAGGACAAGTGACCACATCGGCACCTATTTCCGCACAATGGATCAAGTGCATGGTATGGCGTATAGAAGCTGCCAAAACCTCAGTCTCAAACCCGTAATTGGTATAAATGTTCACGATTTGCTCGATCAGTTCTAAGCCATTTGTGCCCATATCATCGATACGGCCAATAAAGGGTGACACGTAGCTAGCACCAGCTTTTGCTGCCAACAAGGCCTGACCAGCTGAAAACACCAAAGTACAATTGGTTCTTATACCTTCAGAAGTAAAATATTTGATAGCTTTTACGCCATCTTTTATCATAGGCACTTTCACCACAATCTTGTCGTCGATCTTGGCAAGTTCTTTTCCTTCTTTTACGATAGCATCAAAATCTGTAGCGATAACCTCAGCACTTACATTGTCATCTACGATTTCACATATCGCCTTGTAATGATTGAGAATGTTCTGATGTCCGGAAATGCCTTCTTTTGCCATAAGCGATGGATTAGTTGTAACGCCATCTAGAACTCCAAGGTCATAAGCTTCTTTAATTTCACTTAAGTTAGCAGTGTCAATAAAAAATTTCATAGTTATAATTGTTGTTTAAAGGTTCATGCTAAATCAACAGTTCAAGAATTACTCAATAACAAAGATTCTAGCCCTGTATCTCTACAAAGTTATATATAATTATGGAACGTTGTACTTTTTATTATAATTTATACCTGATTGTCGTGATTAAAAGCATTTCTTTCCGGCAGTATAGCCCTCTGATATTCCTGGGCAAAAGCACCTAAGCTTAAAGCATGCTATTCCAATATGTAGTAAAAACGGTGGGCAATGGGAAGGTTTAAAAAGTGGCAAACCGAATATCGCACCGCTACAACCGTCTACCCTTGCTCCCTTCCGGGCCTGGGGGGGTTCGACAGGAGCTGGTCGTACCGGCTTGCCGCTGCAAAGGTAAGTCAATTATTACTTTTCACAAAGAATCGCACATAATTAAGATAACTTTTCGGAGGCAGTAGGAAACAACGTATGGATATGATGCAGAAATATTTTTGAACTAGCTATCGTACAAGCCCTTTCAAGTACAAATTAAATTCTAATGCGTGTGATCTTTCATATTCATCTTCTATCAGATTCTCCAATATATGCTCGTTAAACATATGCTTGGTTTTCTCTATCTTACCATCAGAAGAAACAATCAACTCTACGCCCTTCAAATTCTCTGCATCTACCTGCAACAGGATTAGTTGCCCTTCAACGGTCTTTTTAAAATATTGATGTATAATATTATTCACGTAGCGGTTTTAAAATCATAAGAATAAAACAGGGGCTCAAGGGCTTTATATGCCCTTGAAAGAATTATGACCAAAGATCAAAACACTTCATCGTCAAAGTCTTCTTCATCCTCGTCATCAAAGTCAAAATCTTCATGTCCTGGATCTATACCATATAAAGTTTCATCATACTTGTCTTCATCTTCAAGTTCTTCGATTTCATCTTCATAAAGATCCTCTTCAAGCTCATCATCCTCCCATTCGTCTGAATCGTCAGCGTCATCAAATTCATTTGAAATGTCGAGGAGATCTAAGTCAACTGAATCAAATTTGTTCATATCTAACTATGTATAAAATATCAATTGTTGAGTAAAGATAGATAAAGGGATAAATTAAAAATAGGGAGTATTAAAAAAAAATTACGTCTTTCACGTTCTTATATATTGTACTCTTTTCGCCATGTTTTTTTTAAAAATGCATGTTATTTAACTACTAAGTTATCGATGGTCTGAAATCAATATCAAGTGATTGAAAATCAGTAGACCATAATTTATTCCATGTTTAATTGCCGTTCGGCATCCATAGTCAATGAATAAATATCGATATCCGTTTACATAAACCTCAAAACGGAATCATATTATTTTCATAACTTACATTCCAAATTTTTGAAACAATTAAAAGTCCTGGTATTAATTACAAATACCTGAGTCAATTCATCAAAACTCATTGTATGAAACATCATTATCTAACGGCTTCTTTTCTATTGGTCTTTGGGAGCGTGCTTCTTAGCTGTAACCAGGGAAAAGAAAACAAGCATGACACCATCGATCCTAATCGTGGGATCGCAATAGAAAACATGGATACCACCGTGAACCCTGGCGACAACTTTTTCCTTTTTGTCAATGGTGGATGGTATAACCGCACGGAAATTCCTGCCGAAGAAGGCAGATGGGGAAGCTTCAACGAATTACAAGAAGCGAACAATACCGTATTGCTCCAAGTACTTACGGATGCCTCTAAGAATACTGATAAATACCCCGAAGGAAGCGACGAGGCCAAAGCTGCTTTATTTTATAAGGCTGGGATGGACTCTTCCCATATAGAGGCCATGGGGATCTCGCCTATCATCCCAATATTGGAGCAAATTAACAATATTAAAAGTCCTCAGGATCTGCAAAACACCTTGGCCAGCCTGCATGGCAAAGGGCTAAAGGGCCTTTTCCATTTCTTCGTGGATCAAGACCTCCGGCAAAGCGATGTTATCACGGCATACCTGTATCAAGGAGGCCTTGGTATGCCTGATCGGGATTATTATTTAATGAACGATAATAAGTCAAGGGAAATAAGAGAGGCCTATATACAACATGTGCGTAAAACATTAGAACTGTTGGGTGGAAGTGCAGACGAAGCAAAAAATGATGCGGCCATCATAATGGATATAGAAACCCAATTGGCCAAAAGCTCGATGACCAAGGTGGAGCAAAGAAACATTCCTGCACTCTACAACAAAATGAGCCTATCTCAAGTAAATGAAATTTCACCTATTTTCGATTGGAGACAGTATTTTGAAGCATTGGGCATTACAACGTTAGATACGGTGATTGTATCTCAGCCAGCATTCTTCAAGGAAATAGACAATATAGTCAATAGCAGAAGTCTGGAAGATCTGAAAACCTATTTAAAATGGCACGTTGCCAATAGCATGGCTCCTTACCTCAACCACGATTTCGTAAAAACTTCCTTTCATTTCTACAGCACAGTTTTATCTGGCGTTGAAAAAATGAGACCTAGATGGAAGCGCATCATCGGCAATACCAACAATGCCGTAGGAGAAGCACTTGGGAAACTGTATGTGGCTGAAGCCTTTCCACCAGAAGCCAAAGAAAGCGCAAGAGAAATGGTAGAAAATATCAAGGTTGCCTTCAGAGATAGGATTGAACAATTGGACTGGATGTCAGACTCCACTAAAAAGGAGGCCTTAAAAAAACTCGATGCATTTAAAGTGAAAATCGGCTATCCCGACAAATGGAAAGAGTACAAAGAACTGGAAGTAGGAGAATCGTTTGCCACAAATGTGCTTAATGCAAATACATTTGCGCTTAAGAAAGAAATTGACAAAATAGGCAAGCCAGTAGATCCTACTGAATGGGCCATGACCCCTCCCACTGTGAATGCCTACTACCATCCTGCTATGAACGAAATTGTGTTTCCAGCAGGAATTCTTCAACCACCCTTCTATGATTACAAAGCCGACGCAGCCGTAAACTATGGAGGCATAGGGGCTGTAATTGGGCACGAACTCACCCATGGCTTTGATGACCAGGGCAGGCGGTTCGATGCAGAAGGCAACCTGAATGATTGGTGGACCGAAGAAGACGCTAAACGCTTTGATGCGAGAGCTCAACAATTAGTAGATCAATTTAATCAATATGAAGCCTTAGACAGTGTCTTTATCAATGGAAAGCTGACCCTGGGCGAAAATATCGCAGACTTGGGTGGCCTTTCCCTTGCATATGATGGCCTCCAAAGGTATTTAAAAGAACATAGCAACCCCGGAAAAATAAATGGCTACACCCCAGAGCAGCGTTTCTTCATGTCATGGGCGCAGATCTGGCGGATCAAGCAACGTCCTGAAACTATTAGACAATCCGTTTTGATTGGACCTCACTCTCCAGGCAATTTCAGGGTCTTGGGACCACTTTCTAATCTTGAGATTTTTTACGAAGCTTTTAATGTGACTGAAGGCGACAATATGTGGAGACCGGACAGCGTAAGGGCAAAAATCTGGTAAATGATATTATCAAAAAACTGAATAGACATACAATAAAAAGGGGAAGGTCTTAGTTGACTTCCCCTTTTTTTAAATAAATCAATATGAATGATGGTTCTGATTATACTGCTTTAAGTGCTTCTGCATAATTAGGCTCTTGCCCTATTTCCGGCACTTGTTCTTTATAAACAATCTCACCCTCTGGATTAATTACAACAACAGCACGGCTCAATAAACTCCTAAGTGGGCCGTCCTTTAGCTCCACACCGTACTCCTGTCCGAAAGAGGTCCTGAAATCCGACAACATCTCCACATTCTTAATGCCTTCTGCTCCGCAAAATTGTGCTTGTGCAAATGGCAGGTCTTTAGAAATACAAAGCACTACGGTATTGTCTAGTTTTGCGGCTTCCTCATTAAATTTTCTTACCGATGTGGCACAAACTCCAGTATTGATGCTTGGAAAAATATTGAGAATAACATTTTTACCTTTATAATCTGAAAGGCTCTTGTCGGACAAATCGGTGGCTACAAGCGTAAAATCCTGGGCTTTTTCACCTACTTCAGGAAGGCTTCCAACGGTATGAACTTCGTCTCCTTTAAATGTAATTTTTGTCATGATATGATTTGTTTTATTTGGTTCCTACTTGCTTTGTCTGTTTATTGAGTTCTGCTATCCTTTGTCCTTCGCAGCAAAAAGAAATTAAAGCAGAATAAAATAACAGTACTGTTTTTCAGGATCATTGTTTTCTCAAATCTAATATTTTTCAACAACTATCAATCATTGAACACCGTTTTGTTGAACCAAAAACGACGACCTGATTTTATGAACAACTCCCGTCAGTAGAACAACTTTGTCCTTCAACTACTGTCAGCTCCTTATCTCTCTCTTCCTCATATTCCGCCCATGATTTATTTAGCGTTTCCAAAAACACCTCTGGAGACTGCGCCCCTGATACAGCAACTTTGTCATTGAATACAAAGAATGGCACTCCCCTCACCCCGATCGACCGGGCCCTCAATTCGTCTTCCTGCACTTCTTTAGTATAAGCATCAGACGCTAATACTTCTTTTACGGCTGCTTCTTCCAGACCTAATGATATGCCGATTTCCATCAGCACTCCTTTATCGTCTATGTTTTTCCCATCAGTAAAGTGAGACTTGAACAACAACTCTTCTGCCTCATCTCCTAAACCTTTGGTTCTGGCAAACTGGATCAGTCTGTGGGCATTAAAAGAGTTGGCCACTATGGCATTTTCAAAATCAAAGTCTAAGCCAACTTGCGTTGCTATCTCATTCACGTACTGATGCATTTGTACGGCTTCCTCCCTTGATTTACCTTTAATTTCGGCGAAATAATCATAAGTACTGATATCAGTCCTAGTTTTTAGGTTTGGATCCAACTGAAAGCTTCGCCAGATTACTTCAATCTCATCCTTATGTGGAAACTTCTCTAATGCGGCTTCAAATTTCCTTTTGCCTATATAGCAAAATGGACATCTGATGTCTGACCAAATATTTATTTTCATAATGTAATAGTTTTAAATTAACTTGAATATTGCTTCATTGAAACAAAAAGCTCTAGGCTAACTTTATACTAACGGCTAAATTCCCCTTTTATCTGTATATCTTTATTAAGAAATTGTTAACGTTTGCGCTATAAAGCATAGCTAACTTGAACATGGTTCGGTTATCTACTCAACCTTATAAATTGCGTTATGGAAAAGTCACCTTGGAATCAACCACGTTTTGTTTGCCCTCGCAGAATTTCCTGATTTTTATGGCACTTTAATAATCTACGTAAATTTTTATAAAAGGTTTTATTGTCCTTTATAAATATACGACGTTATTCAAAGGACATATCATATGGTAATAAGGTCAGCAAAAGCAACAATTACCAATCAATCGGTCCCTTCTTATGCGCTTCCAGGTAGGCATTGGCTTTACTAAAGTGTTTGTTGCCAGAAAAACCACGATGCACTGAAAATGGTGAGGGATGTGCTGATTGCAATATAAGGTGCTTATTTCCATCAATGAGATGGGATTTTTTCTGGGCATATGCTCCCCAAAGCATGAAAACCACATGCTGTTTTTCTTCTGATACCTTGCGGATTACAGCATCCGTAAAGATCTCCCACCCCTTATTCTGATGCGAGCCTGGAGTATGTGCACGTACCGTAAGAGTGGCATTTAACAAAAGCACTCCTTGGTCGGCCCATCTTTCCAGATCTCCGTGTGCAGGCATGGGTTTTTGTAGGTCTCTGGATACTTCTTTAAATATATTCACCAATGATGGCGGAATCTTGACGCCCTTTTCCACAGAGAAGCTTAGGCCATTGGCCTGATGCAGCCCATGATAGGGATCTTGTCCTATGATTACAACCTTCACCTGATCAAAAGGACAATGCTCGAATGCGTTAAAAATCTTTTGGCCAGACGGAAAAACTTGATGATTTTGGTATTCGTTCTTAACAAAAGCAACCAAATCGGAAAAATAATCCTTCTTAAATTCATCCGACAGTTTGGCCTGCCATGATGGCGCTATTTTCACTTCCATATGCTTTACAAATTTCAATCTACATACCTTCTCCCTTCGATGGGAAAAGAGAAGGAGAAAAGCATGCCCAAATAACAGGAGATTAATAGTATAGAGTAATAGTGTAAATACTTATTGAGCAAATGCACTCAAATTTAAAACTTATGCCTATATTTAATCGTTAAGAGAAAAATAGTTTTATATAATTTATAATTTTATTTTGTATGGTTACTGAAATTACTCAAGGCGTAAAAGTAAGTGTGGAGACAGAATATCAGCCGGAATACTCAAGTCCTAGCCAATACCACTATGTGTTCACTTATAGAATTGCCATTGAAAATCAAAGTGACAACACAATTCAGTTATTGAGGCGACATTGGTTTATCCATGATATTAACACTACAGTTCGTGAGGTTGAAGGTGAAGGGGTAGTGGGCCAACAGCCCGTAATTGAGCCAGGACAGTTACACAGGTACGTCTCTGGGTGCAACCTCAAGTCGGGCATAGGAAAAATGACGGGGACATACTTGATGGAACGCGTTGTAGACGGCAAAAGGTTTGAGGTCAATATCCCAGAATTTATCATGGTTGTACCCTTCAAATACAACTAATTTTGTTCTCCCCTTGGCTTTCACGTGCTTATCAAGGCGTACGGTATTTGGCGTATTGGCTTAGGGCCGTTGACCAATACTCGTTACAAGCCCCCTTTATTTTCAATTTTTACAATGAAGTTGTTCTCGACAAACGCAGTTTTCATGCATTTGAAGAAATAGAGAACCTGCGTGCTAGCCTAATAAAAGACAACCGAGAAATAAGAATACAAGATCTCGGTTCGGGTTCCATTGCTTCCCGAAAGCTTAAAAGGCCTATATCTCACATTGCCAAATACTCCAGCAGCAATCCGAAATTTTCCCAATTCCTCTATAGGCTCATCCTTCACATGCAACCAAAAAATATATTGGAGCTAGGTACCTCACTAGGCATCAACACCTTGTATATGGCAAAAGCGAACCCCAAAACACCCGTGATCACATTAGAAGGCTGTCCTTCTACGCTGGAAGTAGCCAGGTTGAATTTTGAACAATTGGGAGCAAAGAACATTCAAGCAACGCTTGGAAATATTGACACTACATTGCCGACGACATTGGAAAATCTCTCCACGATCGATTTGGTATACTTTGATGCCAACCACACCAAAGAGGCTACCATACGTTATTTTTCACAATGTCTTTCCAAGGTCCATGCACAAACAATCTTCATTTTTGATGATATCCATTTATCAAAGGGAATGTCTGAGGCCTGGAGAAACATCCAAAATCATGAAAGTGTCACGATTTCTATGGACATTTTCGATGCAGGTATCATTTTTTTTAGAAAGGGTATTTCAAAAGAACATTATATTTTAGAGTTTTGAGGCAAGTTCAATTCACTTTTCTAAGCCATGTATAGTTTTATTTCTCACGCTATTGATTTATCTTGCTACCTCAAAATCAAAGTGATTTCTATTGTAGTTCTCAATAAAAGTATATTTTTACGTTAATATCAAAGGAATTAAATTTTTTAAAGAACAATGGATAACAAACCCATAGAGTCAAAAGACAAAAAAAGCAATTACAAAGTGTTGATAATCGCTTTCTTTGCTATCCTCCTAATTATTAATGGGGTGAAATTTTACTTGGACCATCAAAAGGACAAAGAGCAAGAAGCCAAAATAGCCAATGTAGAAGCTGAACGAGACGAAACACTGAATAAGCTGGAGTCTATCAGCAATGAATTGGACATGAAGATCGAAGAAATCAACAAACTTGGTGGCGATGTAGAAGAGCTCAGAAAGATTCGCTCGGAGCTAGAAGCTGAAAAAGAGCAGATCAGGAAAGCCGCCTATATTGAAGCAGGTAAACTGAAAGAAAAAGTTCAAGGCTACGAGACCCTTCTCAAAAAGCAAGATGAAGAAATCGCACGCTTAAAAATCGTGAATGAAGAATTGCTTTCCGAAAACACAGGACTGAAAACAGAAAAAATCAAGTTGAGCGACTCGCTTTCTACCCTTCAAAGAACCAGAGAAAAACTTGGTGAAAAAGTGGCCTTAGCTTCTAGATTAAAAGCTGAGAACATCAAGGTATTTGCTTTGAATAAGAGGGAAAGAGAAAGAGAAGGTGAATTTAGAAACCGGCAAATCGAGCAACTGAAGGTGCAATTTAGCCTAGCCGAAAACAATGTAGCGCCCATAGAAGGGAAAGACATAAAAATCAGAATCGTAGGTCCCGAAGGCGATGTCCTTTTTGATGTGGCAAGAGGTTCGGGCACTTTTATGGTAGATGGGGAAGAAAAATTCTATACGGCCAATCAAGAAATATTATTCGACAACACCCGTCAGGAGCTTGTTTTCATCTATGACAAGGGAAGCGACTATAATATAGGCAAGCATATTGTAGAAATATATGCCGATAACTATCAAATTGGGCAGAGTTCCTTTATTGTGAAGTAGTGAGAATCGGTTAAGAACCTCCTTTCATAATATTCTTAAATTAAAGTGCTTATGACCAGATAATCCTTGGCATAAGCACTTTTTGCTTATATACTTTTTCAAGTCTATATTTTCCTTTTGTAATAAAATTACATTACTTTTGCACCCTTATATAATAAATCATTTTAACTATCAATTTTTAAAATTTCATTATGGAATTAAAAAATTATGAGACGGTATTCATTTTAACTCCCGTTTTGTCTGATGAACAGATGAAGGATACAGTCGACAAATTTATGGATGTGCTTAAAAATAATGGCGCAGAGATCGTAAACGAAGAAAGGTGGGGTTTGAAAAAACTGGCTTACCCAATCATGCACAAGTCTACGGGCTTTTATAGCCTAGTAGAGTATAATGCTGAGCCTCAGGTAATTGCTATACTTGAGAAAGAGTTTAAGCGTGATGAGAAAGTAATGCGTTTCTTGACCATTGCCTTAGACAAGCATTCACTAGAATATAACGCCAAAAGAAGAAGGGGCGAATTCAACAAGAAAGACAAAGAAGAAACAAAAAAGGAGGATAAAGCAGCATGACTTTAGTTAACGAACCTATCAACAGAAACGAGAACAAGAAAAAATATTGCCGTTTCAAAAAGAATGGCATTAAGTATATCGATTATAAAGATGCCAACTTTCTTCTTAAATTCGTAAATGAGCAAGGGAAGATTCTTCCAAGAAGGCTTACGGGTACGAGTCTGAAGTTTCAGAAAAAAGTAGCTCAAGCCGTAAAGAGAGCAAGGCATTTGGCTTTGTTGCCTTATGTAACCGATTCACTTAAATAAATTTTAAATTGAATTGCGTATTGGAGCTAGTGAAAAGCTTTTTAACAAAACTCCATCCCTGCAATATTTAACATTTTACAAATGGAAGTAATACTAAAAGAAGATATAAAGGGCCTTGGTTATAAGAATGACTTGGTCGATGTAAAGCCAGGCTACGGCAGGAATTTCTTGATTCCAAGAGGATTTGCGGTAATAGCCAGTGAGTCTAACAAAAAAGTGATGGCCGAGAATATCAAACAAGCCTCTCACAAAGCAGAAAAATTGAAACAAGATGCACAAGATATTGCCGATGGCATTGGGAATACAGTCTTGGAGATCCCTGCTAAAGTGGGCGAGAGCGGAAGGATTTTCGGTGCTGTAACGACCTTACAAATCTCTGATGCATTGAAAGAAAAAGGCTTTTCTGTAGATAGAAAACAAATATCGTTCAAATCAGAGGTAAAAAATGTGGGTGAATACGTAGCTGAACTTGACTTGCACAGAGAAGTAAAACATGAAGTGAACTTCAAAGTGATAGCAGAGTAATCTACTATATCTCCAAATTATTAATAAAAAAAGCGGCCTTAAAAGCCGCTTTTTTTGCTATATATACATATGCTCCCATTTGGAAAGAGCTAACTTGGTAATGCAGCAGCAATGGTTGAATATGAAGGCAAATTGACTAGAACAATAATGATATAAAGAAAACCCTGTTGAATCATCCATTTAAACTATCGAATATGGAATTCCGCACATCTATTAAAATAAAGCCCTCCCCCCATAAAATTAAACTCGACACCCCACTGTTGTCTATTGGATCGTGTTTTTCTAACCATATTGGAAACTTGCTCAGCACCTATAAGTTTCAGATTTCAACCAATCCCTTTGGTACGATATTCAATCCTATTTCTTTGTTTAGGTTATTATATTACGCTTTGAATGACGAAAGACCTTCAGAGTTCACCTATATAAAATCAGATGGCATATGGAAAAACCTGGATTTTCATTCGGAGTTCTCTGCTGAAAGCAAATCGGTGCTTGAACACAAAATTGATACCGTGTTGACAGAAGTGAAACAATGGCTTCCGCATCTCTCCTATTTAGTGCTTACTCCCGGAACTGCTACGGTTTATGAAAACAAAGATGATTATCTCGTAGCTAATTGCCACAAGCTGCCATCGGCCATATTTAAACCTAAAAGATTGCTGACGGTGGAAGAGATTGTTGAAAGCTTTGAAAAGCTACAAGTAAGCTTGCATCGTATTAACCCAGCAATACACTATATTTTTACCGTAAGCCCCGTTAGGCATATTAAGGACACACTGGAACTAAACGCTGTTAGCAAAGCCACTTTACTGCTCGCAATCAAACAATTGCAAACAAAATATCCTAAAGTAGATTATTTTCCAAGCTATGAAATTATGCTAGATGATTTGCGCGATTATCGTTTCTATAAATCAGATATGTTACACCCTACAGATGTGGCTATTCAGTATATATGGGAGCAATTTTCACAGCGGTACTTTGACGACGAAACGCAATTTTTCATCAAAAAATGGCAAAACATAAGACAAGCTATCCATCACCAGCCATTTCATCCTCATACAGCTGCCTATAAAGAATTTATTGCTAAAACGATTGAGCAACTCAAAGCGTTAAATAATTTCACTGATATTAGTGCCGAACTTGAAATGCTAAACCTTAGACTGAAATGACCCCGCCGAAACATACCAACAAACTGATAAACGAAAGTAGTCCATATTTACTCCAACATGCCCATAATCCTGTGGACTGGTATCCTTGGGGCGAGGAAGCTTTAACAAAAGCAAGCACAGAAGACAAACCCATAATTGTGAGCATTGGCTACTCTTCCTGCCATTGGTGCCATGTGATGGAAAGGGAGTCATTTGAAAATGAAGAAGCGGCTAATTTGATGAACCAGTATTTTGTATGCATCAAAGTTGACAGAGAAGAGCGGCCAGACATAGATCAGATATACATGGATGCTATCCAAACGATGGGTATTCGGGGAGGATGGCCATTGAATGTCTTTCTTACTTCTGACCAGAAACCCTTTTATGGAGGCACTTATTTCCCTCTACAAACTTGGCTGCAGCTACTGCAGAATATAGCAACAGCTTATACAAGTCAAAGAGAGGCTTTAGTAGAATCTGCTGAACAATTTGCTCGGGCCATCAACGTGAGTGAAGTGGAGAAGTACGGGCTTCAACAACATGTGACTGTCTTCGATAAAGAAGATCATGACACGATATTTCAAAAACTATTATCTGATTTTGACCCCGCAGAAGGGGGCATGAAAGGGGCGCCGAAATTTCCAATGCCAGCCATATGGCGTTATGTACTGTATTATTTATCCATTACAGAAAATGACCAGGCCAAGAAACAATTGGCGATTACGCTGGATAAAATGGCAGCGGGTGGCATATACGATCAAGTGGGAGGCGGATTTTCGCGGTATTCTGTGGACCAAAGCTGGTTTGCACCACATTTTGAAAAAATGCTATATGACAACGGACAATTGGTTTCTTTGTATGCCAAAGCTTACCGATACTATAAAGATGTACGATATAAGGATACTGCATATCAAACAATAGCCTATGTTGAAAGGGAAATGCTTAGCAGCGAGGGAGGATTTTATGCAGCCTTAGATGCAGATAGTGAAGGAGAAGAAGGCAGGTTCTATACTTGGACACTGGAGGAATTTCAAACTATCGTAGGAGAGGATGCCTCACTATGGATTCCGTTTTTTGGTTTAACCGCAGCAGGAAATTGGGAAAATGGACGGAACATATTGTACCGCAAACAATCATTGGCCTCCCTAGCAAAACAAAGTGATATTGCAGAAGAGGTATTGGAAGAAAAGCTAGAGAAAGCGACGGACCTATTATTGGAAGCACGTATATCCCGCATAAGGCCAGGCCTGGATGACAAAATACTTTCAGGCTGGAACGGCATGATGTTAAAAGGAATTGTTGATGCCTATGTCAGTTTTGGAGAAACAAAATTTCTTCAGCTTGCATTGAAAAATGCCCATTTTATAAAGGACAAATTATTTATAGGTACATCTATTTTGTGTCGCTCCTATAAAGAAGGGAAAACGGTACAGCGTGGATACCTAGAAGATTATGCCCATGTAATTCACGCGTATACTGCGCTTTATCAAGTAACCTTTGATGAGCAATGGCTGAAGTTGGCCGAACAATTGACTGAGTATGTGCTGGAGCATTTTTATGATGAAGCAGAAGGTCTTTTTTATTTTACGGACAATCAGGAAAAGCTTATCGCGAGAAAAAAGGAGGTTTTTGACAATGTAATACCTTCCTCTAATTCTGTAATGGCAGAAAACCTATATGATCTTAGTATTTTATTGGATAAGGAGGCCTGGCGAGAAATATCAGAAAACATGGTGATGAAGGTGAAAAAGCTGATCCTGAGCGAGCCTCGCTATATGAATAACTGGGCCACTGTTTATTTGAAAATGACTTATCCTACAGCAGAAGTAGCCGTTGTAGGAGCTGATGCAGTAAAGGCAGTCGAAGACTTTGGCCAACATGCGGTTTTCAATTTGCTGTTTTCAGGCACTGAAAATAATAGTGACTTGCCTTTGCTGGCCAATAGAACCGCAATTAACGGAAAGCGCACTATTTATGTCTGCTATGGAAGAGCATGCCAACTACCCGTGCACACGGTAAGTGCTGCCCTACAGCAAATACAGTTTTGAAACACTTGCAGCGAAAAATGGGGGTATTTGAAAACCTGCGCATTCTGCCTTAAGTTAGTAGCAAAATCAGAAGTCAGGGCTGAATGCCGGACAAGCAAACCAAATTTCTATGATCAATACCATTATTTTCGACTTGGGAGGTGTACTAATTGACTGGAACCCTCGATACTTATACCAAAAGATATTTGAAACCGAAAAAGAGATCGATTATTTCCTAGAGAACATCTGCACCTCCGATTGGAATGAAGAGCAAGACGCGGGTCGGTCCTTAGCGGAAGGGACTAGGTTATTGATAGAAAAACATCCTGAACACAAAGCCGCAATAGAACATTTTTACAATAGATGGGAAGAGATGTTGAAAGGGGAGATTTCAGGCACTGTTGAAATATTAGAAAAATTAAAAAAATCAGGAAAATACAGTCTTTATGCCCTCACCAATTGGTCAAGTGAAACTTTTACTATTGCTGAAGAACGTTTTGAGTTTTTAAGCTATTTTGATGGAATCGTGGTGTCAGGTGCAGAAAAAGACCGGAAGCCATACCCTTCGTTTTATCAATTGATGCTAG
Source organism: uncultured Roseivirgaceae bacterium (assembly GCA_964440915.1). GTDB lineage: Bacteria > Bacteroidota > Bacteroidia > Cytophagales > Cyclobacteriaceae > CAMPJM01. Next base: position 38,278 of record CAYTTV010000015.1, read on the forward strand.
ACCGATATGCTATCGACCCCAAGACTGCTGTATTTATTGACGACCGGTATAGCAATATAGAAGGGGCTGAAAAAGTAGGGATATTAGGCATCCATTATACGGATCCCGAGAAACTAGAAGAAGCGTTGAAAGCAAAAGGGATCAACATTTAAAAGCGGGATCGTCCCATTTTTGCATTCAGAATAATTATTGTTTTGTAACTCCCAAATAACAAGGTGCATTGAGTCAACTTCAGTTTCAAGATCAAGTATATGACGAACACATTACATCTTTTGTAGATGTCGTGCTTCCTGTACCTATCCCAAAACTGTTTACTTACCGCATTCCAAAGGAGTTGGAAGGGGAAGTGGCAATTGGGCACAGGGTAGTCGTTCAGTTCGGCACAAAAAAAATCTTGACAGGCATTGTTGCTGCTTTGCATACCCAAGCTCCCAAAGAATACGAGGCACGGTATATAATCACTTTACTGGACGATGCCCCTATGGTAAACGAGCATCAATTGGCACTTTTTGGATGGTTGGCAGCATACTACCTTTGTACGATAGGTGAGGTGCTTAACGCAGCCCTACCGTCTGGCCTTAAGCTCAGCAGTGAGTCGCATATCCAACTTCATCCTAGTTTTGAAAAGATGCTTGAGGACTATCCTTTATCTGATAAGGAAACCTTGCTCATTGACGCGTTAAAAGAGAAAAAAGCCCTTACTTATACAGAAGCTTCTGACATAATAGGCACGAAGAACATTTATCATTTCCTAAAAACCTTATTGGAAAGGCAAATTGTGCTAGTTTATGAAGAGGTTAAGGAAAAATACCAACCTAAGAAGATAAAAAAAGTACGGCTTGCCCGATCCTATGAAGACAAATCGTCGTTGGAAGATCTTTTTGCAACCTTAAGCAAAAAGCCTAAGCAAGAAGATGTTTTATTGAGATACTTACAGGAAGTACCCATTTTTAAATCGGCCGATCTGAACAAGAAAGGACTAAGTACAAACTTACTGTTACAAGGCGATGTTTCGGCCTCTTCTTTACAAACACTCATCAAAAACGGCGTATTCGAACCTTTTGAAGAAATCGTAAACCGGTTTGATTCTTCTGACGGGTCGACGGAAGCAGCGATACTGCTTAATGCGCCTCAGAACACAGCCAAAGAACAAATCATGGCGCAGTTTCATGAGAAAGAAACTGTTCTGCTGCATGGCGTCACCGGCAGTGGCAAGACAGAGATCTATGTTCAGATGATTAAAGAAGCTTTGGAAGGCGGCAGCCAAGTACTTTATCTTTTGCCTGAAATCGCCCTTACCACTCAAATCGTAAGCCGCCTGAAAGCATTTTTCGGTGCTAAAATGGGCGTATATCATTCCAAGTTTTCCGACAATGAACGTGTAGAGGTCTGGAAGGGCATTATCAGTGGCGATATCGCGTTTGTCGTAGGTGTCCGCTCTGCCATCTTTTTACCCTTCGACAATCTGGGGCTGATCATCGTTGACGAGGAGCATGAAACATCTTACAAACAGCATAATCCGGCACCACGATACCATGCTCGCGATGCAGCATTGGTATTGGCCCGTATCCACTTTGCCAAAACACTATTAGGTTCCGCCACACCTTCTTTAGAAAGTTATTACAATGCCTCACAAGGCAAATATGGCCTTGTAACCTTGACAGAACGCTATGGCAACGCTGCCTTGCCAGAAATGAAGCTGGCCGACATCAAAGAAGGAAGGAAGAAAAAAACGCTAAAGGCAGATTTTACCCAAGAACTGATAGTTGCATTAGCCGACACTCTTGAAAAGGGGGAACAGGCGATCGTCTTCCAAAATAGACGTGGATACGCTCCCTACTTGACGTGCGAAACATGTGCCTGGATACCCAAATGCCAGCATTGTGCCGTAAGCCTTACCTACCATATGTACCATAACGAGCTGCGATGCCACTATTGTGGGTATAAGGAAAAATTGCCTGGCGCATGTCGCGCATGTGGTAGTAATCATATCAAAACCATAGGGTTTGGCACAGAAAAACTCGAGGACGACCTAAAACTGTTGCTACCGGCATCAAAGATTCAACGGATGGACCTAGATACAACGAGAAGAAAGTACAGTTACCAGACTATTATTGATAACTTTGAAAAAGGTGAAATTGACATACTGATAGGGACACAAATGGTCAGCAAGGGGTTGGATTTTGACAAAGTAAGTCTGGTAGGCATTGTCGATGCCGACAGGATGCTTTACTATCCCGACTTTCGATCGTTTGAGCGAGCGTTTCAAATGATTGTGCAAGTAAGCGGGCGTGCAGGTAGACGAGAAAGCCCAGGACTGGTAATCATACAAACTGCCAATGTAGCGCAACCTTTCTTTAACAACGTCCTCCGCAATGACTATGAAAGCATGTATCATCAAGAAATACAGGAAAGGAGGCAATTTCTCTATCCTCCTTTTGTACGGCTTGTCAAAGTAACCTTAAAGCATGAAAACAAAGCTATAAGCGAAAAGGCGGCTGTGTTTTTGAAACGCTTGCTGGCAGCAGAACTGGGCCCCGACAATGTGCTAGGTCCTGAAGAGCCTATCATCAGCAAAATTCGCAATTTGTACTTGATGGAAATACTAGTAAAACTAGGTAAACAACCCTCCATACAAAAAATGAAAGACAACCTTAAAATTATATGTCAATCTGTAGAGCGCGAAAAAGATTTCAAAAAATTAAGGATAACATTAGACGTTGATCCCTTATAGAGATCGTATTTTAAAAAGAGATAAAGCTTCCTAAACCAATTGCGAAAACTAACCGCTAAAATGTGTATTTTTGACGCCAAATATATATTAATATGAAGGGAAAGACATCTTTCTGGCTATTCCTTTTACCTATAACATTAGGCCTCGCACTTAGCAGTTGCGAGGATTGCTATAAATGTGGTATTGAGCAGCAGGAGCCGTATTTCAATGTAAAGTTCTTCAATGGCCGTCAATTATTGGTGGTCACAGATAGCATTACTTTGGTAGACAACAGAACAAGAAGCAACAGTCAAGCACTAACTGCTTCAAATAGTTTTCTGAACACTTTGCTAGACTCTTTAGATATTGAAACAGAACCAACTGCCATTGAATCTTTAGAGTTTAAAGTCGATTCAGTAACGTTTACAATTGACACTTTAAGCCAAAGCTCAAGTAGGCTAAATACTATCAAAACTAGGCTAACTCAAGTTAAGCGCAAGATAGAAACGGGTGCCGTACCCTTGTCCAGCATCACTACGCCCCAAGGAGGCGAGATTCTTTATGTGGCCGAGGATAGTCTTTCATCCTATAGGTTTCCGCTGGACATGAATAACCCTTTCGCCGAATACTTTATTGATATAAATGCCAAGACTTATACCATAGAAGTAACCTATAGTACAAATCAGGTGGTGGAACACGGAAGTGTTATAATCACTGCCGATGATCTGACCATCCTGCATGCATCACCATTTGACTCGGTGAAAGTCTATTACGTAAATGATATAAGGAAAGCCAATGAAACCCATCTACACCTATATTTTTAGTTTTTCCTTTATTGTTTCTGTTTGGTCATTGCCGATCAGCGATGCCTTTTGTCAGGAGGAGATAGGACAAGAAGAGCGTGACGTTCAAGATTCTATTGCGCAGGCATATAGAGCAAATCCCTTTGCGATACAGATAGGGTTGGACCTATTGAAGCTTGGCACCTTTGCGCTCGACAAAGAAACAAAGTATGAGGGTCAGATTGGGCTAGGTTATAAGCGAGTGACCTTAGTGTTAGAAGTAGGGCATGGTTACTACGCATCTTCACTTGCGTATAAAAACTCTGAAAACTATTCTGTTGAAGGGGATTATTATCGAATTGGTGTAGACTACGCCTTTAATATCGGTGCTAAAAATCAGATATTATTAGGTCTCCGCTATGGCAACAGCAATTTCGGACATCAAGGCACCTTTGAGGTTTACAGTGAATTATGGGACAACTATAGAACTGTCATACCATCATCTCAAAGAACAGGTGCTACTGCCACCTGGGGAGAGGTCCTATTAGGTTCCCAAACCAATATCGCCAAAAATCTTCATTTTGGTTGGTACTTTAGGTTGAGGAAGATGTTCGAAAGAACAACTTATACGCCCATTGATATATTTTATGTACCCGGTTATGGAAAGAGTATTGATGGCAGCGTACCCGCCGTCAACCTGTTTTTAAAATACAGGATCGCCTTTTAAAGGATGAGAAGGAAAAACAATCCTTCTCACCTCAAAGATATGCGTATTCATTCTTTATAGCATTATTAATGGCTATGTTCAGCATCTCCTTTTTTCATCTCAGCTAGCAAGTAATAGGCATTATTCATTGCAAACAATGTCCCATCCGGTATTTCCTGCACAAACCTCACTGGTACCCATGCATCGACTGCATCATCGACAATCACCTCAACAGGCGTAAACATCCAATTTTCGCCCTCTCTCTCTGCAAGGAAAGCAAAGTATTTATCCCCTTCACGTGCAACCGCACTCTCAGGCAAGGCATATGTCATTGAACTGTCCGTGATTATTTCTCCTTTTATATACATGCCTGGAATCAGAATGCCAGTCTTATTTTCAATTTCTGCATGAACGTGTACTGCCTTAGTGCCTTGATCAAACTTTTTCCCGACAGAGTAAATTTTCGCAATTAGGTCTTGGCCTAGGAGTGCCTCCACTTTAATTGTAACCAACTGCCCTTCCTTTATTTTATACACATCTCTTTCAAATACCATCAAATCGGCATGAATATGATCTGTATTTATTATTTCAAAAATTTCTCTTTCAGGCTGTACATATTGCCCTATTTTTACTCCTACATTCGTAACAGATCCTTTGATAGGGCTTATGACAGGTACTTGATAATAAAAATCTCCTTCACGGACTCGCAAAGGATTAAGGCTGAGCTGACGCAATTGAGACTCTAAACTTTTAGCGGCCCCTTTAGCAGAATTATAGTCCATTTGTATCTGTTGAAAAGTTTTACCAGAACCTACCTCTCCTTCATATAACCTCTTCTGGCGTTCGTGCTCTTGCTCCAAATACTGTAATTGATTGTATGCAATTAAATAATCGTTCTGTATACGGGTTAGATTTGGATGAGCGAGATAACCCAAAACCTGGCCCTTTTTCACTTCATCTCCCTCAATGACATTTATGGACGATATATTGGCCCCGATTATCGCTGTGACGATGGCTTCATTTTGAGGAGATACATCCAATTGACCATTGGTGTTCACTACAGCAGAAATGTTTCTTTTGGACAGTGTATCCACTTTCATATTTATCACTTCCAATTGCGCTAAAGAAAAATGTACGGTTTCTCCTTCTCCCTCATGTTCACCATGATCTCCTTCTTCTCTATGAACATCCTTTTCTGTATATCCTTGTTTTTCGCCACAAGCGGTTATTAAACCAATTATTACGAAAAAGCTTACAACTAAATTTATATTGAGTTTCATTTTTATGTTTTTTTAATTTTTAGATGAGTTAAGATAGTACGCCAGTTGAAACTTCGCTTTTAAGTATTGGCTCAATGCTTCTTGAGCATCTACTTCTACTTCCACTGTTTCCTTTAAATTCTGGATAAAAGAGACGTAATCTATAGCCCCTTCTTTGTAGGCAAGGATAGCGCCATTCCGTTGCTCGCGTACTAGAGGGAGGGCTTCACTTTCATAAAACTGCCAAGAAGCCAACCACTTCTGATATTCTTGCGCTAGCGAATAATATTCTGACCGGAACTCAAACTGGGCCTGTATATATGCTTGTTCGCTTATCTGATGTTGAATTTTTGCAGCTTGTGCTCTGCCCTGTTGGGGGAAAAAAAACAGAGGAATCGAAATACCTACCTGATATTGGTAATAACCGGAGTGACCTGCTATTTCCTGCGCTCCATATAGTGCATTGAACTTGGGCAGAAAATCTGCTGTAGTGGTCTTTTTTTCCCCTTCAGCTACATTAACTCTCTGTTCTGCCATCTGTAAAAGAGGATGTTCGGTGGTTATAGAATCCATCAGGGTCAATGGGCCTGTCAAAGATTCATTTATAAAAGCTGGAACAGTATACAATGTGTCGCTCACTAACCATAAATTGAGCCTGATCAGAACGCTTGCATAATCATACTCAGCTTGTTCCCGCTGCAGTGTAATTTGTTTCACCTGATTGCTTGCTGCCAGATAGGCCAACTTTGAAGTTTCTTCTACTTCGAAACGAATTTTTGCAGCTCGCTGAAAATCCTGATAAACAGAATCCAAACTTTCGTAAAGTTTCAGGTTCATTTTAGCAATATAAGTGGCAACATAAGCCTGTTTAACCTGCTGCCGAAGTTCCAATTCGTTCAGGGACAACGCAGCCTCGGCCAACGCTACTTTTTGATTTTGCAACTTCATTCGGGGTGCTATACCAAAAATATCAATGTTTTGTTGTTGCACCGCAATCGTGGTATAGACACCTTGCCCATTATTGCCAAGCTCTTCACCTCCTGTGTATATTTGGGTATTTCCAAGATCCCAGGCTGTCTTTTTTAGGGATTCTTGTTGCTCTATTGCTAATCTTGCAGATTTCAATTTGGGATAATTGGCTATAGCCTTGTTTACGGCTTCTTCCATGGTGATTTCAGGCAAGCTGTCATTTTGCTGTGCTTTTGCAGGAATTGCAGCAAAAACGCAAAGACCAAACGTTAGCATCGTAGCTATTGCTCCCTTTCCAATTGCTGGCCTAAAGGAACGCTTTTCTGTCCAGCGATAGAAAATAGGCAGAACAAATAGTGTAAGCAGCGTGGAAGTAATCATACCTCCAATCACCACTGTAGCCAAAGGCTGTTGCACCTCAGCACCATCAGAAGTAGATAATGCCATGGGCATAAACCCAAAAATATCTGTCAGTGCTGTGAGCAAAATAGGCCTAATCCTACGCCTGGCACCCTGTTTTATACGTTCTCCTAAATCGACTACTCCTTCTTCCTTTAGCTCGTTCCATCCATTGATAAGTATCAATCCATTCAAGACGGCTATTCCAAAAAGGACAATAAAACCAATTCCTGCAGAAATACTAAAGGGCATGTCACGCAGCCAGAGAGAAAAAACACCCCCAATGGCAGCCAACGGAATAGCCATATAAATCATGATAGTCTGTTTGAAAGAGCCTAAGGCAAAATATATCAGTATAAAAATCAATAATAATGCTACGGGCACGACCATTTGAAGCGTACTGGTCGCCCTTTCAAGGTTTTCGAAAGCACCTCCATAACGGATGTAATAGCCAGGAGGCAAATCTAGCTCTGATTGTAGTTTCTCTTGAATTTCCTGGACTAGTGATTTTATATCTCTCCCTCGCACATTGATCCCTACATAAGTCCTTCTGTTGGTGTTCTCTCTACTGATTTGCATCGGACCTGGTTCATAGCTTATATGAGCCACTTCTCTCAAAGGGATTTGAGTGCCATCTGGGATATTTATATAAAGGTTCTTCACATCATTTATCTGTGTGCGATAAACTGAGTCCAAACGAACGACCAGGTCAAATCGCCTTTCACCTTCAAAAATCACCCCTGCCTTACCTCCGGCAAACGCTATATCGATTACACTATTTATATAGTTGACATTTAAGCCGTATTGTGCCAACTTATCTCTATTGTAATGGATTGTCATCTGAGGCATTCCCGTTGTGGCTTCAACTTTCATATCGCCCACCCCTTCTATCGAAGATATAATCCTGCCCATTTCCTCTGCTTTGGCGGCCAAAACCTCTAGGTCTTCTCCGTAAAGCTTGACCGCAATATCCTCTCTGACCCCTGATATGAGCTCATTAAAGCGCATTTCAATAGGCTGTGAAAATTCATAACTTACCCCAGGTACCACACTTATTTTCTCTTTGATCTTTTCAATCAGCTCTTCTTTTGTTTTGGCTGAAACCCATTGGTCTTTAGGTTTGAGTATCACAAAACAATCTCCCATATCCATTGGCATAGGATCTGTAGGCACATCGGCTACCCCAAACCGGCTCATGGCATGCTTTATTTCAGGAAAATTGTCGAGGAGAATCTTCTCAATCTGTGTGGAAGCCTTTATGCCTTCAGACAATGAACTGCCCGGCTTTAGAATAATATGAAATGCAATATCCCCTTCATCCAGTTTAGGCATGAACTCAGCTCCCATCCTAATAAAAGTAAAAACAGCCAGGGCAAACAGAACAAGAGACGAAACAATAATAATGGTAGCTCTTTTAAGTGCTGGAACCAAAGCTTTTACATACTTATCTTCTAGCCAAATGACAATTCTATCACCCCATGAGATTTTCTCTTTTTGCGGCACCCTGATAAACAAGCTTGAGATCATTGGAACGTAAGTGAGGGAAAGGATCATGGCCCCCATCATGGCAAACATAAATGTAAAAGCCATGGGTTTGAACATTTTACCTTCTACACCCTGCAGGAACAAGATAGGAATGAACACAATAAGAATGATGAGTTGGCCAAAGAAAGCAGTGTTCATCATCTTACTAGAGGCAATGTAGGTAGTTTCATCCCGTTCTTTGGCGTCTATCTTCTTTCCTTTAAGCATCCGCTGATAAAGGAAAAAAACCGTTCCTTCTACCACGATCAACGCCCCATCTATAATGATTCCGAAGTCGATGGCGCCTAGACTCATCAGGTTTGCCCCGACATCAAAAATGTACATCATGATAAAGGCAAACAAAAGTGATAAAGGTATGGTAGAGGCCACAACAATGCCCCCTCGCCAGTTTCCCAATAGGAAAACCAACACAAAGATCACAATAAGTGCCCCTTCTATAAGATTGGTTTTAATGGTGCGAGTAGTTCTTTCTATCAATTCGCTACGATCAAGAAAGGGTTCGATACTGACTCCCTCTGGCAGTGACGTTTGAATCTGCGCTACCCGCTCCTTCACATTTTTAATTACCTCGTTCCCGTTGGCATCTTTCAACATCAATATAATACCCCCTACTGCCTCACCTTGCCCATCCATGGTAAAAGCTCCATACCTTACAGCACTACCAAACTGAACTTTTGCAACATCCTTTATGCGAATGGGAAGACCCCTTTCCGTTTTTACTACGATTTTTTCGATGTCCTCAATGCTACGTACCAGACCTTCTCCCCTGATAAAGTTGGCCATATGGTTTTTTTCGATATAGGCTCCCCCTGTATTCTGATTGTTCAGCTCAAGCGCTTTAAAAACATCATTTATCGTCAAGCCAATGGCCTTTAGCACATCTGGAGAAACGGCCACTTCATACTGCTTTACATTGCCGCCAAAAGCATTCACCTCTACTACACCTGGCACCATGGCCATTTGCCGATGCACAATCCAATCCTGTATAGTCCGAAGTTCCATAGGAGAGTATTTGTCTCGATATTCAGGATCAACCTGAAGGGCATATTGGTAAATTTCCCCAAGCCCCGTGGCAATTGGTCCCATGGTCACCTCCCCAAAACCTTCAGGAATCTTCTCCCTTACCTGAAAAAGCATTTCAGAGACAAGTTGTCTTGGGAGATAGGTACCCATATCTTCCTCAAAAACAATGGTTACGACCGAAAGCCCAAATCGTGATATTGAGCGTATCTCTACCACACCAGGAAGATTGGCCATCGCGACTTCCACGGGATAGGTTACAAACTGTTCGATATCCTCAGTGCCAAGATTTGGAGCCTGAGTTATCACCTGCACCTGATTATTAGTAATATCCGGCTGTACATCAAGCGACACTTTGGTCATGCTCCATATGCCTCCTGCAATGAGCGCAATGGTGAAAAAGCTTATGACTAACTTATTCTTGATAGAAAAAGCAATGATGTTGTTGATCATGAAAATAAATTTTATTCAACTTTAAATAAAAGATGGGAAAGGACAGGCCTATCCTGAATCAAGCGGACCAAGGTGCATGAGTACTTCATAGAGATATTTGAATATACCTATATATCTGTATCGACTTTATAAGGACTTTTTGAATATGCGCTAGCGTTAGCCATAAACGATTGGGCTATTATCCGTCAATTTAAAAATGACGAGAGAATCTTTTAAGCTAACTTGGCACTAGGTAGGTCTGCTTGTTATTGAAACAGTTTGAATTTGGCTTTCGGAGGTTGAAAAGGGGAATCTAAAAATTCGAAATAGCAGAATACGTTAAAGAAGGAGAAGTTGATTTGCATGGCCAGTCCTAGGTCCAACAACAATATGTGTTCTTCAGACAAATAAAATAAAGCTAAATGACTACAATGTTGGTTGCCATGGAATGGAAGGTTTTCGTGTTCAGGATCCTCATGTTGAGTCTGAATATCATTGTTTAGATAATGCTCTTCTAGAAATTCCCAAAAAGTGTTTTCGTTGTGCTCCTTATAATGGCTTAAAAGGTTGGGTATTTTTTGTATTTCACAGCCCAAATCTATTCCCGGCAATATTCCTTTGGCCAAGAATAAAAACATCAATATGGATGCAAATGGATTCACTTGGAGACAAATATAAGAAAAAAACAATGCAAGGCTGTTGCATTTTGAACTATCAGGGCAAAAGTTACTTTTAGATACCCCCTTGATCGGCTCATCCAAAAATACCGGCATGTATACAGAGCATTGTATGAATTCTTTGAACAAAGTAGCTTTCAGTTTGACGAAGCAGACAGAACCTTAACTCCTTATCTGAACGATACTCTGTATTGATGTTTAGCAATAGTTGTTCAATCACCCCAATTCCACTTAAGTCAAGTTCCTTTTCTGTTTGAAAGCTAGAGATAGTGCTCCTGCTGTTACAATTATTGCAGCTCCAATGGCTATAAGTTTAGACTTTTGTTGCTTGCTTATAAGAGGAGGAAGAATTTTCACGCCACTTTGATCGGTAACGGCAGGCTGCCGAACATATCGCCCTTGAGAGGGCAAAGTAATGGTGTCGAAACCCAGGATCAGTTCATCTAGCTCTAATGTCAAGGTGGGATTTCGCATTGGGATCCCGTGGCCGCATGCTGCAAGGGTGGGTTTTAAGGAAGCTAATAACTCAACAGATCTTCTGGCCGCATCCCAGTCACAGGTGAAATAGGCTGGAGGGCCATGCACCTTTTGCCTTTGGCTCAAAACTTCTGACAATGACTCTTGTTTTACAGTAACGAAGGCATCACCTGCTATGAGTGTCCCATCGGTCGGTCTAAAAAAAGAAACATGGCCGGGTGAATGGCCGGGCGTATGGTAGACTTTCCATTCGGGGAAGCCAGGAAGTGTATCTCCATCATATGATCTTAGGTTAAACCTTATATCGATAGGGTCATTCGGAAACATCCAAGACATGGCTGCCATTGCACCTCCTCCTACCGTAGGGTCTGCGGGTGGGTAAGCTGAGAGGCCATTGAGATAGGGAAGTTCCAATAGATGCGCATACACCGGTACCTTCCAATGGGGCAATAAATTTTGAACAGCACCGATATGGTCAAAGTGGCCGTGGGTGAGAAAAATGGCTTCGGGAGGCCGGTCATAACCAAATTGTTTTCTAGCTGTTCTTAGGATCAAAGGAGAAGCTCCCCATAATCCTGCGTCAATAAGGGCCCATTTGCCATTGCGTTCGATAAAATAAACATTTACGAATAATGTTTTTAATCTAAAAACGCCTTCGGCAACAAACTCTAAATCTTCACTTTTAACCTTTTCAGGTGCTATTGTCATTTGTTCTTCCATGGTATATGTTATTTGAATGAACGTCTATTTTTCTAATCCAGGGCAGGATTTTGAGCTTGTGTTCCTTCCTCCTTCGACCATCCATTATTGCCTCTGCAATGGAGAAATTAATCCAGGGATCCCTTAAAGCTATTATATACTTCAACCAGTGGATTTTGAAAAAGTTAAAATTTCTGTTGGTATTGAGAGCAGTAAAGGCGCTAAATAAATACGTTCTATCGGGTATTAGAACTTTTGTATAGGTTGCCCGTAAACCCATTCAAAAACATAAAAATGGAAATAGGTGTAAGCATGTTTGCAGACCTGCCGGTAGATACTGCGACAGGAAAGTATAAATCTGCACAGGAGCGGTTACATGAGTTGATGGCTGAAATAAAGCTGGCCGATGAGGTGGGGTTGGATGTATTTGGGATTGGGGAGCATCATCGGAGTGATTATGCTGTTTCTAGCCCTGAGATTATTTTGGCGGCGGCGGCAACAGTAACAAAGAACATAAAGCTATCGAGCGCAGTGACGGTGCTGAGCTCTTCGGACCCTGTTAAGATATACCAAAATTTTGCTACCGTAGACCTTTTGTCGAATGGAAGGATAGAGCTAATGGTGGGAAGGGGAAGTTTCATTGAATCTTTTCCTCTATTTGGTTACGATCTTGCAGACTATGACAGGCTCTTTTCAGAAAAACTAGACTTGCTGCTTGAGATCAATAAAAATGAAGTGACCAACTGGAGCGGGTCTGTTCGGGCACCTCTTAAAAACCAAAGGGTATTGCCACGGGCCCAGAACGATGAATTGTCGATATGGATTGCTGTAGGAGGAACGCCTGCATCGGTGCAACGGGCAGGCCGGCTGGGGCTGCCGCTGATGATTGCTATTATTGGAGGCTATCCAAGACAGTTCATGCCGCTATTTGACCTGTATAGAAGAGAATATGAACAGCATGGCCATGATATGAGCAAATTTCAGGTGGGGATTCACTCTCATACTTTGATAGGCGAAGATAGTCGGGCTGTGGCGGATCAATATTTTCCATACTACGCCGCACAAATGGACAGGATAGGAAGGGAAAGAGGATGGCCGCCCTTTAGCAGGCAGCAGTTTGAAATGGGACGAAGCCGTGAAGGGGCTTTGTTTGTGGGCAGTCCTTCGGAAATAGTCGACAAAATCCTTTATCAGCATGAGATGTTTGGGCTGTCTCGGTTTGTGGCACATATGGATGTAGGAGGCCCGCCGCACGCTTCAATCATGAAAGCGATTGAGCTTTTGGGCACAAAAATAGCGCCTGAGGTGAGGAAGGCAATAAAAGCATCCGAATAAATAGCTGAAGCTGCCTATCGCATGGGCGGGTCGTTACTCCTCACGAGGACAGTTGCCGATAAGCAAGTAAAGAAGCCTGTTCGATTAGATGATCAACCGATTGACCTTGTTGAGCAGGTGCTTCAATTCTATGGTTTTATGTACAACATTCATTAAGGCTTCCTGGCTTGGGTCAGCAGGCGAGAGCACCAATGCATCTAAGGACTTCTTCAATTGAAGTCGCTTGACATCAAGTATGTTGAGATAGCTGTAGTAGTGATATTTTAATCCGGCTGCAACTCTATCGGAAGCACCTTTTGCTGCCTCGATATCTACATATAGGTTTTCTATGCTTCGGGTCATGATTGACTTAGTTTAAAAAATGAGACCGCGTAAAAAAATGATGCAATAAAATACTGAAAAGCAGCCTGCTCTTGCTCGCAGGCCTTTTCAGTGTCTAATCTAAGGTATTAATAAAGTTGAGCTAAGTTTTGATCATGGCCTATGAAAAATTGTACTGACTTAGCTCAACCTGAATACTGATGGTGCAATTACGCATGAGCTTCTTCAAGCTCTACAGGGCTATATTTTTTCAACCAGGCGGTGAGCATCCAACAAGTTTTTTCATGCTCGCCAATAAATCCACCGATCATATCTACCGTACCTTCGTCCTCTGCATCGCTGGCCAACTCGATCACCACTCTTTCTAGCTTGATAAGCTCTGAATAATCCTTCAACGTCTCTTTTACCATCTGCGCATCTTTTAGGTTTTCAGGGCTTGGTTTGATCGTTGAATTCTCTAAGTAATCTGCCAATTGGCTAAAAGGCTGCCCTTGTAGTGTAAGGATACGCTCCGCTATGTCATCTATTTTAGCATTGGCATCATTGTAAAACTCTTCAAACTTATCGTGCAAAACGAAAAACTGGTTACTTTTCAAGTTCCAGTGGAAATTTCTTAACTTCTGATAGTGTAAATGGTAAGAAGAAAGAAGTTCATTTAACTTCTTAACTGTTTTTTCAACCTTTTTTTTATCTAATCCTAAGTAATCCATTGTATAGTTATTTTTAATGTTCAACACTTTAATATATACGATTTTTGGCCGGAAAAGTTATTTTAAAGGCATTCCAATAAGTAAATCTTAGTTAAGGAAGTGGACAAAAACAGATTGGCAGCTATATAAACAAAAGAGGGAAGCCATTTATCCGCTTCCCTCTTTTGTAAAACTCTTAATCAAGTTGATAATCAAATTTTCTTTGCCTTATACCCCTTGTCTAACAGCCAGCCATGCACGACTTCCCTACAATCTCCTTGGATTATAATCTCCCCGTCTTTTACGCTTCCGCCAGTGCCGCATCTGGTTTTGAGTTCCTTTCCTAGGTCTTTGAGATCTTCCTCCTGCCCTACAAAACCCGTAACCAAAGTAACTCGTTTTCCTGCTCTTTGCTTTTTATCTAGCAACACCCGTAGATTCTGTTGCTGTGGCGGCAGGGTTTCGGCAAAATCCTCTTCTCCACTGGTATATTCAAAATCATCACTTGTGGAATATACTACCCCTTCCCTATTTTTCCAGTTATTTTTCTTCGCCATTTTCTCCTACTTTAATGCCTCGATTTTTTAATCTGAAATTCTATAAGTCCAAACCGGTCGATGAGCGTGGTTTACGATATCTTCGGCAATACTGCCACTCAGCAAGTGCATTAGGCCTGTTCGTCCATGTGTACCCAACGCAATGATGTCGGCATTGATGTCGTCTGCAAAATAAATGATACCATCTTCTTCATCTTCATGATTATAGATGTTGATGGTAAAATTTTCTAAACCTTGCTCGCGAGCAAACTCATTCATCCTTTTTCTCATCTCACGATCGGAAGAAAAGCTATTGGGGGTATTCACTTTTACTAAATGGATGTTTGCATCGAAAGCAGCAGCAAATTCTTTTAGAGCCGCAATGACATTGTCTCCTTTTGCTTTAAAATCAGAGGCAAAAACTATGTTTTTTACTTCATCCACATCCACTGTGTCTTTCACAGTCAATACAGGACATTTCGCCCTTCTCACTACCTTTTCTGTGTTAGAGCCAATGAGTGTTTCCTCCAACCCGCTGCTACCTTTTGAACCCATCACGACCATGTCTATATCAAATTCATTGATTTCATTGGATATGCCACTGAATGCATTGCCTACCGTAACATTATAGTTCATTTCTACTCCACTATATTTTGGGTCGTTTACGAGCATTTCCATTTTGCCTTTCATGATTTTCATCATCTCCATGATATAGATATTGTTCATAGGATCGCCAGTATATACCTCTCCCATGGTATTGAATGAGCCTACACCAGGTGCCTCGATAATGTGCAAAAGCTTGATCGAGGCATTATTCTTTTTAGCTATGGCATAAGCAACATCCAGCGCATTACTAGCTTGCTCGGAAAAATCTGTTGGGATAAGGATTACTTTCATATTGTAAAAGCTTTAATGTTTATGATTATACACTTCAATTTATATAAATAATTCAATTTCTCATACAAGTTGTAAGTACTATCTTGGTATTGCAGAAGACAGGCATTTTAGTAGGACAGTTAAATCTTCATACGCAAGCAGAAATGAATTGTTTCTGAGCTTCTATCCCATAAGCAACCCGATCCCAAAAAGAAAGACATAAAGCAGTGCAGCCATGGCCATTTGTTTTAAATAGGGATCTAGCGCCAAAGCATTTTGGATGTTTTGGACAGCCATTCCGTTTTTAATCATCAGTGGGAGAACGGCCAAAAACAGCAGTTGCCAAGGTGACTGGAATTCTAAGCACAAAAACACTAAAGAGCAGATAATGCCTGACAATAAAAGGAACCAGTGATATTGAGTGGCTTTCTTACGGCCAATGCGCACAGGAATCGATTTTTTTCCAGCAAGTTTATCAGAATTAATATCTCTTATATTGTTGACATTCAATACGGCTGTAGCAAAAAACCCACAACTTAAAGCAGGCCATATGTATAAAGAATAGAAGCTACCCGTATGCATATAATAAGTTCCTAAAACCCCTACAATTCCAAAAAACATCATCACAGATAAGTCTCCCAATCCTGCATATCCATAAGGCTTTCTACCTGCCGTATAAGCGACCGCCGCTAAAATACATAACAATCCGAGCACTAGAAAAAACAAAAAGCTATGCATATTGAAGCCCAAGGAAATGTACAATAACCATAAGCCGCTTCCCAAAGACAAAACGGCAAAGAGAATTACTGCCGACAGCATCTGTTGCGCACTAATGAATCCTGCCTGAACGCTTCTTGCAGGGCCTTCACGATAGACGCTATCGGCACCATGCTGCGTGTCTCCGTAATCGTTGGCCAGGTTAGACAATATCTGTAACAATACGGTAGTGAGCGCACACAGCAAGCACACGCGCAAATCGAACATGGCCTGGTCTGCTGCCAAAAAACTGCCCATGCCTATACTTGCTAGCGTGAGCGGCAGCGTACGCAATCGAATGGCCGACAACCACGCTCGACCTACTTTCATATCAGGAGATTTAACCAACAAATTCAATTTTTTATTTCAAATACAATCTGGCGCTTACATTCTATCTGGCACATTTATACCCAACAGACTCATGCCCTTTTTTATCACTTTGGCTACCAAATAAGACAGGACTACCCTAAATTCCTTCGCATGCTCATCCTGTTCGTTGAAAATGGAAAGCTCTGTATAAAATCGATTATATTCTTTGGCCAAGTCGTACACATACTGTGCAATCAGTGATGGGGAATAAGTCTCTCCCGCTAATTTAATCTTTTCGGGAAAGTCGGATAACAGGTGAATCAAATCTCTTTCTACTCCCTGCAATGTATCGTACCGTAGCGGATCGGTTATGTTGTAATGGATTTTGAGTTGGTCGGCTTTTCGTAGTATGGCCGAAATACGGGCATGAGTATATTGAATAAAAGGCCCCGTGTTCCCCTGAAACTGAATAGATTCTTCGGGATTGAAAAGCATCCTTTTTTTGGGGTCTACTTTAAGCAAGAAATACTTAAGAGCGCCCATGCCAATAATTTCATACAATGTTTTCGCTTGTTCCGCGGTAAATCCTTCTATTTTGCCCAGTGCGATGGTGTGGGCTTCTGCTGTTTCCGCCATTTCTTGCATCAAGTCGTCGGCATCCACCACTGTTCCTTCCCTTGACTTCATTTTGCCAGAAGGCAGGTCGACCATTCCGTATGAAAGGTGATACAGGCCACTTGCATAGGGCTTCTCTAGCTTCTTCAAAATCTTAAATAAGACTTCGAAGTGATAATCTTGTTCGTTGCCCACCACATAGACTGAATTATCAAAGGCAAAATCATTGTATTTCAACGCCGCAGTACCAAGGTCTTGGGTAATATAGACAGAAGTACCATCTCCACGCAACAAAAGCTTTTCATCCAATCCTTCATCTGTAAGGTCTACCCATACAGAACCATCTTCTTTCTTAAAAAACACTCCCTTTTCTAAACCTTCTGTGACAATATCTTTGCCGAGCAGATAAGTTTCTGACTCATAATAATATTTGTCGAAAGTGACGCCCATACGTTCGTATGTACTTGCGAAACCTTCGTAGACCCACCCATTCATTTTTTCCCAAAGGCTCACTGTCTCTTTGTCCCCACTTTCCCACTTATGCAGCATCGCCTGGGCTTCTAACAACAGTGGTGCCTGCTTTTCTGCTTCTTCCTTTGAAAGTCCTTTGCTTACCAGTGCTTCTATTTCGAGCTTGTACTCTTTATCAAAAACCACATAATACTTCCCTACCAAATGATCGCCTTTTTGTCCGGACGAACTCGGCGTTTCGCCTTGACCGAACTTTTGGTAAGCAAGCATTGATTTACAAATGTGTATGCCACGGTCATTCACTAAATTCACCATTTCCACTTCCCATCCATTGGCCTTCAGTATTTTAGATACGGAATAGCCAAGGAAGTTATTCCTCAAATGCCCTAAGTGCAAGGGTTTGTTGGTGTTGGGAGAAGAATATTCCACCACCACTTTTTTCCCATTGGACGCATGAGTGCCAAACTCAGCCTGTTGTCGAATATTTTCTAAAGTACTGCACCATATCTGATCCTGAAGAACAATATTCAAAAATCCTTTTACCACATTATAATTCGCTACCAGATCTCCATGGTATTCTATCAAGAACTTTCCGACTAAGTCAGCGGTCTCTTCGGGTTTTTTCTTGGATAGGCGTGAAAAAGGAAATGTAACAAAGGTATGGCTGCCCTCAAACTCCTTTCGGGTGGGCTGAAGGTTTATTTCCTCAAGTAAAATATTTGTTTGAAAAAGTACTTTGAATGCATTTTGAATAGCTTGTTCAAGTGCGTTTTGAATATCCATTAATCTATTGTTTGTTTAACCGGTACTTCCAGTAAGTTTTTTCAAATTTATCTTTGCAGGAGTTGGTTTGTGGTGGCTTCCAATATCTCAAAGGCATTTTCTGCCATGAGGTTTAAAGAATCGAGCGTGGGGTTGACTTCAACCATTTCCCATGCACACACTTTTTTATAGGAGATAAGCTGACAATTCAAATCTATCGCCTCCTGCACTGACAAGCCATTGGGAACAGGCGTACCTGTACCTTCAGAAATACGGGAGTCTAAACTGTCCACATCGAAAGAGATATACACCAAGTCACATCTTTTTAATACCTCCATCACCTGTTTGACAATTTCCCCTACCCCTTTGCTTTTTATCTCCTCAATTTTAATATTTTTTACTTTAAATTGCTCAATGAGCGATTCTTCTTGCTTTTCAGTATCACGAACAGCAATAAAAACCAGGTCTTTCAGATCAACTTTGGGCCCTTTAACGCCCACATCTTTGAGCTTTTCCCAGTAATTCAAAACTTCCTGAGAAGGATTATTGATCTTATTCTCTACATTATCAATTCCACATACCATGGCTAGCGGCATACCGTGCATATTGCCAGATGGTGTCGTATAAGGCGAATGCATATCTGCGTGGGCATCGATCCATACCACTCCTAACCGTTTGTTAGGATGTGCTTTTTTTATCCCTGATATGGTGCCTGCTGCAGTACTGTGGTCACCTGCTAGCACAATCGGAAAGCACCCTTCTTGGAGCGTTTGGTACACGGCATCACACATTCGCTCTTCCATTACTAATACGCCATCGATAAACTTGGCATGCTCATAATGAAAGCTCTCGAAAAGCATGTCATTGACATGTTCTACCTCAATGGTTTCATAAATAGCAAAATAATCGGAACCTTTATCGAGGCAGGCTGTTTTGAGGGCATCAACGCCCAAACTGGCTCCTCTTGTGCCAGCAGCTATCTCCGATTTCGACTCCACTAATTTTACCTTAACCATTTTGCAAAGATTGTAAAAATATACCAATATTGCACCCGAGATTTTCCGTTAACCCCAATCTAAATTTTACATGATCAATCATGGCTTATGCGATCATGTGAGCAGCAGAAGAAGGGCAGTTGAAGTCCCACAAATCAAAACTTTTTTGACATTACGCTTTCTGCAACAACATAATTAAGATTTCAATGTTGCTAAGTGTAATAGAAAAAAGCTGAGCTGCTACCTAAGGAATAGCTTAGTATTTAGTCCACTTTATAGAACAACCTGATAAGGATGAAAAGTTACATTGATCTAATTGAACAAACCTTCTACTTTCCCACGAAGGAATTTAGGGTAGAAAATGGGGAACTATATTTTAATGAGGTAAAACTCATGGATATAATTGAGGAGTACGGAACTCCCTTAAAGCTCACCTATTTACCTAAGATTAGCCAGAATATCCATAATGCTAAGCAGTACTTTACCAATGCCATAAAAAAGCACAACTATGCCGGCACCTATACCTATTGTTATTGTACAAAATCATCGCATTTCAAATTTATCCTCGAAGAAGCCCTCAAAAATAACATTCATATTGAAACATCTTCGTCTTTCGATATTCCGATTATCAGAAAGCTGCATGAGGAAGGAAAGGTGAGCAAAGACATGTTCATCATATGCAATGGCTTTAAGCGGGATCTTTATAAAGAGTACATAACAGCGCTCATCAATGATGGCTTTAAGAATTGCATTCCGGTTTTAGACTACATGAAGGAGCTAGAATATTATGATGAAAATGTAAAAGGTGAATATAAACTGGGGATAAGGGTTGCTGCTGACGAGGAACCTAATTTTGAGTTTTATACTTCCAGATTGGGAATCCGTTATAATGATATCATCGACTTTTACAAAAATGAAATAGCGCCCAAGCCTAAAGCAAAGCTTAAAATGCTCCACTTTTTTATCAATACAGGCATTAAGGACACAGCTTATTACTGGAGCGAGCTGAGCCGATTTGTATATAAGTATTGTGAGCTAAAGAAAATATGTCCTGAACTGGATACCATAGACATTGGAGGCGGATTCCCTATCAAAACCTCGGTACATTTCGAGTACGATTACCAATACATGGCAGACCAGATTGTAGAGAACGTAAAATGGATCTGCGACAAGAACCATGTGCCGGTTCCACATATCATGACTGAATTTGGAAGCTATACGGTAGGAGAAAGTGGTGCTGTCATTTATTCCGTTTTGGACCAAAAACTGCAGAACGATAAGGAGCTTTGGTACATGATCGATGGATCGTTCATCACCCACCTACCCGATGCCTGGGGATTGAATCAAAAATTCATCACATTGGCCGTTAATAAATGGGAGGACAATTATCATAAAGTGAACTTAGGCGGACTCACGTGCGATAGCATGGACTACTATAACTCAGAGGCTCATACAACAGAGCTATTTATGCCAAAAGTGGAAAATGGAGAGAAGCTATACCTTGGATTTTTCCATACTGGCGCCTATCAAGAGTCTCTAGGGGGATATGGAGGCATACAGCATTGCTTGATTCCCGCTCCGAAGCATATCATCATAGACAGGGATGAAGCCGGAGAAATAACCACCAGATTATTTGCTCCTGAGCAAGAAAGCAGTACCATGTTAAAAGTGCTAGGCTATTAATCAAAGAACAAAATTGAAGATCAATCCGAACCTTAAGGCTTCAATTCAAAAGAATTATTATCTTTGATCGCATAGTGGTAGCCTAGGGAATAATTTCCTTGGGCTACTTAGCTCAACTGTTCATTCTGTTATATTTGCTTTACCTTTCTTTGTGAAAAAATCCATCGTAATCGTTCCGACCTACAATGAAAGAGAGAATATTTTGCTTCTCATCAAGAAGATTTTTTCACTATCCCTTCCATTTCATGTACTTGTGATTGACGACAATTCTCCAGACGGCACTGCTGAGACTGTAGAAAAGCTACAGGGCACCTATCCTGAACAACTGTTTTTAGAGAGGCGTGAAAAGAAACTTGGGCTTGGAACAGCTTATATCCATGGCTTTAAGTATGCATTAGCAAGGGACTATGAGCTTATCTTTGAAATGGATGCAGATTTTTCACACAATCCTGAGGATTTGGAGAGGCTCTATTATACTTGTGCCAGAAGTGGGTATGATGTAGCGATTGGTTCCCGGTACATCAAAGGGGTAAATGTAGTCAACTGGCCCATGGGGAGGGTGCTCATGTCTTATTGTGCGAGCATGTATGTTCGATTCATCACCAGAATGCCCATTTCCGACACCACAGCAGGTTTTATTTGCTACCATAGAGAAGTCCTGGAAACGATAAATTTGGATAAGATTAAATTTATTGGATACGCTTTCCAAATCGAGATGAAGTTCTTGGCATGGAAATACGGCTTCACGATCAAGGAAATCCCCATCATTTTCACCGACCGCACCCGAGGATCATCCAAAATGTCGAAGGGTATATTCAAGGAAGCCATACTAGGGGTAATTCAAATCAAAGTATCCAGCCTTTTCCGCAAGTACGAAAGGAAACCTAATCAAAATGTATTGCCTTGATAGGATTTACTCTAGAGATAATAACAGTAGGAATGAGCAAAACAAGGCTTACCACCGCAAATGTCATCAGATTCAGCAACAGGATCACAGGCCAATCCCACGCAATGGGTACAAATTCCATATAATAGTTTTCTGGATCTAAAGAGATCAACTTGAACCTGTCTTGAAGGAAACCAAAGCCTAGTCCTATGACATTGCCTATTGCCAGGCCCTTTGCTATCATCAATATGCCATTGTATATAAAGATCCCCCTGATCTGCTTGTGTGTGGCCCCTAGCGCCTTGAGCAGACCAATCATCTGTGTCCTCTCCATGATCAGGATGAGGAGAATGGACACCATATTGAAGCAGGCAACAAACAAGATCAACGAAAGGAAAATGATTACGTTTCTGTGCAACAAAGACAGCCAGTCAAATATTTGAAGGTACTTATCCGAAGTTTTTTCCACATATTGGTCATATGGGGTTACTTCTTGTAGTATCTCTGTGTCACGATCTATTTTATTATAGTCCTTCAAAAATACTTCATACCCCCCCACTAAGCTATCAGGCCAATTGTTTAGCCTTTGAATCAAAGCGATATCGCCTATAATTACCTTCTCATCAAAATCCTCCAAGCCTGTATCATATATACCCACAATTAACAGTTTCCTAAAACGTGGAGGGTTTTGGACATAGTACATCAATACTTCTTCCTCCAGAGAAAGCGCTAGCTTGTCTGCAATTTTTTTGCTCAACAATACTTCATTAGAATAGGAGGAATCGCTAAATCGGATAAACCTTCCTTTCAGCATATTCTTGTTGAACCTGGTGGTATCAAACGATCTGCCTACCCCTTTGAAGATCACCCCCTGGACTTCGGTTTCAGTTTTCAACAGCCCTCCCTTGTAACTAAATTCCTGAATATGATCAATAAAATCCAAGTCCTCTTGATCTGTTCTGACAATATTATGCACACTGATCGGGTTCTCCTGAAAGGAGTTGCCAAATGCATATTTAGTCACTTGGATGTGGGCAGCAAAACTAAAAATCTTCTCTTTTATGGTGCGTTGAAACCCACCCAATATCAAGTAGGAAACGAGCATGATCGCTATACCTATGGCTATACTGGCCACAGCAATCTTATACACAGCAGAAGAAAATGAGTCTGAAGATGTTTGCTGAATACGCTTTGATATGAAATAGGATAAATTCAAACTGAAACCGATTATATATATTTCACTTTACCTAAAAAAACACTATCTATGTCACGATATATAACATGGGCAAACTATTTGCAGTGCAAATTAAAGATTACCCCCTAATTCTAATTGCTTCCACATGAATTTATTCCATAAATCTATTTTTACGTTATCTATAGCATTTTTTTTCCTGTTCATCACTCCATTGTCTTCGTGCCAAGGACAGGGCCACAATGAAAACATTTTCGTGGGTGCAGAACAACTAGGTGAATACTTACCTTTGCTAGAAGGTAAGAGAGTTGCACTAATCGTTAACCAGACCTCTTTAGTAGGCAAAACCCATATCGTAGACACACTTATATCCAGTGGAGTAAAAATAAAAAAGGTTTTTGCCCCTGAGCATGGCTTTAGAGGGGAGGCAGACGCTGGCGAGCACGTACAAAGTGCGGTGGACACCAAAACTGCTCTGCCCATTGTTTCCCTGTATGGCCAAAACAAAAAACCCACTGCAGACCAACTTGCCGATATAGATGTTGTCGTTTTTGACATTCAAGACGTCGGCGCAAGGTTTTACACTTACATTAGCACCATGCACTACGCTATGGAGGCCTGTGCCGAAAACAACAAGGCATTTATAGTGCTGGATCGGCCCAATCCCAACGGCCATTATGTAGATGGCCCTATTCTTGAACCCAAATATAAATCCTTTGTGGGCATGCATCCTATTCCCGTCGTTCATGGGCTCACAGTAGGCGAACTGGCCTTGATGATCAATGGCGAAAACTGGCTAGAGAGCGGCCTCACCTGCGACCTCAAGGTAATTACCGTAAAAAATTATACCCACAGCGACTCCTATATATTGCCGGTACGACCTTCTCCTAACTTACCAAACCAACAATCTATTGCGCTATATCCATCGATATGCTTCTTTGAAGGAACGCCCGTAAGCCTTGGCCGGGGCACCGATTTCCCTTTTCAGGCAATCGGCTATCCAAATCCTAAGTTCGGTGATTTTACCTTCACTCCTGTAAGCACCCCTGGTGCCAAAAACCCGCCACTTCAAAATCAATTGTGCTATGGTAAAGACCTTAGGAAAGTAGAAGTAGCACCAGGCATCAACTTGCAATATCTTATTGAGTTTTACCAAAAAGCAGAAGACAAAGAAAAATTCTTCACCAATTTCTTCAACCTGCTGGCTGGCACCGATCGCTTGCAGAAACAAATCAAGACAGGTATGAGCGCTGCTGAAATCAAACAAACTTGGCAAGAACCTTTAGCAACTTATAGGGTGATGCGCGATAAATATTTGCTTTATCCATAAATAGCAAATTATTAGGGCGCCTATTCCCGCTATCCGCTACTACTCCGCCCAGCCACATGGATTTCCTGACTTTAGGCGCGACCCAGCTTTATGCCATCCCTAACAAAATCACCCCATGGCGGGGTACCGCTCCTATCGGGGGCGCTCCTACGTTTTGCCTAAGTTATGCAGTATTGTTAGACTTTCTATTGTGTTATATTCCAGATTTACTATTCGATTTTGGGGCAAATCAATATCCGCTGCTCCCTTATAAATGACACAAAGGACTACATCAGCACTTGCGTGAAGCATTGGTACTTATCTAGCGGTAATTAACACCAAGCAAAAGCCAATGATGACCATCCAGAATTTATACGCAGATAATGCAGGTACAATCACAATCTGTAATTGCATCAATACGGCCATAAGTACTAAAAGTATAGCCACAACTTTCAATATGGAGGTGATTTTTTTGCTCATCTTATATGTTTGACAGTTTGCACAAAATTATCATTCAGTCCCCAACATATTCTTTAAATTTTAATAAAAATCGTACATTCACGCCCGAAAACAAATATCATTTTAAGCCTTGAATGGTTTAGAGGAACAAAGAACAAGCTTCTCCTATGGCGACAATAGGCACTGATGTTTTAAAGGCCAAGGCAATTTTGGAAAAGGGCAACCTGGTAGCCATCCCAACAGAAACGGTGTATGGGCTGGCGGGAAACGCCTTGGATGTAGCATCAGTAACAAAGATTTTCCAAGTAAAAAACAGACCTTCTTTTGATCCATTGATCGTCCATACCAATAGTCTAGAAAGAGCTTCTTCTTTTCTGAAGCATATCCCAGACATGGCCCACCAATTGGCAGAAGCACTATGGCCTGGCCCACTGACGCTGCTATTGGAAAAGCAATCGAACATACCGGATTTGGTAACAGCAGGGCTAGACAGGGTGGCTATACGTATCCCTGACCATCCCATGACATTGCAACTGCTTACTCAGCTTGATTTTCCCTTGGCTGCTCCTAGTGCCAATCCATTCGGCTATATCAGTCCAACTGAAGCGGCGCATGTAGACGAACAGTTGGGCGATCAGCTTGAATACATATTGGATGGAGGGCCTTGCATTGTTGGTGTAGAGTCTACTATCATAGGGTTTGAAAACGGCCAACCGTGGATATACCGAACGGGAGGTACCAGTATAGAGCAAATTGAGGCTCTGATAGGACCTGTGTCTGTACAATCGCATTCTACATCCAACCCTAAAGCTCCTGGGATGCTCAAGAGCCATTATGCTCCACGGAAACCACTTATTTTAGGCGATCTTCCAACGCTAATCCAGCAACATGCTGGGGAAAACTTTGGGATCTTATCGTTCGACCAATCCTTCGATGCTGTAGAACCCGAAAAGCAAATAGTGCTTTCGCCTTCCGGCAAAATACAAGAGGCGGCTCAAAAGCTCTTTGGCGCATTGCGGATGTTGGATAAAATGCCTGTTAAATTTATACTGGCAGAATATGTTCCTACAAGTGGCCTAGGCAAAGCAATAAATGACAGATTGAAACGGGCCTCCGTTCAATTATAAAGATAAGTTTTATTAATTTTACTTTTTTAAAATCCATACACTACAAACTATGAAAACGATAGACGACCTTAATTTTTCCAATAAGAAGGCCTTAATCAGGGTTGACTTTAATGTGCCCCTCGATAAAAGTTTTAACATTACCGATGACACCCGAATCAGGGCCGCAGTGCCCACCGTAAATAAAATTTTAAAAGATGGTGGCTCAGCCATATTGATGTCGCATTTGGGCAGGCCAAAGGGAGGCCCTGAAGACAAGTATTCCTTAAAACACTTGGTAGATCACTTGTCTAAGACATTCAACACCACAGTAAAGTTTTCCAATGACTGTGTGGGGAGCGAAGCAGAAGAAAAAGCAGCGAACCTACAACCTGGAGAAATTCTTTTGCTTGAGAACCTACGGTTCCACAACGAAGAGACAGCAGGAGATGAAGGCTTTGCCAAGCAACTGTCCAATTTGGGCGACATATATGTAAACGATGCTTTTGGAACTGCTCACAGAGCACATGCCTCTACTACCATTGTAGCCCAGTATTTTGACACCAAAGTATGCGGTTATGTGATGAAAGCAGAGTTGGACAATGCTGAAAAAGTACTCGGCAACACCCAAAAGCCTTATACAGCTATTATGGGCGGAGCCAAGATTTCTGATAAAATTCAAATTATCGAAAGACTACTAGACAAGGTAGACAACCTCATTATCGGAGGCGGCATGTCTTACACTTTCTTTAAGGCAATGGGCGGAAAGATCGGTTCGTCTCTTGTAGAAGAAGACAAGGTTGAACTGGCCAAAACGCTTATCCAAAAGGCCAAAGAAAAAAATGTAAACCTACAATTGCCTATCGACAGCATTTGTGCTGATGCTTTCAGCAACGATGCCAACACCAAAATTGCTCAAAACATCAACATAGAAGATGGCTGGATGGGCTTAGATATCGGCCCGGAAGCAAGAGTAGTATTTGCTAACATCATTAAATCTTCTAAAACTATTCTTTGGAATGGACCCATGGGTGTTTTCGAAATGGACAATTTTGCCCAAGGCACTATTCAGGTAGCCGAAGCAGTAGTAGAAGCCACCGAAAATGGTGCCTTCTCTCTAATTGGTGGAGGAGATTCTGCCGCAGCCGTAAACTCTCTGGGCTATGGCGACAAAGTTTCCTACGTATCTACTGGAGGCGGTGCTCTCTTAGAATATATGGAAGGGAAAGTGCTTCCTGGCGTAGCAGCATTAGAAAAATAAACAGTAATATCAAACTGTACACTAGCGATGTCACCCATTCCTTGAGCGTGACATCGCTTTTATTTTGACCCCACTATAAAAATTTTGCCGTCATCATCATACTTTAAAACCTTATTGTCAAGCATCAGCCTGATCACGGAAGCCATTTCTTTCTTGTCAGCCGCTGATTGGTTTTTCAACAAATCTTCTAGAGCCAATGGGCCATTCTGGAGCTTTGTTTTAACTTGCTCAATAAGCAGCTTGTCCATCTCTACAGCCTTCTTTTTCCTTTGCTTTTCTAAGCAGACATCGCATACGCTACAATCTTCATAATTTACCTCTCCGAAATACTCCGTTAAAAATCTTGTACGACATAGTGTTTTGTTTTCCAAATACGCTACTACACGCTTCAGTTTCTCCTTTTCCGCTTTATACCTACCCTCCGTTTTCGCCTTATCAATGGGAAGTGCATTGGCATCCAACCTTGGTGTGGTGAAGATCAATTGAGGTTTATCTTTCTGCTTATCATAGATCGCCACGTCCATTTCTTGAAGTCGCTCCAATTTTTTCACCACTTCATTTTTTGATACTTGCAACATTTCTGCAAGCCGCTGTTCTTTTATAGGAATAAAGTCTGACAGTATGTCTCCACCATAGGCCCTCAAGATAGCCTTGATAAGCATATCATAAGGCTCATGGGCAATTTGGAATGCATATAGCCGCTTCTGATCCAGCTTGATATAGAGCTTTGATGGATTATAAAAGCTGTCATTAAGTTGTATAAATCCAAGCTCTCCGAGTTTCTTTGTGGCATAAAAAGCATCTAGCGGCTTTATATTGTATGCATTGGCAAAGTCTTCTAAAACAAAATCAAAGCTCACAAATTGGCCACTTCCAACGGCTATTTTATAATAGTTGGCAAGCGATTGATATACCGCTTTTAAAGTAGCCCTATCAGGATGAGACTGCTCAAACTGCTGCAGGAGTGCCTCAATATCCGACTGATGATAAAGCATGACCGCAAAAGCCTTGGCTTCATCGCGACCTGCCCGTCCAGCTTCCTGATAGTAGGCTTCCAAGTTTTGGGGAAGGTCGTGGTGAATTACCACCCGCACATCTGGTTTGTCAATGCCCATACCAAAAGCATTTGTTGCCACCATGATCCTTACTTTATCCTTTATCCAAGCTTCTTGCGTCCTATCCCTTTCTTCTACCTCCAGGCCAGCATGGTACCAAGCCGCAGAGAGTCTATTTTGGTTCAGTACCTTAGCCAATTGCTGAGCACTCTTTCGCCTGTTCACATATACAATGGCAGGACCAGGGACCTTTCGCAATATCTCAATGAGCCTGTTCTCCTTATCCTCCTCCTCAAATACGGAATAGGATAAATTTTGCCGCACAAAGCTCTTCTGAAATACGCTTGGAGTGGAAAGCTTCAGCTTATCAATAATGTCCTGTTTCACATCGGGGGTAGCCGTTGCCGTAAGGGCGATACAGGGCACATCGGGCAACAGTTCCCGCAAGGCAATAATCTCTAAATAGGCAGGCCTGAAATTATACCCCCACTGCGAAATACAATGCGCCTCATCCACGGCTATTAGGTTGACCGTCATTTGGCTCACTCTTTCCACAAAAATTTCTGTCTTTATTCTTTCTGGAGAGATGTATAATAGCTTTACATCACCATAAATGCAGTTATCTAAAGTAATGTCAATTTCCCTGCTGTTCATTCCAGAGAAGATCATAGCAGCCTTTATTCCCTTTGCCCGAAGTGCTTCCACCTGGTCTTTCATTAAGGCAATAAGGGGAGAAACCACAATGCATATGCCCTCTTTGAGCAAGGCAGGCACCTGAAAACATATAGATTTTCCCCCTCCTGTTGGCATCAATGCCAACACATCCTTTCCTGCAACTACAGCTTCGACGATATCCTCTTGAACTGGACGAAAAGAAGAAAATCCCCAGTACTCATACAATACATCTTTCGGTGAACGCATATAGGCTACTTTATGTATTGTTTAACTTTCAGTTACCAAACTAATGGTTTTTTTGCAAGAAAAGCAGATATCCCACGCTGGAAGTCTTCTGTATTACGCGCTTCCGTATTTTTCTTGACAGCATAATCAAGCGCATCTTCTAAGTTCATCCCGTGCATATTAGCAATCATCTCTTTAATAGTCCTTATAGATTGGGCAGAATTTCCGTTGCAAATATTTAATGCAAAGTTATTGACTTCATGTTCCAACACTTTGGGATCCACCACCCTATTAACAAGTCCTATTTCCATCGCTTTGTCCGCATTTATCCAGTCGCCACTCAGCAAAAGCTCCTTTGTCCTCCCCTCTCCTACCCTAAGCAATAGAAACTTCATCACAATGGCAGGCAAGAATCCAATCTTTACCTCAGTATAACCGAAGCCTGCTTCCGGAACAGTAAAAATAAAGTCACATACCGATGCCAGGCCGCAGCCTCCTGCAATAGCGTGACCATGTACTTGGGCGATCACAAGCTTAGGGTGTCTATAAATTCGAAGTAATAGGGACTTCAGATTATGCGAATCCTTCAAATTATCTCTAAAAGAGTTCTGTTGCAATTGTTTCAAGTATTCCAAATCGGCTCCGGCGCAGAAGACTTTACCTTTGGCTTTCAACACAATTACTTTCACTTTAGGATCCACGTCAGCTCTTGTAAAAGCCTCGCTAAGTGATGCTACAACGGCCTCATTCAGGGCATTTCGCTTTTCAGGCCTGTTCAGGGTAATCGTAGCGATTCGATCTTCAACTTTATATTCTATCATATTTATCCGAATCTAAATCATTGATTATAAACACTTCTATAATGTCCCCTTAAGTAATAGCGCTACTCTCTACCGATGTTATGGACAAACGCACCCGAGGTAAGCGGATGAAAAACCTGCACATTCTCGAGCTCAATTTCCCTATACAATCTTTCAGCTGTCCAATACTTATACGTGTTGCCTATGATCAAATATTGAAAACAAAGGTTGCCCGGAATATCATCCCATGATTTCACCGCCTCATGTTCTAAAATTAACACATCTACATTAACTTTTTTCTCAAAATCCCAATAATACTCGCTTGCACTATCTAATACCATGATCTTGTAACCATTCCATACCATTATGTTGCCATAAGGAAACTCCTGCTTATGGACAGGGACCTGAGCACTCTTGATCTGGTCGTAAGCCATACTCCTTCCGCTACTGAGGAGTCCTGGCTGAATGGTGTAGTGAAAAGTTTTCTCATCAATCCAATCTCCTCCGGTGTTCTCCAAATCAAAAAATCTGCCTTCTGAAAAACCCATGGCTCCTCGTTGCCCAATACTGTAATAAGTGATGTATCTATCTTTCATTTTCCATAATCTTTGCATTGTGCTAAATTGAAACATAACACACAATATCATAATGAAAACTACCCATCGAAGCCCCTTATAATAGATAAACATTATGATGACCAACAGCAATATCATCAAAATAAATACCTGCCATCCAGAGAGATATAGACCTGATAAGCGACTTAAGGGCAGATAACTTATCCAGAACACAAAATGGTTGAGCCAACTCACAATAAAACTCAAGACTGTGCCCACTAACGTAGCTAAAGGCGCTATAAAACTTGATGCCAGCAATGCAATCCCCATTGATAGCATTACAAAAGCAGAAGGTACCAGCACGATGTTAGCCAACAAAAAATATAGGGGAAACTGATTGAAATAATAGGTAGAAAGTGGGAAGACGGCCAATTGCGCTGATAGTGAAACGCACATTAGTTGCCATATTCCATCAGCAAACTTGGATTTGAAATTAACTAGAGGGTAAAATTTAGGATATAAAAACACTATTCCTAACACAGCTAAATAAGACAATTGAAAACCTACAGATTGCAGAAAATAAGGATTGATCAACAATAAAAAGAAGGCCGACGCAGCTATGGTATTGTATATATTAGTCTGCTTGCCCCATGCTCTGGCGACAATAATAAATGAAAACATGGTAGCTGCACGCATCACTGAAGGCGACAGGCCTGTTATGAAAGCAAATGCCCAAAGTGCCAAGAGGCAGACAGTGGCAAATGCCAACCTGCTGCGCTTAAGCCAGTGTAGGCAAAAAAGAAGTATGGCATAGATTACCCCAACGTGCAAGCCTGACACCGCTAATATATGGATAACTCCTGCTGTAGCATAAGCCTCTTGTAACGAATCGTCAAGACCGGTTTTCAGCCCGAGCACAAGTGCCAATAATATACCTTGGGCCTGCGGATCACTGATATATGTCTGAATAATATTTGCGCAGGCAGTCTGGGCTATAAAAGCATAATCAAAAAGGTTCTTTCGGGATTTTTCTCCGTATACAATCCACTCATCTGCTGTCACAAAATCAGCCATAAAAATATTCTGCCCCTCTAGATACGCTCTATAGTCAAATACGCCTGGGTTCATGCTAGGCTTTATAGGATGCGCAAAACCATACACCATAATGAGGTCGCCAGGGGATGGTGTCGGCTTGTCGGTGTTTTTGCTGCTATTTAGCTTCACCTTGCCTCTGTAAGGCTGCCAACGACCATCTATATTGACATGACTAACCATTACAGTAGTGTTGAAACGACTTTCATTCTCCCGAGGAAGCTCCACAATTTCGCCTGTATAAAAGGATACCTGCTCATCTATGTGGGTTATGTGGTCCGGCCAGTTCTTTTCTGTCGAAAAATAAGCCCTTAGATATCCGCACAGGAATAACGTAACAAACGCAAGGACTCCCAAAGCAGTGATAGGTGAAAAGTGGTTTCGGGGTCGCAGAAAAAAGTAGCCAGAAGCATATGCTAATATGGTTACTACCAAAAGTTTATACACCGTTGATATTTCCGCAGAATACACGGAATGGGCTACAATGCCCAAACTAAAAAATAGCAGAAAGCGAATAAAAGGATATGGTATCCAAATAAACATAGCTGGTATGGTCAAACCTTAAAAATAAAAGTTCCGAACCGATTTACAAAGTCAACCCGAGAACATTGTTTATGGTGCCTTTAAGAGAGTAAACACAAATAATGAACAAGCTCTTAAATCAACCCTATTTACGCTTCAGCATTTGACCTGACCATTAAATGCAAAATTAAAGAAGGATCCCCCTCATTTTCAGGAGACCTGACTTATTCTTCAACATTATACTTTCTCTTTTCGGTGAAGGCATCCAATAGCTGCATCACTTTTACACCGTCCTCTACAGGGCAGGGGTTTGGATTTTTGTTCAGGAAATACCCAACAGCCTTTTCAATCATCGGTTCCTGGATATAAGCTGGCTCAGGAAAACGGAAAATTTGCTTATTTCCTTGTTGCCATAACACAACCTCAGCATCGCCAAAAAAAGAAAAGGATATTTTTCCTTGGGTGCCCACGATCTCGCATTTGTCCGTCTCTTCATTATGAGAAGCCGCAAAGGACCACAAACCACGGAAACAAACATTATTTCTGAACTTGATAATACCGCTCACGAAATCATCGGCTGCTGAGGTATTTGTCTGATTGAGTGAAAAGCCCATGGCCTCCTTCACTGCTCCAAAATAATGTAGCATCAAATCAAGTTGGTGAGGCGCAAGATCATGAAAGAGTCCTCCGCCCGAAACCTCAGGATTAATGCGCCAATTGGCTTCACTGGCTGCTATTATCCCTGACTGATGAGTTTGCACCACCTTTATATCAGCAAAAAGAGGCTGGCCAATACTCCCCGCTTCTAAGAGCTCCTTCACCTTCTTGAAGGGAAGCAGCTCACGACGATAGTGAGCAATCACTATTCGGCCAAGACTTTTGCTGGCTTTTTTCAGGATTCTGTCCGCACTTTCACTGTCTACTGCCATAGGTTTTTCCAGGTAAACATGCTTGCCTGCTTCCAATGCTGCAATCGCATACGCTTCATGTGTTGAAGGTGGCGTGGCTACATAGACCGCATTTACTTCCGGATCATTTAGCAGCGCATCGGATGAACTGTACCATTTTGGCACCTTATGCCGGGCGGCGAAATCTGCAGCTTTTGCTGCATTCCTGCGCATAACCGCCACCAGATTGGAATTCTCAACCTGTTGGAAAGCAGGCCCGCTCTTCCGCTCTGCCACATCACCACATCCGATTATCCCCCAATTTATTTCATCCATCATAATTAGTAAGTTAAAAAACTATCGTTGGCCAGCTTAAGCAATCCATTATTTGCGAGAAATTGACCTATTTGCAAAAATGATCAATTAATCAGCTTTAACCCCGAGACTATCGATATGAAGTTATTGATTATTCATATTCAATTCAAAAAAAAGGAGAGGATACTATCAGTATTTTCTAGTTTATCAGTAACTTTTGAGTTTATCTGTTATTTTTGAAAGGAATATAATTTTAACAATTTTTGGCAATGAAAAGCACGATCCACTCTATAGGTAATATTTTTTTGATCATGACATGCGTCCTTTTTTTTCAATGTGAGGGAAAAGTCC
>CAYTTV010000016.1:0-12555 GCA_964440915.1 uncultured Roseivirgaceae bacterium
TCTGTGGGTACAGCTTCACAAGTAGCCTCATCTCCCATAAAAAAGTCCTCGCAATAGGATGATCCTCGGCAGTCGCTATCATAGCAGTCTACAAAGCCATCGCCGTCATTGTCGATGCCGTCATTACAGATCTCCGTTTGGGCCAAAAGGGAAGGTGCCAAAAAGAAAGCCATCAAAAATATTGTGGAAAACAGTATAAATTTTTTCATAATCGTTATAAAACTATAACAGCAGGGTTGAACTTAGAAGGAATACCTGATAGCGGTTTAGCACAGTTTTTCCAATAAGCAAGGTATAAGGATGGGACTACAGAAACTTCTGTGATTGAACTGGCAGATTACATGAATGAGATAAAGAATCAGAATGATAGGCGGATAAAAAAGAGGCTTAAAATGAGCGCATTGTCTTTTAAATTTTTAAATAGGGATTGTATTTTTCTTATGGGAACCTGCGTATGGAGGTAATTAAAGTAATCTTGTTTTTTTTATTACAATAGGGGTTACCTTTTAGAGAGGTATTGTTTAGAGGCGGAACAGGGAGAGTTTTAACCTATAGAGAGGCATGGGCATGTTAGACTGTAGAGATAGACTAAGCTAGAAGCAGGCAATGGGCAATAGGAAAATGAACGATAAGTAAAAACGAGCTATCGCATTAAGGTAATGCTTCCTGTTTTGACATTTTTGGCGTCGTTGCACCTGATAATAAAATAATACACACCGCTCGGAACAGGTTGGCCATTGTAGGTGCCATTCCAAGGTAATTGAGCATAGTCTTTCTGTTCGTAGAGTTTCATGCCCTGTTTATTAAATATTAACACTGTGCATTCGGGAAAGAAATCCATTTGAGGGATTTCCCAAAATGCTTCCGATGTGGGCAGAAACAACTTCGGTGGTGACACATTGAGCTCATTGTCCACTGTAATGGTGATTTCTGCAGTGGAGGTACAACCGATGTCGTCAGTGCCAGTGACCTTATAAGTCGTAGTCCTTTCGGGGGAAGCTACCGGGTCGCTCGCTGTCGGGTCGCTGAGACCCTCCGCAGGTTCCCATACATAAGTAAAAGCTCCGCTGGCCAATAATCTCGTAGACTCTCCAGGACTTAATGTTTCTTTTTCTGTTGCAATTTCTACTTCAGGACCTGAAACCCGAATGTTGATGCTGGAAGTCATGGTACATCCTTCGGCGGTCTTAATAGTCAAGTGTACAACCCCCTCTTTGCTGGCATAAGTACTGGAAGTAAGGCTGCCGTTTGACCATACATAAGTTTGAAATCCTTCTGGGACGCTCAGTTTCACACTGTCGCCTCTACACAGGTCGGTGCTGCCTTCTGCGACTATTTCAACTAATGACGCATCCACGATATCTATGGTTCTTGAAAACTCACTTTTGCATGTGGGGCTGTAGCTCGCTATAAGTTTTACTTCATAATGTCCTTCATGGGTATAAGTATGGGCAGGATGGCTTTCCGAAGACGAGTTGCCATCACCAAAATCCCATAAATAGGAAACGGCTCCTCCATCTGCTGTCGAAGTATTTTTGAAAACAACCTCCTCACCACTACAACTGGCAGAAGGGGCAGTAAAGGCTGCAGTTGGAGGTAATAGCTTATTTACTGTAGTGGCGGCACTTTCATTTGAACATCCTACTGTGTTGGCAACCACAACAGAATAATTTCCCGATGTTGTAGCTGTATAAGAAGCCGTAGTTGCACCAGATATAGCTACTCCGTTCCTTTTCCACTGATATGTATCAAAACCAGACCCTGCAGAAAGTAAGACCGATCCATTGTCTTCACAAAAGGAGGTAGCCCCAGTTGTTGTAATAGTAGGGTTAGGAAGCCCATATACAACAGCATTTTCTGAAAGAGGAGCCGTAGAGCAGGCGCCAGTTTTGATTACCACCGTATATTCTCCCGACTTGGCACTGATAGCATTGGTTACGACAGTAGAACTAGTTGTGGTAGTGGCAGAGAAGCCATTAGGCCCTGTCCAATGGTAAGTGGCGCCAGAAACAGGAGTAGCCGATAGATGAATGTTGCCCCCAATACAGACCGGCGGTATGGGATTGAATTGTGGTGTCACGCCCAAGCCGGGTCCTGTATCTACCGTTACATCCACTGCTGAGGATGTGCTGGAGCAGCCGTCATTGGTTGAGGTGATGGTAACGGTATAGGAACCTGATGCTGTCGGTTCATAGGTTGAATTTGTAGCGCCTGTTATGAGAGTTCCGTCCTTCATCCATTGATAGCTTACGGTAGCTGCAGGTGTGGCAGAAAGCGTCAGGTTAGAGCCAGCACAAACAGTATGTGGGCCTGCGGGGGTTATCATCGCATTGACGCAGGATTTGTTCTTTAAAGTAGCCACCCTGTGATTATCCGTGTCCAAGAAGACAAAATCCGGCTTTCCGTCTTGGTTCATGTCACCCATTTTTATATTCCGGCTCTTGGACGCAATGGGGATAGACTCAGCAGTAAAGGAAATGTTGCCAGAAGTGCTGTTGTTCATCAATACGGAAACTACATTAGAGGCTAAGTGGGACACACCTACGATATCCTGTAAACCGTCTCCATCCACATCTCCGATAGCAACGCCCCAAATTTTTGACCCTAAACCATAGGTCTTTGCACCTGCGAAGCTTATGGCACTTGCACTAGACGTATTGCGGAAAACGCCTATGTTATCTTGAAAAATATTGCCATAAGCAATATCAGGTTTACCGTCGTTATCAAAGTCACCCACCACAAGGTTTACAACACCAATAGGTGAGTTAAGCGTTGTCGGAGCGCCAAATGAGAAACTGCCGGTAGTGCTGTTGTTTTTCAATACGTATATATTCTGTAGTTGGAGTGTGTTTACGATGATTTCTGGAAGGCCGTCGTTATTTAAATCCTCTACAGCAAGCCCATTTAAGTAAGTGGCAGCACTAACCGTGATGTACTGGGCAGCCGAAAAACTGATATTGCCTGCAGTGCTGTTATTATGAAAAATAGCTACTTTATTGTCTGCATTATTCGTCACAATCAGCTCTGGTTTTCCGTCGAGATCCAGATCTCTTATGATGATTCTGGCAGCATTGGTTGCACTAATGGTCACCTGGATAGGAATGGCAAAGCTTATATTGCCCAGCCCAGTGCTCGTATTTCTAAGGACGAAAACTGTATTGGTAAATGGGGATGTACCACCACCTGATACAACAATGTCTGGTTTTCCATCGCCATCTATGTCGCCGCATGTGATATTTCTAGTAGGGGATGGCACACCAAGGCTTATGGCCTGACGGGTGGCAAGGGCGATGTTGTTGGTGCCTGAGTTGTTTTTAAAAACTCCAATATCGGTAGCAATTTCATTTGAAGTGGCAACATCAGATCTGCCGTCGCCATCAAAATCGCACAAACAGAGGTCAAATATGCCCAATCCTGCATTGACATCTCTAATGTCATCAAACTTTGAAGCATCAAAGCCATCTCCATTAAAAGACAGGCCAAATTGTTGGCTGGAGTAACCTGTTAATCCTGAAGCCAGATTAGTGACTGCAATGCTGCTGTAGGTTGCGCCTTTGGGGACTTTTACCTTGATAAGGTTTTCGGAAACACTGACTGCTGGGGCAAAGACAGCACCAAAATATACTCTTATATTGGCAGTGGACGTACCAAATCCTGACCCTGATATGGAAATCTCCTCCTCTATTGCAGCAGAAGTTTTGCTTATGCTATTGACAATAGGGCGTTGCGCATACGCTTGTAAAGCATATATTGAAAAAAATAAAATAGAAAAAAATGCTTTTGCCTTCATATATTTTTTAAGGTTCAATGCCCTTGTGTACCTTTTCAACCCCCTAGAGACTGCTTCATTCATCAGTTTTTCACCCGCTTCTAATCTGCCAATATTCCATGTTCACCTACTGATTGCCATTCTCTGTGCCCCGTTCGCAAAGACGGTTTTTTTCAGAAGGTAACAGCATTTGCTTGCTTCTCCGTTATTGCCGCAATCTGATGGACAAGGCTATCGGCATTCACTTTCACAATTCAACATTCAAAATTCCAACCTCATTGCTACATGAGTACATCATTTCATTAATACATAAGTACATTGGTACATTCGCATATTAGAAAGTCTCCGTTCTTGTATCAAAGCGCGGACGTCGGATTCTTTCAGGCTCATTTTGCTTTTTCTCTTTCAGTCTAAAACTTAGTGTGAGCTCGTGGCTCCCGTCTCCGAATCCTGCTACAACGGCAGTGGCCATTTCGTATGCATAACCGATAGCAAACTTATCTTTTATATTTAAGCCAAAAAGCCCTGTTGCGCCATAATCCATTCGATAGCTTCCTCCAACCCAAATATTTTTGATATAAAACACGCCTCCTGCTTCTATTTGCGTAAACTCACCTCCTAGAGTGCGATAAAGCAGGTGCGGCTCAAAAGCAAAATTGTCTTCGCTTACAACAAACTTATAGGAAGCCATGGCAATATATTTCGATAAGGGATCGCTACTGAGTTCTCCAGCGTTATCAACGACATAATCCCGTTCAAAAAGCGTAGGCAACGAAAACCCTAGATTTAAGTGACCAAGGTGTATTTTTACCCCAAATCTGCCATCCAAATACATACTGTTGTCCAAGCTTTCAGTAATCGTTGCCCCTGCGGGTGCTTCACTCAGGTCTATGCGATTGCTTCCTACACCTGCTGCCAATCCAAACTGTACATAATTTTTTGGACCAAGTCTTAGTTTGTATCCAAGGGCTAATTCTGCCGTAGAGCTAGTAAGCAGCCCTCTTTTTTCAGTGTAAACATGAGCCCCAATAGCGGCATTTTTTTTCAGTTCGGAATGAAAGCTTAAGCTAGAACTCACAGGGGCTCCCTCAATTCCTATCCATTGCCTGCGGTGGGATAGAAATAACATAGGGTGCTCGTTATGCCCTACATAAGCTGGATTATAAACATAAGGGTTCATAAAATACTGGTTGTAAATAGGCACATCCTGCGCATTGCCGCTAAAGCAGAGAAAAAATAAAAAACCAATCAACAACTTTATCTTCATTGTTTCAGCAAAAATGCGACAATCGTGTATTTTCTTACTACCATCAATTCATGAATGGGCGTCCATATTTTCTTTTCCGAACTTCCATAAAGCGTAAAAATCATGTTGTTTCGCCCATGATACAGTATTACAAGGTTTCTTGATGGGTATTATCCATAAATAACCAATTTATAATATTAGCTAATCCTTGTTTTTCTAATTGATTATTGTGAATACCAACCTTACTTCTGTAATTAATAGGTCGTATTGAAAATCTAATCTTCATTTTACCCTCCTAAATTGAACCGTTGTTTTATTGTGTTAAGGCAGATTGTGCATTAATATAGGTTTAGGTAGGCATTTTTAGGTGTATAATCCTGATTGAAAGATGGTTTTAGAGGTGAAATTGGTTTTTTTATTATCATGAGAGGAATAGTTAAGGTAGTATTGGTAGGATTTTTTCTGGGTGTATGTACGCCTGCGTGGTCTCAGTTGCTCATTGGTGCCAAGGCAGGTTTTCAAATGTCAAAAATTAGTTATAACGACAAAGACTATCATGATGAGTACCAGGTTTCATATAAGCCTGGGTACAATGTAGGTGCAGTATTAAATTATAAAGTCAGCAGTACATTTTCTCTTCATACAGAGCTTTTCTTTTCTTCTAAAGGGAAGGTAGAAAAGAAGGCACAGTACGATGTCAAGAATGTTGTTGCTTATCATTACTTAGATTTGCCCTTGATGTTAAGAGTTTCCCATCATGGAAAGATAAAGAAACAACGCGTAGAATATTATTTTAACACAGGCCCTAGCTTTGTTTATTGGCTGGGTGGAAAGGGTAAGCTGAGGTCTGGAGAGCTGTCTGAATATATCGACACGAATGATCTGCACTATAAGATAGATTTTAAAGAGGCTTCGCATTATGAAAATCTTTATGTAGAAGCACCAAACAGGTTACAAATGGAGCTAAACGTGGGAGGGGGGATGATCTTTGATATGTCGAGAGGACAAAAATTGATGGTTGATATGCGCTACGCTTTTGGGATTGGGCAGACCTTTTTGGGAACTACAGCAGGTGGAACTTTTGGACTTGTAGAATATCATGATAACTTGGAAGGTGTGAACCATGTCATCAGTCTGTCGGCAGCCTATCTGTTTGAGATTGATGTAAGACAAGTGTTGAAAAAGGGAAAAATGCGATAGTGTTATCCTTACAAACTATTATATAAAAAAAAAGCAATTTCTTACAAGGAGCAATAAAGGATATAAACCTGTGGAGTCTGTTTCGGGAATGTTTTATATAGCCAAATGATACTTGAATTTTATTAATATAAGGAATGAGATATTAATCATATATAATTTTTCTGGTTATGCTTTCTACTTTTTCAGGCAACTTAGGTATAAAAAGGGCTGCGCATTTATTAAGAAGGGCTACTTTCGGGGCTTCAAAAGAAACGATCGATGCCTTTTCTAACCTGACTGTTGCACAAGCTATGTCCATATTGTTTCCCCCTTCATTGCCAGACGCAGAAGCGCCTATAGATCCTGCTATTGGTCAAGAATGGATCACTGCAATGGATAGTGACGATGATAATGGAAGCAGCGACAGCAAACGGCAAGAGTATTTCAAGGGTTGGTTACTAGGACAAATGTTGAGCTTAGGAATGCCAGCAGATATTCAACTGGGCTATGCCTTGAGAGAAAAGATTGTTTTCTTCATGCATACCCATTTTACCACGATGCAGTCAAAAGTCGACAATAGCCGACATTTGTATTATCAAAACGAG
Source organism: uncultured Roseivirgaceae bacterium (assembly GCA_964440915.1). Classification (GTDB taxonomy): domain Bacteria; phylum Bacteroidota; class Bacteroidia; order Cytophagales; family Cyclobacteriaceae; genus CAMPJM01. The sequence continues at coordinate 6,800 of CAYTTV010000016.1, forward strand.
TTGTTTCGATACTTTGCTTTTGATGCTAACAAAGCGTCAGAAGTCAACTTCAGCACACTCACTAAGAAATTATGCATCGATAATGCCATGCTTATTTTCTTGGATGGACGGTTGAATATGAAGGGAAGCCCTAATGAAAACTTTGCCAGAGAGCTATTTGAGTTGTTCGTAATAGGGAAAGGCTATGAGGATGGATTGCCTCCAGACCTTGAGGCTGGTGATTATCTTAATTTTACCGAACAAGACGTACAAGCAGCTGCAAGGGTCCTTTCAGGGTGGGATGCTGATAAGGCACTTGACAATATAGATCCTGACACAATGTTGCCTAGAGGCAAGGTGCGGGGTGGCACTGTTGCCAATGCTCATGATAACGATCCTAAACAGTTTAGTTTCCGAATGGGCAACCATGTCATAGCACCAGACCCAGCCTTACTAGATGACTCGGGAAGGGCCACAGAAGCAAGTGCCATAGATGAGATTGGCCAACTGATAGACTTGCTCTATGCACAGGAGGAAACGGCCCGCTACATTTGTCGGAAAATATATCGTTTCTTCGTTTATAGCCATATCTCTCCTACAGTTGAAACAGAAATCATACAGGAAATGGCCAATACATTCAAGGCCAATGGCTTCAAAATTCAACCTGTACTCGAGGAGCTTTTTCAGAGTCAACATTTTTATGAAGCATCCACAGGGGTAGAAGATGACCATTTTGGAGGGGTTATTAAATCTCCTTTGGATTTAATAATGGGGACACTGCTTTTCTTTGAAGTTCAGTTGCCTGATTACACGCAAGATCCCTCGGGATTCTATGAAATCACTGACAATATCCTTAAATTATTGGAGCGGCAGGGGCTTTCATTTTACGAACCTATCGAAGTGGCCGGCTATCCTGCTTACCATCAATTCCCTGCATTTAGCAGAAATTGGATATCTACCAATTACCTTACGAGACGATACGATTTCATCCGTTATATTTTGTCGATGGTCAATAAAGAAGAGCCTGGTCAAATTACAGTTGACATTTTGGCTTATGTGCGGAACAACATTCCCAGTGAGGTGGCATCAGATGCTCGGGAGTTGATCATGATTTTGGTAAAGTACCTCCTGCCTATGTCGGATAACCTGACTTTTGATCGAGAAAATGATGAAAATGCAGAGTTAACAGCAGAGCGACTTAACTATTTTCTGCATGCTTTTCTATATGCTCGAAATATTGATGTGGACCCCGAAAGCACTTGGACGCTGAGATGGGTAAATAATTATGACACGGATGTTTTGCAAGGCCAATTGCAGAGTTTGTTTAATGCCCTGCTGCAAACACCAGAATACCAGTTGATGTAAAAACATAAAGTGAGCTTATTTTTTCAAAGCTTCTAAAAGCCACAATAAAATGAAAAGAAGGAAATTTTTAAAAAGAATCCCCATTCTTGCTGGAGCTTCATTTGCTTTGCAGGGAATTCCTATCAATGTCTTGGCTAAGAACAATGCATTTATGCGCTTGGCTGGGCAAAGCACCAACGACAAGGTCTTGGTAATTTTGAACTTGGATGGGGGAAATGATGGACTTAATACCTTCATTCCCATTGAGCAATACGACCATTATTATAGCAGAAGGGCCAATATAGCCATCCCTGCCAAAAACAGCATCCGGAAATATATCCCATTGGACAGTACATTGCCATCTCCTGACCAAGTAGGGTTGCATCCAGATATGATGGGCGCCAAGATGTTGTATGACCAAGGAAGGATGGCAGTTGTGCAAGGGGTATCTTATAAAAACAACAATGGCTCTCATTTTAGGGGTAGGGATATATGGTTTATGGGCGGCGATTATGACGACTATCATTCTTCTGGGTGGGTAGGCCGTTACCTGAATCAGGAATACGCGCCCAAAAGCTATCCTGCAGATTTTCCCCATGAAGACATGAAAGATCCGCTTGCAATTGAGCTAGGGAGTGATGTTTCTTTAGTTTTTCACCAAAGTGGCAATATTCCCACTTCAATTTCTCTTGGTGGAGACCCAGAAGGTTTTGCTTCGTTGGTAAATAATTTGGAAGGGTTTTCCGATCAAGGAATCGACCCTAGGGGAAGACCGCCTGCCATTCTGAACAACTCACCCTATGAAAAGGAGTTGAACTGGATTTTGGGCTTAGAAGAAAAGTCTGAAGATTATGCCCAAAGGCTGTTGGAAGTATTCAAGGCTTCATCTGAGACCTCGATTACTTATCCCGAACGGTATCCATTTAATGCACCCAAAGGAATTGCCACCAACAGCCTTACCCCACAATTGCAACTTATCGCTCGGCTTTTGGATGGAGGAGGTGCCGGCCGCGGCGTAAAAACCAAGGCTTTTATGGTGAAAATAGGAGGCTTCGATACACATGCAGAGCAAGCGGAAGGATATGATCCTACTATGGGCTATCACGCTGCATTGCTCCATCATGTCTCTTCTGCTATGAAGGCATTTCAAGACGACCTTCGCGCTAGAGGATTGGAAGACCGTGTACTGACGGTTACCGTATCAGAATTTGGACGGAGAATAGGCTCCAACGGGAGTTATGGTACTGACCATGGCACGGGAGGGCCTGTCATGATTTTTGGGAAAGCAGCCAATGCAGGCGTGATCGGCACAAACCCTGACGTATCTAAAGATAATGTAGAAATGCAATTTGACTATCGTCAGATCTATGCTAATATCCTGAAAGATTGGATGGAAGTGGATCCCCAAAAAATAGAAAGCGAGATATTTTTTGGCAACTTTATAGATGGCCCTAACGAAGAAGGAGGACATTATGAACCCCTTCCGCTGATCAAAGACATTATCACAGGCAGCAACAACTTCTTCTCAAGGCGTTTCCGCTTGCATGATTGTTTCCCCAATCCGGCGCATACGAACACTGTTTTTTCATTTCAGATTAACACCCAAAGTCAAGTGCTTTTGAATATACTTGATCTCAAAGGTAATACGGTGAAAAAAGTGCTTCAAGAAACCCGAGAACCTGGACTACATGAGGTAAACGCTTATGTTGGCGACCTTCCAGCCGGAGCCTACCTGTATCAAATAAAGGCAGGCGCATTGTCGGATACCAAAAAGTTAATCGTGACTCGATAAGAATATTAACAAAATAAGGATGATTAAAAAATTGATAATTGTGCAATTTTTGATAGGCGCTCTGATTGCTTTTGCAACGGTGGAAAGCTATGCACAATTCAGGAACAATAAGCGGCCGGCCTATGCGGCTAAAAAGCCTAATAAGAAAAGCACTTTTCTAGATACACAATGGTGGTTGGGTTTGAGAACTGGCGTCAATTTAAGTGAAGCGGTTCCTGAAACACAATATGCTGTATATAGCCCCATCAACTACGAATCTCAAAACATAGAGAAGGCATACCAAGGCTACAAGAAGATGGGCATGCAGGCGGGCATAGAAGTCACCTTCTATCATAAAGGATTTTCGTTTTCGCTTCAGCCCAATTACAGAAGACAACAATTTATGTACGAGAATCAGTACACATGGGTCAATCCTGCATTGCCGGATCAGTCATTGGAGCTTTACTATGAACAGGTCGTGAGTACGGATTACATTGATTTTCCGCTTTCTATTAAATACGATTTAATAAAGCAAGGGAAATGGCGACCCTTTGTTATGGTTGGGGCGTATTATGGCCTACTGGCAGGTGCCGATAAACGATTGTCCATTTCGGGCAAAGACCAGGCTTCAGGAGGGGTAAATGCTTTCGAAGGGGAAACTTTGCAGGTTGGGGCCAATGAGCTTTTTATCAAATCCTCCGCTGGCCTATTGGGAGGATTGGGTGTCAACTATGACTTATGGAAAATAAGGGTCGTTTTCGATATCGCCTATCGCCATGGACTACACAACATCAGCAATACCAATAATAGGTATGCCAACAATAGTTTGTCCGCACTAGGAGATACTATGGATGATATTACCGTGAACAACCTATCTTTTAACCTGGGTTTTCTTTTCCCCCTTCGGTTTATCAGCAAAGATTTTAACGCCATTGATTAACAGTTTTATAACTGAAATAGATGAATATGAAGCGATTTCCATTCGGTTTTTTTTCAATAAGGAAATACTTTTTCCTCTTGTGTACATTTCTGGCCATGGGTTGCGATATTGGCGACAATGTGATCAGCAAAGAAGCTAGCTTCCTGAGAATTTATGATGACAGTCAATTTGACGGCTCGTATATCCCGTTGGACATACAGCAGACCGAGGACGATGGTTACTTAATCCTTGCCGGCAAAAGAATAGAGGAGTCCAATTTCATAGGAATACAAGTGCTTAAATTGGATAAGGAGGGCGGCTTTGAAGGTGTTACTACAATAGAAACTGAATATGTTCATCCTGTAAGCAACTTCTTAAAGACTGAGGAAGGTTATTTCTTTTTCTGTATGCATGCCATAAGCTTGCAAGCCCATATCATGGCCATAGATGAAGATGGAGTGTTGCTCTCCGCAACACCTGTGCCCAATACTTACTACCCTTTGGCTGCAGGATTGGCCGATAATGGAAAATTTATCCTACAAAGCTATGATAATATGGAAAAGCAAAGCGTGGTGGCTATTGTGGGAGCTGATGGGAAAATAGGAGCGAAGCAAGGATTCGGGATCGGTGCAGGTGAGGAAGTGGAGAAGCCCATAATCGAACATTTTACCCGAACGGGACGACAGCTGCCTTTTCGTGCGGGTAAAGCTTCAAACGGTATGTTTTATTTTAATGGATTCTTCAATTATACCTTTTCATTACTATTTACCAACCTTAATAATGCTAGCCCTAGCGGTGTGGTGCAAGGTCAACAGGACGATGGCGGCATGAGTGCTGTTCTGCCCCTAGGTGGAGGTAAGTTTGCAGCTGCTCGATTTAATTTTGGAGACAATTACATATTGCCACATGTTGATATTGCCACACAAGGCATTTCCTCAAGCGTTGACCTCGTTGGGCTTTCTGTGCCCGAACTGGCACCCGATGCCAAAGTGGTACTCAAGGAAGTCGTGGTGAATGGAAAGGCGACTGTTTTGTATGCAACCAATACTAAAAGTGGCCAGATTTTACTTTTGGCCTATGATGCCCTCTCTGGAGAGCTACTAGGCACACGATATTTGGGATTTTCCAATCCATATGAAATTGCAGGTTTTATACAGACAAAAGATGATGGACTAGCGGTAGCAGCGCTCACCTATGTGGCCGGAAGATTTCCTAGGGTTTGTCTTATAAAGTTGTCAAAGGATGAATTGGCTGATTTAGGAAGTTAAGACAATTTCAATAAGCAAAGGCAATTGGCAGTAAACGGGGGCAATAATAGTAGGCAATAGGAAATTCACAATAGCGGTGGAAATGACGATTGCAAAAGGGTAGTTTTGAATAACGCAAGAATATAAGGGTTCCTGGATGCAGTCTAGGAACCCTATATATTTATCAGAGCTTATCAATTACAGCTTTTGCCATAACAATAGCTTTTTCTTTCATTATTTCATGATCTTGGACAACAAATTCGTAAAAAGGTCCTCCATCTTTCAGTTGCATTACCCTGTAGTTGGTGTTTACATAAAATATATAGCCCTTATACAAAACCCTTAATTGGCCATGGCCAAGCTTAGTCCACGTCGCTCGTTCTCCCACATTACTTACTTCTTCTATTTCATATTGACTATAGACCGACTCGTTTTGAGATTCCCAATCCTGCTCTGCTTGGTCATTGCTTACTTTCCCTTTTGTAGAAAAGTTTAG
>CAYTTV010000016.1:12655-69989 GCA_964440915.1 uncultured Roseivirgaceae bacterium
TTTTCCTCTAGTAACGCTCATTTGTTCATTTGAAATAGTTTTTATAGGTATTTAAATACTGCTCCAAATCGTTAATTGCATGAGCTTCATCGCTAGCTTGATCTAAGCCATCAATTTTTTCTTTCAGGGGATGGAGGTAGTTATGCAGTTGATTGTGCGACTCGCCTTTCATAGTGCATTTTTGTAAAACGGTATTAAACTCGCTTCTGAGATCCTTTTGCAATGCCTTGAGATCGGTAGACGCATTCGCATCTTCCTTGGATACTAAGACCAACATATTGTCAATGCCTTCATTGGTTTCAGGGTTTGCTTCCCACCTTTCACCGTTGTTCAGCTCAACCGATCCTCCATCTTCAGTGTGCTCTTCATGGTGATGGTGTTCCTGATGATCATGATGGGCATGGTCGTTTTCTTCCTTTTTATTTCCTGTACAGGCCGAGGCAAAGATAAAAATGAGGAGGAGGGATGTTAAAGTAATTTGTTTCATGATAAGTTGATTCAATTTGAAATAAGCTATAATATTTGGATCCATTGGATTAACGGTATTGGGTAGGCAAGGTTTTCATTTAAAAATCCAATGATAGTTGATAATCGTTGTGCATAAAATTGGACAATGAAACGCCCAGCAGTCGTACGCCTTTTTCTGGAGGGTTAAATGCTAGCAGCAAATCCTCCAATGTAGCTACCATATCATTTCTGTTTAAAATCAAATTTGGTTTTGTCTTGCTTCTTGAAACTATTTCAAAATCGTTGTATTTTATTTTAAGGGTAATGGTCTTTCCTATGACTTTAGCCTTTTCGATCCTGGGGAGCAGTATGTCTACAATTTCCAATGCCTCTTTTTTGATTTCGGCATGTGTGAATAAGTCTTGTGGAAAGGTGTTTTCTGCACTAATTGATTTTCTGACTCTATTGGGGTTTACCGGTCTGTCATCTATCCCTCTGGCAATATAATAGTAATACCTTCCGGACTTTCCAAAGTGCTTTACCAAAGTGGGAAGTTCCAGCGATTTTAGATCGGCGCCGTTAAAAACTTTCAGTGCTTTCATCTTTTCAGCTGTTACTTTCCCTATTCCATAAAACTTCTCTATGGGCAGTGCTGCTATAAAGCCTTCTGCTCTTTCAGGATGAATAAGGGTGAGGCCGTTCGGCTTACGCCATCCTGAAGCAGTCTTTGCGAGAAACTTATTATAAGAAACCCCAGCGGAAGCGGTCAACGTTGTGGCTGCTTCAATAGCATTTTTTATCTCCTTTGCGATAAGCATGGCAGAGTCAAGCTGCTTTTTGTTGTCAGTCACATCCAAGTAGGCTTCGTCTAACGATAAAGGCTCCACAAGGTCGGTATATTCTAAGAAGATTTTCCGGATCTGTTGAGAAACTGCCTTATATACTTCAAAGCGGGCTGGTACAAATATTAGATGAGGACACTTTTTGGCCGCAATGGCAGAGGGCATGGCGGAGTAGACGCCAAACTTTCGTGCTTCATAACTTGCCGCTGCCACCACACCTCTTTTGCTTCCACTTCCTACGGCTATGGGCTTTCCTTTCAGGGCTGGAAAATCCCGTTGCTCAACAGAAGCAAAGAATGCATCCATGTCTATGTGGATTATTTTACGGAATTCTCCTGTCATATGCCTGGATCAAGAAGTGTGTAAAAATACTCAAAATGTGGCTGGAGTAAAAATCGGATAGGGCCTATCGATAAACCTGTGGGCAATAAAATAAGGTTAATGAGGTTGATATTAACAGCACTTTCTCCATATAAAAAGCACTTGTGTTAAGGATTTTAAGCTTAAAATAAATGTTGGCATTAAAATATTCCCCAACTTGCACTATGTTTTCAAGAAGGGAAAATTAGGGCTACTTTGTATCATTAAACAAATTTCTCATCATTATCTTGCTGCACCGAATTAACCATAAAAGTATCTGTACAGTACTCTTGCCATTACTATTGGTGGCATCGATTCAATTTCCTTCCTTTTCCATTCCCCATGATTCTACACGAGCCGAAATCAGTAGGGCCGCTTTATTGCTTTCCCAATACCTTCAGATTCCGAGTATTTCAGGTGACGAGCTCGAGGCAGGACAGTTTTTAGCCGGGGTCTGTGCTGAAAATGGTTTGGAGATAGAGTATTTTACGGTAGAGAAAGATAGCTATAATTTTGCGGCATCTTTATACCCGCTCAGCTTAGGAAAACCTAATATTATACTAATCAATCATATAGATGTGGTTCCTGAAGGCGACACAGCTATGTGGACGTATCCTCCTTATGCCGGAACGATTGCAGATGGGCATGTTTGGGGAAGGGGTGCAATTGATGCAAAGGGCTTGGGCATCATGCAACTGAAGGCGATGTTGTCGTTAAAGGATGCTGCTGATACGGCCGATTTTCCTTTTAATGTAACGTTATTGTCCGTTTCAGGAGAAGAAGTTGGCGGCCAGAATGGGGCAGGGATTATTGTGCAATATTTTTTGGATTATCTAAATCCCATTGTTGTTTTTGGAGAAGGCGGATCGGGGCTTAAGGAAGTTTTGACAAACAGGCCTCAGGTAGCCTTTTATGGGATTTCTGTAGCAGAGAAAAGGCCACTATGGATACAACTGGAACTGCAGCATGTAACCTTTGGACATGGCGCTACCCCGGCTCCGGCATATGCCAATAAATCTATGATCGAGGCCCTTACCAGAATCAATAGCCGTAAATTGAGACTTGAGTTTGATAAAAGTAACAGGCTTATGTTTAGAGAATTGGGAAGGGCGGTTGGAGGCGTCCAAGGCTTCTTCGTTAGGCGGATTAACTGGGTTTTGTTTTCGCCCTTTGTAAAGTCCTACCTCAAGAAGAACCCTTTGTATAAAGCTTTGGTAACGAATACGATAACGATTACCAACTTATACAATCCGCCCGGGCCGCCCAATAAGATAGCCAGCACAGCAAGTGCTATATTGGATTGCAGGCTTTTGCCTGGCACGAGTGAAAAGTCATTCTTGCGCTACCTGACCAACTTAATTGATGATCCCAATATTGAGATTAAGGTATTGAATAACAACAGTATTTCAGGGGGCTTCTCTAAGCCCAATGTTTTTTATGATGCTATGGAAGAGGCTATTCTTTCGCACGATCCTAGGGCAGAGGTGGTGCCGCTTTTATTTCCGGCTTCCACCGACAACAGCTATTTTAGACATCATGACATACCTACTTATGGTATCATCCCAGCGCTTATCACACAAGAAATGATTGCCAATATCCATAGCATTGATGAGAAGATAAGTATAGAGGCACTCGAACAAGGCATTGCTATTTATTCCACTTTTTTACGCAATGTAATGGAAATGGATGAAAGAAGTTATGAGAAGCTTTTAGCCGACTTATAACGCAATATAGAGGTATAAAATAGAGCTTCCAGCAAATAGGAAGCTCTAGAGACAATGCAGTTTACTCTCCTTGATTGCTCCAAGGGGGTGTGATATCGTTCATCCTTGCATAGGCGATCAATTGTCCGAGATGTTCATTGGAATGGAACATCAGAATAAGAACAGAAGACATATTGGTAAACTCTCCTGGAAAGGGATAAGTGACTTTAGTGGCTAACTCGTTTTCAGGGGTTGCCATTACCGCTTTTTGAGCAAATTCAAAAGATGACTTCAGTTCTGCCAAGATCTCCTCCTTGGTGTTCAGCTCTTTTTCCAAATTCTGCATGTTTATGTTTTTTGGCACCTCTGCTCCTAGCTGTGATGCAAAAAAGTAATTGCTCGAAATGGTGTGGGCAAAGACTTCGGCAATGGATCTTGTGCTTGATTCTGGGCGCCAATCATATTGGTCAGCAGGAATAGCTTCTGCCAGTTGAACAAACTTCCCAGCAGTGAAGGAGATAAAGCCGTTGACTTCATTTTGAAGCTGACCTTGCGACCAAGCATTAAAGGAGATCAAAAAAGTAAGGATGAAAACTATTTTTTTCATGGTTTTAGTGGTTTGGATTAATTTAAAAATCTCGTTTAAGGTAAGGAAAATATTTGTTTTTTCATCTATTATTACCTATTTATGATGACTTAAACCAAACACGAATTATGCCCAACAATACTCCCAAGACAGTTTTAGTCCTAGGTGCCAATTCCGACGTAGCCAAGCAAGCCATAAAGCTATATGTAGAAAAAGGTTTCAACGTAATTGCTGCGTCCAGAAATACAGACGAGCTTTCTCAGTTTGTCGAGCGTTATTTGGAAAAGGAGCGGGTAGAGGTACGTTATTTTGATGCCACTGCCTTTGAACGCCATTTGGAATTTTATTCTAACCTGCCCGTTAAACCTCATGTTGTGGTGTATGCTGCAGGTTTCTTGAAAACCAACGAGGAAGCTATTGCCCATTGGGAGGACAGCTATCAAATGATGAATGTGAACTATTCCGGAGCAGTTTCTATCCTCAATATTATTGCCACGGATAAAGACAATGCAAATTTGGAAAGGATTATAGGCATATCTTCGCTTTCTGGCGTAAGGGGAAGAAAGAGCAATTTTATTTATGGCAGTACCAAATCGGCTTTCACACAATACTTAGCAGGGCTCAGACAGCATCTTTCAGAAAGGAACGTGACCGTAAATGTGGTAATATCCGGTTATATCCGTACCAAGATAAATGCTGGGCTGGAACTTTCCGAATCGCTGATGCTGGAGCCCGAATACGTAGCAGAGAAGATCGTAAATGCTGGTAGTGGTTTTGCCATTGTACCAGGATTCAAATGGAAAATTATCTATCAGATACTCAAAACGCTTCCAGAGAGCCTTGTGGCAAAACTGCCATAGTTTTTATGGGGAACACAAGATGGCTGACATCAGGTCCGTTTCAGGAATTTCCTTAAATTTGTAATTTCATTATCTCATATGTCAAAGAACAAGAAAATATTCCTACTCTTCTGCCTTGTTTTCTTTCTAATTATAGCTTGGATAGCTTATGACATTGCTTCCCGCACAACATTCCCAGGGTCGAAGCCAAACGATACGATTGAACAAGAGACTACTCCCTAATGGATTTGAGTGCTTGAAATAATCTTGCCCCCGGCTTTTAGGAACTGCTCTTTGTTCCTGCTAAAGTTTTCTTGGTCGATGGGGTAGGTGGCATCTTCTATCAAATACGTGGAGAACTGTTTTGACAATGCATCCATGCCTGAGAAGTAAACACAATAATCGCCTGCCAACCCAGTAAGATAAACCTCGGTGATGCTTTTCCCATTTAAGTAATCGGCTAGCCCGGTAGATTTTAATTTTCCATTGTCATAAAAACCGCTGTAGCTATCAATAGCAGGATCCATTCCTTTGCGGAAGATGGCCTCTACTTTATTCATGTTGAGGTCCTTGGAAAAATCAGCTCCTGCAGTTCCCTGCACACAATGGTCTGGCCACAGGACTTGCTCTAGTCCTTGGAGCGAAATAGTGTCAAAGACGCTCTTGCCATCATGATTTGAAGCAAAACTTTTGTGATCCTGAGGGTGCCAATCTTGTGTAGCCACGATAAGGTCGAAATGGCCTTGGATTTTATTGACGATGGGAATGATTTTGTCTCCATTGGGAACGGCCAATGCACCGCCTGGTAGAAAATCGTTTTGTATATCAATCAGTAGTAAAGCTTTCATTTTTAGATGTTAAAAGTGTGTGGTATTGAATAACAAGAGTGCCAGCATTAAAACTCATTTTCATGGTTTTTCCTATACTTCGTTCTCAGTTCTTCCCGTAGTGCAAGCAATTTACTACTAATGCCCACCTTGTATATGTGCGGGAATTGAAATCGCTTGTATTCTTCGGGAAGCTGGGCTAATCTTTTTTGGGCATAAGCAGCAATCTCTTTCAAAGACTGATTGGGAATTAGCGGTTTGCCATCCTCCATTACTTTTTGCAACAAGGGCTCTTGGTCATACCCTTTAAGGGAAAGGGATTTGCCCATTTCAAATGGGTGATGCATCCTATCCACTTTCTCCTCTTCGTGGAGTGTTACTACATCGGCTCCATAAAAGTTGCTTTCTTTATCCAATAGCCTATAAACTTGCTTTATACCCGGTAAAGTTACTTTTTGAAGATTTTCAGAGATTTTTAGCCTTGGCATACCTTCCGATGAGGCTAATTTGAAAACGCCGTCCAATGCTGCATCTGGTTCGCCTGTAACCAGATTAGTACCGACGCCAAACACGTCTATAGGAGCATTTTGGTCTAACAAACTCTTGATCAAATACTCGTCTAGTTGGTTGGAAGCTACAATTTTTACATTGTGCAGGCCGGCCTCATCCATCATTTTACGTGCTTGCTTAGCGAGGTAGGCCAGGTCTCCGCTATCCAATCGTATTGCTTGCAGTTGTTCGCCTCGAGCTTCCATTTCTTTGGCAACTTTAATAGCATTGGGTACCCCGCTTCTTAAAGTATCGTAAGTGTCTACCAGAAGAACGCTATTTTTAGGCCTGGCTTCGGCAAATTTACGGAAAGCCTCCAGTTCTGATTCATGACTAACAATAAACGAATGCGCCATTGTGCCTTCTATGGGAATGTTGTAATACTGTCCTGCATAAACATTGGAAGTAGAGTCGAAACCTCCTACTATAGCAGCTCTTGATGCCCAGATGGCACCAAGTCCCTGAGCCCTTCGCAGGCCAAATTCGCTTAGGATTCTGTCTCCTGCTACGGCGCGCATTCGAGATGCTTTGGTGGCGATCAAAGACTCGAAATTTAACATGTTCAGGAGCAGTGTTTCAGCCAGTTGTACTTCCATCAGCTTTCCTTCTATTCTCAACACTGGTCGGTTGGGAAAAATGACATCGCCTTCTTGGGAAGAATAAATAGTTCCTCTGAACTGGAAGCCCTTTAAATACTCAAGGAATTTTGGTGCGAAACCTTGGTGTGCAAGGAATGTAATGTCATCTTGGGAGAAGCGCAGTTCTTCTAATGCGCTCATTACATTTTGCAATCCAGAGAACAACACATAGCCTCCGTTGTAGGGGTTTCTTCTAAAAAAATAATCGAAACAAGCCGAAACATCTTGTTTGCCTTCCATGAAATAGGCCTGGCTCATGGCAATTTGATATAAGTCGGTGTAATTGCCGGTAAGTTGAAAGTTCAGCATAATGGAAATTTGGTTTAAAAATTATGTAGTGAAATGCAGTTGGCTCTTTATGCTGCACTATTCATTAAATATAGTCAATAACAAAGAATGGAGAGAAGTGAACCACGGTTTAATATCTTAAAATTACGATAAATGTTGACATTGCACGCTGCTATGCACAAACGTAGGAGCGCCCCTGATGGCAGCGGTTACCCCGCCAAGGGAAGGTTTGAGCGTGGTGCGGAGTAGTAGCGGACAGCAGGAAGAGGCGCCCAATAAAAATAAAAAAGGACCCCCGAAGACTTGCTTCGTGGGTTCCTTGCGACTCATGTGAATATAACCTACCCTTTTCTAAAGGATTTGTATTGATTGATAAGGCCGTTTGTGGAGCTGTCGTGCGTGCTTACCAAACTGTCATCTTCTAGCTCTGGCAAGATCTTCTTGGCCAGTTGTTTTCCGAGCTCTACGCCCCATTGGTCGAAGCTGTAAATGTTCCAGATGACGCCCTGTGCAAATATTTTGTGCTCGTACATGGCGATGAGGCTGCCGAGTGTGCGAGGATCGAGTTTTTTGAATAGGATAGAGTTGGTAGGTCTATTGCCATCAAACACCTTGAATGGCTTTAACGCCTCGATTTCCTTCTGATTTTTGATTTCCTTTTGCAGTTCTGCCGTTACCTCTTCTTCCGATTTGCCGTTCATAAGTGCTTCGGTCTGAGCAAAGAAATTGGCAAGCAGCTTGGGGTGATGATCGCTAATAGGGTTGTGGCTGATAGCAGGTGCGAGGAAGTCGCAAGGGATCAGTTTGGTGCCCTGATGGATTAACTGATAGAACGCATGCTGGCCATTTGTGCCAGGCTCTCCCCAGATGATAGGGCCAGTTTGGTAATTGACAGCCTTTCCATTTCTGTCGACAGACTTGCCATTGCTTTCCATGTCGCCTTGCTGAAAATATGCTGCAAATCGATGCATGTACTGGTCGTAGGGTAGCAGGGCTTGCGAGTCGGCCCCAAAAAAGTTGTTGTACCAAACGCCCAATACAGCGAGGATGACGGGTATGTTCTTTTCGAAAGGTTGGGTTTCGAAGTGGTTGTCCATGGCATGGGCACCTTCTAGTATTGCCTTGAAATTGTCGAACCCTATGGTACAGGCAATGGAGAGCCCGATGGCAGACCATAGTGAGTAGCGTCCTCCGACCCAATCCCAGAATTCGAACATGTTCTGTGTGTCGATACCGAACGCCGCTACTGCTGTGGCATTGGTAGAGATGGCAACAAAGTGTCTCTTGATGTGGGCTTCGTCTTTGGCATGATCCAAAAACCATTGGCGTGCAGAGTGCGCATTGGTCATGGTCTCCTGCGTAGTGAAGGTCTTGGAAGCAATCATAAAGAGCGTCTGCTCCGGATCCAAACCTTTTAGGGTTTCTGCAATGTGCGTGCCGTCTACGTTGGAGACAAAGTGACTTGTGATATTGCTTTTTTTATAAGGTTTCAAAGCTTCTGTGACCATGACAGGGCCAAGGTCGGAGCCGCCAATGCCAATATTGACGATAGTGGTGATGGGCTTGCCAGTATATCCTTTCCAATCCCCATTGATGATGGCATTTGAAAATGTTTCCATCTGGGCAAGTACCTTATTGACGTCTGGCATCACATCTTTGCCCTCTACGTACACAGGCTTGTTGGAGCGATTTCTCAGAGCCACATGAAGGACGGGGCGCTTTTCGGTAAAATTGATTGTGTCTCCACCAAACATGGCAGCGATGGCCTCTTTTAATCCACAAGACGAAGCCAAAGAAAGCAAGAGGCTTAATGTTTCCTCATTTATCCTGTTTTTTGAATAGTCCAGCAGGATGTCTTCAAATTGGGTGCTGAACTTTTCGAAGCGCTTGGGGTCTTCTTTGAATAGCGCTCTGATATGCGTTTTGCTGATCTCTTGAAAATGACTTTCTAATTTATCCCAAGCGGCAGTGTTGGTAGGGTTGATGGTTGGAAACATACTATTTTGTATTAAAAGTTAATTTGGTAGCGAATATAGGAAACGCTAAAAGTTTAATAAAATAATGTGAAAGGTTTTCGTTAGATGATTTACATCATAGAGCTTTTTGAGGCTCCGCTCATTATTACGCTTCCATTTATTCAAAAAGGCTAGAACTCATGTAGCGGTCGCCTTGGTCGCAAACGATAAATACTATTGTGCCAGAATCGATCGTCTTGCTTACTTCTACAGCAGCATGCAATGCGCCGCCGCTGCTCATGCCCGCTAAAATACCTTCTTCACGCGCCAACCTCCGGGTCATGTTTACGGCATCTTCTTCGCTTACATCAATGATCGTGTCCACTTTAGTACTGTCGAATATCTTAGGCAAAAATTCTGGTGACCACCGTCTGATGCCTGGTATGCAGGCTTGGTCGGAGGGTTGTGTGCCCACGATGGTGATGTTGGCGTTCTGTTCTTTTAAATAAGAAGAGACGCCCATGATGGTGCCGGTCGTGCCCATGGCAGATACAAAATGCGTGATTTCACCATTCGTTGCTTCCCATATTTCTGGACCAGTGGTAAGATAATGCGCTCGGCTATTGTCGGCATTGGCAAATTGGTTGAGCATAAAATACCCTTCTTCAGTAGCCATTTTTTCTGCCAGTTCACGAGAATATTCTATTGATTTGTAGGCAGGAGTAAGGATAAGCTCAGCGCCATATGCCCTCATTGTTTTAATACGTTCTTGCGTGGCATTTTCGGGCATGACCAAAGTCATTTTTACGTTCATGATCTGGGCAATCATGGCCAATGCAATTCCCGTATTGCCACTTGTCGCCTCTACCAGTCTGTCACCACTTTTGATGTCGCCACGCTCTATGGCACTCTTAATCATGAAATAGGCTGCACGGTCTTTTACACTGCCACCAGGATTTTGACCCTCTAGTTTCCCGTATATTTTAACGTTTTTATTGGTTGGAATATGCTGTAACTCAACCAAAGGTGTATTCCCAATCAGATCAAACAGTTTCATAAATGCTCTTTGTAAATTACTAAATCGATTTCTCCAGAATCCTCATTGTACATTTTTGCCTGATAGTAGATTTTGGTGTAGGGCGCCACACTTTTGGTGATCCATACATTTCCCCCAATCGTACTATCGTGGCCAATGACTGTTTCGCCTCCTAGTATGGTAGCACCCGCATATACGACGACATTATCTTCGATGGTTGGATGTCGTTTCTTTTCCGCATCTTCTTTGTTTACGCTCAGTGCGCCGAGGGTAACACCTTGGTACAATTTTACATGGTCACCAATTTCGGCTGTTTCACCGATGACGACCCCAGTGCCATGGTCGATACAGAAATGGTTGCCGATTTTTGCTCCCGGATGAATATCAATGCCCGTTTTGCTATGAGCATGTTCGGTGATCATTCGTGGAATTACCTTTACAGCAGACTTATGTAGTTGGTGCGCAACTCTATATGCAGCAATGGCATAGAATCCTGGATATGTCCTGATGACTTCATTCTCGCTTTTGGCGGCGGGGTCTCCTGAGTACATGGCAGTTACATCCTGTAACAGTTGTAAATGCATGTTTGGGATGTTGTCAAAGAAAGCGTCCACTACTTTTTCCCAGTCGATGGCCTCTTCGTTTGGACTCTTGTGTAAGACCTGACCCAATTGAAGTTTCAATTCGTCAAGATGCAAGGATAACTCACCTACAGACCCAAATGATTTTTTTGCATATGGTGGAAATAAAGTTCCCAAAAGCTCTACGAAAAACCCTGCTACACGTTCAGCGGAAGGGCAATCGGGACACTTTTGATGGGCTATATATAAATTATTCAGAAAGTCTTTATTCATCATTATGGTAGAAGCTCTTTGCTATATCTATACAGTATACGAAGAAGACGCCTTATAGGTCGACTGTTCAAAATTAAATCAGAAGGTTGGGATTTCCTATTCGTTGCTATGCTGAATGCATTGCTACTGGTTTTGCCAGGCGTATAAAGAAAAAGGTGTTCAATACAGCGGTATTGAACACCTTTTGTGCTGTGGCAAGGCTTTTATTCGTTGATGACAACCTTGTCCATCACATCACCTTGCTTGATATCATCGATAACCTCAAGCCCTTCATATACCCTTCCAAATACAGTGTGATTTCTATCCAGGTGAGCAGTGTTGTCACGGCTATGACAAATGAAAAACTGCGATCCACCCGTGTTTCTTCCTGCATGTGCCATAGAAAGCACGCCTCTATCATGGAATTGATTATCGCCCTCCAGTTCACAATTGATGGTGTATCCAGGCCCACCAGCACCGGTGCCATTAGGACATCCACCCTGAATTACGAAGTTTGGGATTACTCTATGAAAAGTCAGACCATCATAAAACCCTTTTTTTGCTAAGTCAATGAAATTTTTCACTGTGCCAGGAGCATCCTTCTCGAAGAACTCAATTTTCATCACACCTTTTTTGGTGTGAATTTCTGCAGTCTTACCCATTTTATTATTTAGTATGTTTGAAAAAGGCAAATATAGTTGTATTCTTGATGGCTTGCTGCCTAATGACATGAAAAAGGATTGCATTTTATTATGTATTTGACATGAATGATTTTATCATGTTTATCGACACAGAAACTTCAGGCTTGCCCAAGAACTGGGACAATCCAAACGAAGACTGGCCATATGTAATCCAATTGTCCTGGATCATCTATAGCAAACATGGAAAGCTCATAAAAGAAGCGGATCATTATATTTATGATGAGCGCATTGTCATAGACCCGCAATCGGAAAAAATCCACCATATTACCAAAGCCATGTTGGAGGAAAAGGGAGAGAAGCGGCTTAAGGTATTAAAGCAGCTTTTACGGGATTTGCGACAATATAATCCGCTTGTGGTGGGCCATTTGATAGAGTTTGATAAACAAATGCTCTCGGTGGCACTTCAAAGGGCCGGTCTTAAGAACACGCTCGATCAGTACCCAGCCTACTGCACTATGAAGACTAACGCACATTATATGCGGCTCACCAATCACCTTTACCCTAAGCTTAATGAACTTTATTGGTCATTGTTTGGGCAAAATATGCCGGACCAGCACAATGCGCTCTCTGATTGTAGGGCTACAGCAGCCTGTTTTTTTGAATTGGTGAAAAGAGAAGAAGTTACCGAAGAGTCCATTAAAAGACAGCAGCAACAAGAGAAAAGGAAGGCAGCAAAAAAAAGGACGGGGTGTAGCTTATCTGTTTTACTCTGTATTACTTTAGCCTTTGTTCTTATATTTTATATATGGTAAATATGAATGATAAGGTAGCTTTTCTAAAAAACGTAAAACCCTTTGATTTGCTTCCTGCCGAGGTGCTACAGGAAGCTGCGGAGATGTTGCAAGAAGTGGCTCCTATAGGGGAAACAGTGCTGTACTTACAAGATGCCTCTAAACTGCAAGGTTTAGATATTATCGTGAAGGGTCAATATGAGGTTTTTTTCTATGATAGCGAAAACAACAAAAGACTCAAAGAAACTTTGTCGATCGGTCGAATATATGGAGGCATCTCTATTCTGTTGAATAAGAGGAGGTCTATAAGAACCGTTGTCCCTTCCAAAGGAACCTTGGTATACACACTTCCCCGAAAAGCCTTCAGGTCTCTCTGTCAAGCGTATGAGGCGTTCTTTCAATATTTTACGGCTGAATATGGGAGAAAGATCATCAATGATGAATATGCACATTTTTTGCGGCAGAGCCTGCCGGGAAGTAACAATTTTATCAGTGCAGATCAATTTTTTTCAAAGCGGATTACAGCCATAGTCCCTCGAAAAGTATATACCTGTTCTCCTCAAACCCCTATCTATGAAGTAGCCCATCTTATGGCTACCAATAAAGCCAGTTGTGTGTTTGTAGAAGATCAAGGTGAATTACTGGGCTATGTTACAGATATGACCTTGAGAGACAATGTCGTTTCCAAACGTGTTTCCCTTGATGAACCTATTGATCAATACATGGACAATCCGATTGTTAGGATTGGGAGTGATGCATATGTATATGAGGCCATCTTGTTGATGTTTAGTACAAGAACGCGTTATCTCTTGATCGAAGATAATGGCAAGGCCACAGGGTTACTCAGCCGAAATAAATTGTTGACAGATCAGGCGCAATCACCCTTTGTATTCATCCAGTCGGTACGTCAATCTACTTCTACACAAGAACTGAAAAGGAAATGGGATAGGATACCTGGTCTTATATACCAACTGCTGGATAGGGGAGTAAAGGCCGAAATCGTAAATCAAATCATAACGGCCACATCTGACACCATTGCTCAAAAAGTAATAGAAGGGGTCATAAATGAGATAGGAAAGCCGCCGGCTAAGTTTGCTTTTATGGTGCTGGGGAGCGAAGGCCGTAAGGAGCAGAGTTTGAAAACAGATCAAGACAATGCTATCATATATGAGGATAAAGCGAACGAGCAAAGAGAGCTGGTAAGAGCGTACTTTCTTCTGTTTGCAGAGAAGGTTAATGAGCGATTGGATACCATAGGCTTTAGTTTTTGTACTGGCGGATTTATGGCCAAAAACCCCAAATGGACTCATTCTTTGTCGCATTGGAAAAATAATTACAAACAATGGATAGATAGGCCTGAGCCTGAAGCCGTCATGAAAGTAGCAACTTTTTTTGACTGCCGTCATGTGTATGGTGAGAAGTCGCTCATTGATGAGTTAAAAGTCTATATAGGCCAAAGGTTGAAAGAACCCTCGGAAATGTTTTTATATAATATGGCTGTTAATGCCTTGCAATATGAGCCACCATTGACCTTCTTTAACAACTTTCGCACCTTCACCAAAGGTTCTCAGCGTGTGTTTGACCTAAAAAAGACAATGACACCTATTGTGGACTTGGTGCGGATATATGCTTTGAAACATCTTATTTTTAAGACCAATACCGGTGTGCGTATTCAAGAACTGTATGCACTAAAGGTATTTGATGAAAAGGAATACAATGAGCTCATGCAGTCTTATTACTACCTTATGGGCATGCGTTTAAAAATGCAGTCAGAACATATTATCCGTGACAAAAATAAACCGCACAATTATATCGATCCATCAAGACTCACCAAAATTGAACGTGCCACACTCAAGCAAATTTTCAAGATTATTGAAAACTTTCAATTGAAGATAAAAATAGCGTTTACCAAATCATTGAGATAAGGCCAGGGGCAAAACTTGTAATGCTCAAGTTCTGCCCTGTTTAAACGCTTTAACATTTAAGTTTAAAATCGCATTACAGCGACTGAATCCGTTTCGACAGAATACTCTGGTAAATCTTCTTTATCTAAAGTAAACACTTGTCCGCCATTCAAGAAAGTGTCGATGACCGCCTTGTTCAGCAAACAGTAGTCCCCTTCCTGCCTGGTTTGGTGCACTTCTACAGACTGATCCTCTTCATGAAATTTGCCCCAGATTTGCTTATACTTTGCTACAAAAAGCGCCTCTATACGTCCGTTTGCAGCAGCAGGCACAATTCTGGCCAGGTCGTAGGAAGTCCGGCCAGTGCCGGCCAGTTCATCGTATTTTTTCATATTATCTTCCCGCTCTCTATTAAAGATGTTCCTTACTATTTCCCAGGTCTTTTGATGGATTTGATCGACCTTTACTTCATCAGGGTTGCCATCCACGCTCTTTTCTAGAAGGTGACCGTATTGGTTCACGCTTTTGTATAAAAATTTGATCTTTTCTGTGCCATAAAGAATGAGTGGTCCATGCTCTTCTTTTATCATATCAAAAATCGCAGCGGATACCCTTCTTAAGTAATCTTCCAAAACGAAATCGTCCCTTTCATCTTCTGCTCCTTGACCATGATATACCGTTTGATTAACTCTTCCTGTGGCATTGCCACCTCTGCGTTGAATGTCAGCAGTTACTTCTGTATATCGCATGGCTTCCTCTAAGCTTCTGGGCATATCCTTTGGTGTTTGTAAGGGGTTTATCCTATATCGCGTTGCTTCAAAAAAGCGGATTTTGTTTATACTTAAGGCAAGTATATAATAATGATCCTCCCCTTGGGCCACCGGCATTAAGTCTTTTAGATTAAAGGTGTTTGAAATCATCAAAGATTCTTCAAAGGAATAGGGGAGTCTATAATAGGCGAAGAAGTCGTCAGCAATAAATAGTGCTAATCCGTCTAATTGCTGTCGCCAAAAGCCCGTATCTTCCAAGAGATTGTAAGCCTCTTTTAAGAACTCTTTTGCGCTTGCCTCAGAAAGCCCTTTTCGCACAAGTTCGTTTTTAGCCTTTTGCACTTGGTTCTTCAGCATAATGATGTCCTTTCCATTATTGACTGCTTCACCTGAACGATGGGTAGGTATATATATGGATATAAATGTTTCGCTCTTTACATCATTTAGTTTTCTGATTTCTTCTCTATTGAATGGTCTCATAAATAAAAGGAGTTTATTGGAAAATATTGTTTGTGCTACGATGCCCCGGGTGCTTTGTTTGTCTACATATCTGAATCATGAGCTTGGTACGTAAAACAACCCCAAAGCTTATATAGTTGTTTAAAAGTGATAGTTAATGTCGCACAATATTTCGGCATCAATTTTAAATTATAATGCACCTGTGCTATTATTGGCATTATATTGGATGATTGTGTTTTGATATATGGGATATTTGGTAATTATTTTTAAGCGCTCTTAGAAGTAACTTGTTGCGCTTTTGCAAATGGAGGAATATCGCCTTACTTTGAGGGAAATGTTGAGTTTTTTTTGGCTATATGCCTAACTTTTCCTCATTTAATTTGCTATTATTTACAAATTGCCATTTATTACATGTCAGTATTTGATGTATTAATTTAAAAGTAATGAACATGCAAAACAGATTGAATCGAGTGAGGGTCTTTTTTATGACAATTTTGGCTATGACAGCGTTTACAATGGTGCAGGCACAGGATGTGGAGATAAGCGATGATGATCTAGAAAAGTATGCCATGGTCATGGATTCCATAGATGCCATGAAGTCTAATATTCAGAAAGAGTACAATGCTTTGATTCAAAGCGAAGAGCTGATGGCTGGAGGGCGTAGGTTTGTGGAAATCCAAGCTGCTGTTAAAGATTCTACCAAATTAGCGGAGATGGAAGTAACAGAGGAAGAGATGATGGTATATAATAATATCCAAGCTAAATACGAGGAAATGACCGCCGAGTTTAAGGAGAATTATACTTCTCTAATAAAAGATGAGCTAGGCGGAACACTTTATAATCAGGTCACGAAAGCTTTGCGTAGCGATGCTGAAGTGAAAGCGCGTTATGATGAAATTTTAGCCAAAGTAAAGAACGGTTCGGGAGAAGCTGAAACGGAAGCAGATTTAGAAGGATAAGTTCTAGACATGCTGGCATTAAAAGAGAAAGCAGAAGTTACGCCATTTTCAGGTTAGTATCTTCTGCTTTTTTTGTGCCGTAAAGAAAATTATAGTCCTTATTTTTTCTTCACCAAATCATTTTTTGACAGGCCATTAATCACCTCTATATTTATGCCGTCCGATAGCCCTACGGTTATTTCTCTTCGTTCGAACTTTTGTGGTGCTGTTTGGAACTCAACAAATACTTTGTCTTCCTCAAATAGCAGGTTTTGTTCTTTGATCGCCAAAACGTTGTCTCTTTTTTCTAAGACAATGTCGGCGTTGGCACTGTAGCCAGCCCTTAAAAAAGTATTTTCTCTTAAATTTACTTCGGCTTTAATAGGGAACTGTATTGCACCTTCTTCTTCCACACCTTTTGGAGAAATAAATTCAAGAGTGGCTTGGAAGATTTCTGTGTCCAAGGCCCCAATAGTTAGGTTAAGGTCCATTCCTTCCATTAGCTTTCCCACTTCCGACTCATCCACCTTTCCTTCAAAAATCATTTCGTTCATGTCGGCGACAAATGCAATGGTAGTACCTTCGTTGAAAGTGTTGCTCTCTATTACAAAGGTCCCTTCCTTGACAGGCACGTCCAGCACCATGCCTTCTGCCGTTGAGCGCACCAGGTTCGAGACATTTTCTGATTTTTTGGAAGCACCTTCCTTGATCAGGTCTAGGTTGTTTTCGGCAGTTTCCAAGGCTTGTTTTGCCAGGTTATATTCTAATAAGTACTGATTGAATTCAAATTCTGAGATGACTTTTTGATCGAATAAACCCTGCTGCCGCGCTAATTCTTTCTCGGCATTTTTGTAGTTAATGGTGGCATTTTTTACGCTGGCTTCAGCATTGTTGAGCGTCACCACATCAGGTATGATTTTGATCTTGGCGATGAGTTGCCCTTGCTTGACCTCATTGCCGGCTTCGACATATAGCTTTTCAACCACCCCAGAAACTTGCGATTTTAGTTCGATTTCTTTCCGAGGAACAATAGAACCTGTTGCTACAGTCTTTTTGATAATGTTGGCTACAAAAAGGGAGTCCGTTTCGTAGACAACGGGAGGTTCAACCGATTTTTGGTAAAGAAAATATCCGGTCCCGAAAAAGCTTGCTATCAAAACGATTACAATAACAATGGTGACTACTTTTTTCATATAATGATGATTTTTATATAATTTAATTTTTAATCGACTCTAATGGCCTCTATAGGGCTTATGTTTGCGGCTTTTTTTGCAGGAATTAATCCGGCCAGCATCCCAAAAACAATCAAGGTGATTAAGGAGGCTATGGCAATGGTTATATCTACGTTTGGTGGGCCAAACATACCCATCGTTCCTCCGGGCTGTTGTTCAACAAAAGCACCTAGGGATTCGATGACAAGTGTTCCTAATAATATGCCCATATACCCTGATAGTGCGGTGATGATGACGGATTCTTGTAAGATGAGCGAAACGATCGAAAATGGCGTTGCCCCCAAGGCTTTTCTTATCCCTATTTCTTTAGTTCGCTCTTTTACAATGATCAACATGATGTTGCTGACCCCTATGACGCCAGCGAGCAAGGTGCCTGTGCCGACTATCCACACAAATATGCTGATGCCAGCAAATAACCCATTGATTTGCCCAAACTCCTCTTCCAAGTTGTTCGATCCTAATGCATTTTTATCTTCTGGGTGAATCCTATGGGTTTCTCCAAGCACCCTTCTGATGTTTTCTTCCACCTGGCTTACTTTTGCGCCCGGCTTTGCTGTAAAGGCAAAATAGCCAACATTATTGCCATAGTTAAAAGCTTGCTGAAAAGTAGTGAAAGGAATATAAATGGTCTGTGTATCGCGGTTGCCCTGTTCTCCGCTCCTCAATGATTTGAACATACCCACAACCTGAAAGTTTACGCCATTTATCATGATGTATTCGCCAATGGGGTCTTCGCCGGGTTCGAAAAGGATATTCACGACACTTTCGCCGATAACCGCTGTCTTTCTTTTATCTTCGATATCTTTCTTATTGATATGGCGGCCTTTATAGATATCCACAATTTGCACTTGCTGATATTCGGGATAGTCTCCGAAAACGGAAAACGCACCAGTTTTTGTCTTTCTGCTAACGTTGTTTCCGCCGCGCCAACCACCTAGGTTGTTTCTTGGAGCGATCACGCCAAGGCCCTCAACCTGCTGCTCCAGGCGTATTTTATCCTCATTCTTAAAACTGATGAACCGGCCAGGTTGCATTCCTTTGTAGGCCATAGTGGTTCTATTGCTCCATATAAAGCCGCTATTGGTTGCCCATCCGCTGAAGTTTTTTGTAACACCACGCTCAAGCCCATTTCCTGTGCCCAGCAAAAGCAATAGCATGAATATTCCCCAAAACACTCCAAACATGGTGAGGAAAGTCCTGAGTTTATTCTTTCGCATGGTGGCGAGTATCTCTTGCCATTTATCGTAGTCGAACATTTGTCGTAGTCAATGACTTAGTTTAGGCTTATATTTTATTCATCTTTCAACGCTGTTATAGGATTTACTTTGGCTGCTTTTCGTGCGGGGAAAAAGCCTGCCATGGCACCTGCTATCACCAACATTATGGTAGCAGAGGCTGCGGCGCTCAGGTCTACTTCAGGATTTTTGAAGAATTCTGTTTCGATGCCAAAATTGATTATGGCCCAATTGATGAATTCCATAAGGCTTATTCCTGCCAATAGGCCTATGTATCCCGCTATAAGTGTAATGGTAATGGACTCCTGAAGGAAAAGCCAAACGATCGAGCTTGGTGTGGCACCGAGTGCTTTTCTTACGCCAATTTCCCGTGTCCTTTCTTTCACCACAATGAGCATGATATTGCTGACACCCACGATGCCAGCGATAATGGTTCCAAAGCCTACCACCCACACAAAAATTCGAATCCCATCAAACAAGCTACTAAACTTTTGAAACTCTTCAACATTGTTCCACACGTAAAGCGCCCGCGTATCCTCAGGAGAGAATTTGTGCCGCTGTGACATCAGGGAGACGACATTTTGCTTGATGATATTTGACTCTTCTACACTGGCGTTGCCCACCGTAAACATAATCTGATGGAGTTGATTCGTGCCGCCATAGGTAAGTTGGGCCACTGAAATAGGAATAAATATCCTGCGCATTTCTTCGTCGCCACCCCCATCCTTAAAAACACCTACCACTTTGTACATGATTCCCCTCACATTGATTTCTTTCCCAATTGGGTCCTCCTCGCCAAATAGCCCTTCTGCCACCTTGGTGCCTATTGCGGCTACCTTACGTCTTTGTTTCCAGTCTATTTCATTGATAAAGCGCCCTTTGACTGCAGTTTGATTCTCCAAAAACTGATGTTCAGGATGGCACCCCATTACTTCAAATGAAGAATATTTATCTTTATATCGGACGGTGAACTCGCCATAACAATAGAACCTGCCAGTAATAAATTCTACTTCTCTTACTTGCTGCATTATCTGGCCGAAATCTTCATTGTCTAAACGGATTTGCTTGCCCGGCTTCGTTCCTTTATAAGGTATACTGGTCTGGCCTGCATTGAGCCACAGGCTGTTAGTAGCTACATCGCTAAATTGCGACTCGACGCCATTTTGAAGGCCTGTGCCAAAACCTAAAAGCAGTATGAGCATGAAAATGCCCCAAGAAACGCTGAATGCCGTCAAGAAAGTGCGTAGCTTGTTTTTCTTAACGGTATGATAAATCTCCTGCCAATTATCAAATTCAAACATTTCTGACTTTGCTTATAGTTTTTTAGCTTCAATTTGGATGGCTCATACCGCTGTCCCTATCTCATAATTCTGATTGAGTATCAGACCGTCTTTTAGTCGGATCACGCGGTCGGTTTTTGTGGCAACATCATTTTCATGGGTCACAATTACAATCGTTTTCCCCGATTTGTTCACTTCTTTGAATATCTCCATCACTTCGTAAGAGGTCTGACTGTCGAGTGCTCCGGTAGGCTCATCAGCAAGAATTACCTTTGGATTGGAAATCAATGCCCTTGCGATGGCCACACGCTGCTTTTGGCCTCCAGACATTTCGCTAGGCATGTGTTCGGCCCATTGAAGCAAACCGACCTTGTCCAGGTACTCCAAGGCCAACTTGTTCCGCTTGCTCCTGCTTACCTTCTGATAATATAATGGGAGTGCCACGTTTTCCATGGCATTTTTGAAATTTAACAAGTTGAAGGATTGGAAAACAAAACCTAAGAATTGGTTTCTATAATAGGCGGCCTTTGATTCGCTTAGTTTTTTCATGGCCGTGCCTGCCAAAATATATTCCCCCGTATCGTATTGGTCCAATATGCCCAATATGTTTAACAGTGTTGACTTGCCAGAGCCAGATGAGCCCATAATGGACACGAACTCCCCCTCAGCAATATGCATGTCTATACCTTTCAACACGTGCAGGAGCTGCTTGCCTACAGGATATGACTTGTGGATGTTCTTTAACTTTATCATGGGAACGTAAAAGATCAAATTTCGAAAAAACCGGGTATATCACCATACCGTTCATAAAAAATATTGTTTAAAATGTATTTTCATGATGATATAAGAAGCGGCACAACGTTTTCCCGGCTTTGCTACTACATGCGGGGCAAGCAACAATAAATTTGACTGGACAAGAGTTTAATTAAATTGTAAGAATGTTTAATTTGCGAGTTGAAATAGGCCGCTTGCTAATGTTGGTTGCGGAAAATAAACTGAATGTCCCTGAGCTATAAATATCTTTTTATTGGTTTTTTCAGCTGTACGCTATTCATTAGTAGCCCTTTTACAGTCTTTAGCCAGGGAAAGCGCACCCCCTTTATGTATAAGGACCATCAGGGTGTGGAACGGAGCGTTATCAGGAAAATACTGAATCAGTTTTCACTTACTTTGATGACAGGATATGGCAGGACCTATTACAATCATGACCTTTCTGGCTTTTCACTGCTTCAGAAAGGTGACAATCTATACCTTATCGATAACGCCGATTTGACTGACCCGGGCCCAAATACAGGGTGGAGCGATTGGCTTATATCACCACAAAATTCAGAAGGACTATACAGCAGCACAGGCGATGCATTGATCCACAGTGATACGACAGAAATTGCCTTTAAGGTAAGAGGCAGTAGCATTCCGCTATTGATAGGACTCCATTATAATATCAGCCGTTTTAGGATAGGCGCTGGTTTAGCCTTGGAGTACCATACGGTCGGTAAGTTTTCACCCAAATTTGACGAAAGCTTTCTTTCGGGTTATTCAGGAGAAAAGATCAGCACCCTACAGTCGAGGTTTTTTGGTATGGTCGGCGCTAGAGTATATGATTACTGGGATTATTCATTTGCAGTGGATGCACAATTTGGAAAACATAATAGAGGAAGTGCCTTTGACAAAAGCCTCATGGAGCAGGGCCTCTATTTAAATTTGGGCGTTTCTATAGAAAAGAATCTGTCAGAGTACTTTAGGCTGATTTTAAGACCTTCATATGAATTCAGTGGCTATACGCTTCAATTACCGGAGAGTCAAAAGACGATAGCGCATAAATCTCCCATGGCCTATCTGCAGGCGGGCATAAGCTTAACATACCCAGAAATTCCTCGCTGTCCCATAAAGTCGTGCCAAACCCAAATGAAGCACGTTCATTATGGCAAGGAGTTTAGGGGACAACCTTTACACAAAAAGCAAGTTCCGGGATATGGAGAAAATCACCCTGAATTAGAAATGTACAAAGGCAAGAAAAAGGGCGAGAGAAACAAACTTTAAAATTTGAAGGGCATATTTGAAAAAATGAAGGACCTCTAAAATTCAACTGATGATAAATCCTTTCTGCTATTCCCTTTTCTATATTAAGCTTTTCTCAAACGTTTTATTCGCTCTTTTTCCGTTATTATTTATCTAAAAATTATGTAACTTGCCACTTCAATTGGACAAGAAATAATAGATTAATTATATATGGCAGAAGGAGCTAAGGAGAATATTATTCCTATCAATATTGAGGATGAGATGCGGGGCGCATACATTGATTATTCAATGTCCGTGATTGTATCCAGAGCATTACCAGACGTTCGAGATGGCATGAAACCCGTTCACCGAAGGGTTTTATATGGTATGCTGGAGCTTGGAGTCAACTATAATAAGGCTTACAAGAAGTCAGCAAGGATCGTAGGAGAGGTTTTAGGTAAATATCACCCTCATGGTGATTCCTCTGTATACATGACGATGGTGCGGATGGCCCAGCCGTGGTCATTGCGCTATCCACTGGTAGACGGACAGGGTAACTTTGGGTCGGTGGATGGTGACATGCCTGCGGCCATGAGGTACACCGAAGCTCGTCTAAAAAGGATAGCCGAAGAGCTGCTTTCAGACCTTAATAAAGAAACGGTTGACTATCAGCCCAACTTTGATGACTCTCTGAAGGAGCCCAGCGTGCTCCCAGCCAAATTGCCCAACCTGTTGCTCAATGGGACTTCGGGGATTGCCGTGGGAATGGCTACCAATATGCCTCCTCACAACCTTACGGAAGTGGTCGATGGTATCATAGCTTATATTGATGATAATGATATTACCATAGAGGGCCTCATGCAGTATATAACGGCTCCTGACTTTCCTACAGGTGCCACGATATACGGCTATCAAGGCGTAAAATCCGCTTTTGAGACAGGCAGGGGCAGTATAGTAATGCGGGCAAAAGCAAGCTTTGAAACCACCAAAACAGGCAAAGAGCAGATCATTGTGGAAGAGATTCCTTATATGGTCAACAAGGCCAGTATGATCGAAAGAACGGCCGCTTTGGTGAATGAAAAAAAGATTGAGGGGATTTCTGATATCAGGGATGAATCTGACAGAGACGGGATGCGCATCGTATATGACCTTAAAAGAGATGCTATTCCTAATGTGGTGCTCAATAACCTTTATAAATACACCCAACTCCAATCATCATTTGGTGTAAATAATGTGGCTCTAGTGAAAGGAAGGCCACAAATGCTCAACCTAAAAGACCTCATCGTTTACTACGTGGAACACCGCCACGAGGTAGTGGTGAGAAGGACGGAATACGACCTAAGGGAAGCAGAGAAAAGAGCACATATTCTAGAAGGATACCTTATAGCGTTGGACAACTTGGATGAGGTAATCAACCTTATTCGTTCTTCAAGAGATCCAGAAATTGCCCGAAACGGTCTTATAGAGCGTTTCAGCTTGAGTGAAATTCAAGCACGGGCTATTTTAGAAATGCGGTTGCAACGTCTTACCGGTCTTGAAAGGGAAAAGATTCAGCAAGAGTATGAAGAGATTAAAGCACTTATCGAAGATCTAAAAGATATTTTGGCTAGAGAAGAGCGCAGGATGTCAATAATAAAAGACGAGTTGCTGCAACTGAAAGACCGATATGGTGATGAAAGAAGAACCCTCATTGAACATAGCGCTGACGACATTACTATAGAAGATATGATCCCTAATGAAGAGATGGTGATTACCATTTCTAATCAGGGGTATATCAAAAGAACTCCTTTGGCTGAGTATAAACTACAAGGTAGGGGAGGGGTAGGCTCAAAAGGAGTATCTACCAAAGACAATGACTACACAGAGCATTTATTCATTGCTCATGCACACAATTATTTGCTCATTTTCACAGAATTAGGCAAAGTGTTTTGGAAGAAAGTGTATGCTATTCCTGAAGGAAGTAAAATCGCCAAAGGAAGAGCGATACAAAACCTGATAAACATCGAAGCCGAAGATTCTGTTCGAGCTGTAATTAATGTTGCCAGCCTTAAGGACGAAGATTATGTAAATAATAACTTTTTGGTAATGTGCACTGAAAAGGGGACTATCAAAAAGACCTCTCTGGAAGCATATTCCAGGCCTCGTCAAAATGGTATTATGGCGATTACCATCAACGAAGGCGACAGATTGCTGAACGTCAGCTTAACCAATGGCAACAACCATATTATTATTGCAAAACGCTCTGGAAGGGCGATTCATTTCCACGAATCTGACGTGAGGTCTATGGGCCGAACAGCCGCTGGCGTGAAAGGCGTAACGCTAGAAGGGGAAGATGATAAGGTAGTCGGCATGGTTTGTGTTGCCAGAGAAGATTCCCATTTGTTGGTAGTTTCTGAAAGGGGATATGGCAAGCGATCTTCCATTGAGGAGTTCCGGATTACGAAAAGAGGAGGAAAAGGAGTGAAGAGCCTAAACGTTACGGAAAAAACTGGAAAGCTTGTTGCTATAAAGGAAGTAACCGATACAGATGACCTTATGATTATCAATAAGTCGGGAATCATCATTCGGATTGCCGTAGCAAACTTGCGGGTAATGGGACGTGCCACGCAAGGGGTAAGGCTTATTCGCTTAAACGAAAATGATGCGATCTCTTCGATAGCAAAAGTGACTAAGATAGATGAGGATGAAGAGGAGCTAGGCGTGGATGGTGTCATACAAGAAGGGGATATTCAGGCAGAAGACTTGATAAATCCTGATGAACCAGATACAAATGAGCTTGATACGAATGAAGATAATGACTAGCAATTTTTAACTTAAACCCAATTATACTTTTACAAATAATTATGTATGCTTTCGGGCCATCGTGATTATAAAACAATTGATACCTATGAAGACCATGCAAAAAATCCTGTTTGTGTTCGTGTTCGTTTTTGCTAGCACATTAGCTTGGGCACAAAATTCAAACGTTAGAAAAGCTGAGGCCGCCAAAGAAAAAGGCGACCTAGCAGAAGCAATGCAGCTTATAGAAGAGGCTACAAAACATGACAAAACGAAGGACGATCCTAAAACTTGGTACACTAAAGCCACTATCCATGAGGCGATGTTGGTTGGCCCCGATGGCGAAATATTGGACATCAGCCAGTTAGATAAAACCGTAGAGGCTTACAAAAAGGCAAAAGAGGTATCAGGTGGTTCAGGTACATATGCTGTGTTTTCCGACCAACGGATCGAAGCCATATGGGGTCAGTTCTTGAATACTGGTGCTGAAGCTTATCAAAACCAAGAGTTTGAAGCAGCCTTGGAAAGCTTTGAAACAGCTGCAAAGTTAATGCCTGAAGACACAACGGCATATCTATACGCAGGTATTTCAGCCCAGCAAGCAGAGATTTGGGACAAGGCTGCCCAAAACTATTATAAGTTGATGGACTTGGGCTACGAGCAAAAGGACATTTATAATAGTGTAATCTATATCGAAAGAGCAATCAATAGCGACAATGAAAAAGCATTGGAAGTTGTGAGAAGAGGTAGAGCGGTTTTTCCTGATGATAAAGATTTGATGAAGGAAGAAATCAATCTGCTCATCGTAACTGATCAGGCAGAAGAAGCTCGAATAAAGCTGGAGAATGCTATTCAGTCGGAGCCAGACAATGCCAATCTCTATTACAATCTGGCCTTTCTTTACGATCAAATAGATGAAACTGACAAGGCTATCGAAAGTTACAAAAAAGCGGTAGAGCTCGAGCCTAACTACTTCGATGCGAATTTTAACCTAGCAGTTGTGTACTATAATAAGGCAGCCGATCTGATCAAAAAATCCAATGATATGGACCTGAAAACTTATCAAAAGGAAGGGAAAAAGTTAGAAGAAACAGCAAAAGAAGACTTTAGACGATCTTTACCCTACTTCGAAAAGGCACATGAGATAAACCCTCAGGACCTTACTGTGCTGGAAACCCTCCAAACAGTTTATTCACAATTAAGAATGAATGATAAGGTTGCAGAACTGTCTAAAAAGATAGAAGCTTTGAATTAACTATCATTTCAAAATATTTGAAATAAGAAGGAGAGCGACATACGCTCTCTTTTTTTTGTGATGAACTTCTGAAATTTGTGATGAACTTCTGAAAATAGACTTATAAGAATTAACTATTTCGTTTCCTCTTCCATCAATTTATTAAGCGCTTTCATCAATAAGCTATCGGGCACTACTGTGCTCGAAGCAGCTTGTATTTTATTCATGATTCCGGGAACTACTCTTCTTTTTCCTTCCATCAGCCCTTCATACCCTGCAATAGCAACTTCTTCCGGTGTATATAACGGTATGTTCTGATACAAAACAGTTTCTTCAGCATTGGCCCGTCTGAAGAAGTCGGTGTCGCTACCTCCAGGATATAGTGCAGTTAAAGTGACACCGGTATCTTTAATCTCTTCTTGAAGTGCTTCTGTGAAGAAATGAACAAATGCCTTTGTAGCAGAATAGACAGCAAATCGGGGTGCCGGTACTAACCCGAAAATTGAAGATACTTGTAGGATTTTTCCTTGACCCCTTAATACCATTTCTCGAAGGAATAACTTGGTAAGTTCCATTACGGCTACAATATTTAAATTGATCATGTCTAACTCCTTCTGCATTTCATTCTCTACAAAAAGGCCATGATCTCCTACACCCGCATCGTTGATGAGGAAGTCTACCTCCAACTTATGCATGTCCACCTTTTCATACAGCGCTCCTGCTGCACCTTGTTGGGCAAGATCGACAGAAAAATGATGGATTGTTATATCAGGAAAATCTTTTCTAAGCGATTGTTCACAAGACAAAAGCTTATCCTTATCCCTCGCTACTAATATCAAATTGTGATTGTCGTTTGCAAATAGCTTACATAGCTCCCAACCAAATCCGCTCGTGGCTCCAGTAATTAATGCAGTTTTCCGGGTATTCATTTTTTTATGGTTTTAGTGGCACATTAGTCTTTTATTCAAGACTGTATGAGCATCAATTGTTTAATTAAATACTGAGGGGAAGGAAATGTAGGATATTTATGCGCACACTAAATAAGAATGGGCTTTCCATCATTTATATACCATATAAAACCATAAGATATGGCTAAAAAAAAGATGGTACCCCTCATTAAAAGGAATACCATCTTTTTAAAAATCTTTGTAAGAAAAACTACCTATTGCCAGCCGCCACCTAAGGCTCTGTACAATTCCACTATGGAATTAAGTTGGGTAAAGTGTGCATTAATTAAATCTAGTTGCGCATATAAAGCATTTTGCCTTGCTGTCAATACTTCAAGATAATTGACCATACCGTTGTTGAGCAATTCTTCTGAATATATTGTGGCAGTATCATAAGCTTCATATTGTAGCGTCTTGATATCGATGCGTTCTTCAGCAGTTTCAAAAGTATAGAGTGCATCAGAAACTTCCCTGCTAGCATTCAAAATGGCCTTCCGGAAATTGAGCAATGCCTGCTCCTGCTGTGCCTGTGCCACTTCATATTGCGTACGAATGCGTCGGCCATTAAGGATAGGCTGTGTAAGCGACCCCATGAGAGAGGCAAACAATGAGTTTGCGTTCAACAGTTGATCTATTTCAAGGCTTTGGAATCCGCCAGTAGCAGATATTCGCAACGAAGGGTAGAAGTCACTCCTGGCTACGTTGGTCATTTCAAAGGCATTAATAAGGCCATATTCGGCAGCCATTACATCGGGGCGATTACGCAGCAGTTGAATGGGAAATCCGATTTTTATGTCTTGGTTGATGGCCTGCTCTTCCAATCTTCCTCTATCAATAGCTTGTGGCGCTTCCCCTAACAAAATAGACATGGTATTTTCCAAAAGCTTAATATTGGTTTTCAAATCCAATAAAATGCTCTGTGCATCATACAGTTGTGCTTCGGTTTGCTTCACACCCACCTCAGTCACGTAGCCCGCTTCTTTCAGTGCTTTGGTTGTTTCCAAACTGCTTTCTCGGTTGGCGATAGATTGTTCAGTGATTCTTATCTGCTCGTCGAGCGCTACTAATTGATAATAAACGGTAGCAATACTGGCAACAAGCTGGGTTTTCACCGCTTTGTGAGCCGCTACTGTCTGCAAATATGAGGCTTCCGATGCTCTCTTATAACTCCTGATCTTACCCCATATATCTGCTTCCCAAGAAGCATTGGCTGAAAGCTCGAATTGCGAAATACCGCCATCGTACAGTGCGCCCATCTGCCCATTGCTAGACAATTCTTGATGCGAAGCCTGTCCTGTGGCACCAATAGTAGGGAGGAATCCCGCTCTTCCTTGTTTATAGTAGGCATTCGCAGCTACGATTTGTTGTAAAGCAATTCGGATATCGAGATTGTTTTCTAACCCTTCCTCTATGTGACCCATAAGTAAAGGGTCGGTAAAAAGCCCTCTCCAGGAAACTTCCGCCATGGTGATGCTATCCTCAGGCAATTGATCGGTTCTGAAATAAGCTTCATTCACCACTTCAGGTCGTTGGTAATCCCGAGCCACAAAACATGACTGGAGGAAAACCAACAGAACTGGTGCAAAAATTAGTTTATTGATTGTTTTTCTCTTCATTGTTTAAGATATCTTGAATTAACTGTTAGAAGCTATTTCTTCTTTGATTTCTGGTTTTCCACTGATCTTTTCTTGGAGCCACTCAAAAAGGATATATAGTATCGGAATGACAAACACACCGACTACAGTGCCCACTAAAAGGCCACCCACAGCACCAGTACCGATAGAGCGGTTTCCAACTGCACCTGTTCCGCCGGCAAATACCAGCGGCATCAAACCAATAATGAACGCAAACGAGGTCATTAATATAGGCCTTAAACGGACCTTAGCGCCATCAAAAGCAGCTTCTACTATGGTAAATCCGGCCCTTCGACGTTGGATGGCAAACTCCACAATCAAAATGGCATTTTTTGCCAGCAAGCCTATCAGCATTATCAAGGCAATCTGAAAGTAGACGTTCACTTCTAATCCTGCTAGCTTGGTGGTGAGGTAAGCGCCCATAATACCCACTGGTAAGGATAGCAGTACTGACAATGGCAATAAATAACTTTCATATTGACCAGCCAGAATGAAGTACACAAACAAGACACTTAAAATAATAATAAAAGTAGTTTGATTGCCCGCTGCGATTTCTTCTCTTGTCAAACCAGAAAAGTCCACTGTATAGTTGGTTGGAAGAGCCGTGGCACTTACTTCTTGTACGGCCCTGATAGCATCTCCAGAAGAGTAGCCTGGGGCAGAAGCACCGTTTACATTGGCTGAGTTGAACAAGTTGAATCGTGTTACAGCTTGAGGGCCGTATACGCGCTTTAGATTGACAAACTCAGTGATTGGGGCCATTTCTCCTTGAGAATTCCT
Source organism: uncultured Roseivirgaceae bacterium (assembly GCA_964440915.1). Taxonomy (GTDB): domain Bacteria; phylum Bacteroidota; class Bacteroidia; order Cytophagales; family Cyclobacteriaceae; genus CAMPJM01. Next base: position 42,180 of record CAYTTV010000016.1, read on the forward strand.
CACAAAGATCGCATTGAGATCGGACGTGTTGGCACGGTCTTCTGGTAGTGCCTGAACAAACACTCTATACTGCTTTCCAAATCTTGAGAAGTCTGCTGCATAAATACCCCCAATATACCCCTGTAGCGTCCCGAATATACTGCTTATAGAAACCCCTGCTTCTTTTGCTTTAGGAGCATCAAGCATGATCTCATATTGTGGGTAGTTGGTGTTGAAAGAACTTTGGGCATACAGGATTTCTGGACGCTGCATCAAGCGTCCCAAAAATTCTTCGGTTACCCTATCCAGCTCAGTGAAGTCTCCTCCCAATCTGTCTAATACCAACATTTCAAATCCTGACGACACCCCGAAACCTGGTACACTAGGAGGGGCAAAGAATAGGATATTGGCATCTGGAATGCTGGCAGCAGCCTGAAACATTTGTCCCATGATGGCATCTGCAGACATTGATTCATCTGTCCTTTCGTCCCAATTTTTCAATTTCAAAAACCCGAGGCCATAGTTACTTCCTGCTCCCGAGATAAGGCTAAATCCGTTTACAAGCGATCCTCCTTCTACGCCAGGGATATCCTTTATCTTGTTATACAACTCTTGTGAAACCGCCACTGTCCTGTCTAAAGAAGCACCTGCTGGAAGTTCTATATTGGTAAAGATCATCCCTCTGTCTTCGTTAGGCACAAAACCTGTAGGGGTTGTGGTAGCAGACCAGTAGATAATGCCGACAGAAGCCAATAAAATAGCCGCTGTCACCCATTTATGCCTATACAAAAAGGAAAGCGAGCGTACATATCTTTTGGTCGTGGCTTCAAAAGCAATATTGAAGTTTTTGAAAAACCTTTGTAAAAGATTCGTCTTTTCTTTCTTTTCATGGGTAGGCTTCAAGAATATGGCACAAAGTGCCGGGCTTAGCGTTAGCGCATTAACTGCAGAAATAGCGATTGCCACAATAAGGGTTACGCCAAACTGCTCATAAAAAACGCCTGTCGGTCCTGTAATAAAAGTTACGGGAATAAATACGGCTCCCATTACCAAAGTAATAGAGATAATGGCTCCTGTGATTTCTTCCATCGCCTTGTGGGTAGCTTCTCTGGCGCTTTTCATTCCTCCCTCTAGTTTCGCATGGACCGCCTCTACCACAACAATGGCGTCATCAACCACAATTCCGATTGCGAGTACTAAAGCAAAAAGGGTCAGTAGGTTGATTGAGTATCCAAAGAGTCCTAAGAAAAAGAATGTTCCTATGATAGAGACAGGAACAGCAATGGCCGGGATAAGGGTGGACCTAAAATCCTGAAGGAAAATGAATACCACCAAGAATACTAGGATAAAAGCTTCAATCAAAGTGACAACCACTTTATTGATGGAGGCGTTCAAAAATTCGTTGGTATCGAAATTCACCATTACGTTCAAGCCTACTGGAAGGTTTTCCTTGAGCTCATCCAATCTTTCATGAATATTTTCGATAATCTCCTGAGCATTGGATCCAGGAGTTTGGTATACACCCATACTTACACCAGGTTGCCCGTTATAATAAGAAATGGCGGTATATCCTTCTGCGTCGAGCTCTACTTCTGCTACATCTTTCAGTCGCAGATACTGCCCGTTCCCAAGTGCCTTTATCACTATGTCCTCATATTGTTCCGGAGTATTGAATCTACCCCCATATTTGATGATATATTCAAATGCTTGCCCACTATTTTGTCCCAGTGCTCCAGCTGCTGCTTCCAAACTTTGCTCATTGATAGAAGCAATGACATCGGCTGGAATCAATTCATAAGCCGATAACTTCTCGGGCTGAAGCCATATTCGCATGGCGTAATTCTTAGCGCCAAACACACTCACGTCTCCCACACCCCTGATTCTTTTTAGGTCGGGAAGGACGTTTATGTTCAGGTAGTTTTGGATATAAGTGGCGTCATAATTTTCATTTTCGGAATAAAAGGTGATGAACATCAGTGAACTGGTCTGTTGCTTTTGTGTGGTAACCCCAGATTGGGTCACTTCACGTGGCAAAAGAGGAGTAGCCCTGGCCACCCGGTTTTGAACGTTTACAGCCGCAATATCAGGATCTATGCCCTGCTCAAAAAACACTTCAATCGAGGCCGAGCCGTTATTACTAGCAGTCGACGTAATGTAGGTCATGCCTTCCACGCCGTTGATTTGTTCCTCAATAGGGATAATCACACTTTCCAGAACTGTCTCAGCGTTGGCACCAGGATAGTTGGCTGCAACCCTAACGGTCGGAGGGGCAATATCTGGATACTGAGTCACGGGCAGCGTAGTGAGACCAAGTACCCCTAAAACGAGGATAATAATGGATACTACTGTAGATAATACAGGTCTATCTATGAATTTTTTAATCATTATGCGATCTTATTTAAATACCACGTTTATTGAATTGGCAATACTGTCAAAAGCTACCGGCTGTGGGACAATCGGCATGTTGTTTCGAATCTTGCCTACTCCTTGGGCCACTATTTTTTCTCCAGCTTCAATACCTGATGCCACGACCACGATATTGTTTATCCTGTCCTTTACGGCTATAGTAGAAGATACTGCCACTGTGTCTCCCTGCACTTTGAATACATATACTCTTCCTTGCTGCTCAAAAGTAGCAGAAGCTGGAACCACAGGGGTGTTTTCGTAAATTTTGGGAATTCTTATCCTGCCGCTATTTCCATTGGCCAGAATGCGGTTGGGGTTAGGGAAGGTAGCCCTAAAGCTAACAGTTCCTGTAGAAGTATTTACCTGACCGGTTATCGTTTCGATCTTTCCCTTATGTTTATATACCTGGCCATTCACCAGTTCCAACTCTACTGGTGGTAAGTTTTTTATTTTGTCCGCCAGTTTCTCGCCCTCTACTTCCTGTATAAAATCCAAATAATCACGCTCATTCATGGTGAAAAAAGCATACACTTCATTGGTTACGGAAACAGTTGTCAATGGGGTCGGATCGGCAGGGCTCACCAAACTCCCCTCTCGATAAGGAATAGAGCCAACATACCCATCTACTGGACTTTTAATAGTAGCATAATCGATGTTGGCCACGATGCTGTTGTAAGCAGCCTTAGCTTGTGCCAATCTGGCTTCTGCTGTTGTCAATTGCACGGAGCTGATGATGTTCTTTTCTACAAGCGGTTTCAGCTTGTCTACTTCTACCTGAGCAGCGTTTATATTGGCTTGGGCAGCTCCTGCATCCTGGCTAAGTGCTTGTGTTTCTATCCTAAAAAGCGTTTGGCCTCTCTTTACTGCTTGTCCTTCATCCACCAATACTTGGGTAATATATCCGCTTACTTTGGCCCTCACAGCACTATTGATGGTTCCTTCGATACTTACAGGAAAAGAGGTATATGCTGTTACAGTCCTATTTGGAACCTCAACTACTGGGAAAGGCATTGCCGTGGGTCCTTGTTGCTGCTCTTGCTTCTTTTGGCACGAGGCGAGAAAAAGGAGGCTAAAAGCAAAGCCGAAAAAACTAATTTTTTTCATGTGTTTAATTATTGTTATGCTCATTGGGTTATTAATTGATCTCATTTTAAATGAAAATAGAAAAGCATTTGCACGCACAATCCGTGTTGGCATTGTATTTTATAGATTAGAATTAAATTAAATGATAATTGTTGATTTACTTCTGTTCCGTATTCAAGAAAAGATCTTTATTCAGGAGCCAATCCCTTCCATATTATATTCATAAAGTCATTCAGCTCCTTTTCGTCTAAGTTGATACTCCCAAAACGGTTGAGCTTAGCTAGGGTATGAATATTGCTTACCAAATAAATCACCAAAACTTCTGGCCTGGCGTTTTTTATAATGCCTTCATCCATGCCTTTTTGTAAGAACTCAAAATATAATCCCTTTGTATAACTTGGGCATTTATTGGTATTGTAAGGTGAGTTCATAAACTGCTCAAAGAATATAAGTACATTGGGGTTGTCGATGTAAAACGTAAATAAGTCATGCCATACCTTATAAAACTTTTCCTTAAAAGGTAAATTCTCCACCAAAGCCAATTCTATAGTAGCGGTTACTCTTCCTCTGTTATAATCATACAAAGCTAAAATCAACTCATCTTTGCTCTCGAAATAATGGTAAATAGTGCCCGTAGCTACATTGGCATTTTTGGCCACCATGCTCATTGGAGTGCCATGAAAGCCATTGTCTTTTATCAATTCTAGTGTGCTTTCAAATATTGCTCTCTTCTTGTCTGATATTTTTTCCATCTCAACTTACTTATACCGAACGTTCATTCGGCTTGCAAATGTATTGATACAATCAGTTTCTGACAAGCAAATTCAGCATTTATTTGGCGTGAACTCGTTAAAGTTTTTTATGGGCTTATTAATGGACTGAGCATTAGAGGGCCCATGACACTTACGGAAGAATGGCACTCTGGTTATGTATATAGCCCGTTATTCAAAAAAAATTGAAATTGAAAGATGAGCGAAGCTTGAAACTTCTATAATACCCGTAACAAGGCCTCCAAAAGTGATATCACAATATAGGTGTTCCCTTTATTTTCATGTAAGTTTGTAGACGCATCATTTTAAAATCATAAATAAGAATTATATGGACAATAAAAGATTAGGCCCTATCATAGTAATAGGGGCAGTGCTTCTTTTTGTTATTATTTATCTTTCATCCAGTATTTTCGTCACTATTCAATCTGGGGAGGCTGGCGTATTGTATAAAAAATTCGGAGAGGGTACTGTTACCGACCAGTATTATGGAGAGGGCTTTCACGTGATCGCACCATGGAATAGAATGTATGTTTATGATGTGAGGACTCAGCAGGAGAATGAGGTAATGGAAGTCTTATCAAAAAATGGACTGACCATTAAATTAGAAATATCTTTTAGATACTCTCCTCAAGTAGACAAGTTGGGCCTTATTCATAAAGAATTAGGGAAAAGTTATGCAGAAAAGGTGGTTTTTCCAGAGATCCGATCATCCGCTAGAAAAGTGATTGGCAGTTTTGATCCAGAAGAACTTTACTCCAGCAAGAGAGATTTTATTCAGGAAGCCATCTTTGAAGAAACCAAAACGAACGTCGAAAGGAAATACATTTCATTGGATGCCATTTTGATAAGGGGAGTAGAACTTCCGCCCACGATCAGAACAGCCATCGAAAACAAGCTAAAGCAGGAGCAAGAGTCTAAAGAATACGAATTTAGGTTAGAGAAAGAGTCGAAAGAGGCTGAAAGAAAGAGGATAGAAGCTAAAGGTATCAAAGATTTCCAAGATATTGTTTCAGAGGGGATATCCGATAAACTCCTGAAATGGAAAGGGATAGAAGCTACTTTGGAACTGGCAAAATCGGAGAATGCTAAAGTAGTGGTGATTGGCCAGGGGAAAGAAGGGTTGCCGATCATCCTTGGAGGAAACAATTAATCCCAATGGCACTGCTCTCTTTGTATCTTAGACGTCAGGCATAAATGCCAGTCAAAGTAGCAGAAGGAGTTCATGCAATAATAATCTGATGTACCAATGAACGCTAAGGCATTGGTACATCATTTAGGCAAATCTAGTTAGGATATCTTACTCCAGATCGTCGATCTCGATTGCTTCTAGCACATCAGCCAGATCATTAAAGTCCTTGTAGCCCGATTTTATTTCATGTCCGCCGTCCAACGTGATGCCTTTTATCGCAGTGCCCTCAATGAGGTCTAATACGTTTTCAGCCGTAACGCCAAACCCTAATAAAAAAGGATAATCCGGAGCGAGTTTATTGATCGCAGGCAGATGTTTATTTAAAGCATCCTCTTCATTTGAGGTGAGTAAAAAGTAACTAACATATGGTTTCTTCTCTTCCAACACGGTCTTCCAACGTTCGTCTTCTGGATCTTCAGGTAAGGTAATTTGCAGGATGATTGGTACTTCCAGTTGGGATAGATAGACGATGGATTCAGCATCTGGCGTCTGGATATAATCTAAGGCATAGCTTCCAAGCAGTTCTTTGATCAGCAAGGGGCTGCTTTCATAGAATTCTCCTACCAATTGTACGCCGGCTATCCAACCGGTAATTTCTTGGAAGGTTTCAGGAGTTACTACGTCTGGACTGTTGGGGTCTAAACAAAATCCCATAAAATCTACCCCCATGCCCGCGCAATACCTGGCATCGCTCAGGTTATTCGTCCTATTGATCTTTACTGTTGTTTTTAGTGCCATGGGTCAAAATTATGGGGTCGCACCCGAAAAACAAAAGGCTTTTTTCATAATGTTGCTTTTATTTGTGGGTTTGGCGGCACATGCCGTATATTTGCACAGAACTTTAAATTATATAATATGGCAGTTGCAGTAGTTACAGATGAAAATTTCAACGAGCACCTTTCATTGAACGGAAAAGTCGTTGTTAAATATTTTGCTGACTGGTGTGGAAGCTGTAAGCTTTTCGCGCCAAAGTACAAAAGATTGTCTAACGATCCGCGTTTTGAAGATATCGCTTTTTTAGATGTAAATGCAGAAAAGAATCCTGAGGCACGCAAAAAAGCAGGGGTAACGAATTTGCCCTACTTCGCTATCTTCAAAAATGGAGAGTTTGTGGAAGCTGTGGCGTCTAGTAAGGAAGATGCTGTAGTGGAACTGATCCAAAAGCTTTAGACCTTACTATTCCCTATAGAAATATTAAAATATTCATAAAATGAAAATACCTGCAATTAAAAATCTGGTAGAAAATTATACTTTGAAAGAACTCTTAACAGCAGAAGAAGCGTTGTTGGAAGAGAAAACACCAGCAATGGAGGTAGAGGGTGAGGACGAAGGAGAGCAATTAACCCATATCTTTGCTGCCATCTGGATATTGAATAAAATGCAAGATGACAATGTGGAGTTTAAAGTGGCTTTGAGAGAATATACCAAAAGAGTAAGAGAATCAATTAGTTAAAAATAAGGATTATAATTTTGAGCAGGAGTCGATCCTGCCTGGAACAAAAGGAAGGGCATAATTATGAGCAAGCACGGAAGAGTACTGGTGGCCATGAGCGGAGGAATTGACAGTTCCGTGGCTGCTGTGATGCTTCATGAGCAAGGATACGAAGTGATCGGTATGACCATGAAGACTTGGGACTACGCTTCTTCTGGCTCTAGTAAGAAGGAAACAGGCTGCTGTAGTCTCGACTCTATCAATGATGCTCGGAATATTGCCGTCAGCCTTGGGTTTCCACACTATATCCTCGACATCAGAGAGGAATTTGGCGACTACGTCATCAATCATTTTACAGGCGAGTATTTGGCAGGTAGGACTCCCAACCCCTGCGTGCTTTGCAATACACACATTAAGTGGGACGCCCTCCTTCGACGGGCCGACAAACTGGATTGTGAATTCATCGCCACGGGGCATTATGCCAATATAAGAGAAGAAAAGGGTCGGTATGTGATCTCCAAAGGGATAGACGAAAACAAGGATCAGTCTTATGCTTTATGGGGCATTTCCCAAGAGAGCTTGAGCAGGACAATGTACCCATTGGGAAAACTCACAAAGCCAACGATCAGGGAAATGGCACAAGAAAGAGGTTTTGTGGAATTGGTCAACAAGTCTGAGTCTTATGAAATATGCTTTGTGCCTGACAATGATTATCGAGGATTTTTAAAAAGAAGGGTGGATGGACTGGAAGAGCAGGTGAGAGGCGGGGAGTTTGTGCTGGAGGATGGTCAGGTTGTTGGCACTCATGAGGGTTACCCTTTTTATACCGTAGGACAACGAAAAGGACTAGGAATAGCTTTAGGATACCCTGTCTATGTTACTGAAATTCAGAAAGAAAACAATAGGGTGATACTGGGTACTTTTGACGAGCTTTCGAGAGATGGCATGTATGTTAATCAGTTGAACCTGAGCAAGTATGCCGACCTGAATGGGCAACGTCTCGATACTATCACAAAGGTGCGCTATAACGACCAAGGCACCCCTGCTGTGATAGAACAGGCTGGAGATACGATGAAAGTGTATTTTGGCAAAGGCGTTTCAGCTATAGCACCTGGTCAGGCTGCTGTTTTCTATGAAGGGGATGATGTCATAGGCGGAGGATGGATTAACAAAAGCTTCAGACAGAATGGGAGCTAGGATCTATTGGGTGTTTGTACTGTCAACATTTGTATGTGTTGCCTGTAGCAGTTCTAAGGAAACACTAGATCCTCAAAAAATCGGTTATCAATATTATCCAATTGAAGTGGGCAGCTACCGCATATATGATGTAGTAGATGTCCATTTTCCATTTATAGGCGATAGTGACACCACGCAATACCAGCTTAAAGAGCTTGTTCAGGGAATTTATCGCCAAGAACGAGAAGATACAGCCTATTACCTACACCGCTTTTCCAGAAGCCACCATGAGGATGAGTGGCAGCTAGACTCCATTTGGACGGTTCGGAAAAGCCCGAGAAACATCGTAGTGGTAGAAAACAATACACCGGTGATAAAGCTCATATTTCCTGTAAGCATAGGGGCATCCTGGGATAGCAATGCTATGAATGCTGAGGAGTCAGCAGTTTATTCGATCAGTAATATGGGCGATGCATTTGAAAAAGGTGACCGCAGCTTCGAAAACACACTTCATGTTGTAGAAGAAAATAATATGGATATCGTTATTAACGAACGGTACAGGGAAGCTATTTATGCTGAAAATATTGGTCTCGTATATAAAGAGATTCGTTATATTGATTATTGTGCCACTACGGTGGAGTGTTTGGGAGAGGGGATTATTGAAGGAGGATCAAAACAAACCTACATTTTGAAGGAATATGGGAAAGAATAATCGCTTTGTCTATCTATTTTTAGCAATCATGGTTTATGCCTTCGTTGCCGAAGCGCAAGACCACAGATTTGTAGTTTTCTTTGAGAACAAGGCAAACTCTCCCTATACATTGGAGCATCCTGAGGCATTTCTTTCAGAACGTGCCTTAGAACGAAGGCATAAACAATCGATCCCTATTGATCATACCGACTTGCCAGTGAGCCCTGCTTATCTGGACTCTTTGCGAAATGAAGGCGTGCCTTTCTATCATAAAACTAAATGGTTAAATGGAGCCCTTGTGCAGACCGATTCTGCTACCATCGCATATCTTTTGACGAAGCCCTATGTGCGAACCGCTGTACATGTAGCGCCTGGTGGGAAACTTAAATATCCGTATCAAACGGCTATAAGTATAGAAGCCAATGCTTCAGGCAGCTTTCAGATGAATGATGCTCAACTTTATACCAATACCGTTTCTATGGAGCAGAACGAGCTTTTGGGAGTGCCGAGAATGCACAGCCAAGGATATCGGGGAGAAGGGGTGCTTATCGCTGTTCTGGATGGCGGTTTTTTAGGGGTGGATGCCCACGAACCCTTTAAACACCTTTATAATGAAAACAGAATTCTTGCTACCAGAAATTATGTGGTCAATAATGATAGTGTTTATCAATACTCTGATCACGGTACCAAGGCTTTGTCAACTATCGCGGGATTGGTTCCTGATAAATACATAGGTACGGCACCGAAGGCAAGTTTTATACTGAGTGTGACTGAAGATGTAGAGGGTGAATATCAGATTGAAGAGTATAATTGGCTGTTTGCTGCGGAGTTTGCCGATAGCGCAGGAGCAGATATTGTCAGTACTTCTCTAGGTTACAGCACTTTTACAGACGCCTCCATGAACTATACCTATGAGGACATGGACGGGGAGACAAGTGTGATAACACGGGCAGCCGACATTGCCGCTAGCAGGGGAATGGTCATGGTTACAAGTGCAGGGAATGAAGGGAATAAGTCTTGGAAATATATATCTGCCCCAGCCGACGGAGACAGTGTGCTGGCTGTAGGTGCCTTGAAGAGTGGTAACTTGACCCGGACAGCATTCAGTTCTGTAGGGCCTACAGCCGACGGCAGGATAAAGCCCGATGTGTTGGCCTTGGGTGAACAAGTGCTTACCATCAACGCCAATGGTAGGGTAGTAAAAGCTAATGGTACTTCTTTTTCTGCACCTCTAATAAGCGGACTTGTTGCAGGTTTTTGGCAGGCAAATCCTGAACTGACCAATATGGAAGTAATAGATAGAATACGCAAATCGGGACACAGGGCATTGTCTCCCAACAATGAAGTAGGATTTGGTGTGCCGGACTTTACCAGGGCTATGGACAGGACCATATTGGCAACGTATGGTAGTATGCCAAAATCATTTCGGGTTTTCCCTAATCCCGTCAGCAGCGAACTTGTTATAGAGGTAAAGCCTGCTCAATCATCAGAAGGGCTAGCGGTGTATTTGTATAGCAGTACTGGACAGCTGCTAAGTCAAAAGGAACCGAACGGATATAATGCACCAATCATCACTTTTAATTTTCAGAATTTTTTGCCGGGGGTATATATTATTAATGTTGTTACGAAAAACACTTCAGAAGCCGTTAAAGTAGTAAAGTTTTAGCTTACCTCACCAGATTAAAAATTCTGTAGGTAGTTTGACGCACCGTCGTTATAATTGGTTTGTTGCGGATACAATACCAAGAAACTGTTCTTTCTAAATTGCCGCGATAACCTATATGCCAAGTTCTCCATATTATCCTGATACGAAATCGTATCTCTTCTTGCACTTACCATTACAATAAGGTCGTCGTTTTTTACAATTGACTTTGCTTTCTCTGAGAAATTTCTCCAGTCTTCTATGGTATGGTACGAGGCATTGATCTCAGGCTTACCCTTTTCCACTATCTTCTTCAATTTGTCCATAGCGTTATCTAGACAGTAAAATCTGATATCCGCGCCGCTTTGGCTGGCCAATAGTTTTATTTTCTGAACCCACGCATTAAATCCTACTTCCAAATCAGCATTTTTGGGCATCAGTACGAGCAGCCTTTGAATGGTATTAAGCGGGTTGATGAGGTTACAGACGAAAGTCATTTGGTCTGTCTGATGCAGTATATTATCCAAAGCAGTGCCGAAAATCCTGTCTGTGGCCCTTAGTTTTGGATTCCAACCGATAATTACCTCGGTAATCATGAGCTCCTTGATGGCCCTAATGATACCTGAGGCTATGTTCAGGTCAACTTTCGTGATAATCTGCACTGCGTTGTCCGTGGCAGAAGCATGTACTACAGCCTTTTCGAGCATTCGTGTGCTCAAAATAACCTTTTCCTTGGCCTCCTTGTCGTCTTTCACGATTGCCAAAGGATAAATAGGCTCTTGGCTTTTGGGGTCTTTCACCATAATGGCAAAGTCTATCAACTTCTCTATGGTGTTGGGGTTGGCTATGGGCACAAGAAGTCTTTCTGGCACTTCTGAAATTTCAGGCAGTTGTTCGCCTTCCTCTATAGCCAGTTTTCTTCCCGCATTTTCTGTTACAAAAGAGCTGATAAGGCAGGTGACAAAAATGAGGAGTATAGTGCCGTTGAGCACGTTGTCATCAATAATCTCCAAGTTATACCCAATTAGTATTACTGCTAGAGTAGCAGCAGCATGTGCACTGCTCAATCCAAATATAAGGTTACGCTGCGGTACACTGTACTTAAATATTTTTTGCGTGGCATATGCACCCATATATTTTCCTATCAAGGCCACGACGGTAAGCGTAAATGCCACAGTTAAAGCTTCTGGCCCATTGAAAAGGACTTTTAAGTCCACCAACATACCCACACTGATCAGGAAGAATGGGATGAACAATGCATTTCCAACAAACTCGATTCTGTTCATAAGAGGGGAGGTGCGCGGCACAAGACTGTTCAATGCCAGTCCCGCCATAAACGCGCCAATGATAGGTTCAATTCCTGCAACTTCGGCCAAAAAGCTGGCTAAGAAAACCATTCCTAATACTAGAATGTATTGGGAAACATTTTCACCTTCCAGCCTTTTGAAAAACCACCTGACAATGATTGGAAATAGCCAGAATACAATCACAGAAAATATGACGATAGACACTAGCAGCTTTACCCAAAACTTTATATCTAAGCTGCCTTCTACAGAGCCTGTTATTACTGCCAAGATCAACAATACAGCGGTGTCGGTAATGATAGTCCCCCCTACAACCACCGTCACAGCCTCATTCTTGATAAGGCCTAGCTTGCTTGCAATGGGATAAGCTACCAAGGTATGTGTAGCAAACATGCTGGCAATGAGTACAGAGGCTGTTACATTGTAGCTCAGCACAAAATAGCTGACGATAAAACCCGTAACCAATGGAAATATAAACGTAAAAAAACCAAAAACAATACTCTTGTTTTTAGACTTTTTGAACCCGTTTATTTCTAATTCTAACCCAGCCAAAAACATGATATAGAGCAGCCCTACAGTTCCAAAAAGCACAATACTGCTATCCCGCTCCAGCAAATGGAAACCATTCGGCCCAATAGCGATTCCAGCAACGATTAAGCCCGTTATACTAGGCACTTTTATCTTATGTAAAAGTAGCGGTGCCAAGAATATGATAAAGAGCACTATCGAAAATATTAATACGGGATCTGTAATGGGTAAAGTCAAAGTAAAAAGGTATAGCATAAATTGATTTTTATCTTTATACGGAATAAGTCAATCACCATGATGAAAATTTGAAATTAAATAGAATAAATAAATATATTCTATAAGCACATCCAAGATCCAGACCCTGCTGGAGTTGGCAATTTCACCCTGTTTCTTATTTTATCCTTAATTATTCTTAGTTTTGTTTAGTATTATATTTGTTTTTGCAGAAACGGTCAAGTTTCGCAAATAAAATTATAAAAAACAGTATTGTGGCAAAAGAAATGATTCCCTTTGTTTTGAAAAATGTTATCACTAAAATAATATATATTTGTTTTTGAAAGGTAAAAGGAGATTTTCATTATTAAACCCATAAAATGTCTGTTATAATAGCGCCTTCCATTCTTGCTGCAGATTTTGCCCATTTAGGTAGAGACGTAGAAATGCTGAACAACAGTGAGGCAGACTGGATACATGTAGATATTATGGATGGCCGGTTTGTCCCCAACATTTCTTTTGGTTTTCCTGTGTGTGAAGCTATTTACCGTTATGCCAAAAAACCACTGGATTATCATCTCATGATTCAGGAACCGGAAAAATATCTAGAAGCATTTAAAAATGTAGGAGCAAACTCTATTTCTGTACATTATGAAGCTTGTACTCATCTTCACCGTGTGCTGCAAGAAATAAAGGCACTTGGTTGCAAGGCAGGAGTTGCCATAAATCCTCACACCAATATCCAACTTTTGGAAGATGTCATCCATGAAACGGACTTAGTGTGCATTATGTCGGTCAATCCTGGTTTTGGCGGGCAAACTTTTATCGAGAGCACCTATAAAAGGGTGCGTATATTGAAAGAGCTGATCACAGATGCAGGGGCCAACACGCTCATAGAAATCGATGGTGGAGTAAATGCACAGAATGCCCGTGCACTAATAGAAGCAGGGGCTGATGTTTTGGTGGCAGGAAGCTTCGTGTTTAAGTCGAATGAACCAGAGATCACCATTCAAGAGTTGAAAAATAACTGATATCAACCACCCAACATACCATCAACTTTGCCGAACAAGGTATGGTTGATGCTTGTATAGGAACGTATGAATTATAAACAATGACAGCTGCATGAGGAACCTTTGCTTTGCTTTTTTATATAGCTACATCGTTGGGTTTTCCGTACAAGCACAGCAGGTTCTTCTCCAGGGAAATGTGGTAGATACGTTAGGAGAAGGCATTTCAGGCGTTTCTATATATGAGGAGAGCAATCCCAGCATAGGTACTACCACCGACAGTCTTGGCCATTTTTCTTTTAAAGTATTTATCGAAGACTCCATCAGTATTGTTTTTCAACATGTCGGATACAGTGCTCTCCACATTGTGCTCGACAATGAAAATTATGCACGCCTTTCTGCTACAGTTGTGCTAACATCCGACACGAATTTATTGGATGAACTTGAAATTTATGGAAAAGGAAAAGGGCCCGACATGATCAGTGTTGTTGAACTTAATCCTTTGGATATAGCCATGCTGCCATCTCCCTTCCATGAGTTTTCAAAGGTGCTGAGCACCTTGCCGGGTGTTGTCAGCAACAATGAATTTTCATCTGCTTATGCCGTACGCGGTGGAAATTTTGATGAGAACCTGGTTTATGTGAATGGTATCCCTATTTACAGGCCTTTTCTGGTAAGGTCCGGACAGCAGGAGGGCTTGAGCTTTGTGAATCCTGATTTGGTGAGCAATATTTCCTTTTCAGCAGGTGGTTGGCAACCTAAGTATGGCGACAAGCTTTCCTCAAGTTTGAATATCGCCTATGATAACCCCCAAGAGAATCGTGCTGGAATAACTGTAGGGCTACTGGGTGGGTCGGCTTATGCTACATTATATGATCATGAAGGAGGCGCAGGGGCATTGGTCGGAATCCGGCATAAAAACTCTCAATACCTGCTCAACACCCTTGAGACCAAAGGAGAGTATTTGCCTTCTTTTACAGATGTACAGGTACTATTGTCCAAGCCTTTTGGCCAAAATGGACGTACAAAGGTGGAGCTGCTGGCTTCCTATGCACGGAACCGGTATTTGGTGAAGCCTGTATCACAAGAAAGCATTTTTGGGACGTTTGCCAGAACGATGCGGTTAAACGTTTATTTTCAGGGCAATGAACTGATGGAGTATGATACATACCAGACGGGTCTAAAGCTTTCACACCTCTTTTCTCAAAGATTTGTGTCGGATGTTATTCTTTCAGGGTATTATACACTCGAGCGTGAATACTATGATATAGAAGGTGCATATCGGATTTGTGATGTGAATGCTAGTCCTGGCAGTAATTCAAACGAATGTCTCACCATTAGAGGAGTGGGTTCTAATTACCGTTATGCTAGAAATAGACTTACTGCAAAGACTTTTAATGCCGAATCTCACAACACCTTCTATGTCAATAGCAGCCATATGATAGAGTTTGGGGCCGGAGTTTCTCTTTCCCATATTGACGATTTTCTAAATGAATATCAGTTTTCGGACTCCGCAGACTTTATCACCATCAATAATGCTGCATATAATGAAGCCGATATTAATGCTTTGCATTTAATGGCTCATGTACAGCATACAACTTCTTTAGACGCTAGAAACACTCTCACATACGGCGTAAGGCTCAATTATAGGAATTTGAACAATCAGCTTTTGGTAAGTCCTCGCCTTCAGTATGCCTATAGTCCGCATTGGGAGCGAGAGGTGATCTTACGTGCTGCCATAGGTTTGTACCAGCAGCCGCCATTTTATCGGGAACTGCGCAACAGAGAGGGCGATGTAAACCACCAAGTAAAGGCCCAATCATCATGGCACAATATCGTAAGCCTCGACTATAATTTTCAAATGTGGGGGAGAGAGTTTAAATGGGTTACTGAAGCTTATTATAAATACATGTGGAATATCATTCCTTATGAAGTGGATAATGTCCGGATTCGGTATGCAGCGCATAATCGGGCCACGGCCTATGCAGCTGGCTTGGACGTAAGGATAAGCGGGGAGTTTATTGAAGGGGCCCAATCGTGGTTTAGCCTTGGTATCTTGACTACAGAAGAGAATCTTGATGGCGATGAGCAGGGGTATAGGCGAAGGCCTTCCGATCAGCGGGTCAATATTGGCGTCTACTTCCAGGACCATATCCCCAATGACCCCTCTATCCGCATGTACTTGTCTTTGCTTGTGGGCACGGGACTGCCTTTTGGTCCTCCTAACAATGAAGAGTATAGAAATGCCTTTACGGGAAAAGCCTATAGAAGAGTAGATATAGGTTTCTCCAAAATTTTTGACTTTGAAGAGAAAAATCCTGAAGGAAAGCTCAAATCTTTATGGATTAGTGCAGAAATACTCAATTTGATGAATTTCACCAATGTGCTTTCTTATAGCTGGATAGAAGACGTAAACCGGCAGCAGTTTGCAGTGCCCAATTCCTTGTCTACACGATTTTTGAATATCAAGCTCACAGGTAAATTTTGAAGGATAGGCGAGATATCATTAGCCTCAACTAACTGATATTCATTCTGACAATAGCGGTTCATAACAAGCCCAGAAATACAGAGCTTATTACAAAAATATTCTTCAGATCAAAGGTTAATACAGTGTTATAACGCTATAAAAGACCCTTCATTTTCAACCATTTCTCACAGGCCTGGGGCCATTGGTTTGTGGTGTCTTCTGTTCTTCCTAGGCCATATCCGTGTCCTCCTTTTTCATAGATATGCAACTCTGCTGGGACGTTGTGCTGCTTAAGGGCAAGTAGGTATCGAATGCTATTCTCTACTCGCACTACTGCATCGTCCACAGAATGGACCAAAAAAGCAGGCGGAGTATTTTCATTTACTTGTAAATCGCTTGAAAAATGGTCTATCATTTCCGCTGAAGCTGCTTCTCCAATCAGGTTGTGCTTAGAGCCTTCATGCCCGATATGCATTGAAATAACCGGATAGATTAATATGGAAAAATCTGGTCGCGCGCTAAGATCGTCGAGGGGAGTATATACCATTTTGTCATAGTGTGTACTAGCAGTAGAAGCTAAATGGCCACCGGCTGAAAAGCCCATCACACCAACTTTGGCCGGATCTATCTTCCACTCTTTAGCTTTTCGCCTTACTATTCGTATGGCTTCTTGTACATCTTGCAAGGGACCAATAGACTTATCTTCCATGATCAAATCGCTAGGCAGTCTGTACTGAAGCAAAAAGGCTGTTATCCCTAAACTATTGAGCCACTTTGCAACTTGGACACCTTCATGTTGAAAAGCTAATCCTGAATATCCTCCACCAGGACAAATCACGACAGCCGTACCGTTAGCCAATGCCTCAGGGGCAGCGTATACTTCGATCATGGGATCTGTTATCTTGGTAAGCCAGCCGCCATTGGTGTTGGCATCAATGGCATAGTCCGTGTTTTTGATGGCGCCTGGGATTTTATCAGGCCAAACTTTTAAGGTTGCATCTTGGCCTAAGGCAGGCAAGCAAAGGATGGATAAGAGCAGAGTAATTAAATGCTTCATAAAATTATAATATTGATAATCGGTTGCTAAGGTTAAGCAAATAAAGCCGTTAGATCTTCTTTGTTCAGCTTCTTCATAAAGCCAGCTTCCACGTTAATGATGTCTTTGGCTACGGCTTGTTTCTTCTCTTGCAACTCAAGGATTTTTTCTTCTATGGTATTTCTACATATCAGCTTATAGGCAAATACTTTTTGATTTTGGCCTATTCTATGCGTTCTGTCTATGGCTTGCTGCTCTACCGCAGGGTTCCACCATGGGTCGATCATGAATACATAATTGGCCTCAGTAAGGTTGAGCCCGAAACCTCCTGCTTTTAGACTGATGAGGAAGATTTTATTTTCGTCATGATTCTTAAAATCATTGACAATTTTTTCCCTGTCTACGCTACTGCCGGTAAGGATGGTATAGCCTATGCCCAGTGCTTCTAGTTCTTTCGCTACAATATCAAGCATTTCAACAAAATAGGAGAAAACCAGTGCCTTGCCTTTTTGCCCTGCTACCTGTTGCAGTTCATTCATAATCACTTCTAGCTTGACCGACTCATTTCCAAAATCCCCTTCGTCTTTTATGAGGGCCGTGCTATTGCATATTTGACGGAGTTTCAAAAGACCTTGCAGTACATATATGCCAGACTTTGATATGCCTTCTTCTTCTATTACCGTCTTGATTTTCTCATAATACTTGTTTTTAAAATAGTCGTATGTTTTGCGTTGCTTCTTTCCCAGTTCGCAATAAATTACCATTTCAGATTTTTCGGGCAGTTCCTTCGCCACATCTTCTTTCTTTCTCGACAAAACAAAAGGATTTACTATTTTCTGTAACTCCTCCGCTTTGTCTTGATCTCTGTCGCGATCAATCTTGTTGGAATATTCCTTGCGAAAATAATCCATACTGCCTAGCATTCCGGGATTCAGAAAATCCATTTGGGCATACAGGTCAAAAGTGTTGTTTTCTATAGGAGTTCCAGTCATGATCAGCCTGTTGGTTGTCTTAAGCAGCTTCACAGCTTTTGAAACAAGCGAAGTAGGGTTCTTAATCGCTTGGCTTTCGTCCAAAATCACATAATCAAAATGGAAGTTCCTTAATGTCTCGATGTCATTGCGCACCAATGAATAGGTCGTGAGGACGATGTGGTAATCGTTGAATGGCTCAGTTTTCTTTCGCCTATCTATACCACTATAGACCAGCATTTCTAACTCTGGGCAAAACTTCTTGGCTTCTAACTCCCAATTGAACACCAGGGAGCGAGGTACAACCACCAACACGGTTGTTTTTTGGTTATCATTGACCAAACTCTGGATAAAAGTAAGTGCCTGAAGCGTCTTGCCCAATCCCATGTCGTCTGCAAGACACCCGCCCCAGCCAAATTCATGCAAGAACCGAAGCCAGTTAAAGCCTTCACGCTGATAGTCTCTTAACTCAGCTTTCACATTTGTGGGAACAGGTACTTGTTTTATTTCTCGGAAAGCTTTTAACTTTTCTATCTTCTGCCGCAGATTTTCCAGCACTTCATAGTTGTCAATTTCTTTGTAAAACTCTTCAATGGCTACGTGCTGAAACTGTGAGAGCTGTAGACTATTTTGCTTTACCTTGGCTGCACGGAACATGGCTGCATATTTTTCCAGCCACTCTTCCGGTAGGATGCCCATTGTGCCGTCTCCAAGTTTTACAAACTGGTCATTGTTCAGTATGGCTCTTCTTATGTCCTGTAGCCTCACTTCTTGATTGCCAAAGCTCACAGACACTTTCAAGTCAAACCAGTCTGTGCCGGAGCTTGCCCTCATCATCATTTTAGGACGGAATGGGTTGTATTTGATTTTGGAAAGCGTCTTGAGGCCCAAAACCTCGATCTTCTGTTCACTGATCTTATCGAAAGCTTTGAAGAACCAGTTGGATTTAAGGACCTCATTGATGGGCAGATAGAAATAGTGACGGTTTCGCTGCTCTTCAAATGTTGGGTGCAGGCTTTTTAACAATTCTAGTGTTTGCTCCTCTGTGTCCTTGTCACGAATTATTTTGATCTTGTTCTTTCCCTCATCAATGAAAATGGCTTCTCCATGATCCATTTCTACTTCTGTTTCAAAATCCTTGAACTGATAACGAAAGGCAGGTATGAGTAAAAGGAAGTTGTCCATTTCCTTTACATATAGCTTGTTGTGTGGAGAGGCCAAATGCTCTTTTACATCTATTTTCACGCCTTCTAAATTAACAGGATGCTTTTTCATGAGCGGAATAAGGAAGTCTTCATAGAACAATTTAAACTCTTTGTCTTTTATTTTCAGGTGTTTTTTGCCATAAAAATAATACAAGGTTCTTGCGTCTTTTGCTTGAAGCATGATGAGCTCGCTCCTTTCATCCATCATCAGAAAGCCATATCCTACAGGGCGTAGGTTCTCCCAGGTCAACTGCTCTTCGCTCACCTCTATTTGTACACTTAACGTGTACTCATCCTTGGTTTTCTCAAGCTTGAAAGAAACATGAGGTACGTCTTTATTCAGGCTTATAGGCACTAAGTTATTAGAAGAAAGGTAGCTATTCTCCTTCAAAAGATAATTGTCTTTATCACTTAGTTTGCTGTATTCGGTGCCAATATTCTGATGAGCAGCTTCTTGTACATCAAAATAGTAGTCGGCATCATCTATTTCGGTATCATTACTGGCATCCATCGCATAGCTCCATTTATTGCTGTAGTAGCTATTGCTGCTTTTGCCCAAAGCTTGGTATAGGTGCATTTCCTCACCAGACATCTTGATGTTTTTCAAAGAATGGTCGTCAATCTCGCGCAAAGGAGCTCCTATCTTTCCATTTTTCTTCCTTTTGCCATAGATGGTTAGCACCCGAAGCATGGGATAGTAGTCATCAGGAAGCGACCAAACGTAAGCTATGGCAAAATCCTTCGCACTACTTTCTAACAAAACTTTTCTCGGGGCCTCCAAAAAGATAGCGGCATGCTTTTTCCATTCAGCGAATTGACCCACTTTTTCGATGCCTGCATCTTTAATGATGAGGTGCAGGTCACCTTCTTTGATTTCAAAATCAAAAAGTCCTTCAGTATTATCTTTCAATGAATAGCCATATTGGCTCAAGAGTATTTCCTTCTCTTTGTCATAATTCCTGATTTTATCAAATCCTCTGTCACCGTACTCCTTTCGAAATGCTAAAAGTGCCGCTACTTTATGAGCGCATAATGGCGAGTCGGTGTATTTACAGCGGCAAGAGCTTTTTAATTGTTTGTCGTTGGTCTCACTTATGATGACCAAATAGTTGTTGTCGCCATCCTTCACGGTTACATTCAAGGTACTGTCCTTAGCCTGGTTAATCGTAGCGTTGTTTTGTTTACTTAGGTCAAACCCCTTTTTTAATGACGCTTCGGTAATATTATATCCTGTAAGGATTTCAACAAGGATTTGGCCAACTTTCACATACGTTTCTTGTTGGTCGTGCTTAGTAGGAGGCAGCTCAACTATGCGCAGCCTCAGGTCATTCAGGGCTGTCAACATATGTTTGCAAAAGTTGCTTGCAGGGCAGCTACAACTTGCAGCAATATGGTGACTGTTAAATTGTTCGATCTCTACATTGTAGCTGCCGTTCAACGACTCACTTTCCACTACATACAAAGCCTTTCCAGTTTTGAAGTCGATGTTTTTTAAAGTGTACTTCCCTTGCGAATAAATCGTTCTTGCTTTTAGCCGGATGGCAGATGAAATATATTGCTCACTCAAGAACTGATCGATGTAATGCATATTGGCGCAGCGGCTTTCTGGATTTTAATTTTAAAAGAAAGACCGTAAAGTTACCTAAATGCTTTTATATTGGGGCATAAGCAAAGATTTTTTTCAAGATTCAGCCAATTGGATACTGGGTCAAAGACGTTATATATAGAAATAGAAGAGGACAGTAAGCAGTAAATACTGTCCCATCTTCCACAAGATTGGTTTAAGTCTTTTAGGTTTGAGAAGAGCTGTAAATCTCTTTGCCTTAGAAAGTGTAATGCATTAATTCTATAAGCTAAGAACAACAAGTGAAAGGTTGAAGTTTAACCCATAAAGAATATGCCAGAAGGACCTTCCATTATAATTTTAAAAGAAGCGATTCAGCCGTTTAAGGGCAAACTGGTTTTGGCTGTCGGCGGCAATAGAAAGATCGATCTTCAGAGAATGTCAGGATTGACTGTCAGAGATTTTCTTTCGTTCGGCAAGCAGTTTCTCATTTGTTTTGATGGTTTTATCGTACGTATCCATTTTCTGTTATTTGGCTCTTATCTTATAAATGAGCGTAAAGAAGCCACTCCTCGTCTAAGTCTTCAATTTGATAATGGTGAAGTGAACTTTTACGCTTGCTCTGTACGGTATGTAGAAGGCGATGCCAATGAATTGTATGATTGGTCAGGTGATGTGATGTCGCCTGTGTGGAATCCCGAAGCGGCGAAAGAAAAATTAAAAAACAACCCAGACATGCTGGTGTGTGATGCTTTGCTGAATCAGGATATCTTTGCTGGAGTCGGCAACATTATCAAAAACGAAGTATTGTACCGGATAAGGGTGCATCCTGAAACCACCATCGCTAACCTACCGGAAACAAAGCTCGATGAAATGATAAAAGAAGCGAGAATTTATAGTTTTGATTTCTTGCAATGGAAACAACAGTTTGTATTAAAGAAACATTGGCTCGCGCATGGAAAAAAGCTGTGTTTAAGATGCAATCTTCCCATTACACGAAAACATTTAGGGAAAACCCACAGACGAAGCTTCTTTTGCGAAAACTGTCAGATCAAATACGATTCGTAGTATATATTTTACGTACAGTGCCTATTTAGTTTTTATAAAATATATAAAAATGGCACATGGGTCTTTTTTATGCATATTTGCCATGCTTAATGGAGATTTTAAATACATAGATTTGGAATGGTTATAATTGCATGAATTGATAAGTGACTAATATGGGAAAAGAAAGGGTGCGATTGCTGAAATCGCCAGATAATAGGACTTGGAAGAAATGGGGCCCATATGTGGCTGACAGACAATGGGGGACAGTAAGAGAAGATTATAGCCACGACGGAAGTGCCTGGGACTATATCTCACATGATATGGCCAGGAGCAACGCTTATCGTTGGGGTGAAGAAGGAATAGCGGGCTTTTGCGACCAGCACCAGGTGTTGTGTATCGCACCTGCCTTTTGGAACGGGAAGGATGCAATTTTGAAAGAAAGGCTTTTTGGGCTTACAAACGGACAGGGCAATCACGGTGAAGATGTAAAGGAATTGTACTTTCACCTTGCCTCATCGCCGACGCATTCTTATTGCAAGTTTCTGTACAAATATCCGCAAAATGCCTTCCCTTACGAGGAGTTAGTCACATCCAATCAGATTGGACGTGACAAGCCCGAGGTGGAAATTCTAGATACAGCAGCGTTTGACGAAAACCGTTATTTTGACTGTGTGATAGAATATGCCAAGGCTGGGCATGAAGATGTGCTCATGAAGGTAACCGTACACAACAGAGGGCCAGAGGCAGCGGAAATTCATGTGCTGCCGCATATTTGGTATCGAAACTACTGGAAGCATGAAGAGCGGTATTCCCGGCCTGAATTAACTTCTGAGCCTGATGATGCCATTGTGGCCTCGTCTTCAAGAAATGGCCGCTACGTACTGCATCATGACGGTGGTACCCAACTGTTCTGTGAGAATGAAACGAACAATAAAAGAGTCTATAAAGCCAAGAACGAATATGAATATGTAAAAGATGGGATCAATGATCATGTCATCCATCAGAAGCCTACTGTAAACCCAGAGCAAAAAGGTACGAAGGCAGCCGTTTGGTGGAAAGGTACGATTGCCGCTGGAGAGTCCCAGGTTTTTAGAGTAAGGCTTTGCCGGAAAAAGATGGAAACACCGTGGGAAGGATTTGAAGAGACGTTTATCCAAAGACAGGAAGAAAATGAGGCTTTTTATGCTTCTGTTATTCCTGAAGGGTTAAATGCAGACCATAGAGATTTGGCTAAAAAAGCTTTTGGCGGGCTATTGTGGACAAAACAGTTCTATTATTTCGATGTGTTTAAGTGGCTTTATGGTGAGCCAGGAAAACATAAGCCATATCGTGACAACAGACGCAATGCCAACTGGCGGCATCTGACCAACCGCAATATTCTTTCTATGCCGGACAAATGGGAATATCCTTGGTATGCGGCATGGGACCTGGCATTTCATACTACTACTTTTGCCCATATAGATCCAGATTTTGCCAAGCGGCAACTCCTGCTCATCTTAAGGGAAAACTACATGCATCCCAATGGCCAAATACCTGCTTATGAGTGGAATTTTAGCGATGTTAATCCTCCCGTGCATGCTTGGGGTGTATGGCAAGTGTATGAGACTGACAAGCATAAAACTGGTGTGGCTGATTATGATTTTTTGGAGCGTGCCTTTCAGAAGCTTTTGATGAATTTTACTTGGTGGGTCAACCAGAAGGATGTCAATGGCATTAACCTGTTTGAAGGAGGGTTTCTTGGGTTGGACAACATCGGTGTATTCGATAGAAATCACATGCCTTCGGGCATCAAGAACCTGCAGCAAGCTGACGCTACCAGTTGGATGGCCATGTTTTCACTCAATATGTTAAGGATTTCTCTTGAGCTGGCTGGAAAAAACTTGGCTTATGAGGAGTCTGCAGCTAAGTTCTTTAGGCATTTTCTGAACATAGCGTGGGCCATGCACCATATTGGAGAACAGGAGATCTCACTTTGGGATGATGAAGATGCCTTTTACTACGACGTTGTGCAGTTGGATAATGGGAAGAGCGAACGGCTAAAGGTGCGTTCTTTGGTTGGAATCATTCCGTTATTGGCAGTAGAAGTAATCGGCAGTGATATTTTTGATCAGATGCAAGAATTTAAAACCAGGGCAGTAAACATCATGCGCAGCCGGCCTGACCTGGAAAAGCTGATCACCCATATAGAAGAAAAGAATGAAAACGGTAAGCATTTATTTGCATTGATGCGGGGCTATCGTTTAGAAAACTTATTGAAACGGCTTTTAGATGAAAATGAGTTTTTGTCTGATTATGGCATCCGGTCGCTATCGAAATACCATGAGGAAAATCCTTATAAGTTTGGTTATAATGGCAGCCAGCATATCATTACTTATGAACCAGGCGAGAGTTCTAACCAGATGTTTGGTGGCAATTCCAATTGGCGTGGCCCTATATGGTTCCCTTTGAATTATATCATTATTAAAGCTTTGCTGAAATACTATGATTTTTATGGGGATGCGATGACATATGAGTTTCCGACAGGCTCTGGAAATAAGCTCAACCTTAAGCAAATAGCTTATGAACTGAAGAACAGGCTCTTGAAGCTGTTTGAAAGGGATGAAGCGGGGAAATATCACTATCATCACCATGATGTTTTTGCTTCTGACCCTCATTTTAAGGACCTCCATTTGTTTTATGAGTTTTTCAATGGAGATAATGGGAAAGGGCTTGGAGCATCACATCAGACGGGGTGGACAGCCTTGATTGCCAATTTGCTGGTAGAAATGAATGAAGATATCGAGGTGCCGCAGAACGAAGGAATAATTGACAAGGTGAAAGACACCATACATTAAACATCCTGCACGGGACATTAAATGTCAAGTTTTGGGATTAGAGAGAAGGCAATGATTAGGAATAAGGGGAAGTATAGCAACCCTATTCTCTTATGTTTTCATATCAATTTTCTCTACTGAAGTTGAAAAACAGGAGAGGTGTGCAAGCCGTAGGAGCGGTAGGGATAGAAGTGGAAAGCCCGAAGCGGGTAGGTTGCGGGCGGCCGGACTTGTAGCGGATAGCCCGGCTACCGCCCAAAAAATTAAACTCGGGTTATTACAGTATTCCTCCCAACCTGCTTCTTGTAGTTTGTCTTACCTTATCTTTCATAGTGCCCAAATCAATGTTATTTGCCCCACCTAACATGGATAGCAGCCCAGTAATATGAGTTTCTCCTGAATCGGAAAATTTGGAGCTAATGATTTTGAGAAGATGGGGTAGGATGAGATTTTTGGCTAGATCTGCTACATTATCGGAAACCCCCAGTCTTGAGGTCATTTTTGACACAAATTTTTTCCCCATATTTTCAACAATAGGGTTTGTGGTAGAGGTGTGGCCATCGGGGCTGCCAAACAGGTGGGTGAGACCGTCTGTGTTGCCGCTCGTAGCTTCTGCTTCTGCCGCTTCTTGTATAGATTCTCCCGCCATATCTATAGTTTGCGATGCCTGCTCATTATTAAGCCCGAGCTTCTCAATAAGTTGATCACCTAATTGGCTTTTTACGGTATTTAATATACTGTCGAACATAGTTTTAGTATTTGTATGGTGCTCTTGTATAGATAATCAAATATGAACGGCAGTGTTTAATGAATAATTGATCGGCGTTTTGCAACGCAAGAGATTTTTGTCAGAAATGCGTAATATTGGCCATAATTAGCACTACCATGGAAGTTATATACCAAGATGAATATTTAGTAGCCGTGAACAAGCCCCACGGATTGTTGGTGCATCCTTCTTCAATAGCCAAAGATGCCGAGGAGTTTGCCATGCAACTTCTAAGAGATCAGCTGGGACAATATGTGTTTCCCGTGCACAGGTTAGATCGGAAAACGGGAGGTGTGCTCTTGTTTGCATTAGATACGAAAGCACACCGGGCGGCACAGCAGCAATTTGCCGAAAGAGATGTGCAAAAGGAGTATTGGGCCATTGTAAGGGGTTATACCGATGATAGTGGAGAAATCGATTACCCTTTGAAAAAGGAAAATGGCAAATCACAGGAGGCTTTTACAGCCTATGAAACAATGGCACGGGCTGAGCTTCCCGTGCCGCTTGGAAAGCATGCTACCGTAAGGTATTCGCTGGTAAAAATATCACCCCTCACAGGGAGAATGCATCAAATAAGAAAGCATATGGCCCATATCCTGCATCCGATCATTGGAGATCGGCCGCATGGTTGCAACAAACAAAATCGGTTGTTCAAGGAAAAATGGGGAATGACGACCATGCTTCTTCATGCTAGGGCATTGACCTTGGCTCATCCTATTACAACGGAACCCATAAAACTCATGGCACCCGTACAAGCCGAGTTTAAAAGAATGATGGAATTGATGGACTTTAATTTATAGTCGAAGGCTGATGAGATGAAAGAAAGGAATGATGGAATAGGTTATAGGTTCACAGCATAACGTTCAAAGTTGGCACCTGCTTTTCCTAGCCGACTGCTCCTTGCCAATTGTCAACTTGTTTTGGTGTCTATAAATCCGTTGTCTTAATTCTTATAGCTTAAGACCTTTTCAGCGGATCCAACAATCTTTCTAGTCCATTGATCTTGATTTCGTAAATGGTGGCCAGCAGCATGCCCAACTTGCCTTGAGGAAAGCCTTTGGTAGAAAACCACTCTAGGTAACTGACTGGTAAATTGCACAATGTCATGCCTTTGTGTTTTCCAAAAGGCATTTTCATCGTTACGAGCTCTTTTAGCAATGTCGGGTTAACTTGATTGTCGTTATTCATGCAGGACGAAAGTAGGAAAAGAATTTGAAAGCTTTGTCTTCCACTTCACATTTTCGTAAATCACAACCCAATTTCTTGTTGTAAACAGAGCGGAAGTCCATATAGGCGCTGTCGAAATAAATACAAAATAGGTGTTCATAACCGAACAGACATGAGCGAATTCGGACGGATACTGATGAAGGTAATGCCTGAATTGGGGCATTTAATGCCATTTTACGATTGGCATACTTGTTGGCTTTGGTGGTTCTTAAAAAAATAAGTATTTAAGTATATTGTACGGAATTATTGAGAAGGCAGAAATAGGATAGTACAAATGCACAAATTGCCATGAAACCCATACTCCAACCTTAAAAATAAGTTTCAAACTTTAAACATTTGCTATATGAAAGTTTCTACACGCTTATTCGTTATGCTGCAAGTCGTTCTTATGACGACCAGTGCATGTGCCATTTCCTTTGAACAAGATTCAGATCCTTACCTGACCGAAACCTTTGCAACGAATGGGGCAGGAGAACTACAGGTAATAACATCGGGAGGTAGCATAGATGTCTCTTCCCATGCTGGTAACAAAGTAATTGTAGAAATGTATGTCCGAAAAGGAGGTAGAAGCCTTACGCCTGATGATAGTGAAATAGAAGATGCATTAGAAAGCTTTGACATTGAAATTGAAAAAGTGTCCAATAAGGTGATAGCTTCTGCCAAACGAAAAAGCAGCAATTGGTTTAGTGGCAATAACAACATCAGCATATCCTTCAAAGTATCTGTGCCTGCAAGAACTTCCTGTGATCTTAATACCAGCGGTGGCGCGATTAGCTTAGCGGGGGTGAAGGGCAAGCAAGAAGTGAAAACTAGCGGAGGCAGCTTAAACCTGACCAACATTGATGGGAACATGAAGGCTTATACCTCAGGAGGGAGGATCAATATAGAAGATTATGCAGGAGTTTTGGACGCCAATACCAGTGGAGGCGCTATTAATGTGGCTCGTGCCAAAGGAGAGATCGTTTTGCACACTTCTGGTGGCAGCATAAATGTGGATGATATACGAGGTAGCGTTATAGCTAACACAAGCGGAGGGAGTATTAATGCTAACCTTCAAACTTTAGAAAAGGAGTTAAAACTAAGCACAAGTGGAGGAAATATCAAAGCCACCATACCCAGCGGATTGGGGCTCGACCTCGACCTTAAAGGAAATCGTGTCAATACGCAATTATCCAACTTCAGTGGAAAATCGGAAAAAAACAGAATTGTAGGCAGTATGAACGGCGGTGGAATTCCTGTAAAAATGTCTACTTCAGGAGGTAACGTGAGTGTAGAGTATCGATAAAAAAGGTGA
>CAYTTV010000017.1:0-66101 GCA_964440915.1 uncultured Roseivirgaceae bacterium
AAGATAAAAAAAGTGCCAGACATTGCTGTCTGGCACCTTTTTTATCTTACCATGTTCTTATATCTATTTTCCTATTGAACTTCTCGGTATCTGATTTGAACGGCACGACAACTTTGAGTTTTCCTCCTTCGTGCAGTGCTTCAATCTTTTCCAAATCTGCATTAACCGGCAATGTGAAACGTTTGCTAAACATAGGCACTACAATGTGTTCGTTCTGTACCATGTCGTTGCTGAGCATGGAATATATGATAAGAGAATTATATTCAAGGTATACATTGAAGCTATCGGGAGAAACTGAAGGGGCAGAAAGCGTAATAATATATGCATCATCTGTGTTATATGTATTTACTGCACTCATGCTCGTACCTCCATTCACAGTATTAAGGGTGTCTCCTTGCAACAATAGATTTCTTAAGAATGGTTTGTTTTTAAGTAAATTCATGTTTTAGTCCTCCGATTTTTCTAACCTAAAGGCAAACGCCATACCACATTCAGAAAGGTTTGAGGATAGCACAAGAGAAGCGCCATTTTGTCTTGGTCAATAAAAGCATCAAGTCATTTTGTCGCTTATTCAATTATAACTTAAGCTTCTAATTTGAAAATCTATAAAATTCATTGGGATCCAGAAATGATTGTGAGGCCATAAAACCTATATTACAACAGACCGTTTGATTTTAAGCGTAGGCTTCGTTACCATTATAAAGAACTCATAAAAACACAACAATGCAGGACCAGAATATCAACGTGATTTTAGTAGATGAACAAGACAATGAAATAGGCACCGAAGAAAAAATTCGAGCTCATGAAAAAGGGCTCTTACACCGAGCATTTTCAATATTTGTGGTAAACAATCACGATGAACTTCTCTTACAAAAACGGGCTTCCCTAAAATATCATTCGCCTTCGCTATGGAGCAATACGTGCTGTAGTCATCCAGAACCAGGAGAAGTCCTGGAAGAGGCTGCCCGTAAGCGATTGGCAATAGAAATGGGTTTTGATTGCCCACTTAAAAAATTATTTTCCTTTACCTATAGCGTTCAGTTTGAAAACGGTCTTATAGAGCACGAAATAGACCATTTGTTTTTGGGAAGGTACAATGAAGCACCGCTTCAAAATCCGGCTGAAGTGGAAGATTGGAAATGGGAAAAGTTGGATGATATTAAAAGAAAAACAGAAGAACAACCTGAGGATTATACTTATTGGTTTACCTACATTTATCCGAGGTTTTACGAAACTTACTACAATTTATAAGCGTGCTTTGTTATGCTATTTGAGTATAGTAAACTCCACCCTTCTATTCAGCTTTCTGGTATTTTCACTCTGGTTGCTGGCAATAGGGCGAGTACCGCCATAGCCTTTTCCAACGATGCGGCCTCGATTTAACCCTTTATTGATCAAATAATCTATGACTGTTTCTACCCGCTCCTGAGACAACTTCAAGTTAAGGCGGGCGTCACCCTGATTGTCGGTATGGCCTCCAATCTCGATTTTTATCTTTGGGTTGTCCCGCATCATTTCTACCATTCTGTCCAGATCCTGATAAGCGCTATCGACAAGATTAGCAGTACCTCTTTCAAAAAGAACATTGTTCAACTGGAATGTGGAGCCGACTTCAAGAGGCGAAAGATTAAAACGCTCTGATGTTGCGCCTGCTGCATCAAACTTGATAAGCTTTTCTTCAGGCATATGTCCCTCGGCAGACACTTTGACCCTGTATTGTATCCCGCTGGGCAATCTGACTTCAAAATGACCTCTCTCTGCATCAATTAAAATCGGCTGGCTGACCTCCTCTGTATACATGGGTGTGATCACCACCTTTGCCTTA
The DNA here is from genome assembly GCA_964440915.1 of uncultured Roseivirgaceae bacterium. Taxonomy (GTDB): domain Bacteria; phylum Bacteroidota; class Bacteroidia; order Cytophagales; family Cyclobacteriaceae; genus CAMPJM01. The sequence continues at coordinate 1,826 of CAYTTV010000017.1, forward strand.
ATGGGCTTTTCATTTTTATTATTTATAATATGCCCCTCAAGCGAGAAAAAATGCTGGGCGGGCACCACCTTGTCCGCGTCCGATGCAGGTGAGTTGACAGCCATGAGTTCTGGGTTCTCTGGAATAAATATGACCGTATCGGGCTCTACAAATTCAATGGCTACGGAATTGGTGTCTTGAGGATGAAACGCAGGATTGAGGCGTATTTTATTAATGTCCCCATACCCGTCACTGTTTTGTGTAGAAATAAAATAACTGTATTCGCCATCTGGGCTTATGGTGTAACTCAATTCAATCCCTTCTGAATTAATGTCAGCAATATTTTCCGGCTCAGACCATATCCGCCAACTATTATCCAGCCGCTTGGAAGAGTAAATATCCCTGCTCCCTTTTCCACCATGGCCATTACTGGCAAAAAATATTGTCTTATTGTCTTTTGCAATAAAAGGAGTCATTTCCTGGTACGGAGTATTGATGCTACTGCCCATGTTCTTCGGCGCAGTCCAACTTCCTGACTTGTCCAAGAAGCTCACATACAAATCCTCGTGGCCATAACTTCCATAACTATTAATAGCCAAAACAAGCACCTTACCATCGGAAGAGATGGCCATACTTTGATGATTGGAACGGTTATAAAAATTATCAATTTTAACTGGCTGTGGAGCCGACCAGCCATTTCCATGACGGTTTGAATATGAAAAACCTTGGGTATTGGGCCTGACGCCTCCCGTAGCATAATGATGATTAAGATATATCGTATTTCCATCAGGAGAAAAGCCTATGACTTCATTGTAGAATTTGTTATTCAGCACATCGCCAGCATTGATAGCTTTGGCCCAATTTCCATCCTCATCTTTTTGGCTCACCCAAATGTCGCCTGGGTCTTCTCTTCCACCGAAATTTTCAGGATGACGGCTCCTAGTAAAATACAATGTATTTCCATCAGGGCTAAAAACCGGACTGAATTCGTCAAAAGGAGAATTGATTTCTTTCCCCAAATTTTCACTCGTACCCAGAAATCTTCCATTTTCCTGAGAAAAAGCTGCGTATCCACCTATAAAAAAAACGGCAATCAATAATACATATCGATCCCAAAATAATTCGTTCACTCTCTTTTACTAATTAATGTATCAAGTATTTAGGCTCATCTGCTGGCGCACCTCCCTCGTTCGACAAAAATATAAACAACCTGTAACTAAACAATATTTTTCATTGGAATTTTTAAGATTAGTTATTGGTTATTAGATTCTTGCGATGGTTTTCCATACTTTTTACGGAATATCGGAAAACATAAGCCTATGGAATTTTTTAAGTACTTGGCTTTATATTACCACCTTTAAGCGGGAAATATATTGTAAAAGTAGTTCCTTTATCTAATTGGCTCTGAGCTGCAATGTTACCTCCAGCATTTTCAACTATTCTCTTGATAATGTAGAGCCCTATTCCAGTACCTTCTGTATTCGAATGGAACCTCTTGAACATCATAAACAGCTTCGACTGTTGGTTTTCGCTCAATCCAAGTCCGTTGTCACTTATCGATAATGCAATTTGATTATCGAGCGCATATGTCTTTATCCCTATCTTCAAGGGGCGATCAGGTGACCGATATTTTATAGCATTCGTGATCAGATTATAAAGAATTGTCCGAAGGTTGGCCTTTGCAAACCGAATTTTTGGCACTTCCAATGACTCCGTAAATTCCGCTCCAGCCTCTTGGATCATATCATCTATATCTGCCTTTACCTCCTCCAATATGGATGCAAAAGAAATTTCCTCCATTTTGTCATCGAGCCCTTTTTGCGCTTTAGTAATCTCTTTGAGATCATCTATAGTACGCCGGAGTTTCTCAATAGACATTTTCATCATTTCCAATATCTTCTGTTCCTCCTCATTCAACTTCGCATCAATTCTCTTAGACAGTAAAAAGATAAGCCCCTCTAAATTGGCGATTGGAGATTTCAGGTCATGTGAGGCTGTATAGATAAAATTATCAAGATCAGTATTGATTTTCAACAACATCTTGTTTTTCCTCATCAATTCCTCATTTTTCACCCTGTTGGTCACATCTCGGGTTATTTTCGAGAAACCCATAAGTGTCTCTTTATTGTATATGGGCGTAATTACTACATTGGCCCAAAACACTGTACCATCATTTCTGACCCGCCAACCTTCATCTTCAAACCTCCCCTGCTTTATGGCCTCGATCAGCTCATAATGAGGAAAGCCCGACCTAAGTGCTTCCTCTGTATAGAATATGGAAAAGTGCTTCCCTATTATTTCTTCTTTCTTATAGCCCTTAAGCCTTTCAGCCCCCTGATTCCATGAAGCAATGTTGCCCTCGGGCGTTAGAAAAAATATAGCATAATCCTTGACACCATCTATGAAGAGCCTAGCTTTTGCTTCACTTAAGCGCAACTCATCTTCCAGATTTTTTCTTTGGGTAAGATCTTGCACGAGCTTTGTGAACCCAATCAACTTTCCGTCCTTATATACAGGGGTAAGAACACTGTTTGCCCAAATCTCCTTACCTGTCTTCGTTAATCTCCAGCCCTCATCCTCATACCTACCTTCTTGTTTTGCTATCGCCATTTCATTCTCCATGTACCTCTTTGCTGATTTTGCAGTCCGGTAAAAAGTTGAGTAAGGCTTCCCAATTGTTTCCTCAGGCGTATAGCCCAATACATTCTGTATCCCATGGTTCCATGAAAGTACAATACCCTTAGGATCAACAATAAAAACAGCAAAGTCTTTTATACTTTCAATAAATAAGGAATAGCTATCACTATCTTTTAAAAAATCGCGCACGTACAATTGATTTGTGTATTTATGCATGTATTATACAGGTAATATACAAGTAAAAAATTTACAAAAAATAAATTTATTTTGTCTATATCAGAAATCGTCCTACCTACCCAGCACTATGTGCATATATGCCCAATGGCAAAGGAATGCGCATAAAAAACCAACGATTGCACAACGCACTGACTAGCAACATTTTAAAAATAAATTTTAGTTTTTAACATATTTAATTATTAATATTGCAGGAAGGCTATAATAATTATCATGAAGAAAAATCCACGTCTAATCATTCTAGCTATCAGTCTCATTTTGATTGCCCAGTTAATCTTCGCATATACAAAAGCTTGCGATGACCGACCAAATGCAACAGATGACATTGTTAAAAGCTCAGCAAGCCAACCCTATTAAACAACCCTTATCAAAGGTCATTTCTAAATTGACTGTCATTGGCGATCGTTAAGGACTTCTAAAAACAGGAGTAGCTATACGCATCACTTGAGCAAATAAAATCCCTCCCCTACAACCAAAGCTTATCGGTTATTGTTCAATTTTATCCCACACAATACGCTTCAATCATTAGCGGTCTTTAAAATAAAGCATTAATAAATTGGTTCATTTCGATTTAAAGGCAGAAACAGGATCAAGTCAAAACTATCTTTGACTCAAATTTAAATGTACAGCAATAACATTCTATATTTATTACCGTAATTTTCACCAATGAACAGAATATCCTTCTTGGATTTTCTTTGTTATGGATATTAAGTATTATAATTGATTCGCAGCGATAAGCCTTTTAGTGCCCCGCGCGCTGTCGATTTTAAATTTTTATATTTTTACTAAATGGAGCTAACCCGAGCACAAGAGTCCCGTACCGCTATCGAGCGTTTATATATTACGATGCGTCATTTATTCAACAGGGGCTTTTACAAGCCTTTTGGTGTTTCTGGAGAAGCACTCATCCAATCTTTGCTCACGTTACGGCCAGAAATCTATGGCACAATTGCTGAACAGGAAAAGGTTGAGTTGCAAGGGCTTTTATATGTAATTGACAGATTGCCACGGGGCATTGAAGAATGCAGGGTAATAAAACTCACTTCCGAAGAAGGCCTGGGTGAATCTAGCTTTGAGGTCATCATTCCTTCCAAAAGACGCAGAAATTGCTATAGGATAGATCAGGAGCTAATGGTAATCGAGCTCACTCGAGGAAGAAGCGAGATATATGATATCCTCACCCATCTAACCTTTCTCTATATCGAGGCGGAAAAAATAAGACGATATGCCCTAGATGAAGAAGGAAAAAAAACCAGGGAATGGCTAAGGTTGGAAGAAATCGTAAAGGACAATTTCTCGCTTGTTGAAAATGAAAAGGAGCTTGCCCTCGTTTATTTGAGCGCCATTTTGGGCAGGACTTATGAAGAGACAGAAATAGCCTATGAAAGATTTAACCATAGCTCCTCTAACAACAATCTCTTTCATATCATCTACTGGATAGGCAGAATAGCCATAGAAGAGGCCTTATCGGACAAGGATCGGGAAATACATTTTAGTGCAGCACTTCGGGAAAGGATTGGGCACCATATTTATGGCGAAAGATGGGCTTCAAACATTAAACACTTACTCCTACAAAAGGACCTCATGAACCGGCCTGTCCATATTATAAGCGCCAACCTGCACAGTGTCATGAACACCCTGTATGCCTATGCCGTGTTTCAAAGCAAAACAGGTAAAAAGAAATCTATATTTGATATCGCTAAAGAGCTAAGCCAGTCCCCTAACGATGGCATGCAGCATGCAGTAGAGGCATATGCCTTAAATCATGGTATGTATGTATTGCACGATACTTCTAAGACTAATATTTCCGTACAGATATTCGACACGTCCAAAATTGATCTGGAATCGATCTCTCCTGAGCTATCCATCGACAGGGAGTATCTAAAAACGCAGCAACCAGTCATTTTGGTGATGGACTATGCCTTTGGAGAACAGGCCTATGAAACCATGGATGAGCTGCTAAAACCATACGAAGAGGGGCCTGATAAATATCCGCTATTAGCGCAATCTGTATCTGTTATAGGAAAAGCTGGAATATTAGATGGGGACAAAGGTGATATCATGATTCCTACGGCACATATATTCGAAGGCACCGCAGACAACTACCCTATCCACAACCATTTTGAACTAGCGTCTTATGATGATATTGGAAGGGTTTTTCATGGCCCCATGATCACAGTACTGGGCACCTCCTTGCAAAATAAGGATATTTTAGAGTATTTTAAAAACAGTTCTTGGGCCGTGGTAGGATTAGAAATGGAAGGCGCTCATTTGCAAAAAGCTATTCAAGCCGCTTCTATGATCCGCAACAGTGTGCGAAAAGACATTAAACTTAGCTATGCCTATTACGCCTCGGACAATCCATTGGTGACCGGTAGCACACTCGCCTCTGGAAGTCTGGGTTTGGCCGGCGTGAAACCTACCTACCTTATAACAATCAGCATGCTCAACAAAATTTTGACAGGATTTAAAGCAAAGAAATTGCAGAAAAGTGAATAGAGTAGATCGCCTAAGTTGCATAGGAGAACATAAGGCCAAAAACAGTTTGATAATTGTTTCGTTTTATTCTAATATTGCATCATCGATTCAAAGTTAAAATTTACAATTATGCTTACTGCCTTATTCAATGCACCGGTTACTTTTGGAGTGGATTTATTTATATGGATCCTATGTATCCTTGCTGGTTTTGGTGCAGCACTAACGGTTATTGATGCTATATCCACAAGCGAGAAGGATTCAAAAGAGCCCAAGAACTAATTTTAAACTTCATATTGAATACCTGTCCGTCGAAGGTATTCAATACATTGATCTTCAATCAAACTGGCACTAGTGCCCCACGTGAAGGTATTCTGTCAAGGCTTGCGTCTTAGGGTTTTTAAAAACCTCTTTCGGATCCCCTTCCTCTATCACTTCTCCAAAATACATGAATACTACGTTATCGGCCAATCGTTTGGCTTGACGCAAAATGTGGGTTACCAATATAATGGTATAATCTTTTTTGAGCTCTTGAAACTGTTCTTCAATCGCTCTGCTAGAAATGGGGTCCAAAGCAGATGTAGGCTCATCCGCTAATATTATTGCTGGGTTTACAGCCAGCCCTCTTGCCAAACACAACCGTTGCTGCTGCCCTATCGACAATCGAGAGGCCGGGGTCTTCAACCGATCCTTTACCTCTTCCCATAGCGCCACCTGCTTTAAGTGGAACTCCACCTTATCTGCTATTTCACTTTTATTCTTTACCCCTTTTATTTTTAATCCGAAGGCGATATTTTCAAAGATGCTCATGGGCAGTGGATAAGGGCGCTGGGACAAAAGCCCCATCTTTTGCCGTAGTGCCGCCATGTCATTTCCAGGTGCCAAAATATTTTGTTCACCCAATCGGATACTCCCTTCCACTTTCATCCCACTGTGCAGATCGGTCAATCGATTGAGCGATTTGAGCAAAGTGGTTTTACCACAGCCAGAAGCGCCCAAAAACACAGTAAGTTGATTTTTAGGGATGTTTAAGTTGATATTTTTTAAAATGTGGTTCTTTTCGTGATAGACATTCAACCCCTCAATTTCTATTGCATATTCTTGAGGAGAGTCCTCATGATTAATACTTTCTCCATATAGGAGGGTGTTAGTTTTTGCTTTTTTCATCAGAATGTATTTTTTGAAAGTTTGGAAGCGACAAGCCTTGATAACAGGCTGATCAATAATATTAATGCGGTAAGTATGACAGCTGCAGCATAAGCTCGGGCTTTAACTTCAGGTATGGGCGACCCTAGTTGGAAGAAAATAGCCAATGGAAGCGTAGCCACAGGGTCGCTCAAACTTTCTGGTATATAGTCGGTATAGCCAGCGGTAAACAGGACGGCCGCAGTATCGCCCACGCCTTTGGAAAATGCCAAAAGAAATGCAGTAGCAATACCGGGCAAGACCTGGCGCAAGTAAATCTTAAAAGCTGTTTCATACCTCGTAGCGCCTAAGGAATAAGCGGCTTCCATCAACCCAATCGGTGTGTTATGGATTACTTCATCCATAGCACGTATCATGATAGGCGTGATTAAAAATGTGATGGTAAAGGTGCCCGCCAACAAAGAGGACGGAAAGCCCAGCACCAGCATCAGGGCGAATCCGAAAGCACCATAAACAATAGGCGGCACCCCCCACAGTAGATCGAGTACAAACCGTATTGTATGTTGTAAATTAGGACGCCTTACTAAGGCAATGTTAATGAACATGGCAACCGGTAGGCTAATCAGAAAGGACAATATCCCTGCACCCATCGACAGGTAAAGCGTTCCCACGATGGCATTTAAAATTCCACCTTCCTTACCAAAATAAAAGCCGCCTTTGGGCACCTGACTCACCATCTCCCAGGTCAATGCCGGAATTCCCTTTTCAAAAATCTCATACACAATAAAAATTAGCAAGGCAATAAGGCCAAAGGTGAAAAAAGCCATCAGGTATTTAAAAAATTGCTCTTCCAATGATTTTCTAGACATAACTATGAAGTTGTTGTTTTATGAATTAAAAAACGCGACAGCAAATTGAACAGGAGCACTACAGCAAATAAAAGCAGCGCAGCAAACATCAAAGCTGAGTCATACATCGGAATAGAAAGCATTTCGCCATAATTATTGGCAATCAGTGCAGGCAAGGGGTACCCGGCATCAAAAACACTGACCGGCACCTGCACAACATTGCCTACTACCATAAGGACTGCAATGGTTTCTCCAAAAGCTTTAGAAACACCCAAAGCAAAAGCCGCCAATATACCGGGCATCGCCTTTCTAAGCACCACTTTCTTGATAGTTTCCCAATAGGTAGCCCCCAAAGACAGAGCAGATTCTTTTAACTCTATGGGTACGCCCCTGAAAACTTCTAAAAGCATGTGCAATACAAAAGGAATTACTGCTACGGCCAGCACGATACTTCCAGCCAAAATGGTATAACCTGAGGTATCTTTGCCAAAGGCTGGTGCCAAAACATGTGCGACCAATGGCACCACCACAAGAACCCCCCAAACCCCATGAATAACCGATGGTATACCAGCCAAGATGTCAATTACCGACCGCATGACTTTAAGCAACCTTGGCGAGGCATATTGGGTCAGGTAAATAGCGGGGAAAAGCCCGACGGGCACCATAATCAACAAACCGATCAATGATACAATAACGGAACTCAGTATAAATGGAAGAAAGCCAAATTTTTCCTGCATAGGTTGCCATTCGGAGGAAAAAAGCAATTGGTGCAACTTTTCCTGCTCCAGAATAGGCCAAGATTTAATAACGAGGCCTGTAACGATGGCTAGAGGCAGTAGTAGCACTAAGGATACCGCTGCTATCATCCATGTAGAAGATGCGAAATCTTGTATTCTTCTGCTGATCATCGAGAGCTTTTGTTTTCATTCAATTCCAATAATCCAATGCTGATCTTTTCTTCGGTCAATTGTATATAACCTGCGTCACTGACAAATTTTTGACCTTCAGTTAAAACCCATTGAAGAAATGCTACAGTGGCTGCATTCTGTGGCTTGCCGTTTGAAACAAAATACAGGTCACGAGCAGGTGGTGATGGATATTTGCCAGATCCGATGGCCGCTTTGATCTGATCCATGTTGTCATATACCTTTTCATCCTCATTAATAATCCCATCTTCATTGGTATCAATCGGGATGACTTCAATGCCCGGATATTTATTACCGGTTTCGAGATCATACACATAAATTATATTGTTGAATCCTATCCCGTTTTTATCCTTCCTGACAGCATCTGCAAGCCCTGGATCTCCAAAAACCCCAACTCCTTTCAACTCTTCTTGTCCAGAAGCGCCTAAGTACTCAGCCCAAACGGCAGCTGCACCCGCTGCATCTGAGCGAGTATACAGACCAATGCTTGCCTTACTATTGTTGCCTAAAGCTCCTCCCCAAGTTTTGATTTCCTCAGTGATAAATATCTTTCTAAAGATTTCTTGGGTGAGGCCTTTCTCTTTTATTACAGCTAATTGAGGGTTGTTGATATTAATAGTGGGCAACACCGCATCTTTGGCAACAGCCACTCCCCAGGCGCCCTTCTCAAGCTCAATCGAGGTAATTTCTCTCGAGAACATGCCCAAGTCAGCAGCTCCTGAGAGGGCATCTGCCATGCCTTTTCCTGCACCTCCGGCAGAAATATTGATCCTTACATCTGCATGCAGCTTATTAAATTCTTCTGCCCATACGTTGGCTAATGGATAAAGTGCAAAAGCCCCTGAAATGGAAATTCTTCCTTTCAATGTTGTCCCACTTTGGCCAGAGTCTTGATCATTTCTTGTAGAGCAGCTAAAGCTTATCAATAATAAAGCAATAACTATTGTGGATTTTAGGCGTGTTTTCATAATAATAAAAGTTGAATGCTGCTTTTAGTTGTGGAATTAAATTATTGGGTGTTTTTACTTGACCATGTAAAAATATCTGGGCTGAAAGTAACCTCTAAGTAGGACCAATAAGGGACCTTACTGCTATTACCTCCTTTTTTCACATGTTCCATAGATCCTTGGGCCACCATCCAGGAAAAACCAAGGTTTAACTTTGTGTAGTCATTAGGCACATACAAAAGCGACAGATCATTCTCAAAACCAAGGTATTTAGAAGAAACTTGATCATTGACTACTAGATCGCTAAAAGCGTAGAAGAGATGATTGTCTATTCGCAAGGCCAGTTTTGGATTTAAAGTATAAAGCACAAACAAATAAGGATTGACAATGCCAGCATTGCTGAAGTCTCCGGGATAGTTTGTGAAATAATCTAGATTGCCCAAAAACTTGTGATTGGATCCATACAATGGAGCGAACGAACGGGATACCCCATCATTCTTGCTTACATCTTCTCCACTGAATATTTCAGCACCTAGCCAAAACGTAGTGCGATTATAGGGTTTAAGTCTAACTTCCGGTTGAAAATAAAAGGCTTTAATATTCTTCCCTGTAGCGGTATAACCATGTTGGTAATATCCGGCCAGGGTCAGCCACCAGTTCCCGTTCTCATATTCGACTCTTCCTCCATTGGTAAACCGATAATGCGTTGTGCGAGCATTGGTTTTGTCCTGATAACCATCTGTTGCATTTATTGTCGTTAGGATAAAGTCCTCCGCCAGCCTGTAACGGAGATAATGGACCAACAGAACTTTATAATTATCAAAACCGGGAGAATAGTCTGTTTCGAAAGTTCGTTCACTATTCTGATTAAAAGCTCCAGCTAATTCCGTTTTAATTTTAGCATTTTCATAAATAAATCGAACGGCGTCATGGCTCCTACCCGTCTGACGGAAGTTGTTCTGCGAAAACAAACGCTGATTGTCGTACGAAATTTGCTGACGACCTATTCTTACAGAGAGGCCCTTCGCAATAGATGGCTCTACGTAAGTTTCAAAAACCTGCAAAGTACCCTCTGTGGACCGAGTATCATCATCGCCCCAAACCCTTACATCCTGAATGGAAATGTGAAAAATCAGTCCGGGACGCTGATAATGAAAACGTAACCGACTTCGCTGTGAGGTAAAAAAAGCGGCTCGTGTTGTGTCATTTCTCAAATGCCGATAGCCATTCCTCAGTTCAGCCCTTGGTCTGAATTCTATAGAAATCTTCAATTCTTCAGGTATATGGGGTAGATCTTGTGCATATACTGTATGCCCTATTGATAAGATCAAAAAGATGAATAGATTTTTTTTCATTGCTATAAAAATTATGAATAGTCTATTAAAAATATTTCGCTTAGCGAATACATCGATAGCTGGTACACAGACTATTGCACCTAAGGATTCCCCCACAAGGATGGGTTCTTTCTACAATGAAAAATCGATAAAAAATCATAGGATTATAATTATGGGAGCAAATATCATATAAAGTCTATCAATTAACTAGACTATTGAATAAAAAAATTACAAAGAGGCATTTTTTTGTAAAAAATCTTCTTTCCTGAGGATAGAGGCCAATGTTGCTCCCTTGAGTAGACTTACGGTTTCATTCCTTACCCTCAACATTACTCGCCTTATGCCGCATGTTTGTTCATCTACACATTCTTCGCAGCGCTCATAATACATATGGGTAACACACGGCAGAAGGGCAATAGGACCGTCGAAAAGACGCATAATCTCAGCAATATTTACCTCCTCGGGGTCTCGCAATAAGTAGTATCCTCCCCCCTTGCCTTTTTTGCTATTCACAATGCCTGCATTTCTTAGGTCTAATAAAATGGCTTCTAAAAATTTACGAGGAATATTTTCGGTTTCGGCCACCTTACTTATCAAAACAGGTCCTTCTCCATATTTTTTAGCCAGATGCACCAGTGCGTGGATAGCGTATTTTGTTCTTTTAGACAGCATGAAGCAAATATAGGATTTTTGTACTAAACAATCTTTCAAGTATTGAACCTCCAGAAATTAGCTCCAGAAATAAGGGGATAACTATTTAACAAATTTGCTTCAATTCGGAGCAACTATCCTGAAATCATCCTGTAGAGCTGAAGAAACCTTTTCAATTTTAAAAAGTTACTCCTAAAAAGAGCCGTTGAGAACACGCTGAAATTGACCTTGGTCCATAATACTTTATTAAATTATTACTAGTTATGAACCTGTCTATAGCGACTTGAGGGTTACGAAAGAAAGCTCCATGAAAAAAATTTTGCATTTTAAAAACGGTGGCTTTCATGAAAAAATGAAAGATTTTTTTAAATACTTATTGCAATCGATTGTTTAAAACAAATAATTATTATATTGTACCTAACTGTTAAAACTCCTATTTAACCACTAATCACCCAAAGAGTAATGAAGCTTAAAAAACATAGGTTTGCATATATAGTAGGTGCAATATTTGCCATGACATTCATAGCAACATATACATATGCGCCCATATCGCAAGCCAGCTTAGAATGGTACACCATTATACCTTTGTATAAATGGCAGGCAATATATTCCACTCTCAGTCCTCTTAGATTATTAATAGGTCTTAGTTTTATGGCAATTACGCTGCTGACCATTCATTTGGTCATAGCGCGTACAAAAATCAAAAGGCTGTTAAAAGCCCACAAAGAATTGCTTTTACAACAACACCAAGAAGTAGCTTTAATTAAAGGCAAATTGGACGACTACGAGGAGCAGATCAAAAACCAAGGAATTGCCAAGGAGAAGTTTCTTTCTATAATTTCAAGAGATCTTCGTACGCCATTGTTGGCATTGAAAAGTTATGCCTATACATTAAAAACTAAGGAAGGCAATTTTATGCCGTGGGAACTGGCCTCTTTTTCTGCATCTTTAGAAAAGCCTTTAAATCACCTCATTACCGTTTTGAATAATGTATCTAGGTGGTCAATGGCCCAAAGCAATTGGGAGCCCATCCAAACAGACAATATCAATATCAATAAGATGATCGCCTATACTCTTAAGTTGATGAAGCCATCGGCGGACAAAAAGAAAATTGCCTTATTGAAAAACATCAATTGTGAGATTAATGCCATGAGTGATGCCCACATGATCGAATTCATCTTACGCAATATAGTGAGCAATGCCATCAAATTCTCCCATGAAAACAGCGCAATCATTCTAAAGCTCCGCAACAGCGATGAGGTATTTACCATCTCTATAAAAGACAATGGTATAGGCATGGATGATGAAACGGTTTCGAGGCTATTCAACATCGATCAGCACCCCAATGCAATCGATTCCGGTAGCAGCCCAAGCCATAGAGGTTTAAGCCTGATGCTCTGCAAGGAGTTTGTCCAGAAGATGGGCGGAACCCTAGAGATAAGCAGCGCTCTCAATGAAGGAAGCACTTTTATTATCAATCTGCCGAAGAAGGTTTATCAACCATTAAAAACACTAAGACAGCAATAGCTACTCACGCTTTATATGTCTCCTAATTGCGGCCGAATCAACAGTTCTTCCAAAACTGAATAGGGAGAAAGATTATAAGCTGTCCAAATTGCCTCGGCAACATCTTCAGGCTGCATAAAGCGTTCCTTAGGGAGGTCTGTACCATCCCAACTAGCCGTAAGGGTGGCACCTGGCAATACTGCTGTCACCTTCACGCCAAAAGGTTTCATTTCTTCCCGCAACACCCTGGTCATACCCAGCAAGGCAAACTTTGAAATGCAGTAACTTCCGCCATTTACATAAGGAACGATGCTGGCGGTGGAACACATATTAAATATATACCCCTGCTTCCTTGCCTTCATATCATGGACCAGGCCCTTCGTAAGGTAGTAGGCACTATATAGATTTGTGTTGATCATAAGCTCTAGCGCACCATCCTCTTCAAGGTGTACGGCACCAGGTATAAACAATCCCGCATTATTGACTACAACATCTATAGATACTTCCAATGAATTAATAAATTGAACGAAATTTTGGACTTCGCTCTTTTGAGACAAGTCAGCTACCGCGTGCCACACCTTAACATTATATTCTTCGGCCAGTTGTGATACGATATTTTCCAGCTCGGTCTTGTTTCTCGAACAAGTTATCAAGTTAAATCCATCGGCGGCAAACCGCTTTAAGATTGCATATCCTATACCCTTGGTGCCACCCGTCACAACAATTATTTTTCCCATTATCGCATCATTTCGTTAATATTCCTAAGCTCAGACCAATCCCTGTAAAATTAGAAGGAAACAGGCATTTACTAAATCTTTTTGATAATTATTTAGTATTTTTCCGAATTATAAGCATTATTAACTAATAGCATCTTTTTCTGTTATAAGTTAATGTTTTGTGTGTTGATCATAAGGAAGGTTTGTAAAATTATCCTTTCAAACCGAGAAAACGAATTCATCGGGGAATAAGCATTGTTCAATGAAAAGTCTGGGAAATTATATTCTTTTTTTAGGATCACTTTTTAACAATAGAGAATCCTTTAACACTTATGTTAGGCTAGTTATCGATGAATCAATTCAAATTGGCATAAAGTCTATTACGATCGTTGCCATCGTGTCCACCTTTATTGGAGCTGTTACGTGCGTTCAGACTGCCTATAACTTGGTAAGCCCGCTGATCTCCGATTACGTTATTGGACTGATTGTCAGGGATATGACACTTTTAGAGCTTGCTCCAACCATTACGGCCATAGTTTTTGCCGGAAAGGTCGGCTCTAACATAGCCAGTGGGCTTGGCACCATGAGGATTACTGAACAAATTGATGCTTTAGAGGTAATGGGCATTAACTCATCCTCTTATCTCGTGCTACCCAAGATTATTTCTGCCATGCTCATGTACCCGCTTTTGGTTATACTGGCTGCATTTCTTTCGATATTGGGAGGGTTCTTGGCAGGTACGCTTACCAATGCAGTCACCGGCGAGGAATACATTTACGGCATCAGAGCAGATTTCAACGAGTTCACCATCACTTTCATGATGATAAAATCCGTCGTTTTTGCCTTCCTGGTAGCTTCTATTTCCTCATATAAGGGATTTTATACCAAAGGAGGGGCCCTAGAAGTAGGAATATCAAGCACTAGCGCAGTAACCAATAGTTGCATCGCTATCTTGCTTGCAGATTATCTGCTAGCGCAGTTGTTATTATAATATCCTTATACCATATGTTGAGTAAAACACCTTTCTCCAAATGATAGAAATAAAGAACATCAAAAAGTCATTCGATGAAAAAATAGTTCTTAACGGAATAGATGGCATCTTTGAAAAAGGCCGCATGAACTTGATCATTGGGGCAAGTGGTACAGGAAAGAGCGTTTTATTGAAGTGCATCGTGGGCTTGGTCGTGCCCGATGAGGGGGCCGTATTTTATGACAATAGAGACTTTACGCATGGCAATCGAGATTTACGTACCGAAATAAGGAGAGAAATAGGCATGCTTTTTCAAGGGTCTGCCCTATTCGATTCCAAGACGGTCGAAGAAAATGTGCTGTTTCCATTGGATATCTTGACCACAATGCCAAAAGATGAAAAATTGGACAGGGTCAACTTTTGCTTAAAGCGGGTAGGATTAGAAAATGTCAACAAAAAAATGCCCTCAGAAATCAGTGGAGGCATGAAGAAAAGAGTAGGAATTGCCAGGGCTATCGTAAACAGTTCAAAATACCTGTTTTGCGACGAGCCAAACTCAGGTCTCGACCCACAAACCTCCATCCTCATCGATAACCTTATCAAAGAAATCACAGAAGAGTACAATTTTACTACTGTAGTCGTAACCCATGATATGAATTCAGTTATGGAAAATGGCGACTACATTATTTTCCTGTACAAAGGCTTGAAACTTTGGGAAGGAAATAAAACCGACATCCTACATTCTGATGTAAAAGAACTGGATGACTTTGTTTATGCCTCCAATTTCATGAAAAGGTTGAAGTCAACAAATTAGGCAAATTCATTTCATATTTTTAAATTTAGTTTTCTTTTTTGGGCGCCTTTTCCTGCTGTTCGCTACTACTCCTCGGCCACTCGTACCTCACGTCCTGTGGGGTATTCGCTGCCATCAGGGTCGCTGCTACGCTTATCCAAGCTATTCAAAAATATAGCATGGCGTATATTATGGCTTTTGTCCTAGTACTACATACAGAGGTACACCAATGTCCCTATCAGAACAGCGCGCTCACCTGCATGCGGCCGATATGAATAACATCTTGCTCGGTAGATTTTCTCCCTTCATAGTTAATGCTGATTTGAAAACCTTCTGTAATTTTTTGCTGTAGATTGAAGGACCAAGTGAAGTTATTGCCAGGCCTTAGGGCATTCAATAGCGCATACCCAACTGCCGAGTTTTCTTCCCCTTCAAAATCAATATTGATGTACTTAACTTGCAAATTCAATGTCCTTTGAGAAACTTTTGTATAGCGCCCTTCTATCCCTAGGGAATGTATCATCGCTGTTTCATTGGTATTCTCAGCCATAACATTTCTTTTGTCTGTCCAATTATATTCTGCCGTCAACCGAAGGTTCAGCATAGGAAGCCACTCGAATTCAGGGTGCACAGACTGGTACACTATCTCATAATTCCTGCCCGATAAGAAATCAGATGCATTGAATATCGTTCCGCTTTTCCCTCCAAGCCTTAGGTTATATTGCCTCTTTATATTTGCCCGTGCATTAAGGTGGAACTCCTGGTCCTTTCGGGTGTTGAATCCATTCGTGAGCAGCTCTTTTCTTTCGGCTACTACAAGCCCTCCGTCCATCCCAAACTTTGGATTGGACCGATTATAAAACATTGTCGTTCTAAAGTTTTCATGAACAGACAATAAGTCATCCGCTGCAACAGCATTTACAAATGGGACAAAACGGGCTGATGCACGGGTATCTGTATGCTTTTTATCGATATTCCATGTAGTTATATTAGAGAATTCAGACAAAAATCGCTTGAATCCGTAGGCGTTCCTCCATGCTCGTGGCATGCTGATATTTAGCCGATAATTGAAATTGGAAGAGTATGCCAAGATGTACTCTTGTGTGGGCACAAAAACTTTGATATAATTCCGCTCATCAGGATTAATAGCCTCATAAAATTCAAACAAATCCTGTATGCCATCCTCATTCTCATCTCTCCAAGTGTGCGTACCTTCTCCAGTCGGCACTTTTAAGAATACAAACTCTCGTCTAGGCTCTTGTGCATTGGCGATGGCATAAGTCATTTCTGACCGAACATGCCTATTCAGCATATTGGCATACCAGTCCAGCCTTCCCATGATGGTTTCTTCACGTTTACCGACTTCTTGCACGCCACTATTCTCCAGGATTCGATAGGTAACGGAGAAATCAACATCATGCCGTTCATCAAAATATGGGACAACCCGAAAACCTAATGTCTTTGACTCACTGGCTTTTTTCAAAATACCCATTACGGGTTGCTCATCCTCCCGCAAGGTATAATATAAGTTGAATTGAGTTTTCAGCGTATCGTTATTCTTAATGAAAAAAGTATGGGCATTATAATGTAGCGGCAAGGGAAGATTAGGAAGTAAACCAAGCAGGGAATCTGTATCCTTAACCCTGACCCTATTGCGTTCGAGACTGTGTCTATAGCCCGGCACAAATAGTCTTGACTCATAGGAAAGTGCTCCCTCAAAGCTCTTCCAGTCCGACTGAGTGGCTTCATGCGCTGCATCAAGAGAAAACAAGGCCGATTCCATCAAAAACCTCCCTATTTTTTGCCTTATCCTCACTGTTTGCTGATAGCCTTTCACATCTTCCCCTTTGTCCCGATGCACAAACGCGTATTGGATGAAGTTTTTCTGACTGTCATAAATGCCTGCTGAAAAATCAACTATTCTATCATCGAAATGGCGCGCTGTATCGGGGGCCATATTCCAGTTTCTATCAAATTCAATTGTCCTGAACCTGTCTATAGGCTGAAAAGAGAACTGATTGAACTCATAACCCAATGCTGCTTTCCATCGATAGTCATTTAAAAAAGGCAATTGCCTGCCTTCGCTCTTGATGCTTCCTTTATAGGCAATACCCTTTGTATCTTTTGTAGCATTGCGTGCAAACAGGTTGTTATCATGGTCGGAAATAGCCATTTCTGAGAACACTGTTTCATAATTCGAAAGCTGATAATCGCCTCCAAAAGTAAACATCTTTTTTTGGGCAGGTGTAGGAATGGCGATAATCGGCTCATAACGTCCTTGTGGGACACCATTTATAGGAGCCAACCATCGATAAACTCTTCCGTTCACATTAGCGTCTTCCAATGCATAATGTCCATTGCCTTGCCCTACATCAGAAAAAGACACATCAAAAGCCGCACTATCTGGGCTGGTTGAAAACACATACACAGATGAATAGCCCAATGTGTCCACCTTCTTATATAAAACCATGTTGCGATTATAGGGAACACTATCCGCTCCGGAAATAATCCCTTGGTTGATATGCCCTCCTATCTCACTTAAATACCTTTTGTCATCTTCACTAAGATCAAAAGCTAGCGGCCTGTTAGGATTGTCTTTTTCATTGTAATAGTGGGCAAATAAGTTCAAAGCACCCATACTTTGTGTATGACTGGCACTCATAATAGACCTGCTGTAGTTTCTATCAGAATACTCATAATCTACTTTCAATCTCGAGTATCGTGTAATCAAAACGTTATTCGTAAAAGTGATCTCCCCTTGGTTATAGTCGATGACGTAATCATGGTCATAGCCTCGCTGCAGCAATTGTCCATCAAGGTAAACCTTCTCTGAATTGGCAAGCACGATTACAAATGGCTCATTCTGTGATCCACGCAGTTTGTACGGGCCGAGAACACCTTCTTTCACTTCCACCTGTTCAGAGGCATACTTCCCTTTGGCTATCGAAGCACCTACTTTTGTTTGGGATGTGCTATTCTCAAAAAGCTTATAGCGGGCTGAAGCCTGTCCGCCTTGCACTTGCTTATTATATCTCAAAAAAGCAGAAGGCTGATTATTGAGCACGATATCGCCAGCGGTAACCGAAAAATCGTCGTTATAAAACTCCACCAAAATCCTGTCAAGATCCTGTACGTGCTGCGTGTTCCCTTCGGGCTGAAAAGGAATATTTTGATCTGTAATCACAGCCCTGATGTTGATATCATCTGTCAATTTCCCTTCTAACTGTAGATTTAGCGCAGAATTCACAAATACATCCTGAGTATTTCCTACTGAGACGCCTCTTGTGATGCTACCGCTCTTATCCAACCCTTGCGTCGGGAACAGTTCCTCCCGCCTGCCAATAAAACCATTATCCAGATTTCGTTTGTCTACAAATAGTGCATTGGAATCATATAGCGCAAGATCACGGTTTTGGACTTTAAGATGCAAGGGAAATGGCAGCTGAACATAGCATATTTCTACAGAGTCCAAATGGCTTATAGGGGTAGAAATCGCAATTTCTCCAGTACTCAAATCATAACTATGGGAAATACTGTCGGCGCTATTGAACACAATGCTGGAGGGCAAAACAGAAAGACTGTCCAAAAGAGTAGGTGGATCCTTTACCGACAGCCATTTACATATTGTTGGATTATCTTGAGCATTTACAGCCACAAGTGGCATCAAACATAGCAGCGATATGAGACTGATCCCCAATCGCATTCATCAACTCACTATAGGTAAAGAAATATAGAAAACAGTGCCTGCCCCTACTTCGGTTTCGAACCATATGGATCCGCCAGCATGTTCAATCCCTCTCTTGGCAATAGCCAAACCAATGCCAGAGCCGGCATATTTTGTACTGAAATTAGGCACAAAAACCTTCTCTCTAATCTCCTCCGCTATTCCTTCTCCATTGTCTTTGAATTGAAGAAACAACGTATCTCCTTTAACTTCTAACTTTATATCAACCCGGGCATTTCTTGAAGCAGGCACAGACTGAATCCCATTGATGATCAGATTGGAGAATATCCTGCCCATAAGTTGTTTATCGCCCTCCACATAGACTTCCTCCTTCACATGCTGTATATGGATATCAGCATTCTTTTCATTTTCGAACAAAAGAACTGTCCGTTTCAAAACACTTACGATTTCATAGGGCTCCTGCTTAGGTATGGGCATTTGGGCAAACGCCGAGAATGATGTAGCGATATCACTTAAAGTATCTATTTGCTGCAGCAGCGTATTGATCGAACGGTCTATTGTGTCCTTATCTGTTTCTTTCTCTTCATGTAAAATTCGATTCAGGTGCTGAAGTGTTAACTTCATGGGCGTAAGGGGATTCTTGATCTCATGGGCTACTTGTTTGGCCATTTCACGCCAAGCCGACTCTTTTTCACTTTTAGTCAAAGCATTCTTACTTTCTTCCAAATTCTCTAGCATGCGGTTATACTCCCCCACCAATAGTCCAATCTCATCCTTTGTGTTCCATACCAAGGGCTCATTGTATACCGACAAAGAGGTCCTTTTGATTTTTTGCGTGATATACTTGAGTGGAAACGTCAAAATATGTGAGGCAAAATAGGAAACGATAAGGATCGCAAGAAAAATGAAAGTGAATAAAATCATGATGTTGGCCACGATATCAATGATTTCCTCTTCTAATTCGTATTGAGAGTCAAAGAAAGGAATACTAAGAACGCCCATCAGCTCTCCGGTCTCAAATGACTTTACCGCTACGTAAGCCGATTTATAAAGTAAACTCCCAACTTTCTCCTCCAATATCACCTGATCATTTTCTTGCTCTTTTATAATGCCCAAAGCCATAGGGTTTATATATTCAGAAAGAAGGTCATTTTCATATATAGTGGGCTGGCTTGTCGTTATAAGCCGCCCGGTAACGCTAAAAAGATTGATGTCAGATTCCGAATACCGGGCTATCTGCGCCAGTTCATTAGAAAGTTGCTCCCTTCCGAACCTATTATGGGTATAATTGTCTAAAGAGTTGGCAATATTTGTACTAAGGCTTTCAGCCTTTTTATTGTATCGTTGGATGATATCCTTCTTATAAGAAGAGCTGATCAAACTCAAGGTAGTCACGCTCACAATCAATAACGGCAGAAAAAAGGCCAGATTAAGGTAAAGCTGGATCTTACTCGCATAGTTCAAGTTAACCTTACCCCTTCCATTATAAATTGTCTTGACGAGGATAAATAAACTGGTCGTGAAAACCAATAGCAGGAACAAGAATGAAAAGTTTGCCAATACATTTCTCCATGGATATACTTCTGAGGATACTACAACCACCCTTTCACCTCCTCCTGTAATACCAAGATGGTGATGACCGTTCACGATTATGCCATCTACAAAAAGGTTAGGATCTTTCAACAAAGACTCGTTAAACCCTTTCTGATAATTGAACATCCCAGCATTGTTGATCAACGCGCCATTTTGAAATATACCATAGCTATAATCTCCTTCATCAGATTGTACAAAACGCTTGTCCACGATAAGCTCTGGGTACACGGCATTAGGAATAATTTTCTTCAGCTTGAGATCAAGCACAACATAACCAATCGTACTTCCATACCTGTTGATATCTACAAAAACGAGATAGCGTTTTAGAGGAGAGAGTGGGGATTCATTGATAAAATAAACTCCTGAATAATCGGTCTCATATTGTTCATGAGCGAAGGCATTGATAAAAACTGAAAAGTTGGGTACTTGATAGTTATAAGGCCTTCCTTGCGCATTAAACAAGTAAACCTGAATATCATATCGATCGAGGTAGTTATTGAGGTAGACTCTCCTGATTTTTTGCTCAATAATTTCCTTAGAATAAAAAGGGCTATACAACCTGTTTTTTATAAAAATATCCGTTTTGATTTTTTCAGCAGCTTCTGCCAGCAGATATTCTCCCCTAATATCATTATCAATCAAAAGCTGATTGGCGAATTGATTCTTGGCGTTCACACTCTTCTGTTGTCCAAAAATATAGCCAGCAGAAGCTCCAACCACTGCACTGGTTAATGCACTGGCAAAGAAATACAAAAATGTGTTGTATTTAACCGCATCAAGACTTGAAGGCAGCTTAAAGAAATACAAAAGGCATAAATAAACAAAATTCGCCACCAACACCACGACAAAAGACAAGCCAGACAAATGTGCCACGGTCATAAATAAGAGTGTCCCTAAGCCAAAGGCGGTCATGAGATTATAAAAGCTTCCCTTCACCAACTGCATTACCAGCTTAAAGATCGCATGCGCTACAAGAAAATACACCAAAGCATTGATAAAGAAAATGCAATAGCTGATAATTTTGAAAGAAGAAAATGTGATGTCCGTTGTGATATCTAGAGACCACTGAGAGTGAAAATATAAAGTCCTTATGATATAAAATTGGAAATATAAGGCCGCATAACTCAGTGTAATTAAAAGCACTGCCGCTACCACTCGGCTTAACACTTTCATTTCACGCATTCTCCGTAAAACGTTCATCCTCACGATGAGCTTTGTCCCCAAGTATGCAATTGCCAACAACACAAGATTATTTAGCAGCAAATCGCCTAACGATGGGTTAAATATAGAGGAAGCAAAATGCCGGGAATTGAAAAGTGGTGATTGGGTAAGGTCAAATGGAAAATTGAAGGTAAGCATCAGGCCACGAATCGCCACCAAGCAAAAACTGAACAAAACAAGTGCCGTGAAAGGCTTTCCTTTCTTCTCCAGTTCACGGGTCCACATGCTTATATGTACAAGCATCAGCACGAGCGACAGGGAAACCAATCCCACTATCAAAAACTTAATGCCTAGCGGGCTATACTGAAACCCTTTGAGAAATCGGACAGAAAAAAGGTATTCACCCTTATCAGTATGAATATCTGCAGCCCCCTTTGCAGGAAAGGACCTAATGCTAAGGCTGCTGCTGGAAAATATATCGACATTAAGGCCTGATTCAATATAACTATTATCAATCTTGCTTTGATGTACAATCGGGAGAAAGGAATAAAGCTCCAAAACAGCCTGATTTTTCTCCACAACAATCCTGTGACTGATATATTGACCTGTTCGAAGTGTGATGAACCGATAATCATAGTTCCCTGCTATACTTTGATATTCAGGAACAAATTTGAAATCTGACCAGTAAACAAGATTACCTCTGTTGTAGATATAAAAAGGGTATTCAGTCTGAATATCTAAGGCCGTAAAAGAAAAGTCTTGAACGGTTTGGATATGGCGAGCGACTTTAGCAAGGTCTTGGTCAAGAACTTCCAGTTGTTGGTTAAGTTTCTTTTCAGTGTTGGCAATAAACTGTTGCTGGCTCTTTCTTTCATTTATGAAAAAAGAACCTAACAACGCCGATACTATTAAAAAGGCTAAAGAAAGAAATAAAAACTTATACCTAACAATTCTGAATTTCAAGGTTTATCCTCTGCTTATATCATAAGCAACTTACCATTTTTAATTATAAAATTCGCTGTATTATGATACTTTATCTTTGTAAGGAACCCTGCCCACCGCATATAAATATAGCACCCTCGAATATCTGAATATAAAAGGAAGCAGTAGGGTAATGGTTATAGGAAAGGTTACATAATAAACCCAGTTGGGAGGGTTATCAAGCAAAATGTACAACAATCCCCCTACGTTAATCATGAGCGCTACAACAATAGCATAGCTCACATACATGGCCCCGATGAAAAAGCCAGGCTCTACCTCAAATCTAAAATTGCATTCAGGGCAGTGGCTGTTCATTTTATCGAATTTTGTCAAACTAAATGGAGAGTAAGGAAACAGATTTCCCTGTCTACATCTCGGGCATTTAGCTTCAATAATGGCGCTGAATTCTGATTTTCCGTGCATTCGCTTTACTTTGTTTATACCACATTATGGCTACCACACTTACCAATAAATAAGGAGCAAGGAATAGGTAAAGAATGCCCAAATTTAAGTTTGAGGCAAAACCTGCTGCTCCATCACTCACATTGTTTTCTACAGTTGCTCTGCACATGGCACACTGAGCTGTAGCACCTTCGGGGAATAATAAAAGGAGTGCTACAAAGGCCAATACGAAATAATATTTATAATGATTTGTCTTCATGTTATGCATATTAAGCTGCTAAAGCTATCGCTATAAAGCAATGTACTACAAATTTATCCACTTTATCTCAGAAGGCAAGGTAGATTAAAGTCTTTTTGGAATATATTGCTCGCCATATATATTCCGTTCGAAAGCTTATTGTTAATAGTAAGGACTAATCATCCAATAAACCACCACCCCACTAATAGATACATACAACCATATGGGCAGGGTAAACCGGACAATTTTCCTATGTTTTGCAAACCTGTTTGTTAAAGCGTAATAGAAGGTTAAAAGCACAAATGGCACGACTACAATAGCCAGTAAAATATGTGACAGTAGTATGATTAAATAAACTGTACGCATGCTCCCAAGAGCAATTTCTTCAGATGTGTCTAACTGCCCATCTCCATTTATATCGCCATACACAGTGGAAGGTGCTGAAGCATGGTAAATCAGATAGGACACCAAAAATAAAGTACCTAGAGTAAAGGCTATCGACATGCAGGTTTTATGATATTGAACATGGCCATTCTTTATAAAAAAGAATCCCGAAATCAATATTACTACTGTCGTACTATTAAGAATACTGTTCAAATGGGGCAGAATATATACCCAAGAAGTTTCTTCCACACCTCTAGAAGGAAGAAACATCAAAAGCGCCACAACCACAGGAATAAGAATGGACAATACCCATATAATTATCATATTCCTACTTTCATTCTCCTTCGTCACCATGCCGTATATTATAATTATATTATTTACTATTGGTCAACAGGATCCCTATCTCTGCTACCAGCCTATCAACATCTTCTCTGTCCGTTCCATCGTAATACCCTCTTATTCTTTTATTTTGATCGACAAGCACCAACTTTTCACTGTGTATGAAATCTCCTTGTCCACCATCTCCATCCTGAACAGGCAAAATAAAACCACAACGTGCCAAATCATATATTGCTTTTTTATCGCCCGTAACAAATTGCCATTTATCTACCTTTGCATTATAGTTTTCAGCATAGTCCTTCAGAACTTCTGGCGTATCGTAGGTGGGGTCTACTGAAAAAGACATTATTTTCAACCGATCTTCATTTTGAAAAGCGCTGGCTACCCTGCTTAGCTCTGAAGTCATGACGGGGCATATGTCGGGACAAGAAGTGAAAAAGAAGTCCACTACGGTAATGTTGCCCTCTAGTGCCATATCTGTTATGGCTTTGTTGTTCTGATTGACAAGTGAAAAACTTGGAATATAATGCTGCCCTTCTGAAAACTCGCAATCGGCCATAGAAGAATGAACACCCTCTTCATAGTACACAGGGATGTTGAACTGGTTCGCACCAAATCCCTGAAGGAATAAATAAATTAAAACCGGTATAGCTAGAATTAACAGCAGTATACCGGTCTTCCATGTAAATTTCATAAGCATATCTTAAATTGGACATGCAATGTATGCGTTGGGGCAGCTTCTCAAAAGCTACTATACAAACGCACTACATTCTCACATCAAAAATGGCATTGCCTTCCATTAGCAAGGCAATTATAAGCCATACTATAAAGAGCATGGGTAGGATAATGGACCATATCAATACTTTTACTTCGTGTTTTAAGTGCATGAATTCTGCCACGATGTAAAATGCTTTAACAATAGTTAACCCTACAAATATGGAAGTTCTTAGTGTTCCAGGTGCCATAGTGAACGCGAACAAGAATTCAATACCTGTTGCAATTGCCAAATACATGGCAACTGTCCAGATTTTTTTGATCTTATCCTTATCGGCAGGTATTACCTTTATATGGCTTGTTTCTTCTGATGTCATCACAAAAGTATATTTTATATTAGCTAATAATTTAAGACGAAACCTATACTAGATAGAAGAAGGTGAACACAAACACCCATACTAGATCAACAAAGTGCCAGTAAAGTCCAATCTTTTCTACCATTTCATAATGTCCTCTCCTTTCATATACACCTGTAGCGGTGTTATAGAATGTAAGAATAATTAGGAGTACCCCACTTGTAACGTGCAACCCATGAAATCCTGTAATAAAGAAGAACAGGTTAGCAAAATCTGGTGGGCCATATTGATTAATGCCCAAGCTAGCACCATAAACAGTTTCTTTGATCCAGCTACCATTTACAAGTCGTAGCACTTCACCGCCTTCTTCTGTTCCGTGAATAAAGTGGGCCCACTCCCAAGCTTGGCAACCCAAAAAGGTAGCACCTCCTAGAATCGTCCATAGAAGCCACTTTTGTACCCCGGCTTTGTCCATTCTTTGCCCTGCCTCAACAGCAAGAACCATTGTTACGCTACTTAAGATTAGTATAAAAGTCATTATACCTACAAATACCAAAGGCAAATGGACACCCTCCAAAAATGGAACTGCGGTAAACACTATTTCAGGAACCGGCCAGTGTTCTTGAGAAAACTCAAAATCTTCTAGCGCTCCGGAATAAGCAGGGTGTGAAAAACGTATTAAGCCGTAAGAAATCAGTAGCGCCGAAAAGGTAAATGCATCAGAAAGCAGGAAAAACCACATCATGAGTTTCCCATAACTCGCCTTTAATGGCGACTGGCCACCGTCCCATATACTCCTTTGTGTTTTGCCAACAATAGTAGCTGTATCAGACATATAAATAAAGGTTTATCAATTATTGATTGTACGACAAAAAGAAAAACAAATATAACCAAAGTGCTCCCAAAAAATGCCAATATGTGGCGCACATTTCTAACCGCACTAAGTTTTTCGAATGCACTTTGTATCTAAAAGACGAAATTAATACAATAATCAGGAATATCACACCACTTATCAAATGTAAACCGTGAACACCTGTAAGTACATATATGAAAGTTCCAGATGGATTTCCCACAAAGTAAACGTCCATGCTTACAAGATCTGCCCATGCGTACCACTGCCCCGCCAGAAAGGCAGTGCCTAAAATGGTGGTTATGAATAACATTATTTTAAGTGTATCCAAGTTGTCTTTCTTGGCTGCTACATAGGCCCACTGCATTGTAATGCTGCTTAAAATGATAATGACAGAGGTATAATTAAACAATACAGGAAGATCAAAATCGAGCCAATTGCCCTCACCTCTCCTAACGATATAAGCACTCGTAAAAGCTGCGAAAAGCATTACAATGGAACCTAAGAACAACCACAAAGCAAACTTTTGAGGGTGCATTGAAAGTGGTCTTTCTGGTTCTTGCATAATATCTAATTCTCTATTCAATTTATTCATTTTTATAGTTTCTGTTCTGCTTCATCATCCTTAATGCTAATAGCCTGAGCCAATAGATGGACCAAGCTTATACTTTATCCAATAAATAGGCTATCTGTACCAAAGGCAGATATATAAATGAACCGAACATTATCTTAAGTGCTGATTTCCTAGAACAATCCTTCATCAAAGAAAAGGTTTGGCTAAGGAACAACACACCACAAATTGTCACTATCACTGCTGACTTTATGCCTGTGAGACCAAATATAGCAGGCAAAAGCCCCAAAGGGATTAAAAATAAGGTATATATCATGATTTGAATTGCAGTCCCCAAATCCTTTTTCCCACCAGAAGGCAAAAGCTTAAAGCCAGCCTTTTTGTAATCTTCATCTGCCACCCAGGCAATTGCCCAAAAGTGCGGAAACTGCCAAATAAACTGGATGCCAAAAATCAGTAAAGCCTCATAATTAATTGTACCAGTAGCCGCTACCCATCCTAATAATGGGGGTAATGCGCCTGGAAAGGCACCTACGAAAACAGCTATAGGGCCAACTCTTTTAAGTGGAGTGTATACAAAGCTGTAAAGGATCATGGATACGATGGCCAACAGCGTCGTCAGCATATTGCTGAACTGAAGCAGTAAAATTATTCCTAAGCTTCCGATAATAAAGGCGAATACTATGGCTTCATTTACTTGTAAGCGATGGGTTGGCAATGGTCTATTCATTGTCCTTTTCATTAGCCTATCATAATCTCTTTCTAATATCTGATTGATGGTGATGGAGGCTCCCGACACCAAAAGGCCTCCCAAGGAAAGCATCAACAAGTGAAGCCAGTTTATCGCACCCTGCACACCCAGCATATATCCAAAAGCGCATGAAAAAGCTACCAAAAAGGATAACCTGAATTTTATTAATTCAAAATATAACTTCCCCTTAGCAACTGCCAAGGAAAAGCCATCGATTGTTTTAACTTCTTCAGTAATCATAATATATCGTTCCAGTCCAAAGGACTTAATAAAATTAAACAGCAATAAGTTCCTTCTCCCCTATGTTATCCACCTTTTTCAGATCACGGCTGTTGCCC
Organism: uncultured Roseivirgaceae bacterium; assembly: GCA_964440915.1. Lineage (GTDB taxonomy): Bacteria > Bacteroidota > Bacteroidia > Cytophagales > Cyclobacteriaceae > CAMPJM01. Next base: position 29,351 of record CAYTTV010000017.1, read on the forward strand.
ACGATCAATAAAAGCAAGAACTGAATACCAAACATCAAAGCCGACAACAATAAATGTATTGGCTGCGCAAAAGGAGGAATAGCTAAATAGGCCATTATCACCCCAAACACTATTGTCAATACCAGTACCACAAGCAGTGCATTTAATAAATTCCGAATCAACTTATCTTGGATACCGCTTTTAAACAAAACGTAGGCAAACCAGATATGTAAAGCGACAATTAGTATAGAAAAAGACCTGTGAAATAAAAAACTAAAAGAAAGCTCGTCTATCCAATTCTCTCTATTTACAAAATCAAAGGCCAAAGCTATTTCGTCAATAGCCTCCCTCACTTGGGTCCCTACCACAATCTGCACTAATACAGTCCCCAAACATAAAATCAGAATAAGCCTTAACAGACTTACACTATGCACTGAAATGGATCCTTTCCTAACGTGCGATGCTTTAAACACCAAGTAAATTAGCATGGCTACAAGCAGCAATGCTAATAACATATGAACTGTAATCATCCAAGGCAATAGATTGGTTGAAACCACAATTGACCCTATCCAGCCCTGAAATATGACCAATATAACACTCCAGAATGCCCACCAAGGAATACTTTTATCTTTCTTACGGTATACCAGAGAGGCTATGAAAGTGGCTATAATGAGCATGCCTGTGGTTGCTCCTAACAGTCTATTGAAATATTCTGTCCATGTTTTTTTGCTATTGAACTCTCCCTCAATCAATATTGAGTCGTCCTGCCTAATCTGTTCTGCCAATTGGCTAAACCCAAAAAAATCAAGATAAGCCGTAAATTTATCGTTTTTTTCAGCCCGTTTTTCTGAGTATATCTCCTGATAGTCTTCGGGAAGTTCACTTACATGCGTGGGTGGTATCCAACTACCAAAACATTTTGGCCAGTCGGGGCATCCCATACCCGAACCTGTACTCCTTACTATACCCCCTACCAATATTAGTAAGTAAACGACGCAAATGGTTACTATACCTAGTTTTTTAAAACGCTCCTCCCCTTTTATTTTAGAATCCTCCACTGTTTATTGTTTCAAATAATCTAAATGCATAACAACCATTATCAGACAAATTAACGACTGAGCGTTCGACAGGATAGATAAGAAAGCAAAAGCCTTCCTATCTATCCCTATTGTAGTCTTTATGATCCAGCTATTGAGGCTTGATCTTCTCTTTCCTTTGCAATAAGTTCATTCTCATGCGGAAGGTTAGATTCCGGTGTCATGGAAAATGGAACATTTTGAGGAATGAAATCTTCCTTAGCACCAGGTTTACTATAGTCATAAGGCCACCTGTATACGGTCGGAATTTCACCAGGCCAGTTGCCATGTCCAGGTTCTATCGGTGTAGTCCATTCTAAAGTTGTAGATCCCCATGGGTTCTTAGGTGCCCTTCTTCCTTTGTACATGCTATAGAAGAAGTTGAACAAGAATATAAATTGTGCAGCAAAAGTAATAATTGCCGCTATACTGATAAATGTATTAAGATCGGTAAAAGAACTAAAGGCATCAAAATTAGTAAAAGAGTAATACCTTCTTGGGAAGCCTGCTATACCAATATAGTGCATCGGGAAGAACACTAGATATATGCCTACAAATGTCAACCAGAAGTGGATATAGCCCAGCGTGTTATCCATCATTCTACCAAACATTTTGGGAAACCAATGGTAGACTCCTGCCAACATACCAAAGAATGATGCGCTACCCATAACAAGGTGGAAATGTGCGACAACAAAATAAGTATCGTGCAATTGGATGTCGATTGCAGAGTTTCCTAGAAATATTCCGGTAATCCCACCTGAAATAAACACAGAAACAAAGCCTATAGCGAACAACATCGCTGGTGTAAATATGATATTACCACGCCATAAAGTTGCTAAATAGTTAAACACCTTTACAGCAGAAGGCACGGCAATAATGAGTGTCAGAATCATAAAGATCGATCCTAAGAAAGGGTTCATCCCTGACACAAACATATGATGCGCCCATACAACAAAGGAAAGAATGGTAATGCCGAATAAGGAACCGATCATCGCTGTATAGCCAAAAATCGGTTTTCGGGAATTAGTAGCAATAACTTCTGAAACAATACCAAGCGCAGGCAACAGTACAATATATACTTCGGGGTGACCTAAGAACCAGAATAAATGCTGGTATAAAACTGCGCTACCACCCTGGTTTGGCAAGGCCTCTCCTCCAATATAGATATCAGAAAGGAAAAAGCTCGTTCCAAAGCTTCTATCAAACACTAAAAGCAAACCACCCGCTAACAAAACAGGAAAGGCAAGCAACCCAATCACCGCAGTAAGCAAAAGTGCCCATATGGTAAGAGGAAGTTTTGAAAAAGACATCCCCTTAGTCCTAAGGTTGAAAATAGTGGCGATATAATTGATACCACCCATAAGGGTAGAAATAATGAAAAGTACGATAGCAATCAACCAGAGAGTCATCCCTAACTGAGATCCTTGCATAGCTTGTGGCAACGCACTCAAAGGAGGATATACTGTCCAACCTCCTGCTGCAGGTCCCGACTCAATGAACAAAGAAATTAACATCAATATTCCAGAGACAAAAAAGAACCAATAAGATAGCATGTTCATAAAGCCAGAGGCCATATCTCTTGCCCCAATTTGCAAGGGAATAAGGAAATTAGCGAAAGTACCACTAAGTCCTGCCGTAAGAACGAAGAAAACCATTATTGTACCATGCATGGTCACCATTGCCAAAAAGAATTCTGGGTCGATCTTGCCTGTTGACGTAATCCAATCCCCTAATATCGGTCTCAACCATTCTTGACTCATATCAGGAAACCCTAATTGAAGTCTGAAAAGCAAAGATAGAGAACCACCAAGCAATGCCCAGAAAATACCTGTAACAAGGTATTGCTTGCTAATCATTTTGTGATCGGTACAAAATATATATTTCTTCCAAAAACCCTCATGATGATCATGGTCGTGACCGTGCTCATCATGTGCCTCAATCTTAGTTAAATGGATATCTGCAGTAGCCATATCAATAATTATTTAATATTTTAAAAAGAAGCGTTAACTTCTATAGATTCCTTGTTAAACTCATCACTATTATCATCCTCTATACCAGCAGCCGCCATGGCAAGCTCTTTCATATTAGAGGGTACCTTGGCAAGGTACTCTGGATTTCTTGAAAGCCATGGCTCTTGTTCGCTCTTCCACTTTTCATAATCTTCCGGGGAGTCTACAACAATCACCATTCTCATTGAAAAGTGTCCTCTACCGCAAACCTCAGCACAGGCGATCTCATAATTGAAATCAGGATTGCCTAATTCTTCCCTCATTTCCTGGGTTGTTTTAGTAGGTACAAACCAAAAGCGTGTCGGCATACCAGGTACAGCATCCATCTTTAGTCTGAAATGAGGCGCAAATACACTATGCAATACATCTCTAGCCCTAATCTTAAACAACACAGGCTTTCCTTTAGGAATATGAATCTCTCTAGGGATAAAATCATCGAAAGAAGCCCTGTCAGTGAAATCCATTCCAAATTGATTTGAAGCATCGATAAGCCTATAATCATTGCTGCCCAATTGATTGTCTTTTCCAGGATATCTTACCGACCAAGCAAACTGGTAGCCCATTATTTCCACTACTTCGGCTTCATCCGGTGCATCAGCAGTAATTGTATTCCATGCGGTGAGGCCAGACAGTACCAATAACGCTAAAACGGTTGCTGGAACTACTGTCCAAAAAACCTCAAGTTTAGCATTATCAGGATAGAAGTAAGCAGAAGCTTTTTCTTTATGACGATAACGAAAAACAAATACAAACAGTAAAATATGGGTGATTACAAATACAGCTCCTGTAATCCACATGGTCAGCCAGAACATGTCGTCTATCAGAATGCCATGCTCAGAAGCAATAGGAATATCGTATTTATCGAAATTTACGTATGAATACCAAAAGAACAGCCCTCCAAAGAAAATCAAAAAGCTAAGAAATAGATAGGCGTTGATCTTGTTGCCAGACCCAACCTTATTTTTGTCTGGGCCTTTACCCACATTGATCAATGTAAAGACTCTAAATAGAGCAAAGAGTATGGCTATAACGAGTAAAACACCAATCCCTATAACGATCTCAATCATAAATATTTATTTTAAACTTTACTTGCAATTTTTTAGAACGCAAGAAACTATCAAAAGCATGTCCTGATAGTTTCTCCTTTATTATTTTTATATGTGATGATGAACGCTCTCTTCCAACATTGGATGCTTTTTGGGAACCAAAGGAGCTTTAGAAAGACTGGTTAATATTGTAAAGATAAATGCCGCAGCATATATTAATGTAACACCAATTTCCATAAAACCGATTCCACCATCTTTAGCCAAAGGGCCAGGAGTAACCATCAAAAACACATCCAACCAGTGCCCTATCAATACTACTATACACACGATTTTCATGATAATCATCTGTCTTTTCGAATCTCTTGTCATCAGTACAAGGAAAGGAAAGAAGAAGTTCAAGACAAGATTTAAGTAGAAATATGTAGAGTAGGTTTCACTATGCCACCTTTCCACAAAATATATGGATTCTTCAGGAATATTGGCGTAATAAATCAACAAAAATTGTGAAAACCAGATATATGTCCAAAATATGCTGAAGGCAAAAACGTAAAGACCAAGATTATGAATATGGCTAGTGTTAAGTGCTTGCAGGTATCCTGCCTCCTTCAATAAGATAACAATCAAAGCTATGGCAGCAAGTCCAGCTACAAACCAGCTAGAGAACAGGTACCAACCAAACATGGTACTGAACCAATGTGTGTCAATGGACATTACCCAATCCCAAGCCGATGTAGAAGAAGTAACACCGAAAATAACAATGAATATAGCTGAAAACTTAACCATTTTCCTATAATGAGTTAGCCCTCCATTGACATCCTCTGCCAATGATTCTCTACGAATGACCCGATAAAACAAATACCAAACCACGAAGTACACAACCATTCGCGCTAGGAAAAAGCCATAATTCAAAAATCCTTTCTTTCCATCTATTATCGGATCATATCGGATATCATTCTTGTCATAAAGATAGTCGTGTGTCCAATGAAACAGATCATGATTGGCTATCAAGAAAGTGGCTATCATCAACCCACCTGCTATGGGCAACCAACTTCCGAAAGCCTCAGGAATCCTTTGAATTACGACATGCCATCCTGACTGCGATACATATTGTAAGGCAACGAAGAAAAAGCCTATAATAGCCAAACCTGTAAAGAATACGTTATTGATCCAGATATTGACCCATAAACGCTTACTCCAGTGCACAACATGGTCGGCAACACTGCCTTCTACTGCACCATGTCCTCCGGAGCTAAAGGTAAATATACCTATGATCATCAGTATCAAGCCAACAATAGCGGTTATGATGATTTTCTTTTTTGCCCCGCCTGTAAATATGAATTTTTCCTCAACCATATTCTTAATATTTTCGATTTACGCTATTTGGTCTACGTTCTTCGGTTTGGTCTAACTAATTATCGCTTCCGAATGCGTATAATATTCCGCAATATAAATTATTGTTTTTGAAGTTCTTTAATATAAGCGGCCACTTGCCAGCGCTCTTCCACGCTTAACTGAGAACCATAAGGGGTCATTCTACCCTTGCCATAGGTTGTCACATGGAAAATATGTCCTTCCGTCATGTCTTTGTAATTTCCAAAAGAGAAAGAAGGAACGCCTTTTATTACATTCCCTACCGGACCATCCCCTTTACCTGTTCCACCGTGGCAAGGAAAGCAGAAGCGAGCATATAGTGCAGTGCCTCTTTTTAAGATAGCTTCGCGATTAACGGAATCTAAAGGGCTCTTTAAATTGGCAGAAGCATAGTCTAGCCAATAGGTGCTCCCTAATGTATCAGCAGGTATCATTACCGGCAGCAAACCATTGGCAGTCCTACGAACTGTATTGGGAGCTGGTTCACGCATGGTCATATTGTGTTCATTATAACGATTAGAGCTATAAAATTCTCCCCTTTCTGGATCGTCACTTGAATTAAGCCAAAGCCCAGCTTCCATATCTGTAACCTGGGAAAGCGGCTCATAAGGAATTGAGTGATACATTTGTGGTGAATATTCCACACCTGGGTTATCACCTTCCGCCGAACATGCTGTCATGATGACGCCAGCGAGAAAAGTCAATGCAAAACTATATCTATTGTAAAAATGCATATTTTTGAAATTATTCTTTAATCGAAATTTTTCCTGTTTATTTCAGATGCCCCTGAGTTCTTAACAATCATGTTGATTTGCTCCTCTGATAGCCTATTTTTTGCCAAATCAATGGCCATTACATGTTTGTCGTCAGTAACCCTAATATCGAATAGCCTTGGCTTTCCATAGGGCTTAAGGTTGGAGGCGATGAGAAAAGTAGCCACCATTCCAAGTGAAGCCAAAAGGACAGTTATCTCAAATGTAACAGGAATAAAAGCCGGAAATGGAATATAATCCTTTCCTCCTATAATCATGGGCCAATCATATCCCATCATTCCGATCATCATCACGAGTGCCAGTATAGTGCCTAACAGACCGAACAGAAAAGCTGCTATGGGCAACCTAGAGCGCTTATACCCTAACGCATCATCAATCCCATGCACTGGAAAAGGAGAATATACTTCATGAATGGCAACCCCGTTCTTTCGAACATCCCTGACAGCCTGGACCAGTACGTCCTCATCATCGAAAATGCCTACAATAAAGTGCTTATTGACTTCCATATTATTATCTTTCTTTAGTCTCAGACGTAGATTTTATAATAGTTTTTACTTCAAACATGTTGATCACAGGGAAGAACTTAGCGAAAAGGAAAAACAATGTGAAAAACAAACCAAATGTAAACACATAGATCCCAACATCATAAATCGTTGGATAAAACATGGTCCAGCTTGAAGGTAGATAGTCTCTATGAAGAGAGGTGGCAATAATCACGAACCGCTCGAACCACATGCCAATATTTACTATAATGGATAAAATAAATGTAGCCGCTATACTCGTCCTGATCTTCTTAAACCAGAATAATTGTGGTGAAATAACATTACATGTCATCATACATGCATATGCCCACCAGTATGGCCCTAACGCCCTGTTATAGAAGGCATACTGCTCAGCTTCCACACCAGAATACCAGGCTACGAACAACTCAGTGATATATGCAATACCTACAATTGAACCCGTAATAATGATTACAATATTCATCAACTCTATGTGGTTCAAGGTAATATAATCCTCAAGCTTGTAGACCTTTCTGGTGATGATCATGAGTGTCAATACCATCGCAAAACCTGAGAATATAGCACCTGCCACGAAATAAGGTGGGAAAATAGTGGTATGCCATCCAGGAATTACAGAAGTGGCAAAGTCAAAAGATACGATGGTGTGCACGGAAAGTACAAGTGGCGTGGCAAGTCCTGCCAAGATCAAAGAAACGATCTCAAATCGAGACCATGTTTTAGCAGCGCCGTCCCATCCTAAGCTAAGTGTACCATAAATTAGTTTTGATATTTTATTTTTAGCCCTGTCACGGATGGTGGCAAAGTCAGGCACTAGCCCTATATACCAGAACACCAAAGAGACAGTAAAATAAGTACTAATGGCAAAAACATCCCACAATAGCGGAGAGTTGAAGTTCACCCATAGTGGGCCGAAAACGTTAGGGAGTGGCATGGCCCAATAAAAACCTAACCATGGTCTACCCATGTGAATAACAGGGAACAATGCCGCACAGATAACTGCAAAAATTGTCATCGCTTCTGCTGCTCTATTAATAGAGTTTCTCCATCGCTGCCTGAACAGCAACAACACAGCAGATATCAGTGTTCCGGCATGTCCTATACCGACCCACCACACGAAGTTAGTAATGTCCCAGGCCCAACCAATTGTTCGGTTCAGGCCCCACATGCCTATGCCTTCCCATACTGATACCCACAAAGCATAGCCTCCTACTGCGAGCAACGTTAAAGAAATAGCCATAGCCAACATCCATGACTTAGTAGGCTTTTCTTCTACTCTGATGCATATATCTTCGGTAACGTCTGATATAGTCTTGCCTCCCGTAACTAAAGGCTCACGTACTGGTGAAGTAACCTGCATATTATGTTATTATTAGTTCTTAATATTTATTTCTATTCTTTATACAGAAGGGACGCTAGCTGTCTCCTCATCCTTATTTCTAATCTTTCTTAGATAGAATATATTAGGCTTAGTGCCAACATAATCCAAAACTGCATAAGCTCTTTCCTGCTCCTCTCTTTCCATAATCTGAGAGATACGGCTTTCGCTGTCGTTCATGTCACCAAATACAATTGCGTCGGCTGGACAAGCATTAGCACAAGCAGTGTTGATTTCTCCATCAACAGGTCTTCTGCCTTCTTTCTTGGCTTCCAATTTTCCAGCTTGGATCCTTTGAACACAGAAAGTACATTTTTCCATTACACCTCTTGCCCTTACGGTAACATCCGGATTGAGTACCATTTTACCCAAGTCATTGTTCATTGAAGTGTTCTCAGGGAACTGCTTGTTGTCATGATATTTGAACCAGTTGAATCTTCGAACTTTATAAGGGCAGTTGTTGGCGCAATATCTTGTTCCAATACACCTGTTATAGGTCATTTGATTCAGGCCTTCAGTACTATGGGTCGTAGCCAATACCGGGCAGACTGTTTCACAGGGTGCGTTATTACACTGCTGGCACAACATGGGCTGGAAAGTAATCTCTGGATTTTCAGCGGCGATCTCAAGAGCCTTTAGATCATCTGGTGCCGCATCGCTACTATAATAGCGATCGATCCTTAACCAGAACATGTCACGGCTATTGGCAATTTCTTTCTTTCCAACAACTGGCACATTATTCTCAGCATTACAGGCCACTATACAAGTACTACACCCAGTACATGAGTTGAGGTCTATAACCATGCCCCAGTGATGATTAGGATATTTATGTCCTTTCCACAAGCTTACGCTTCCTGGTTCTTTAAATCCTTCAGAAGTAGCGATGAGCGCCTGATGTTTCCCTGCCTTAGGGTCACTAACATAGGCTGATAGGATAGATTCTTGAATAACATTCTCCCTACCCATAACAGTTTGTTGGGTCTGAGTCTGTGCTATTACATATTTCCCATCTGCTTTTTCAACACTTACAGCAGATACAACATCGTATTGATAAGTACCATCTAAAAATCTAACAAAAGGGAAAGCGTCAACACCTACACCGTTGGCTACCTTGCCCGCTTTAACTCTTCCATATCCTAGTGCAAGCCCAACAGTGCCTTTGGCCTGTCCTGGCTGTACTAGTGCAGGCAGTTTTACTGTTATGCCGTTTACGGTGAGGTTTACCATCCCTACTTTTCCTTCTACTGCTTCTACACCTAGTTCACGTGCCATGGCCTTAGAAACAGTCAAGTAATTATCCCAAGTAGCTTTTGTAACGCCATCGGGAAGTTCTTGCAACCAAGGATTATTGGCTTGTGAGCCAGTGCCTAAAGCGATTTTCTCATAAAGCACCAGTTCTATTTCATTGCTGTCAACTTTGTACTTATTGTTAATCCTTTGAGCAGCGCCGCTAACATTGCCGGCAAACGTAGTGGCAACATTTTCGGATACGGCTTCAGGTTGCAGTACGCCGTCGAATAGGCTCTTAGTCCAGAAGGTCTCATAATCGCCAGAAGCGTTTGTATAGTAAGTATTCCTCCAGTTATCCTTTAGGTATGTATAGAAGTCAGTTACCGGGTTTTCTGCCCACGTCAAGAAGCTAGATTGTGCCTGACGTGTATTGAATATAGGGGTAATGGCTGGCTGTCCTAAACTTAGGTATCCTTTTTTAGGCTCAGCGTCATTCCAAGATTCCAAATAATGGTGATCAGGTGCTACATACTGAACTAAAGAAGAAGTCTCATTCATCCTGTCATTCGTGGTGATAGTCAACTGCACCTTTTGTAGGGCATCAGCGATTTCTTGACCCTTAGGATGGTCATACACTGGATTGGCATTAAAGAATATGACAGCGTTGATTTTACCACCTTTCAAATCATCTATAAAGCGTGCCATAGCCTCATCGTCTCCTTGTCGCATGTAGTTTGGCGTCGACAAGTTAATGGTAGTGCCATAGTTTCCTAAATGACTGTTGATGGCATTGACCAAAATCTGTACATCAGGATCATTAGAACCCGACACTACCAGCGAATTTCCTCTTGCAGCTACAAGTTCTTTGGCAGCCTTTTGCAAGTTCTCGCTCGCTTCGATTTTGGTAGTATTCACTTGGCCTCCTATCAAACTATAAAGTGCGCCCAATAAAAGCCCTTCTTGAGATGGCTTTATGGTCGTTCTGTAGTCTGCATTGGAACCAGTGAGAGAAAGGTTCGACTCAAATTGATAATGACGTGACATAGATTTTTTGTCTCCGCCTAATTTTCTTGTCTTGCTATATTGTTTCGTGAATTCAATTGGAGAGATCCAAGTGCCCAAAAAGTCTGCACCAAAACTTACAATTACCCTTGCTTTTGAAAAGTCATAAGAAGGGACAACTGCTTGTCCAAAGGAGGCGGCATTGGCTTTTCTTATGCCATATACAGATCTAGCATCATATACTACATTTTGCGCAGTTGGATAGCGCGATATAAAGGCATCAATTGTTTTTTGAGTCGTAGGACTGACAACTGTATGGCTTACTATGCGAATTTGTCCACCTGCACTGCTAATTGAGCTCAATTTGCTCACTACCTCTTTATCTAACGCTTCCCAGTCAGCAGCACTTCCATTGATGTACGGGCCTGATAAACGCTCCTGATCATACAAGGACAAAACAGAAGCTTCAACTTGTGGGTGCATCCCGCCTTCAAAGACTTTTGAAAGATCATTTCCCGCAAGTTTTATCGGACGCCCTTCCCTGGTTTTCACAACTATACTACAAGTATCCCCACCATTGATATAGGTAGAGGCATAGTAGTTAGGAATTCCTGGGTCAATCTCAACTGGTTTATTCAGGTAAGGGATCGCCTTTTTTACAGGAGTCTCACAAGCAGCTAAGGAAGCGGCAGCAATGCCAAATCCCATCATTTTCAAGAAGTCCCTTCGTGAAGAGCCTTCTTCTCCGTTTTCCTTGCTTGAGTTGATGGGCAAATATTCTGGAAACTCGCTATTTGCGCGCTTTATATATTCAGGATCATTAGATAATTGTTCTATACCTTTCCAGTACGTTTTCTTATTATCTTTCATGTTATATTTTGTTTTCGACTATCACATTCGAGCCTATTTCCTGTCATGGAAGGCTTGAATGGTTATTCTTTGGCCTTTAATACTCTATTGCACACTACCTGTGCTTTTAATAATGACATTTAGCACATTCCAACCCGCCTATATCTTCCACTGTCATGGGTTCTTTGCTTACTGTAGCGTGAAGTGCCACCAATTTGTCATAATACTCATTGTCAGCATTTATTTTGGTTTCTCTATGGCAGTTGATGCACCAGCCCATGGTCAATGATTCATGCTGTCTGACAACTTCCATTTCTTCGATTGGACCGTGGCAAGTCTGGCACTCTACGCCCCCAACCTCTACGTGCTGAACGTGGCTGAAATAAGCCAAGTCAGGCAGATTGTGTACCCTTACCCATTCTATAGGTTGATTATTCTCTATAGCAGCATGTATCTTTCTGATCTCGGTAGATTCTTCATCCTCCCCGGTAATCTTTGTGATCATGCTATGGCAGTTCATACAAATATTAGCAGATGGTATGTTGGCATTTTTACTCTTTCTAACCCCTGTATGGCAGTAATTACAGTCGATTTGAAACTCCCCTGCATGTAGCGCATGCGAAAAAGCTATGGGTTGCGTTGGGGCATAACCTTGCTGCACCCCTATTGTAAACAAACCATCTAGCACAGCTCTCATAGCCACAGCAACAAAAAGGAATGCTAGCAACCCGATAAAGGCCTTATGCTTGAAAACCTTTCCTAGATCGGTCTTTTGTTCGATTATGGCCTTGTCGTCTTCATCCAAATCACCTTTGTTTTTAAGGAACTTGGTAAGCACTACCGTCAACAAGATGAGTACTACAAGGATAAGAATGAGGATAAATATGAATCCAGCAATGATCAAAGTCAGGTACTCAGAAGAAATACTGCCTTGGCCACCACTAGCCGAGGTGCCGGTCGTCGCAGCACCATCTCCCCCTTCATCAGTGGAGGCTGTTGCTGTAGCCTGCGACTCCTGCTGAATATACGCCAGTATTGACAATACTTCGTCATCAGACAGATAGTCGAAGTTCGGCATCTGCATTTTGTTAAACTGGTTGTATATGTTTACAGCATACTCATCACCACTTTGTATTACCTTTTGAGAGTTGTGTATAAAGTCGATCAACCATTGAACTGGCCTTCTATCGGTTACATTTACCAAGGCGGGACCCACTACCTGCTCATGAATGCCATGACATACAGCACAACCATTCACATATAATTTTTTACCCTCGGCTATGGCTTCTTCACTTGTAGGAATGCCGTCGGCCCCTTGTTGTGGCGCCTCTTGTTCTACCGCGGCGTCCTCTCCTTCTTGAGCAAAGGCCACATACGTGCCAAATGTAAAAAATCCTGAAAGCAGGATAGCATATAGGAGTCTATTACATAGCATTTTAAATAGCATTTTATTTCGTTCTTTATGCATAAGATGTACTTCACTTAAAAGACAGGACAAATGTAATTATGAGATGTTGCTTTTTCAAATATATTTATTTCCCACTTTCTCATATTTAAGCTCAAAAATAGATATTAAAACTTCTGAATGTTGAAAAACAAGCACTTAATGAAGGTAAATAGCGGCAATAACAATAATTTAGAATTATTATAAATAAGGAATAGTTAATCACCCATTGGTTTTTACCAATTACAAGTACAAAATTCCCAAAAAAGCAGAACAGAAGCAGATTTTAAAATTTCAGAGGACCGAAATAAAAAAAGAAAATGAAAAACCAATAACACTTTTTTAAGAAGCGAGGTTATCTTAATAAAACACAATTTTTATATGATGAAGAGCACCTTATTGATCGATCTACGCAAGGAAATTTTGCCTTTATTTTTTCTTCCATTTTTTCTTTTCTCTTGCCATCAGAAAAACAAAAACGGAGAAGTCGGCAACATCCCTGATAGTATCCAAGATGGACTGACACAGGTGTATGCCAACGATAAACAAGCCGAAGATGGGGTTTTAGAAATGGCACGACAATATGAAGAGTTGAGTGATTTCGTACAAGCTGCCTCCACCATACGACTGGAAGAACACTTGAGAGACAAAGCAGAGCAGTTTACCTTCTTTGTGCCTACTAACGAAGCCTTCCGGACAGCAGGTATCGCCGTCGACAGTACAAATGCTGAACGAAACCTAGCATTAAAAGAAATAATACTTTATCATATCGTACCGCAGCATACTGTTTCAGAAGTATGGAAGGACGAACTTTCATATACAACACTGAACCAAGAAGATATCACAATCACCATCAAGGACAGCATAGCCTACATAAACGATGCCCGGGTGATTGTAAAGGACCTGGAAGGTAACGGTGGCGTTTTGCAGGTCATAGACAAAGTGCTTATCCCAAATCGAGAGTAGGCTATCAAAATGATGATCGGCTGTCTGCGCATCAAACATAAGCCTTCAGCACAAGTTATTATGGTAAAATTCAAACCTACGACTATGAAAAAGGCACTAATATCACTTTTGTTCATGCTTTCTTTGGTTGCTTGTAAGAACGACTATAATAATAGAGAAGAAGAAACCGACAAGAGCAAAATAGAAGAAAAAGGGTTTGGGGGAGCCAAAACCGAACCAAGCAGAGGAACAGTCGTTTCCGATGATAGTGTGGCTGTCGAAAACCCTACAAACAGTAACGACTAGCGACTATATCTTAGATCAATCTTCACGAAAAATTTCTAGAAATTTAACAAACACCCACGCTTATAAAGTGTTGATTACATGATATATAATCATTTTTTAAACTTAAATTGGATGCATTATGAAACCCGTATCAACACGCACCCATGGATATATGGATTATATTGTGGGTATACTTTTAATTGTTTCCCCTTGGTTATTCAATTTTAGCCAAGGAGGTGCCGAAACATGGGTTCCCGTAATTTTGGGGATAGGCAGTATCGGATATAGCTTAATGACCAACTATGAAATGGGGTTAATGAAGTCTATTCCTATGCCTGCTCATTTGTGGATGGACGGTATCGCAGGTGTATTCCTCGCCTTATCACCATGGATATTTAATTTTGCAGACCTTGTGTTTTTGCCCCATTTGATCATAGGCATAGCAGAGGCTGGTCTCGCTATGATGACAGAGCGATACCCTTCCACCGCTGTAGCCCACCAAAGGTAGATTCCGGATAAGATTGATTCGGACAAAGCAAGGAGCATAGTTTGCAAAAAATAAACCCTACCTCGGTAGGGCTTATTTTTTGGCTATCCAAATTAGCATAACGCTGCAGCATCGCGAATATACAAAACAATGGGGCGGTAGCCGGGCTGTCGCTCCAAGTCCGGCCTCCCGCAAGGCAAACCCGCTTCGGGCTTTCCACTCCATCCCTACCGCTCACTGCTAGTAGACGCAGTGTACGTTTATCAAGCATTGTTGGCACTAATTGATTGTCACTTCATACGGTATAGCCGAATTTTCCCTATCCTGACTTTAAATCAAGTGGATGCGACTTTAACCGATTCTCTGGAAAGTGTCCCATAGAGCTGCTGAATATTGAACCTCCGATATTTATAACCCCAGCCCCAGAACGCAAAAACCCCATTTCCCTTACGGGAATGGGGTTTAAACGCTGTATTGAGGTCAAGAGCGGATTCGAACCGCTGTAGAAGGTTTTGCAGACCTCTGCCTAGCCACTCGGCCACTTGACCAATTTCGACTGCAAACATAAGGATAAATTGTGTTTTTATCAACAAACCTTCATCTTTTACAGGAATTATTAAAAGAAACAATCAACCTTCCGGCAGGCAGTGCGCTTACTAGTATTCTTAACCGAGGCAAGCTGTACAAAATAAAAATAGCGCTCTGAAAGATATTAAAAGCGCTATTCATAGATAATCACGTGGTTATGGCAATGGGTCACTATTGTATTTCTATAACCCTTGAAGATTTTTGTTTTGCTTCTTCCCGTTTAGGGATTACAATATTCAACACGCCATCCTTATACTGGGCAGCAATATTTTCGCCCTGCACAGTATTGGGAAGTGTAAAAGAGCGTTGGAATGATTGATAGCTAAACTCTCTTCTTGTATAATTGCCCTCCTTGTCCTCGTCTCTTTCTGTTTCGCTTCGCTCAGAAGAAATTGTCATGATATTATTATCAAGTTCAATTTTAAAATCTTCCTTGCGCATTCCTGGTGCTGCCACCTCCACCATAAAATTATCTTTGGTTTCCTTTATATTCACCGAAGGAAGGGTGGTGCCCGACGGAGAGAAGTTCATGTTGAAGAACTCATCATCAAACAGCTTGCTCCATAAAGATGGATAGGGGTTTGTGTACTCCCCTCTTCTCGTTAATGCCATAATTACCTCCTTATTAATATAGTTAAACATCCAATAAACTGATGGTAAAACTTATAGGAGGCTGTCTTGTTTTTAAAAAATGCAGACGCTATTTGTGACGGTTTTGTGCGCGCCCATGAGCAGCAATGGAAAAGGGCGCCTGTATGGGCGCCCTTTCAACTTTCATCAACAAGTGTTATTCGACACTTATATTACTCATTTCCTTCTGCTTTTTCAGCCTCATCTGCTGCTGCATCCTTCTCTTCGGTTTCAACAGCTTTTTTGGCTTTAGCTTTAGGCTTTTCCTCCTTAGCTTCAGCTTCTTTGGCGTCTGCCTCTTTAGCTTCTGCTGCGTCAGCCTTAGCCTTTTTCTCCTTCTTAGCAGCTTCTTTCTCGTCCAAAGCAGTTTTCTGATCTTCGACCATTTGCTCCTTCAAAGCTGAAAGTGCTTCAATGTCTCCCAAGGTAGATTTGTCAGCGTCATTGCTGGATTTGCTTGGAGTCCTTTCTTTTTTAGCACCTGAAGCGGCTGGTTTGCTCTTAGGCTTCTCTTCTACTTTACTATATACAGCAGTGTGAGAAAGCACTATACGCTTGTCATCTTTAGAGAATTCCAACACTTTGAATTCCAAAGTATCGCCAATCTCACCAATTGAACCATCTTCTTTGGTCAGGTTTTTGTTTGTTGCAAAACCTTCAATTCCGTATGGAAGTTCAAGGATAGCACCTTTATCATTCTTGTTGATAATAGAGCACTTATGCACAGAACCTGGCTCAAAAACAGATTCAAAAGTATCCCAAGGATTCTCTTCTAATTGCTTGTGGCCTAACGCCAGCCTTCTGTTGTCTACATCAAGCTCAAGCACCTGCACTTCCAATTCCTCTCCTACTTTTACAAACTCAGAAGGATGCTTGATCTTTTTGGTCCAAGAAAGGTCTGATACGTGAACCAAACCGTCGATACCTTCTTCCAGTTCGATGAACAAGCCGAAGTTGGTAAGATTTCTTACAATCCCTGAATGCTTGGTGCCGATCGCATATTTTGTCAGTAAATCTTGCTTTGTCCAAGGATCTTCTGAAAGTTGCTTTATGCCCAAAGACATTTTCCTTTCGTCTCTGTCCAAAGTAAGCACTACAGCTTCTAGCTCATCACTTACTTTTATAAAGTCTTGTGGATTACGCAAATGCTGCGACCAAGACATTTCCGAAACGTGGATCAGTCCTTCTACGCCAGGCATGATTTCCAGAAATGCACCATAATCGGCTACATTTACAATCCTGCCTTTTATTTTGGAACCTATCTGAATGTCTTCTGATAAAGAATCCCAAGGGTGAGGCGTCAACTGCTTCATGCCCAATGAAATTCTCTTCTTATCATCATCAAAATCCAATACTACGATATTTACTTTTTCGTCGAGATTTAACACCTCTTCAGGGTGATTGATCCTACCCCATGAAATATCTGTAATATGAAGCAATCCATCAACACCACCTAGGTCGATGAACACACCGAAGTTGGTCATATTTTTAATGACACCTTCGAGTACTTGGCCTTTCTCTAGGTTATTAAGTATCTCAATTTTTTGTTTTTCAAGATCTTTCTCAATCAACACCTTATGCGATACCACTACGTTGTCGTTAGAGTAGTTGATCTTCACTACTTTAACTTCCATTTTCTTGCCTACAAACACATCGAAGTCACGAATTGGCTTAACATCTATTTGTGAACCTGGCAAGAAAGCTTCTACGCCATAGATGTCCACAATAAGACCTCCTTTCGTTCTTCTTTTTACCACCCCTTCTATGACAAGGTCTTCCTCATAAGCCCTAGTAATGTTCTCCCAAGCTTTTACAATTTTGGCTTTCCTACGAGAAAGCACAAGTTGTCCGTTGGCGTTTTCCTGTTCTTCAATAAAGACTTGTACCTCATCGCCAATTTTAAGTTCTGGCAAGTCACGGAATTCCGAAGATGAAACAAGCCCATCAGATTTAAATCCAATGTTCAATATTACATCTCTGTCGGTGATACCAACAACAACCCCCGTAACCACTTCTTTTTCTTCAATTTGGGTTAAAGTGTCTTCATAAAGGCTTGCCATTTCAGCTTTTTCTTTTTCAGAATAGCCTTCGCCAAAACCTTTGGTTTCAATCTTGTCCCAATCAAATTCTTCTGGAGTATTTCCCATGAAATAAAATATGCTCGTTTTAAACCTAATAAAAGGCTCATCCTTTGAGCATTAAGGATGAAAATCATGAAACATTTCCCTAACAAAGGGCCATTCAACCGAATGGATCGCAAAGTTATTAAATAATATGATATCTGCATCATAAACTTCCTTTTTTGCTGAGAGTTTACCCATATACATAGATTCCTATTAATAAAATCTAATGGCTTGGGATATGCTTATACACAAACCACTTCGTCATTATTTATTCGACCATCAAAAGCCATGACTCTAAAAAAATTTCAATGTTAAAAAAATGATTTTTGATTTGAAGCATACATTTTTAAAATAGGCAAGTGAGTATATTTTGACCACGGTGCTTAAAAGGCAAGAGAATATATAATATATTAGGCGGTTGCTTTTGCCAGAAGCGACAAAACACGCCCCGCGTGAGGTTTAATAAGATTTTTTTAAAAAAATGCCAATTCGATAATCGAACTATGGAAAGCCAACCGTTGAAGATATTAGTTGTTGAGGACAATCCTACTGACTTTTTCCTTTTAAAGGAATTCATCCAGCTTTTGGATATTCCGCTCAACTATATAGACAATCGCATTTCCAGTTCAGAAGCTTTGGTCGCCTTGGAAAGTAAGGTATACGATCTTATTTTTCTTGACTTAACCTTACCTGACAGTGAAGGACTAAACTCCTTTACCCGAATTAATACCGTAGCTTCGCATATACCCATCGTTGTACTTACGAGTGTAATGAACGAGGAACTTGCCTTGGAAGTGGTGAAACGTGGGGCACAGGACTATCTTATCAAAGGCAACTTTGATGCTCCCTTGCTAAAAAAGTCCATTAAGTACAGTATTGAAAGAAAGCGGAACCTCGACACCCTACGACAATCTGAGACGCGTTACAAATACCTGTTTGAGCACAATCCCGTTCCAATGTGGGCTTTTGAAATAGAAACGCTGCGTTTTCTATTTGTCAATAGGGCTGCTATAGACCACTATGGTTATTCTAATGAGGAGTTTCTCAATATGACCATTTTGGATATCCGCCCAGAATCAGAGAGGGGGCGTTTCCACCAAAGCTTTAACGCCAGCACTGAAGGGATAAAACAGAAAAAAGAATGGAAACATCTCAAGAAGAACGGTGAGGTCATAATCGCAGACATCGTAGCCCATAATATCGTGGTAGGCAATAAAAACGCTCGGCTAGTTTTAGCCTACGATGTTACTGAGCGCAACCGTGCCCAGCAGGAAGTTCTATTTCAAGCCAATATTTTGAAAAACATCCGCGACATCGTGGTGGTAACTGACCTTGAGGGCATGATCAGCTACTGGAACATTGGCGCATCAAAAATCCTCGGTTATTCTCCAGAAGAAGCCATTGGACAACATATCGGGTTTATGAATAAGTTAGAGGGCGAGCATACCTACAAGAAAATCATCGCTCATATCGAACAAGAAAATATCTATAACACCGAGGCTAAAGTATTCACCAAAAACAACCAATCGATCTGGCTCAATTTAAAGACATCTTATATGTTGAATTTGGCAAACGAAAAGGAAAGCCTCCTGTGGATTGCCAACGATGTGACCGAAGAGCTGCAAAATAAGGAAAAGCTTCTGATTCAGAAAAGCGCATTAGAAGCTGTTGGCGTAGGGCTTGCCATTACCAATCCTCTGGAGGAGGGCAATCCAATAGTGGTGGTAAATCCCAAGTTTGAATCGATGACTGGCTATAGCGCAGAGGAAGTCATTGGAAAAAATTGCAGAATACTGCAAGGCCCAGACACCAATAAAGCTATGGCCAGAAGGATAGAAGAATGCATTCAAAACCAAATCCCATTTGAAGGAGAACTGCTTAATTATAGAAAGAACGGGGAAGCCTTCTGGAACAAACTGCTGATAAACCCCATATTCGATGAAAAAGGAAAACTTATCAACTATGTATGCTTCCAACAGGATGTGACCGAAGCTAAAAATGACAAGGAAGACCTGCTGTATAAAAATAGAGAACTGAATACCTTCATATACAAGTCTTCGCATGACCTCAGAAGCCCAATCGCCACGCTGCTCGGCCTGATTAAATTTGCCCAAAATGAAACTTGCGACGAACAACTCCTGACTTATCTGAAAATGATGGAGGAGTCTTCTGAGCAACTTGACCAAATATTAAAAACCCTCATGGACATGATCTCTTTCAAACAGGTAGAGGCAGCTTACGAAGAAGTGAATTTCAATCAACTTGTAAATCTAGTGCTCCAAGATCTACAAGGCAGGTTGAGCATACAGGACCTGGAACTCAAGCTAAACATGGATAGCGAGGCAACATTATGGTCGGATCATAAAATGTTAAGGCATATTCTTTTGCAAATAATCGAAAATGCCATAAAATTCAGAGACGGGCAAAAAAGCAAATTCGTACTTGAAGTATCGCTCACCGGATCTCCGCAAAAACACACCATCAGCATAAAAGACAACGGTTTAGGCATCTCCAAAAAATACTTGGATAGGATATTCGATATGTTTTTTAGGGCCAACGAGACCTATCCTGGCAGTGGCCTTGGCCTCTACATAGCCAAGAACCTGATAGAGAAGCTTTCTGGCCGCCTCTATATCCAAACCGAGCAAGGCAAAGGAACACTTGTAACCATTGAGCTTCCTGTAAATACCCCCACACAGATGCCAAATAAAACTTAATAGACGCTAGGGCTATAACGATGCCAATGACTTGTTTCTCTTGGTTGGCCCGTAGAGCCTTCTATAATTTACTTTTTTCTCTATAGCCTGTATCACCTTTTCTGTAAAGTCTACCTTATAAAGCTCTCCGCCAACATTCAATCCGCCAGGACTAAATACATTGATCTCCATGAGCTTGTTCCCAACGATATCGATCCCGACCAGAAACATGCCATCTCTTATTAACTTTGGGCGGATTATGTCTACCAACTCCAACATGGTGTCGTCAACCTTTGCTGGTTTTACCTTCCCTCCTACATGCACATTGCTCCTGATGTCTCCGCTTTCATTTACCCTCCTGAATGCTGCATATTTTCCGTCGCACACTAAAGCTTCTCCATTCATGACAAAAAGCCTTACGTCTCCGTCTACTGCCTGAGGCAGGTATTCCTGCGCTATCACATATCCATCTCTGCAGATTGCCTCCACCATCTGGTTGATATTGGAAAGGTCGTGTTCTTTTGCAATAAAGACATTCTTGCCACCCGAGCCTTGTAAAGGTTTAAGGATGATTTTCTGTCCTTGTTCTTCATAAAAAGCTATGATTTCCTTGATATCTCTGGTGATGAGCGTATTGGGCCTCACAGCCTCTGGAAAGTGCTGAAAGTACATTTTATTGATCGCTTCGGAAAGTCCGTTCGGATCATTAAGCACGAGTGTACCGCTCTTTACGGCAATCTGCCCGAATATGATTCCGGCATTTTGTGCCCAAGGCCTGTCCATTATATCATCCGAGGGATCGTTCCGAAGGAAGAGCACATCCAGTTCTTGCGCTGTGACATGCACAGGGTCACTCGCTACAAGCTCATTCAAAAACACAGCAGCAGATTTATATTTCTTCTCTTTTGCTTTTCGGGCTCTCCCTCCCATATGACCATCGGGATAATAAGCCAAATCTCCAATGCCCATAATGTACACATCGTGTCCCATTTTATGGGCTGTGAAAGCTAAGTGAGTGGTAGAGTAGCCTGCATTTTCTGTGGCTATGTCATTGACAACAAAGGCTATTTTCATAAATGTTATATTGAAGAGATTATTCTATTAGATTAAACACAGTAACTCCTTTCTTGAGCATTTTGATTTTGACCTGGGCGCTTTCATTTTCTAAATACCTGGGCCTAAGCGGAATAGGCTTTAATATATTTCTATATTGCAGCTCTTGCATGATCGAAAGGTATTCTTCCGTTATTTTCCCAATATATAAAGGCTCCAACGGTTTCCCTGCTTTTAGGTACTCCAACAGCTTTACCAGTCCTCTAAGGTATACGGCATCCTTTGTCAAGCCCCCACCCCTGAAAACCCGCATAGCAATATTAAAGGCAGTGTAGGGAGTAAATGCATGCTGTTCTACCAATAGCTTGAATGTATTGATAAAGCTCTCTCCTCTTATCATGGACTTTACGGCCACCACCCTTGCTGCAAGCTTTCTAAGCCTGTCTGCATTCAATCCTCCAACCAAGTATTCGCTAAGCACTGCCAAACCCTCTTGCAGCTCCTCATATCCTGAAACCCCAGAATACAGCAGTTTCAATGGTTGTGCTTTGCCGTTATAATAGGTCAGAATATGCGTGCCCACCTCATGTTGGATAAGGGCCTCCACTCTACCTTCTGCAATGGTGACGTGTTTCCCGATGTACAGCTTCCCTTTCGATACCATAAGCCCCACCATGCTGTCATTAATTTCAACACGCGCTTCTACCTCTGACCATTGATTTTTCAAATAGGCGATCTCTTCCTTTGCGGCCTGTGCAAATTCCTTTGCCGAAACCCATTTTTCATCCTTATGCTCAGCAGGTTTTATTGTGGATAAGATGCCTTCCGCTACTTTTAGTAGTGACTGTTCGACTTCACCAAAAAGCAACATACTGTTATACAAAAAATCCTTAGACTCTCTATCGCCCAACATCGTAAGCATTTTGGCTATCTCAAAGCGCTTTTCCCGAAAAAGGAAGTTCATTGTCGGGTCCTCAACCTTTTCAATCGGAATGTTATATAGCTGTCTTTTCAGCTTGTCAGGATCCACAGGAAGCAATCTATACGTGAAATGAGGTGCATCTTTATAATTGCTTTCTCTGAACTTGTGCCATTCGTCATCGCTGTTCAGTGGCGTGACCAATTTTAAAAAATCTATTTGATCGCTTATTACAATGAGCTTTTTGTCTACCTCCCCAACAGCATCGTTTAAGTAAGTCCTCCCAAAAACATGGTAGTTACCGACCTTGTGAGAAGTCTGTATCTTCACGAAATGATAGAAAGTCTTCTTGAGCACATTGGAAATATTGCTCAAAAAACTTCTTACCAGGAGTGGGTAGTTGTCATCGGTATCAGGATTGTAATAAAATTTATTAATCGACAACCCCAAATAAAGACACTCCATTTTTTTCCATTCCTCTTCGCTAAGCAAAAGCTGCAGACCTCTTTTGCTTCTTTTTTTTGAAGTGTGAAGGTTGACTTTTGGGGTTCTGGCATACAAGGGCATTGTTTTTAGACCATTTTCTAATCCCTCTACAGTTGCAGGAAGCTTATCCGTAGGGCCGTATATATCGAATTGAGGCTCTCCCCTTTCTTCTATATCCTCTTCAGACCAAATCTCTAGGAGCATAAAAGCTCCAAATTTTTTGGACAGCGTATCCGTCAATTGAGCGACAACACCGTACACCTCTTGGTTGTTTTCGGGAACAATCAAGTATGCGGCCTCATTTGTCGCAATCCGCTCCACAACTTCATCGGGGCCGCCCTTCGGATAACGATATACCACTAAAAAAGGGAGGGGTCTTTCTATGCGTAGTCTACCACCGTCTTCCCAGATATGCCAAAGTAGCTTACTTTTCGATAGCTTATCCCTTATTGCTGCTGTCAAGTCATTTGAAACAGTTTCAGGCATGCTCCAATATTTTTTTGCTGTTTTTAATTAAACCTGGTATGCTACTAAACAGCATGCTTTTTAACGCTTGGTGCACGTTACCATCCAGTTGGCCAGTCCATTCATCCATAAATATCTTTTTAAACTCAATCGAAATGGAACAACTGCTTCCTGAGAATCTATTATGCACCCATTGGGAAAAATGTCCGCCTTTAAATCTTATGTTTTCTCTCACATCCAGGGTCTTTCCAAGTACCATGTGCTGCCGCAGATCGTGCATAAGTCCATTCACGACAGGCGCCCATCTTTCGCGATGCATATTGCTGGTACCGATATTGATATCTGGGTTCTGGTCAGGAGCTGCTATTGGGCTTTCAGGACCGCTCCTCTTATGATTATAGCTATGGATATCTAACACAATGATAAAGCCATACCTGTCATGGATGTTCTGCAACATTTTGCCTATCGAGGCATAGAAATAATCGTAAAAATGAAGGCTCTGCGCCACGATTGTCGATGGCAGTTCTTTTTTCCATATATCTAGCCCCCAGGCGTCATCAGGACTTTCGTATATGGCCCTTTCTCTAGATCGGTTCAAATCAACCTCAAAGCGCGATTTGTGCACGATGACCTTGTTGTCGACTAGGCTGGCCCAATCCCCTGTATAAGGATCTTCTTCCCTGAGCCTATCGGCTTCACCAAGATTTATATATGGTTTTAGATCGTCTCGTATATCGTGGCCATCATGGAGTGCCACGCCCACAATGGGGCTATTTCCAGCAATAAGTTCAAAAAATGGGCTTAGCATATCGCATTTGTAAGGTTACGACTACATAACCCCAATGGAAATAAATTGTTAACAACGCCTTGTTAACCATTCATTATGGCATTATCCCATACAATGAGAAAGCTTGAATTAAATACTTTCCAGCTTTTTTTAAGTCACCTTTTACATTGCCAGAAATTTCGCTCCCCAATTTAAGCCACCTTACAGATGTTATAAAGTGTCTTATTTTCCAATTTGTATTCTTATAAAGACATTCGGAAAAGCAACGTAAAAACGGCAAAACTCCTCATTATTAAATAATTCTTTCGTTTTTATCGAACACAAACGCTTCTTAAAGTACAATCTAGAACTGATAATATTATAATGACTTTAGAGACAACTTTGAAAATGAAAACCAATAAATTAAGAATAGCTTTGTCGATAGAATATTTATAAAATTGAATTTATGAAGAAAGTTTTTAACATAGTTCCCATCATAGCAGGGAAAATATCGCAAGCGAAACATCAGCTCCACAAGCAAATGGTCGTCCCTTTCCTGCCTTCTTACAAGGTAGTTTTTGTGATGTATGGGGTTGTTCCTGGACAGCCGGTATCAAAAAAAGAATCGGTGTACAATTTTGACAAAGGAGCATCTAAAGAAGCAGAAAATTTCTATCAAAGAATGGTAGAAACAACTAATATGTATAAGGTAATGCCTTCAGAAATTTATTTAAAGAAGAGAAATAAAGTAGTCAGGAACCAGCACTTTGGACCAGTAGAAGAGGTACGTTCTTGGCAGCATGTAGCCGTTGCATAAAGGAAAGAATGTAATCAGTCCTTTTATCCTGCATTTCTGGTTCTATAGCTATAATAGCTTAGGACTGTCTCAATAGCTAACCGGATGGCCTCATTAATAGGGTAAAACCTTGAGGCCATCTGGTAATCAATTGCATATAGCATCATGAAATAGTGATTCATCACGGGCACTTGTAAATCCCCCGATGAAATGCTACTACTTGCATTTTCATATTGAACCGGTTGGGCAGATTTTATAGGAGAACAAGTCACCAAGTTTCTGACTCCATTTTTGTCTGTTCTGGCGCTAAAGCCAAAAAGCCTACAAATAAGCCCTCGATTTTGATACTCCCCGCAAAAACCTGCATCGCTTTTCCCTAAAAAATGCTGCAGTAGGATACATATACTACTATCTGAGTTTTCAGTTTTCCTTAAGAACTCTTCGGCCCGCCCCTCCTTGTACACATGGTAGGCAAAAGGAAGAAACTCTAAGATAGAAGCCTCAATGTCAGGTTTAGTACAACATTTGCCACAGGCAGCGACACAACTCAATTCACTTTTATTTTGGAATGAACCAATTTCATTATCTAAGGCCTTGAATACTTTTTCAACGGCCTTTACTTTTTTATATATGCCCAAATGAGTGCTGTAATGGATATGATTCTATGTGAGCCACAAATTTCATATAAAAATATTTTTCTTTTTTATTTCGAACTATTTTTTTTCAAAAAAAGATTAAATCCTGTCTGTATGTAAATAAATCCACTGTCTGTAAAAAAGATTCCAAAAACTTCCTAATGATTTAGCCGTTTCTATGGGGTGCATTTCGCATTGTTATCTAATTTTGTAAGCTTTGAGGATAAATAGGGATGAATTATTAAATCAAGAGACAAATAGCAGAAAGAACCGTAAGGCAAAACAAATTTATAACAACCTGTGGGTCACGATGCATTATCGCTTATTGTTGCTTAATTTTTGTAATTTTTATAATTATATTTATAAAATAAACTGGAATTTTAGCTTTTTCCTTATCTTTATAGGTTTTTATTCCTTAACTCAATCAGCTTAGGTTTGGCATTATGATGTAATTAGGACATTTAGGTCCATGTATGTTTCAATGCTCAATGTAAAATTTACACAGTTTATGAAGGATTATTATAAGATTCTACACATTGCTCCTAATGCCTCAGAAGAGGAAATCGAGAAAGCCCATAAGCAGCTTTCTGATGAATATCAGCCTCAAGAGCACTACCCGGAGGGATCATTTACTGTTCGCTATTATAAAGAGGTGCAAGAAGCCTACAAAGTATTGTCCAATCCCATAGAACGCAAAGCTTATGACAGGGAACTGGAAGCCAATAGAGAACAAATAGAGGATTTTGAAAAGCGACAGCGAGAAGAGGGCTTCGGCGATGTATTAAAACTCCTATTAAATGACCCTAAAAACCCTCCAGCAAAAAGACAGAAAAAGCTCACAGGCAGTAAAAATATCAGCACCAAACCCTCTCAACAAAGTGCCAACAAACCGATGATTGCAATAATCGTTGTCATCGTGCTTCTTTCCATCACCATTGCTTTGCTGCTTCTTAACAAGGATAGTACTAGTGCACCAGAACAAACTGATTTAGCCTCAAGTACCGAGGCCCCCACATCAGAAGCAGAATCGAAATCTTTGCTAAGGGAAAACCTGTATGGCACAACGGAAGAAAACATAGCGGATATAGACAACGTGGAAAGGCCATATGAACTGAACCATGAAGTAAGCGAAGAAATGGCTTCATTTTCACTAGAGGATTGTTTTCAATTGCTTTCTAATGAAAGAACATCCTTTGAGAAAAAGGAAGATGCCATAGCACGTGCATTGCAGTTTTTCGAAGGTAACAATACTAATGTCATAGTGCTAAGCCGGAACAATGTTCAGATCAGAAGAGAAACTATTGAAGATTATCTTTTTATACTCATGCTACAGGGTTATAACATTGAAATAATAAATGCAGAGAAAAACCAAGCTGGGAAAATTACCCAATTATCCGTTAAGGAGCTGCTGTAAGATCAGCTTTAGATATATGGTCATTCCATGCTTATAAAATATAAATACATGACACCAAAGTTACTTTTGCATATTGGATTGATATGTTGCTTAACATTCTCCAGCTATGCTCAAGATCAACAAGCTCCAGAAAAGCTCACCACCGAGCAGTTGGAGGCTTTTAAAGCTGAAGCGGCAAAAAAGATAGCGGCTCTAAGCAATTATATCAGCATTATTGCCAACAAATCTGTGGAGATGCCTGTACGCCAAAAGGCAGTCGAATTGGCCGTAAAGCTTTTTGTTGACAAGGACCAGATTATTCAAGTGTCTTCCGCCACCAGGTCCAATATCCGCTCATACAGAATTGGAGAATATTTAAACAGGTTGAGGGTATTGCCCTATAGCAAAGTAGAAGTAGAGTGGTACGATATCACTTATGTGAGCGATTACCGATACGGTAGCGATGGCAAATACTATGCAGTGGCCACTGTTTTTCAGAGGTTTCGAGGATACTCCGCAGAAGGTGAACTGCTCTATGAAGACGTCACGCGCAAGAACATAGAAATTTCGGTAGGGCAATATACCAAGCGAGTTGGTGACCAAGAATATAGAGAGTGGGATGTGTTGTTGCGGCAAATAAGCGTGGTAGAAACTATTTAATGTTGATCCGAGTACATGAAATCATTTTTAATCGTTAAGCTGGCGCTATTGGCCTTGTTCCTGTTTCCTTCTTGGGCATTCTCTCAAATAAGTCGTGATCAGGATATATTTAATGACTTGCCAGAACACTTGGTTGTCCAGGTAAAGCAATTGGACCAATTCATAGCACGGTTTAATAGCAACGAAAACGCTATCGGAATAAGGATTGATTCAAAAAAGACTTCGGAAGAAGACAGGGCCAATACGATAGCTTCCCTTTTCGATATAGATTTATTAGAAAATGAAGCATTCAGAAAAAGGGCTTTGAAATTTATAAGGGAAGTTACCGGCAGCGGCATTAGTAACTTGAGCTTTTATGACAAGGAATATTATGCAACAATTGACTGCCAGATATTGTATAAAAACAAACGTGAAACACTTACCCTTACTTTGGCCTTGGAAGGGGATAGAGAAAAAGGCATAAAATGGGTCATTATCGGAGCAAATGCTGATTTTTTACAGATAAAATCCTCTAAAGGGAGTACCGACATCATTCCTCCTACAAATCATGAGGTAGAGTTTGTGCATTTATTGGAGATTTTCAATATAAGAAAAGACATCGGCAATTATGTAAGTGAACGCCATAGCCAAAACCAACTGGACGTCCTGAATCACTTATTGAAAAATGAAGATATAAAAATGCTCAATACTACAACCCCCCGATATCATTTTTTGCAGATTCCAGGCTGGGTGTTCACAGTAGATTTTTTTAATAGAAGCACTAAAAATTCTGGTTGGTTAATCTCTGACTTATATGAAGCAAGAAAGTCAGAAGTACTCCAATATAAAATTGAAAAGCTTTCCATATTACCATAATTAGATATGTTAAAATTCTATCTCTTCCTTTTCTTCACTTGCCTGGCATTGGTAGCTCAATCACAGGATTTTTCCCTTACGACTTCGCAAGTAGAAACTAGCACGCAACAAGCAAAGGACCTGATAACATACTATGAAACAAGCCTTAACAATCTCGGTGACTCTTTGGCTACTACCCAGGAAAAAAGCTATTTTGTAGCCGATATGGTCAGCAATATTTTCTTAAGTGAAGATGTGCTGATCTATAATGACCTTGATCCGGATCGTTCTGAATCGAAAGACATTACTGCCAACATTTATCTCAATAATATCATCACCAAATTCCACAAGGGGATTTATTTCACCTTTAGCGACATTAAGATCAGTAGCCCTTATTATTTAAGTGAGAACAGTTTTTTTGTAAAAGCAGAAATTGCCTCCAACATCAGAGGCACCCATATCAATCGTTCCATTGATGCCTTCACTCCTATCGACATCTATATAAAATTCACGATCAATGAGCTCTACAACATTAGCTCTCCGATTATATACAGTATTACAAGCCATAGGGAAAACCTCAACCAATTCTCTCCAGTTCGCATAGATAAAGGCGAAGGCATATCAAATTTCACCTTCGTGACGCCCGATGAAGGAAAAAATTTCAGAAGAGGCAAAACATATATACTGGAGTGGAAAAGTAGCCAACCGGACACTCCTGTCAGGTTGGAGCTATACAGAGGCAACAGCCTTGTGTTTGTCATAAATCCAGTGATCGTAGGCAACAAGTTTCGTTGGACAGTGCCTTCGGATATGGCCTTGGGAAAGAATTATAAAATCCGGATTGTCAACCTGAAGAACAAGGACAACCGGAAAGACAGCCCTACTTTTAAGATAAAGCGAAAAGTGCCGCTTGGGTTAAAAGTAGGCATACTGGCTGGAGTAGCTGCCGGAGCAGGTTATTATTTTTTGATAATGGATGATGGCGGGTCTTCGCAAGAAGGTTTGCTACCAAATCCCCCAGGACTGCCACCGAGAGAATAGTAAAACATTATGTGAATTGAAAATCATGAAAAGCACGATCCTTTATTTTTTTATAGGCATATTTTTTATTCCGACTGTCGAAGCTCATTATAAAGGAGCGCAAGCGATAGCACCGGTTTCTACCCAATCCGAAGAGGCAACGGAGGCCATCTCTAATTTTAAAGCAACACCCTTGTCTTCTTCTAGCATTGAGCTGAGTTGGAACATAACTATATTTGATAGTCGAGATTATACCATAGAAAGATCTACAAACGGTAGTGAAACAACTTTATTGAAAGCTAATGCCGGATGGTTTCAAACCGCTATCACCTATGTAGATAATGGATTAGACGCCAATCAAACCTATGCCTATAGGATAAAGGAGGAGAGCGCTTCTGAATTTGCCGCAGAAACTGTGGCCACTACTGAAGAAGAAGCACCAGCGGCCCCCACATCTTTCACCGCTACCGCACTTTCTTCTACAGCTATCACGCTTACATGGGTTGACAATGCAGACAATGAAGAAGGTTATAAGGTTGAGCGCCTTTCGACCGATGGCGAAACCTATACAGAAATTGCCCAACTTCCTGCTAACACCACTACCTATGAAGATGGACCACTCCAATACAATACTGTATATACTTATCGGATAAGTGCATATAATGCCATAGGCGGTTCCGAATATATTATTGCTTCTGCCACCACACCGAATGTAGCTCCTGCCAGCCCATCTGAACTGAATGCCACTTCTACCGCTTCTTCAATTACCCTCATATGGACAGATAATGCGGACAATGAGACAGCCTACATAGTAGAAAGATCTTCTACTGGGGCAGAAGGGAGCTATGCACCACTAGCCGTATTAGAACCTAATACTACAGCTTATATCAATGACGGGTTGAAACACAAAACAATTTATTACTATAGGGTAAAAGCTCAAAACGCCATAGGTGCTTCTGAATATATACATGCTTCTGCAACTACTTTAAATGTAGCACCTTCCACGCCCACGTCGCTGGTCGCTACTGACATATCAATTTCGCAGATCAGGCTAGAATGGGTAGACAATGCCGACAACGAAGACGGCTATACTGTTGAATGGTCACCAACGGGAGCTACCGGTTCTTTTACAGCCATTACCACTTCCCTTTCCCCCAACACCAATACATATACGCATACAGGCCTTGTATCCAATACCACTTACTATTACCGAGTAAAGGCTACAAATGAAGTAGGGAGTTCGGCATATAGTGCAACAATCACGGCAACTACTTTAAAAAATCCGCCATCATTGCCACCTACAAACTTAACAGCGAAAGAAAGTACGACAAATACTATTACGCTGACCTGGGCTAATAACGCCTCTAATGCGACAGGCTTTATAATAGAACGGACGCTTACTCCTATCAATGCAAGCTCTTTTCAAGAAGTGGCCACATTGGGTATTGCACCCCTTACTTATACAGATGAGGGCCTAAAGCCAAACACTACTTATTTCTATAGAATTAAAGCCACCAATAAAGATGGGGAATCTGGCTATAGCAGTGTTGCAGCAGGAAATACAAAGCTAGAAGTAGGGCCTCCTGCTGCTCCCACGGAATTTAAGGCCACTGCTGTCTCCACTTTTCAAATCAACTTGAGTTGGAAAGATAATGCGGATAATGAAGTCAATTATAAAATAGAAAGGGCGACGGAAGCAACAGGATCCTTTCATCCGGTTAAATCAAACTTGCCTCCCAACATTGAAATTTTTCAAGATGTGGGCTTGCAAGCTAATACAACCTATTATTATAGAGTAATAGCACTAAATGATTATGGGAGTTCTGAAAGCGTTATAATCAGCGCAACAACCTTGGAGAACCCTCAGCCTCCTTCTGCACCCACTAGTCTTTCTGCAGTGGCCGTTTCTACGGTTCAGATCAACTTAAGCTGGAAAGACAATTCCAATAGCGAAACAAATTTCAAAATTGAAAGGAGCACTTCTTCTACGGGTCCGTTTGAGTTTATTGCGGCTGTAAGTGCCAATGTCACCACTTATCAAAATTTCGGCTTATCAGCCAATAGCACTTATTATTACAGGGTGCAGGCCATCAGCGGAGACGGAGCTTCTGCATTTACCAATACGGCTAACGCCAAAACATACGCAGCACCACAACCCCCAAGTGCCCCTTCAAATTTAATTGCTACCGGTGTATCTACATCGCAAATCAACTTGACATGGCAGGACAAGGCCAATAACGAAACAGGGTTTGTTGTTGAAAGAGCGACTTCAAGTGATGGGCCATTTAGCTTTATTGGGTCAGTTGGAGCCAATACCACGAGTTTTGAAAGTACTGGCTTGAACGCTAACACCCAATATTATTATAAGGTGAGGGCTATAAATAGTGATGGTTCTTCTGGCTATAGCAATACAGCCTCTAGTACAACATTGCAAGTGCCCATAGCACCAACCGCTCCTACCAATTTAACAGCAAACGGCGTATCCACTACCCAAATCAATTTGTCCTGGCAAGACAATTCTTCAAGTGAAACGAACTTTGAGATATATCGCTCCAATACTTCCGGTGGACCTTTAACGCTACTAGCCAGCGTTCCAGCCAATCAAACCACTTATGAAAGCACGGGATTGTCGCCTAATACTACCTATTATTACAGGGTGTTAGCTAGTAGCAAAGATGGCAAATCCGCATACAGCAACGAGGCTTCTGCCACTACCTCAGGAGTAGCCCTGCCACCTAATGGACCCGACGGATTGACCGCCTTGGCTGTTTCTACAACCCAAATCAATTTGAAATGGAACGATCGGTCGGACAATGAAACCAATTTTGTAATCGAGCGCTCTATAGGCAACAATACCCATTATGAGATTATTGCGGATGTAAATGCCAATGACACTACGTTTGAAAGCACCGCCCTTACGGCAGGCCAAACTTATTTCTACAGGGTAAGAGCATCCAATGAAGACGGCAATTCAGCCTACAGCAATGAAGCAAGTGCTGCGACTTTATCCACTGGAGTGGCGCCTAACGCACCTTCCGATCTATATGGCAGAGTGCTTTCTCAGACTTCAATAGAACTTTTCTGGACTGACAATGCCAACAATGAAGAGTTTTTCATACTAGAGAGAGCCGAAGAAAGAAATGGGGAGAAGGGCTCGTTTGTACCCATAGATAATACGATTAAAAGCAATACTACTTCCTATGTGAATTCGGGACTGGCCTCAGACACCAAATATTGGTATAGGGTGAAAGCCAAGAACCAAGACGGAGAATCGAGCTATGCCGAAAGTACGGCCATCATTACATCTGTGGATGGAAAGCCTGTCATTGTGATGCTTGGCAGTAACTTCCCGTCTTTTTATATAAGTGGCACCGAACAACAAGAAGTATCCATAAAAATAGCTGAGCCTACAGATATCGCTAAAATGAAGCTGATCCATAAACCCATTAGGGAAAATACATGGAAGGAAAAGGACGCTACTTCTACCGGTGACAATGAATACCATGTCTTTATCAAACAAATAGAGGACCTTGATGAAATAGGCGTTGAATATTACTTTATGGCGGAAGATGGATCAGGAAAACAATATGTGAGCCCTATCGCCCGCACGTATATGGCGTTTGAAGACAATGGCCTTACTCTACCGAATCTGAAATTTGGTTCAGACATATCGGCTTACCAAATGATCAGCATTCCTTTAGCACTGGAAAACGCTACTGTATCAGCAGTATTTGGAGATGACCTTGGTCCTTATGACCCTAAAGAGTGGCGGCTTTTTGGGTTGGACAATGGAGATGTGTTAGAAGTGAGCCCCTCAAACAACATAGAACCGGGAAAAGGCTATTGGCTCATCATGAAAGACCAAACAAGCGTGGGCACAGGCGCTGGCAACGTAGTACAAGTGACGCAAGAAGAACCTTTTGTTTGGTCACTTAAACAAGGTTGGAACTTCATAGGCAACCCCTATCCATTTGATATAAGCTGGGCTGATGTTTTAGCTGCCAATGGTTATCCAGAAGCTGTAGCTGCTTTGCCCTATACTTACACAAGCACTTATACAGAAGCTCCTACATTAAAAGCTTTTCAGGGCGCATATATTTTTGCAGATGAGAATATTGAAATTACCGTCCCACTAGCCAAAACTACTGCAAACAATGGAGGAAGAGTAGGTACAATGACTGCCAGTCATAAGCATCTCAAAAGGGTTGTTAATGGCGCAGATGAAGGATGGGGAGTAGATTTCACTCTAAAGACTGACAAGCTGCAATATGCTTTGAGCGGATTGGGCATGCACCAGGAGGCAAATTTAAGCAAGGACAGGTATGATGCAGTGGCTTTGCCAAAGCTTTCAGAATATGTCGACATTCAATTTGAACATTCCGAATACTTCTCTCCATTATTTACCAAAGACATTGTTCCGTTGCAAAAGGAGTTTATATGGAACATGAAAGTGGTAGCCAGTTCGGCCCATTCACCAATTGAGATCTCTTGGGAAAAACCAGCCAATTTACCCTTAGGCAAGCAATTGGTTTTATATGACCCTGTGCAACAGACCATCGTAGACATGATCACAAATAACCGATATGTTACCACAGGAGTGGAATCGCCACTTCAAGTGTATTATGGAAATGCTCAATTTATCAAAGCGCAACTAAAGCCACATTCGGTGCAGATTGGTGACGCTTATCCTAACCCCTTTACCGAAAGCTTGTTTCTCCCCATCGTACTGTTGGAAAGCGATAAACCTTATCACGTGCAGATCCAATTGTACAATAGTTTTGGCGTCGAAGTGGGGACTACAGAATTTATCCTCGAAGGTGGTTTCCACGAAGTGAAAGTGATTGAAGAGAATGATGGAAAACTAGGTAGTGGGGTCTATTTCTATAAAGCCATGATAAAACAAGGTGGGGCGTTGATGATGAAAAGGTCTGGAAGGCTTATAAAACGTTGATCTAACCCAGGAGCCCTTTATAGCTGATGTGGCCGTCTACCACCATGGCGGCTGAAGTATAAGGATGCTCTTGTACTTTTTTCGCAGCCATGATGTGCATTACAGCCCAGCCTGCTGCCTTTAGATAGTCTGATATGATGGCACGGTGACATCTCCACCAGACAGCCTCTGAGCACATGATGGCCACTTTTGATTCTTTTGCCAAAAGCGTAAGTTGTTGCAGCGCTTTTTGGAATGGGGAGGTTTCTGTATAATCTGCATAAGCCCTGAAAGACTCATTTCTCCATGCTATATTTTGAGAACCAGGAGTAAGCTTTCTCCTTCCTCCAAGGTCCAGCATATGCGCATAATCGATATTCTCCTCCTTTAAGATCAAAGCCAGATTTTCTTGGTTATAAGAAGGCCACTTTCTCGAGCCAGGGTATCTCCTCACATCTACCAAAATATTGATGGCATTTTCCTTTAACAGCAGGACAAATTCGGCAACCTCCCTACTAGAATGCCCAATTGTCCAGATAGTTTTCGTGTGAAGGTCCTGATCCATTAGATTATCTCTTTGGTTTTCTACCTTTCCCTCGATTTCTTTTGTCCAAACCTTTGTTTTTGATGGGATCATACTCAGGTCCATTTTCAAAATGGGATGGCAAAGAAGCCTTTTTAATCGGCGAACCTATTAATGTTTCAATCTTGTGAAATTTGTACTGATCTTCCTCATTAATAAGGGTGATGGCGATACCAGTAGAAGCAGCCCTTGCCGTTCTGCCCACCCTATGGATATAATCTTCCGCATCTTGGGGAACATCATAATTGATAACAAGGCTGATCGAATCAACATCGATTCCTCTTGACACAATATCTGTAGCAATCAATAACTGGGTCTTTTTGTTTTTAAAATTCATCAGCACTTTTTCACGCTCCGACTGTTCAAGATCGGAATGCATGGCATTCGCCGCTAGGCCTAACTTTTGCAGCTCCTTCTCCAATACTTTTACATTCTGCTTGGTTGAAGAAAAGATAATAATGCTGGGCAAATCTTCTTCTTGCCCTTTTAGCAATTCAATGATCAGAGGCAGCTTTTGGTGGTTATAGACCGAAAATGCTCCTTGTAAGATACCAGCAGCCGGCTTTGAAATGGCAATATTGATCTCTTCCGGATCCTTTAGCAGTTTAGAAGCCAAACTCCTGATTTTAGGAGGCATTGTGGCCGAAAACAATAAGGTTTGCCTGTCTTTTGGCAACATATTCACAATTTTTAAAATATCATCATGAAAACCCATGTCCAGCATACGATCGGCCTCATCCAGAATCAGGCACTTCACATGATTAACATTCACATACCCTAAGTTTAGGTGAGCTATAAACCTTCCAGGAGTAGCGATGACAATATTGGCCCCTCGCTCTAAAGCTTCCTTTTGTTGATTCCATGACGATGCCTCGCCTCCTCCATATACAGGAATTGAGCTTACTGGAACAAAATAGGCAAAACCTTCTACTTGTTGGTCAATTTGCAGGGCCAGTTCTCGTGTAGGCGCAATAATAATCGTATCGATATGCTCACTTTCAGCATCTAAAAGGTGGTGCAATGTAGGCAAGATATAGGCTGCTGTTTTTCCTGTACCCGTTTGGGCGCATGCAATCAGGTCTTTCTTGGCAAGCACCACTGGAATTGCTTGCTGCTGTATAGGTGTGGGATCATTAAACCCCATGGCGCTAAGGCCATCGAGGATCAGTTTATTGAGTTGAAGTTCGCTAAAGGTCATTAAGGAAATTAATATTAATAATTTTAAAATAATAATTGACGACAGTCAAGCTGTTTCATAGCCCATCTTAATCCCTTTCCTATAGAAAAGTCGAAATGCGCTCAACAGCTCAACACTATAATATATTGATGCTGTGTTTTGTCTACATAAAGACAAAACCAGCTATAAATTTACTCATTTTTATTGTTTTCCAATCTATAGACCACAGAAACGGGATAATGATCAGAGTATTTAAGCGCTTTATGCACTTTATGGGAGAGTACGTCAAATGACAGGCTGCTGAATTGATTATCGATCCTAATAAAGGAAGGGGTTTCACGGTAGGTAAAACCAAAACCATTGCCTGCTTCTTCAAAAGAGTTTTGTAAGATACTTTTAAAGGTCAAGTAAGAGTAACTATAGGGCATCTCATTAAAGTCTCCTGTTAAAATCACAGGATAAGGGGAGCTTAAAATATGACCTGTGAGTATATCGGCTTCTTTTGCATGTTCAATGAACCCTTCTTTGATTTGATAAAAAGTAGTCTTTGCTTTATTGAGCTTCTTATGCCTTCGCTCTTCCTTTATCAAATCGTCAACTTGTAA
>CAYTTV010000018.1:0-66095 GCA_964440915.1 uncultured Roseivirgaceae bacterium
GACAGCCCACTCTCGTCCACCATCATTAGCTTATTTCAATTAATCTTTTATCGCCACAATACATAACTCAATGTATCTAGAATTGCTACAAAAAACAAAAGGTTCAAGTTAGCTTCCCCAACACACAAAACTTGAAAACAGACGTTCAGGCCAGTTTTTGTTTTTTAATGAACCTTACTACAAGCTTGGACCAGATGGGGAACAGGTTGCCAGAGAGGACACTGTAAAATGTTCTTGTGGCCAAGACATAAAACTGACCGATAAAGATGGCGGTGCAAAAAAGCATACGTAAAATGGATGAAGCGTTCAAAGACCTGGAAAAGGTGTTTAAAAAATTTGGCAAGTAGACCAGCGCTTTGGCTATGTTCCGTGATCTTTTATCCAAACCGCTTTGCACTAATCCAATACCGCTGCCCTAAAAGTCCCCTGACGATTTCCCCTTTTAACATCGTCATAAGTGCGCCATGGCGGCATTGATATTCTTTATACTTTTTAAGCTGACCCATTTATTTCAAGATCGTAAACTTTGCCAGAGCTTAAGTTCACTTTCACTTTCCAATAGTGGCTGCATCCATCAAAAACTAAAATGTATTCAGAGTTTAAGCCTCCGTAATCAACATCTTTTGCCCATAACATATTTATCAAGATTATTTTTTCACCAGAAGTATTGATGTAGCCTATGTACTGCCGGATATACTTATCAAGGTTTTTGTCGATAACTGGACACTCTTTGTTGCCTTGATTAAGTTCCTCTTTGTTAAGCTCCTCGATTTGATTAGCAAGCATCTGTTCTGCTTTTTTGACTTCCTTTAGAGTTGGTTCAAACCATTCTCTTTTGTCATCTACAAAAATGTCAACCTCCTTACTTACAATTACTCCCTTATATGGTTTATCAATATCAAACATCTTTTTTGACTGGCTACAGGCAAATGTTGATGATAAAAGGATTACAGCTACTATTTTAAATATCATCTCTTCTGTATTTTAATGCCAATCTTGGGAACAGTTCTTGCTAGTCCGGATTTGTAATCCGGATTCATGAACCGGGCATTTCAAATGCCCCCTTCTACAACATCACAACCTCCACTCAGGTCCAAATTTTTCGCAGTTGCTGGTCTTTTGACCAACTACTCAAATGTAGCCCAAATATTGTTGTCGTAAAAAACACTACTGGACTTTCAATGATAGGATTCATAGCCTAAAAATAATCAAAACGCCATTCTTGAAGTTAATTGGACCAGTAGAATAATCTACTAAATTGGTTGCTGGTCAAAAGACACAGCAACGGCTGGGGAGCAGGAGACCAACAGCGGCAGTAAATGATATCGGCCGAAGGATCCACCTGCCTGAACCTCCCCAAGGAAGTGACCTGCACCCATGCCAGAAGCAGATGGTCGGTGTGCCACACGACCATGGAGAAAGCAATTGTAATACTTACCAACCAAGGAAGTGGCTAATCCTGAAGGTTATCAAAAACAGCTTTGTCTTCACAGACTTAAACATTTGAGCTTCAAATTAATTTAATACCATAACATTTCATTTATAAAAATGAATCAGTATCTTTAAAACGTTATGCATGCATACTATTTTTTCATCGAGAAACATTTCAGGCATTAACATTCATTACTAAACAATTTAAGCACATGAAGAAACAAATACTTTTATTCCTTGGGGGCTTCTTCCTATGTGGGAGCCTTCATGCATCTGGGTTTCAAGTTTTGTT
This sequence comes from uncultured Roseivirgaceae bacterium, assembly GCA_964440915.1. GTDB lineage: Bacteria > Bacteroidota > Bacteroidia > Cytophagales > Cyclobacteriaceae > CAMPJM01. Next base: position 1,724 of record CAYTTV010000018.1, read on the forward strand.
GCAGGGTAACCGGGAAACAGCTATGGGAAACGTAGGTGTAGGATTAAGGCCCAAAGCATCCAGTATTTTCTTTAACCCAGGAGCGCTGAGTATGATGTCCGGCAACAGTGTCAGTTTGGGTGCGAGCGGCATATTTTCCCATAATACTTACTATGCTTCAGACATTCCCAACAGCATCTATACTTCAAAAACAGAAAACCCTATGGGTACGCCTTTCCACTTTTATGGAGCATTTGGAGCCGAGGGTAGCAATCTCAAATTTGGTCTTGGAGTCTATACGCCATATGGCTCTCAAGTAGATTGGGAAGAAGGATGGCGAGGCGAACAGTTACTGGATGAAATCACCCTACAGGCCATATTTGTACAGCCAACAGTGAGCTACAAAATTAATGATATGCTTAGCATAGGGGCTGGATTTGTATATATGTTCGGCAAAGTAAATCTACAAAGAACCTTGCCAGTTTCTTCTACTGCTGGCAAGCCCAGCATTGAATTGGACGGCAGTGCCAATGGACTCGGCTATAATGTGGGTGTGTACCTAGCGCCAAGTGATAAATTCACCATTGGCTTTAATTACCGTTCCAAAGTCGAAGCTGAGGTTGAAGAAGGCGATGCCACGTTCCATAATATTCCTGTAGCAGCATCACCGTTATTCCAAGCCAATCGATTTAACGCTATGCTTCCCTTGCCCTCTAACACCACTTTAGGGGCAGCTTTCATGCCATCGAACAAACTTACCCTATCAGCAGAAGTAAGCATGGTAGGCTGGAGTGCTTATGAAGAACTAAGGTTTGATTTTAATGGCAATGTTGGCGAAAGTAACGAGAGCGTTTCTGCAAGGAACTATGAAGATGCTTGGGTGTTTCGTTTGGGGGGCGAATATTTGGCTACAGAAGCCTTAGCTGTCCGAGCTGGTATATATTATGACCAAACACCTGTGCAAGATGGCTACATGACGCCTGAAACCCCAGACTCTGACAGGATTGGCCTTACTGCTGGCCTGGGCTATGCCGTGAGCGACCGGTTCGACATTGACCTCTCTTTCTTATATATCCAAGGTATGGAGAGAGAACAAACTATCGAGGACGCCTCAAATGCAGGTACGTACAACCCTAGTCAGGGAGTGCAGGATGTTTTGCCTGGTACTTACAAGCTCAATGCTTTTATACCTGGTATTACTTTGTCTTATAACTTTTAATGATGATTTCTATGCGACTGAACTATAAATTATTACTGACGCTTGGCCTAAGCTTTGCTTTCTTGGGCTGTGAACCAGAAATAGATAATGTATCCACGCCAGACAAAGGAACAGCAGACTTTACCACCTATGTGGCTTTAGGGAATAGTCTTACGGCTGGATATGCAGACTTTGCCCTTTATCGAGAATCACAAATGAACTCCTATCCAGCGATCTTGGCGAAACAGTTTCAAGAAGTAGGTGGCGGAGAGTTTACGCAACCCCTCGTTCCCGTTGGAAATGGATCTAATGAAAGTGGGCAAGGGAAACTTGTCCTACAGATAGTAAACGGTGAACCCACTCCAGTACCTACTCAAGCGGGAAGTGGTGTATTCAATAAAGTGAACGGTTCTTTCAACAATTTGGGGATTCCGGGCGCGAAGGCGGGTCATTTAGTGGCTCCTGGTTATGGATCAGATGAGGGTAATCCATTCTTTGCCCGTTTTGCATCTTCTCCCAACACAACGGTGGTAGAGGACGCTATGCAAAGAAATCCAACATTTTTCACTTTATGGATTGGTAATAATGACGTATTGGGGTATGCCACTTCGGGAGGAGCTGGTGACGCCATTACCGATTTGGGCGAGTTCAATGCTGCCATTGATGCCATCATCGCAGGACTGAAAGGTGGCAATGCTAATATTAAAGGCGCAATAGCCAACATACCCGATGTCACTAAGATCCCATACTTTACCAGGGTACCGTGGAATGGACTGGATCTCAATGCAGATCAGGCGGCACAAGCGAACATGGCCTATCAAGCCTCCATTGTAGACGCACCAGGTAAATTAGGAGATCAGGTAAAAGTAGGGGTAGTCACAACAGTAGCTACCACTACAGCAGTGGCTGGTGAGGTTATATTCCAGCAAGCTTATCAAGAGGCCATAGGTAATGGTGCCACAGAAGCACAAGCCGAAATTGCAGCAGGCCAGTTTGTAATGTCTGAAGCTGGGATGACAGCAATCAACGTGCTTCGAGATGTCTTGCTAGGCGATAATCTGCCCGCAGAACTTGCCCCTGCAAAAGAGCAGATCAACTACCTCATTGCCAATCCTGAAGCACGGCCAGCTGCTTTGACAATGGCTATAGAAGGCTTGCTTGGCGCCGATACACTACCAGAAGAGTTGGCAGCGGCCGTTGAGGCAGAGAAAGAAAACCAAATAGCCCAATTGAAAGCAGCGGGCTTCTACCCTACTTTTGTTGAAGGCCCAAATGCCTTTGTAATTGAAGATGACAACCCTAACAATCCATTGGGCATACGGCAGATGCGCGAAGGTGAGCTTGTGCTGCTATCGGCATTGGCGGGGGGACAGCTATTGCCAGAAACCGCCGCACAACCCAAACCTGATCAGTATATTTTGGACGCTTCCGAACTGGAAGCCATTGAAACTGCCAGGGCGGCCTTCAACAATAAGCTGAAATCAAAGGCCGATGCAGAAGAATTTGCATTTGTAGATGTGGCTGGCTTCCTTATAGAGGTTTCGAGCAATCCTTTATTTATCGACGGGAAGGAATACAGTGACGAATTTGTTCTGGGCAACATATTCTCTTTAGATGGCATTCATCTAACGCAAGCAGGAGCGGCTATTGTTGCCAACAAATTCATAGAGGCAATCAACAGCAAATACAATGCTGCTGTTCCGCCTGTAGTCAATATCAACGAATACCCAACAGTACCATTACCATAAACAAACTCAACAACAGGTATTTCACTACCTCATTGAGACAATTCAACCTAAGGTTATACCTTTGGATTACTACTCAGAACTCCGGAAGCAATTCCGGAGTTTTTTTATAAATAATTTCTCGCAGGAGGGCAAAGGGCACGCAGCACCGCAAAGAAGAAGGCAATACGGTCAGGGAAAGGCCGATGCTCACCATCCTTTGAGGTGATTGAAGGAACCACCATCTGCTTAAAGGTTTCTCGCAGCGGACGCAAAGATGAATGCAAGGGAAACAATCATAGAAAAAATGGAAGGCGTATCACACCTAAACCATTCAAAACCACAAACCATCAAACATTTTCAACCACGAATTCAAACATTGAACCCGTACACCAAGCATTGCAATTACCTGTTTTTCACAATATGTTCTATAATCACCTTTCCATGCTCACGGCCGTTTTCTATAAATATCTTTGCTGTTTCTTCCCCGCCTACGACAGACCCAGCGACATAAACCCCTGCAACATTGGTTTCAAATGTTTTCTCGTCCATCTCAGGAATCAGCGCATCACCTTGTAGGTTTACCCCTACTTTTCTTAAGAAATCAGCATCTGGTCTATAACCCGTCATTAAAAAAACAAAGTCGGCATCTAATTCTTGTACTTCGGTTTCCCCGTGCTTTTGTACTAAAACCTTTTCAGGCGTTATGGAAATGACCTTTGCTTCAAAAATCGCATGAATGGCTTTTTCTTTAATCCTATTTTCCATATCCGGCACAATCCAATACTTGGCTGTCTTATCCAATGCGCTAAATTGATGGACTAAGGTAACCTCTGCCCCATTTCGATATAAGTCCAGTGCAGTTTCGATGGCTGAATTGGCACCCCCTACCACCACAACTTTAGTATTTGTATACCTAAAGGGTTCATCAAAATAATGGCTAACATGTGGCAAATCCTCTCCAGCCACATTTATCTTCCGCGGAACATCATAATACCCAGTGGCTAGGATCACATTTTTGGCATAGACCTCTCCTTTGGTAGTTGTAACCTTATGATACTGTGAATCAGCTTTGCTAATAGCGGTTACTTCAGAAAATAGCTGAAGGTTCAAATCGAAATGCTGTACCACTCTTCGATAATATTTTAAGGCTTCCACCCTACTGGGCCGCATGTTGAGAGAAACAAAAGGGACCTTTCCAACTTCTAACATTTCTGCGGTAGAAAAGAAAGTCATCCCAACCGGATACCTTCTGATGGACTCTGTAATGCTTCCCTTTTCCAGTATTAAATAAGAAAGGTTATTGGATTTTGCTTCAATGCCACAAGCTAAGCCACAAGGACCGCCCCCTACAATAACCAAATCATACAATTCCATAATAAAAATGATTAAATAAAGTGTGCCTATATAAGGCATATAACAAGCTACAAAGATAGGACACGCATGATAAACTAAGGAAGTGTACGTTAAAAAGAAAGGACTGTTCTATAATGAGAGCCTGTAAGAGACACGATGTTTGTTGGAGCGTATGTGTTTTTGAATTATATTGAAAGCTCATCTAAACATCAAAAATACAATCCATGAATTTTATCATTAAATTGCTTATCACGGCAGTAGCAGTGATTTTAAGTGCCTACATTTTGCCAGGGGTTCATGTAGATAGCTTTATGGCAGCCATTATTGTAGCGGCAGTGTTAGCACTTCTCAATACATTTTTCAAACCCATCCTTATTTTCCTGACCATACCTTTAACGGTCATTACACTGGGGCTCTTCCTTCTGGTGATCAATGCGCTGGTCATTCTATTTACCGATTATCTTGTAGGTGGATTTTATGTGGATGGATTTTGGTGGGCACTTCTGTTTAGCTTAATCTTATCTTTGATCGTATCTATATTTGAATCTCTTTCTAGCAAATAGCCCTGTTAAATTGAAATAGCGTAGCCCCCTATGATGAAATGGATCTTTTACAACGCAACCTTATAACATAAAGGGTCTTTTCTCGTTGGTTTTGTATCTATTTATAGGATTCGGCTCCTAGGGCAAAATGGGAAGAAAGACTGACCAATGACGCTAGTTTAATAATTGTTTAAACGATAATAATTATTTAAATTACCTTTAAACTAAATGTATAATAAACTATTGCTCTACAACGGGGTGGGGATACCTAGCAAAATATTAAGGTCTATTTTTTCAATGTAAAACAGTTTTCAGCAATGTACCAAAACAACAACGGATTTAATCCTGACCATATCAAGTCATTCAACGACCAATTAAAATTAGCGAACAGGCGCTATTTAGAAAAAAACGAAGAGGACAATAGTGACGAATATGTGAACTTCAGCTTTATTGGCATGTATGAAGGCAAGGAAGTTATTTACGATGCGGCCATGTACACGCTTCGGTTGCACCACAGCAGCGAGGTATATGAAATTGCTGAACACAAAGCTGCGCAACGATTTCCAGAGTTTAAGAAAATAAAATACCATGAAGACGAAAATGGTGACCTGCAAACACTAGACAGTTTGGAAGAAGAAATAGGGCTCTATATGGCCGAAGTAATGATGGAACTTGAAGAAGAAGAGACCGTAAAAGTTTCTGAGCATATGGAGTGGGACCCGCATATTGATTATGGCATTGGACTGGATATTGGCCTGAACGTGGAGAAAATCACTCCCAAAATTATTGAAAAGTTTATCAAAGACTTCAACGAAGAGACTTTAAAGTTAGATAAAACACTCTATTCCTTTCAAACCGAAGACGAGGATGACTTAGAGTCCAACCAGAAGAAATCTTTTCTTTTATAGGATGCTCGCCCCTATCTAAACCATTATGTTGAAAATTGCATGGGCTCCATGTTATGCACACCCCCTGCCCGAGCATCACAGATTTCCTATGGAGAAATACAATCTCCTTCCCGAGCAATTGTTATACGAAGGCACAATTTGTGAGGATAACCTCTTTGAACCTCCAAATCTGCAAGAAGAGGCCATTATTACAGCCCACGAAAGCACCTACTGGAAAAAACTAAAAGGGCTGGGCCTTTCCAAATCTGAAGAAAGAAGGACAGGCTTCCCTTTATCAGAAGCGCTAATAAAACGGGAAACCACTATTGCCAGTGGTACTTTACAAGCTTCTCGTTTTGCTTTAGTGCATGGCATTGGAATGAATATAGCCGGAGGAACGCATCACGCCTTTACTTACAAGGGAGAAGGTTTTTGCCTATTAAACGATATTGCCATCTCAGCCCATGATTTATTGCGGCATCAACTGGTCAATAAAATACTGATTGTTGATCTGGACGTGCATCAAGGTGATGGCACTGCCCAAATATTTCAAAACGACACTCGGGTTTTTACTTTCAGCATGCACGGCAAGTCGAACTATCCTCTTCATAAAGAACAGTCCGACCTGGACATAGGCCTGGCAGATGGCACGAGCGATTCATTATATTTGTCGCTGTTGGAAGACAACCTCGAAATCTTGTTCGACAAGGTCAGACCAGATTTTGTATTTTACCAATCTGGCGTGGATGTTTTGAAAAGTGATAAATTGGGAAAATTGGCGTTAACCATTCAGGGTTGCAAAGAGCGCGACAGAAAAGTGCTGCAAATGTGCAAAGCCCATCATGTGCCTATATCCATAAGTATGGGAGGTGGCTATTCTGAGAATATTGCGCATATCATCGAAGCCCATGCCAATACTTTTCGCTTGGCACAAGACACATTTTTTTAAATAACCCATATTGACGACAACTTATATGACTTAGATTCAGTTGTAAGATTAAGTTATATGCTATGAATAATACTGATGTCCTTCGGTTTCGATATAGTGTAGCTTATACTTTAAGCTTTATCGCTTTGCTATGGCTTATCAAAACCATGGAATGGGCCTTATCTTTTGATTTTGGGGTTTGGGGCATCCATCCTAGAACACTTACCGGGACTTTGGGTATAATTACTGGCCCTTTAATACATGGAGATTTCACGCACCTGCTTTCCAATAGTTTCCCCCTGATTCTTTTAGGTATTGGCGTCTTATACTTTTATAAAGATATAGCCATTCCTGTTTTTCTATGGATTTATTTGGCTACGGGTGTTTTCGTATGGGTATTGGCCCGTGACGCTTATCACATTGGGGCTAGTGGTGTAGTCTATGGCTTGGTAGCATTTTTATTTTTCAGTGGCCTTTTTCGGCGCGACCCTCGATCTATCGCCATCGCTTTTGCCGTGATCCTGTTGTATGGAGGCATGTTTTACGGGATAATACCAACAGACCCAAACATATCTTGGGAGTCGCACTTGTTAGGCTCAATCGTAGGGATATGCATGTCGTTTTACTATAAAGATGTGCCACTTTCTGTCGATACACCCACATTGTTTGAAGATTCAGAAGAAGAGGAAGATGACACAGAGATGGAATCAAATTCCTCTTGGACCACTACTTATGAGCATCCTAGCATCACATTTACCTATAGGTATTCCGATAAAAAAAAAGAACAGGAGTCTTGATGGCTAGCCAATAAACCCTGTGCTACCGGTCAACTAAGGGCCCTGTCCAAATGCACATAGCCTCCGTCGACAAAAAGCTGCTGCCCTGTAGTATGAGCAGAACGCTCCGAAAGCAGAAAAAGCACCGTATCGGCTATTTCCTCTGACTTGGTCATACGCTTTCCCAGCGGAATTTCAGATACTATTTTATTCAATTTTTCTTCCGGATTTTCAAAAGACTGGAGCCAGGTTTTGTATAAGGGAGTCATTACTTCTGCGGGAACAACAGCATTTACACGGATATTATGAGGCAAGAGTTCTGCTGCCCATTCGCGGGTCAAGGCCAATTGTGCTCCCTTGGCGGCCGCATAGCCCGATGTGTTTCCTTGCCCTACTATAGCCGTTTTAGAACTAATATTAACAATACTGCCTTGGCTTTCTTTTAAATAAGGTAAGGCATAATGGACAAGATTGTAGTAATGTGACAAGTTGAGTTGCAAGGAAGCCATAAACCTTTCTGGCGACCCACTCTCAAGTCCAACGCCATCGTTCACGCCTGCATTATTAACTATGCCATCTATCCTTCCATATTGCGCAATTGTTTCTTCAATAACCTTTTTGCAATTTTCTGCATTGCTCAGCTCTACTACGACTTGGTGGGCTTTTTGCCCATTTCTCAAAAGCGATTGAAGGAGTTTATTTCCTGCATCTTTGGAGCGGCCAACAATTACTGGAATAGCCTGCTCTGCCGCTAGACCCAACGTGATCGCTTCTCCTATTCCCTTTGCCCCTCCGGACACGATCACCACTTTATCTTTCAATCTTAAGTCCATATTTATATCTCGCTAGATTACTTGTTCAGTTCGTTGCTTTTTCCTATCGGAACATTTAACAAGCAAAGTACCGACTTCGTGTTGATCCAGCGTTGTTTTAATTTACCTTGATTACCCCATTAACCTGATCCGGGAAGGAATACATTTATCACACCCTATTTCCAAAGCAAGTTGGTTTCACTATGGTCAGTTACTTATAATTGACCAATCTTTGCTTAGCGCTACCCAGTCCCTCAATGCCCAATTCTACCTCATCTCCTGCCTTGAGATATAAAGGAGGGTTTTGACCAAGGCCAACACCTGCTGGAGTACCTGTAGAAATAATATCACCCGGCATAAGCGACATGAATTGGCTAAGGTAACTGATCAAATGAGGAATCTTAAAAACAAGGTTGGAGGTATTGCCATCTTGCATAATTTTCCCATTCAGTTTCAACCAAAGTCTAAGGTTGTGGACATCCCCTATTTCATTTTTTGTTGCTAGAAATGGTCCTAGTGGCGCAAATGTATCACAGCTTTTCCCTTTCACCCATTGGCCGCTTCTTTCTAACTGAAACTCCCGCTCGCTATAGTCGTTGTGCAGCATATAGCCCGCTACGTACTCCATGGCATTATCTGCAGACACATAAGAAGCTTTCTTCCCTATCACTACCGCCAGCTCCACCTCCCAGTCAGTCTTTTTACTCCCTTTGGGGATAATAATATCGTCATTAGGTCCACAAATGGCAGAACTTGCTTTAAAAAACACTACTGGCTCTTTGGGCAACTCCATGTTGCTTTCGGCAGCATGATCGGAATAATTTAAGCCTATACAAATAATTTTACCTGGCTTGTGTACTGGCGCACCTAGTCTTACCGCTTCAATAGATATATCTGCTTTTGATGCATTCAGGTTAACCCAATCTGCCAAAACTTTGAGATTGTCCTCTTCACCAAAAAAGTCTTCGTCATATTCCTCTACAATACTGCTAACGTCCAACACCCTACTGTTTTCGATGATCACGCCCGGCTTTTCATTTCCAGCCTCGCCAAATCTGATTAGTTTCATGGTTAAATATTTTTAATTATAAATTTATTATTCTTTATGAATCAATAGATAAACCCTATTATCTAACATAACTTAATTATTCAAGGTGACAAACCCACCGTCAATAGGGTAATTGCAACCGGTAATAAATGCCGCTTCTTCAGAACATAAAAACAAGGCTAAAGAAGCTACCTCATCAGGTGTGCCCATTCTGCCAATAGGCTGGGTCTTTGAAAGTTTATCAAACATTTCTGTTTCTTTTCCCGGGTAATTTTTTGAAATAAATCCATCTACAAAAGGTGTATGGACCCTACCAGGAGCAATACAATTGCATCGGATATTTTGGTCGATATAATCTTTTGCAACCGACATGGTCATGGTGAGTACCGCACCCTTGCTCATAGAGTAGGCAAAGCGGTCCTTGATGCCTACAGAAGAAGCTACGGAAGCAAGATTGAGGATAGCTCCTCCCTTATTGTCTCGGTTCATATACTCCACTACAGCCTGCATGCAATTGTATACGCCTTTTACATTAACTTGATACACCTTTTCAAAATCTTCTTCCGCTGTATTCAATACATTGCCTACATGGGCTATTCCCGCATTGTTTACCAATATATCTATACAGCCTTCCTTTTCATATACATGGGCAAAAGCTGCCTTTACTGCTGCCTGATGCGCCACATTGCACTCGATGCTGTAAGCGTTTCCATTTTCAGCTTTTATCTCTTCTACTACTTCCTGGGCATTTGTGGAGTTAAGTTCCAGCACATAAACCTTTGCTCCCTGCTTGGCAAATAGCTTTGCAATGGCTTTGCCTATACCACTTCCTCCACCCGTAATAATGGCTACTTTTTTATCTAACTTGAACATTTGGTTTAATTAATTAAATTGAAACACCTCTTTCCCAAGGAATAAAATCATCCTGAACAAGTTTGTTTGTACCTCTCCCCTTGCTACTGTTATACAATATTCTAAAATTTCTTCACCAACTTCTTTGGTTTATGCTCTGCTAGCATATTTCCTGCGTCTATATACAAAATAGCAATGAAAAAACTTCTCCTTCCTCTTTCATTTTAGCCAATAGTAATGCTATTTTAGCATTGTTTATAATTTGCAGACAAGCGCCGCTAAAATATCACTACATGTACTTAAGTAAAAGAGTTTTCAAGGAGGTTCAGGGACCAAGCCATTCCTTCTCATTTAAGACAGAGGACCAACCCTATTTTTATGACAAGTTTCACCATCACCCTGAATATGAATTCACTTTCATAGAAAAGGGAAAAGGGATGCGTTTTGTCGGGGATCACATTGGGCACTTCGAGGAGGGGGATCTTGTTCTTTTAGGCCCCAATCTCTCCCATATGTGGAAATGCGACCCTCATTATTATCACACCAAAAGGCAAGAAGCTTGCAAATCATATGTGATTCACTTTCCAAGCCAGCTTATGCATAATCTCCTCCCTTCGGTTCCTGAAATGGAACCTGTTCGAATATTGTTAGACCAAAGCAAAAGGGGCGTAAAAATACAAGGATCCATTGAGATGCCATTGAAGAAATGCTTTAAGCAACTACAGGAACAGCACGGCGGAGAGCGCTTTTTAAGCCTGCTGAAAATTCTTCACCTTGCCGCGACCTCAGAATCCAATCAGGTATTGAGCCATAGTTATATTTCAGATGAAAGGATAGAGAAAAATTCTGAAAGATTAAATGCGATCTATAACCATATGCTGTCGGCCATGGATAAAAAAATTCCCCTGCAAGAAATTGCGGCTATTGCTAATATGAGCCCAACAGCTTTTTGCAGGTTCTTTAAGCAAAAAACAGGAAAGAGCTTTACCCACCTTTTGAATGAAATTAGAATTAACCATGCTTGCAGGCTATTGATTGAAGGACATGAAAAGGTAGCTCAAATAGCATTAGATTCAGGCTTTGTCAACCTTTCTCACTTCAATAGTCAATTTAAGGCCATCACTGGCACTACACCAAAGCAATTTGTAGAAAGCTTAAAATAAGCAGATTTTAGCGGTAGTCATCATTGACCTCAAGCCAATAACCGTTGGGATCTTGGAAAAATATTTGTCTGATGCCATCGTTTCTTAAGGTTACTTTTTTGTCTTCTCCTTCCCAGTTGCCATAAAAGATATCTAATGCGTCCAATCTTTTCGTAAAAGCCGCTAGATCAGTCATGCTAAAGCAAAAATGGGTATCTTTTCCAGGCAGTATAAGCGGCGCTTTGCTCTTGATCAAGTGAAGGCTTAAGTTCTCCCCTATTTCGAACCACAGATGCAATCCGTCTTTAAAAGGTTCTGATATAGGCTTAAGTTTAAGCACGTCTTCGTAAAATCGACCGCTCTCCTCTAGGTCCTTCACTTGTATAGCGATATGATTGAATTTCGTCTTGTCCTGCATAAGTATTCACTATATATATTGTACTACAATCCTAATGGACTGCTGCCTTGAAGACTAGGTGCTTTTAATTGAAGGTCAAAATGCTTATTCAGTTTATCGATAAAATAGGCGGATAATAATGGAGATTCCTTTTCTACATTTTGATGCACAAAGAAATAAAGCGACTGTAAACCTTCATCTCTCCAATGTTTTATCCTTTCTAGCCAATCATCAAGCCGGGTATAGTCACTTTCATGATTGGCGCCCACATATCGGACAAAAGCTATAGGGGAAGTCAACCTCATATGGAGCATATCCCTTCTTCCAGCAGTATCTACCACAATATTGGCTACCTCATTTTCTTCCAGTAAGTTATAAAGTCGCTCCGATGCATCCTTATCCTTGAACCAATCTGTATTCCTCACTTCTATAGCCAATGGAATTCCTTTAGGGAAGTTTCCTACGAACTTTTCTACTCGATCAAAATCTTTTGGTTTAAAGTTGTCATGCATTTGTAAGAAAACCATTCCCAGCTTTTCTTCGAAATGGCTAATTGCGTCACAAAAGGACTCTACAGGATCCTCTACATTGATCAACCTGCGGTAATGGCTTATGGTGTTAGGAAGCTTGGGGAAAAACTTAAATTCTTTTGGCGTCTTTTCTTTCCATGTTTTTACTTGCTGAGCATCCGGTGCACCGTAAAATGTAGCGTTCAATTCAATGGAATTGAACTGCGTAGCATAGTAAGTCAGTTCATCCTTAGTGCCTCGAGGATAAAATCCCTTCAGGTCCTGACGATTCCATTTCGCACACCCCACATATACCTGAAACGGTTTATTATTTTTGTGAGCATTCAAGACCCGTTTGGTATCGGGATGGTCCTCGGGAAGCGTAAAATCAATTTCTGCAGGATTATCTACTTGGCCGAATTTCATGGGACGACTGTTTTAGAGGTTCAATGATATATGAGAACAAATAACGGAAATCTAAAATAAAAATGTAAATCAACTTTTCTGTGACGCCATTTCCTGGGCTAGCGCTAGAATTTGCTTCAAGAAAGCAACCACTTCCTCCAGATTTCCAAACTTATATGAAGCGGCAGTATCTCCCCCATGGGAGCCTACAATAATCCCTATTCCTATTCCTCCTTTTGCTATCACATTCATGGCATCTTCATCTGTAATGTCATCACCAATAAAGATCGGGAGGTATTGCTCTAGCTTTAGGTCCATAGCATCGAGCAACCATAAAAGGGCCTTGCCTTTGTGCCAATCAAAAATGGGCTTAAGCTCCACTACTTTCTTGCCTCCAGCTATCTTCAACAGGTCTTGTTTCGCTACCGTTTGCTCGACTACATTATATATGGTAGGTATTTTATCTTCAGGCACATTTCTATAATGCACTGCTATGGCAAATCGTTTCCTTTCTATTTCTACCCCTTCTATCTCTTTAAGCGCTTTGAGGAGGTGCTGCTCTGCCTCTAAAAGTGCTGGAAAAACCATTTCTGTACCTAGATAGTGCCTATCGCCTAATGGCACTCCAGCAATATCGTACCCATGACTGCCGCCATAAACCAATTGCTCCAAACCAATCTTTTGAGCCACATCTTGCCGGTCTCGACCACTCAATATGGCAATTGGCACTAGGTCGGACAACTCCCTAAGAATAGCCCTTGTTTCTTCTGGCAAAGTAGCATCTTGTGGGTTGGCAACAATCGGTGAAAGTGTACCATCATAATCCAGGAACAAAGCTGGTATGCGACCATTCATTGTTGCCTTAATTTCATTCATCCGATCCAGCGCATTGGGCAACTGATTTATTACACTTTTTACAACCATATATCATATCAATTTATACTGTAAGATAATTTATTTCGCCCCGCATAGTTTATAACTGAGCTAGACCCTTAAGGAAGTTTCTGACTTTAGCATTATTATAATCGGCCATTCCTTTATGACTAGCGGCAATGGAGCCATCAGGCGCAATAATAAAAGTAGCAGGAATAGACTGCGAGCGGAGGGCTGATGGAATTTGTCCCCTAACTTTGTATACAGGGAAACCATATTTTTTCCTTTCAACGAACCGTTCCGCCTTTGAAAAATCCTCATCTCTAGAGATCATGAGAAAGACAATATTTTCTGAACCCACGGATTTATAAAGGGCATCAATACCAGGCATTTCTGCGATGCAAGGAGGACACCAGGTCGCCCAAAAATTAATAAAAATCACTTTACCTTTATGTGATTCCAATAGAAAAGGCTTGCCATCGCTTCCTTCTAGTGCAAAATTATAAAGTTCAGCATCTATCACCTTTTCAACTGGAACGGACAAGTTTGGTTTGACAATTCCCGTACTTAACGCTAATTGTTGAACCTTCCCAATCACTTCTGTATGCAACCCCGATATATACAACAATATAGGAATGCCCAACATTAAAGCCCATTCTATACTATTCCTTCTTTTACTTTTGGTCATGTTTGAATTTTAAATCATACGATAGGCTGTCTCTTTTCACCTATATAATATCAATTCTGGATTAAGTAGCTTTCCATATGCTAATGTGGCAACCTGTGCCGTATCAAGCCATATGCAAATGTCCCTAAAACTGCACTCAACAAAATAGGGATGAAAATTGTGAACCCATACCCAATAAGAATATAAACCGGTCCTGGGCATGCCCCTGTTAATGCCCAACCCATGCCAAAAAGCACACCACCATATAAGTAGCGCGCCACGCCCCTGTCTTTAGGAGTAATTTTAATTTGTTCTCCATCATAGGACTGCAACCGGGTTCGCTTGATAATGGCCATTACAATAATGCCCAATATTACCGCCGAACCTATAACCCCATACATATGGAAACTTTGAAACCGGAACATTTCCTGTATTCGGTACCAAGAAACAACCTCTCCTTTTACCAATACTATACCAAACAATGCTCCTAATAATAAAAATTTAATATATCTCATGTCTCGTTTAAATTGAAAGAAGGTAAGGTAAAATAAAATAAGTAGTCAATAGTCCACCGATAAAAAAGCCTACTACGGCAATCAGAGAAGGAAGTTGAAGATTACTTAGGCCACTAATGGCATGTCCTGAAGTGCAGCCGTCGGCATACCTAGCCCCAAAACCGACCAAAAACCCACCACCTATCATGATGACAAACCCTTGAATGGTGAACAAGTTACTCCAGTTGAAGATTTCAACCGGCAGAAAAGCTGCTCCAGGCTGCTGCACGCCTAGGCTTTCCAAAGCAGAGACCGTTTCAGGCGAAATAGCTACTGATTTTATGGGTAGCAAATACTGGCTGGCGATAAAACCGCCTATAATGGTCCCCGCTACAAATACAAGATTCCATAGGTCGGCTTTCCAATCATATTTAAAGAAGCTACTGAACCGGCCTGCTCCAACTGCTGAGCAGGTAGTTTTTAAGGTAGAAGAAAGTCCGAACCTCTTACCAGAATACAATAACAAAAACATGATCAAGGTAATCAAGGGCCCAACTATCCACCAGGGCCAAGGTTGTTGCAAAGTTTCTAACATATCATTCTTTTTAAAATTGCTTTATTGCTTCCCCTAAATCCAGCACTTGTACCGTATCGTTGAAAACACTTTCCAAAATGCTGCTTCCCACTGCTGATCTGTACCCTCCTGCACAGTGAACCACTACAGGCTTGTCTGATGGTAATTCATGAACCCTTTCTCTCAATTGCCCTAAGGGTATATTTATGCTACCTTTAAAAACCTTGTTTACCCTTACCTCTCCGTCGTCACGAACATCGAGAATAGTAAAATCTTCCGGCTGGCCTTTTAACGCCTTAGCATCTGCATATTGGCCTTTTTCGTTCAAAACAAACATATCATCCACCACCAAAGCCCCTTTAACAAATCGCTCATAGCCTATTTTAGCAGACTTTCCGATCACATCATCAAGATTTTCAGGGGATTCAGCCAAAAGATAAAAGGCTTCATCCGGCGCAACAATTGTCCCAAGCCATTGCTCAAACTTCTCTCCATTAGGGATATTGATCGCACCTTTTATATGACCTTTTTTAAAATTTTCGGACTTTCGAGTATCTATGATCAGCACTCCGTCCTTCATAGAGTCCTGCGTATTAAGCCTAGGCACTTTTTTTATGCTTTCTTCATAAGGTTCAAATCCTTTCCTATTCATTTCTACTGTATAAGGAAAATACTTAGGTATATTGACTTGCCCTTCCAACAGCGTTTTTACAAACCCCGCCTTTTCCTGCGCTTGCATGGCCCAATTTCTCTCCTTTTCTTTCCCAATGGTAGAATATGTTTCATCCATAGACATGGATTTGCCACAGGCTGAACCTCCACCATGAGCAGGATATACAAATACTTCGTCGGGCAACGGTATAAATATGTTCTGAACAGTATCATACATTTGAGCGGCCAATTCTTCCTTCTTCATATTGATGTTGCCAGCACCTTCCCTGAGATCTGGACGTCCCACATCCCCTACAAATAAGGAATCTCCTGTAAATACCGCATGCTTTTTACCATTCTCATCAAGCAACAAATAAGTATTGTGATCAGGTGAATGACCAGGCGTAAATACTGCCCTAAAAGTTACTTGTCCAATCTTTACCTCATCGCCGTTTTCCATAGGCACAAAGTTATAAGCGGCCCCTACTTTGGGGTTCACGTAAATTTTAGCACCGAACCTCTTTTGAAATTCTAGGTGACTGCTAGCAAAATCTGCGTGGGGATGGGTTTCAAAAACAGCCACTATTTTGGCTTTATGCTTTTGAGCAAAGTCTATAAATGGCTGGGGGTCTCTCCCTGGGTCAACTAGTGCTACCTTGCCATCGCTTTCGATAGCATATGCGCCATGCGCCAAACCCTTATCGTACATCTGTTCTATGTTCATACTATATCGATTATGTTACCTTATAATTATAATAATTCATTTCCTATGATCAAGATGGACATGATTAAAATAAACCACCCAAAACCTTTTTTTAATTTTTCACCGTCAATAAAGTTGGACAAATAACTTCCTATAAACACGCCAAAAATTGCAAAAACGGTAATAACGCTCAAAAATCCCCAATCCAGGTACTGATCAGACATTAGATCGCCCACAAACCCGATCAGAGATTTGGCTGCAATAATCATCAATGAGGTACCTACCGCCATTTTCATCGGCAATTTGGCAAAGAGCACCAATGCAGGTATTATCAAAAAACCGCCTCCTGCGCCTACAATACCCGTCATCACACCTACGACAGCACCTTCTAACAATATAAGCGGATAATTAAATTTTAAGGGCCTTATTTCCTCTCCGTTTGTTTCCTTTCCTTCGCTTGATCTAACCATTGATATAGAGGCCATTAACATAATCAAAGCAAAAAACAGCATAATCCCCACAGATTTAGTGACCGTTAGGGAGCCTATGGAAAATAAGATATCGGGCAGAGCAGGAACAATAAAGCGTCTGGTGAGAAATACAAATACAAAAGCCGGAATCGAAAATATAACAGCGGTTTTATAGCTCACAAGTTGTTTTTGCATAAACTTGATGGCCCCTGCCAACGAGGTAAGCCCTACTATAAACAAGGAATAGGCAGTAGAAAGCACCGGCTCCACACCAAATAAATACACCAAAACCGGAACGGTAAGAATAGACCCTCCACCTCCTACAAGCCCTAAGGAAATCCCGATAACGCAAGCCCCTATATATCCCAAAAACTCCATCATGGTCCTTTACCTAATTGCCCAATTGATTACACTTAATACTTTAAGATCAATT
The DNA here is from genome assembly GCA_964440915.1 of uncultured Roseivirgaceae bacterium. GTDB lineage: Bacteria > Bacteroidota > Bacteroidia > Cytophagales > Cyclobacteriaceae > CAMPJM01. The sequence continues at coordinate 19,144 of CAYTTV010000018.1, forward strand.
ACTTTATTCAATAGTGTACAGCTATTTATATTTCTCATACTTGAATAGCTTCACAAGATTCTATACAGGCGATTACTTTGATAACCTCCTCCAGCTTTATAGAATAATACATATTCTTCCCTTCTCTTTCTGACTGAAGAATCCCCTTGATTTTCATGTTATTCAGGTGGTGCGAAGTCAGCGATTGCTCTAAGCCGAGCTGTTCGCCTATATCGTTGACTGACATTTTCTTGTTTTTATCTAAAAGCTCCACAATCGCTAGCCGTACAGGATGTGCGATTGTCTTCAGTATGAAAGCAACCTGTTCTAACTTTTTTGCTTCTATGGCCATATTCTCATTCATTTAAACCAACAACAATCCTTATATGAATAAAAGTTCATATGTACATACATAATTATTTAAATATGTTGTTATGGACAATTAATTACAGAAAGGAAGGAATGTAGAAGACTGGGAAACGAGCGGATTAAAACAGTTGAATTTAAAGCCCTAAGCAATTATCTCAAGTAGTACTTCAATTAAAAATCTAAAGATGATATACCCGATAAAGAAAAAATTCAGAGTTGTTACGGGTTTTAAAGGGATAAAACTATAAAAGAGCGTGTTAGGACTCAAAAACAATCTCTCTAGGGGAAGTTATGGATTTGATTTATAGGTAAGCCTTCGAAGCATTTTTTTTTATGTTTACTATTTCAAGGACTTTTATTGAGATTCAACATGGCATAGGTGATATGCTTATACTGCTTGTGAACTGGGCCATTAAACCCTCACTCCTATTACAAGCATGTCATCGGTTTGCTCAAAATTGCCTCGCCATTTTTCCATAGTTTCCGCTATAGTGGCTCTTTGAGCTTCCATACTTAAGGATTGGATCGAGGTCAGAAGGTCCTTCCACCGTTTATTCATAAACTTCTTATTTAGCTTTTCTCCGAATTGATCGGTTATCCCATCAGAGAAAAGGTAGAAGGTGTCGTTGGTGTTCAATTGGATGGTATGGTCTTCAAAGCATTTCTTTTGCCTGTTGAAAGTACCCCCCACCGAATGTTTACTACCCTTAATCGCATTAAACATATTGTCTTTAAAAAAATACAGGGGTCTTTTAGCTCCAGCAAACACCAGTTCACCATTGGTGGTGTCATATAAACAAATGGCGATGTCCATGCCATCATTCTTATTCATATTGAAATTCTCCTGGTGCAAAGTATTGAGCACGCTTTTGTTCAACTCATATAGGATTTCGGAGGGTTTGTATATATCATGCTCCAGAACTATTTGGTTGAGCATGGAATTTCCCATCACGGTCATAAATGCCCCTGGAACGCCGTGTCCTGTACAGTCTACAGCCGCCATTACCAAGAAATTGCCCCTTCCCGCAAACCAAAAGAAGTCGCCATTTACGATATCACGAGGGGTGCAATAGATAAAGGCTTCTTTAAATACTTTATCCAACATGGTCGTGTCGGGCAGGATAGCTTCTTGGATTCCTTTCGCATACAAAATACTGTCCAATATGTTCAAGTTCTTGTTCGCAATCTCCCTGTTCTGGTGCTCTAGCATCTCATTGGCTTTCTGCTTAAAGTGGTACTTATGATAAAGTATTCCTACTACAGCCAGAAAGAGCAACAATGAGCCCATGAGAAAATAGCTCACCGACCTGTTTTTGGCAAGGTTCAGGTTTCTGATTTCTGCCTCCTTTTTCAATAACTCAATTTCCTTTTCACGCTTTTGTATTCTATAATCCGTTTCGATCCTAGCAATCTTTATGGCGCTGTCCTCATTTATTACCGAATCTTTATTGGCTGTGTACAACTTATAGTATTCGAGCCCTCGTTCAAAATTTCGCAGCCCGGAATAGGCATCGGATAATCCCTTATAACTTTCTTGAATATTAACCACCGCTTGGACGGCCTTACCCAAGCTCAATGCCGTTTGATATATTTCTATAGCTCTGGTGTAGTTTCTGGACTTCAGATAAACTTTGGCAAGGTTGTTATAGAGTTGGGCTTTTTCATACGTACTGAGCACCTCATTTTTGGCCAAGGCCAGGTTAAAATAATAAAGAGCAGAATCATACATGTTTAAAGCAGTATAACTTTCGCCAATATTATTGAGTGATTTTGTTATTCCTTCTTGGTTATCCAATAACTGGTCTAGCGTCAGGGACTGATTAAAATACTCGAGGGCCTCATGTACCTGGCCCATATTTAAATGGATATAGCCTATATTGCTTATGGTGCTGGCCATAAACAAAGAATCCTTGAACTCTTCTTTAATCGTAAGTGATCTTTGGTAATAATTGAGGGCCTTTTCCTCCTGCCCTATTTCTTCAAAAACAACCCCCAAGTTATTATAGGCTTGTGCCACCCCTTTCATGTTGTTTCGACCTTCTTCTATGCGTAGGGATTGCAAAAAACTTTGGATTGTTTTTTCAAAGTCGCCAATGTTATAATAGGTGATTCCGAGGTTTTGGAGACCTTCTACCATAGCCGTTGAGTCGCCTAGCTCTTCCGCCATGGCTAGGTACCGCTCACCAAAATCTATAGACATCTGCGGTGCATAGTTTCTGGTATTGTTGGAGATTTTCAACAACAACGCCATCTTTTCCTGACCCTTTAAGCCTTGGACTTGATTTTCCAAGCTATCAGCATCTTGCGCCATAGCATTATACTGCAAAATGCCCAAGAGCAGAAAAAGGTTTGTGAAAATCAAACGGGTCATTATTATGCTTAAGCCGATCTAATTACATGGGATTTTAACCTGAAAGATAGAATATTTTTTTTGTTTAACATAGACAAAGATGGAGTACTTACATTGTAATTTATAAAGACCGTTTTATTTACAATAAAAAATGTCTTTTGTTTTATTTCTATCTTAAGGCAGCATTTTGTTTATCATTAATTGATATTCTTTCGCTTTATTCGAGTAAGATGTTAATTATTCTTATTTTTGAAAAATAGTCTTTTGATTTTTCCTGATATGCATCTCATGATGTTTTACCTTTTTACTGGAAGAATCACCCGTAGACATTTTGATAATTTTGTATTTTTATAAGATGACACATTATTCTCAATACTATATCAATGGGATAGAAAAGTGTAGAGAAGGAAACTTTGAAGAGGGCATAGCTTATTTTGATAAGGCCCTCTCCTTGCGTCCTGACCACACCGAAAGTATCTATAATAGGGCCAAGGCTAAGTTTAAACTCAAAAGATTTGAAGAATGCATTATCGACCTTGATTTGGCTTTGGATATTGCGCCACAAAACCCCGCTTTTTATAGTGAAAGAGCCGTCGTACATTTTCATATGGGGCTAATGGAAAAGTCGCTACAAGACTTAGACGCCGCCGCTAAATTGGAGCCAGATAACCCTTATCGCTATAGCAGTAGAGCGTACATCAAAGATAAGGCCGGCGATCTTTTGGGTGCTATAGAAGACTATGCAAAAGCCATAGCTTTAGATCCTGAAGACGCTATCGCATACAATAATAAGGGACTAGTAGAAGAAAAATTAGGCTATTATAACCGATCCAAAGAAAGTTTTAGAAAAGCCGATGCCCTTGCTGAAGGGGAAAATCCGGGAGAAGTAAGAGAAACCGAAAGCAAAAAACCAGAGGAAGTAATTGCTGAGACCAAGCGAAATACGCTATACCCTATTAAGGATTATTATAAATGGGGTAAAAAAGCCCTCAGCTCCAAGGAAGGCTTCAAAGACTTTATTAGCTTCGCCATCGATGTATTTAAAGGAAAAAACCAGTAAGAGAATTTATGATAAGTGATGGCTAGAGTGTTGAAATAGTGGATTAAATACGGCATGCATTCAATTAATGCCTTATGCTTTCCTTTAATTTATATAAGGAAGTTCGATAATGAAAGTAGTACCAACGTTTTCTTTGCTTTGCAGGATTATTTTCCCTTTTAATTTTTCTGTTGCATTTTTAAGGATGTACAGTCCCAGTCCAGACCCTCGAGATATTTCATTACCCCTAAAGAACATATCAAATACTTTGGTTTGAACTTCTTCGGAAATTCCAATGCCGTTATCCTCCACTCTTATTGTCAAGAGTTTGTCGTGTTGGGATTCTACACGGATATCCACTATCGCAGCGAGATTTATTTTTGAATACTTTATAGCGTTTTCCACAAGATTTTGAAGGATAGTGGTAATCATACCTTTATCACTGATGAAATCCTTTTTGACATTTACTTTTACCTTAAAAGTAATGTTCGAGAACTCATTAAGATGCCGGAACGAGTCTATGGCATCATTGATAATATCCATGAAGTTAATTGATACCTGTCCCGACTTGTTTTCTTTGATTCTGGTCAAATTGATCAAGGCTAGTATAATCTCATTTAACCTCAGGATTTGCTTATTAAACATTTCAAAGAAAGCCAACGACTTTTCATCCTTGACTTCATATTGTACTATTTGATACAGTCCCAACAAAGACGAAATCGGCCCACGGAGGTCGTGCGATGCCCTATAAACAAAAGTATCAAGCTCAGCATTCTTGAAAAGCAGATCTTGTTCGGTTCTTTTTTGGGTAGAAATGTCCCTGATAATCAACGAGAAGCTATTGATCGTTTCATCCCTGCCAAAGTGAGCTACCATGACCATTGACACGGGCACTACTTGACCATTTTCGCTTATCAGTTCCGTTTCACCTTTCCATATACCTTCTGAAGCTGCAGCAGGCAAAGCTGTACTTTTCAGCACTTCCTTTGCTTCTGTCTTTTGGAGGTCAAAAAAGTTCAAACCTTTAATTATATTCTTCTCTAAAAGACCGTAAAAATACCTTCCCGATTGATTTAGGTATACTAGCTGGCCCTTTGTATCGATGACTACTACTATATCAGGTGTTACTTCTACCAAGGCAGTCAGCCTCTCCTTCTCCTCCTCGATAATTTTCATCGAGGTTATATCCTGGATAGTGCCGTACAATTTGCTATATCTTTGATTATTCGTCATTTCGATTTTAATACTCAAATATAGATGACGGATTTGGCCATCCCTTCTAATGATACGATAGCTTATATAATCGAGATAATTCTCATCCATTGCTTTCATTGCCCGCTGGAAAGAATGGTAATATACAGGCAGATCCTCAGGATGAATCATTTTCTCAAACTCCTCTACTTCTATCTCCCCATTTTCTCCTGTTATGGGCAAGGGTCCGAGAATTTGAGTAATCTCTCCCCCACCATGGTATTTTTTTGTGTCAAATGAAAACTCCCATGTAGTCAAGCTGCCTAACTTCAAAGCATCATGCAGCTTCTCCTCGCTCTTTGCGAGCTGTTCGGTTCGCTTGGCAATTAAATTTTCAAGTTTGTTTTGGTATTGACGAACTTCTGCTTCTGCTTTTCTCAATAAAGTTATATCTTGTAATACTCCTTCACAATCAATCACTTCTCCTTTTTTATCATAACCTACCCTAAAAGTGTTGAGGACATTGAGCACCCCTCCGTTCTTTCTACAAACCTTAAATTCAATTACATTTTTAATATCGGAATAACGAGGGCCGCCAGGTGCCCCCAAAAGGCCCATAACCCGACTTCTGTCAGAAGGATGGATATATGTTGATATATAGTGCGCTAATGGCATAACCTTAGGTTCATGCCATTGCTCTCCTATCAGAAAACCGAACTCTTTACTCATCTCTATGAGGCTCTGCTGAATGTTGATCCTCCAATAGGCCAACTTTGCCATGCGCATTGCCTCCATATATCGCTTCTGTTCCTTGTTCAATCGCTTATCTTCACTATTTTTAGCAGGAAACCATTGCTCGTAACCAAGCTCCCTAACGAAGTCCTCAGAGGCCTTCAAAGGAGTGACGATATAACATTCTTCCTTGGGAGAATTACTGTCTTCACTGTCTATGCGCGTTACTTTTACAGGGTATAGGGCATGAGAACCCTTTAAGTTGGCATGAAAGTCTCCTTCAATTACTTCAGGCCATTCTTTTTCATTGGCGTGAGGATGACTGGACATGTGAAAATCTAAGGCTGGAAGACTGAAAAGTTCTTGAACAGGTATGTTCACATCATCGAAAGCAGGTATGTCTTTAAAAGTCTTGGTGAAGGCAGGATTGTAGTTGATTACCATCCCCTCTCGGATTATCAGCATCCCCATAGGTGCTTTTATAAAAAAATCTGAAAAACTTATCATCCAATAAGAATTTAAAGCCCCATCCTTCTAACAGATTACGAATTAATTAATTTAGTAAAAAATTACTACTTAATGAAAATTTTTCCAAAAATATTAATATCTGGTTGCTGGTAGGTCGGTATATTTTAAAACAATTAATTTAGAAATTTAAATTAACGTATAAAATTTCATGCTACGAGAAGAATACTCAAATTATTTTAGAACTTTAAGCGTTCATAAAGGAAATCGACCATATTATTAATAATGAAGTATTATTTCATTGCCTTTTTCATAACATTCATTTTGCTTTATTCTCCCACTTGGGCTCAGGACCGAAAACCTACCTCTGAGGCCTATGCGCTACTGCAACAGGCAAAAAAGAAGATGGAGGACGGCGATTATTCTCAGGCCAACCTGATATTCAGGCGAATGCTAAAGCTTAACTCCATCCTACCCACAGAGATGAGCTATCTTTTTGCAGAAACCCTGTATAAGGTAGGTCAATATGAAAACAGCATGAGTTTTTTAAAAAGATATCAGGATATCACTGATCGAAGCAGCGATTATTATTTGCTATCACTTGATCTTGAGAAGGAATTAATGATAAAATTGCAGGAAATACGTCATTGTGGGTTATGCGACCTTCATGGATATAGGCTGGCGCCATGTGAGTTGTGCCACCAAACGGGCAAAACCGAACAAACATGTCATTTGTGTCGAGGAAAGGGTATCATCGCTTGTCCGGTATGCGCAGGCGATGGGGTAATCATATCCTACGATCAATTCAACACCAAGCAATATAGAAGTTGCGAACGCTGCCAGGCTAAAGGCGTCGTAACTTGTCATGTTTGCCATGGCGAAAAGGAAGTCACCTCTGCTTGCCCCCAATGCGGGGGCAATGGCGCACTGGCCACCCAACAACTATGTGACCATGTTTCTCGCGGCGATTAAGGGCAATATTTCGCCACAGCATCTGCAGCGGCAGGCACATTCAATGACTGGGCCTTTTTAAGGTCCTGACAACCAGAGTTGGTCTTTTTCTGATGTACTTTGATGGCGCCACGATACAGATAAGCTTCTCCATTTCGACTATCTATGCTGATAGCAGCATTGTAATCTTCCATGGCCTCATTTATGTTGCCCAGTTTGTGATTGGCCCGTCCACGCAATACAAATGCTTGAGCATTGCTTCTGCCTTCTTTTATAGCGTTGTCAAAATAAAAAAGCGCGTTGTCAAAATCCCCATCATTATAATATAATTGCCCTATACTCAGATAGGCATTTTGATTCTTAGGGTCTATTTTCAACACCCGCTCATAATCTGCTTTCGCATTCTCGAGCTGCCCTAGCTCTTCATATGATCGACCGCGATTATAAATGCTCTTGACATGGCTCGGGGTCAGCGCGATATAATCGCTATAGGCCTGGACAGCCTTTTCATATTCCCCATTTGAAAAATACATATCCCCTTCTGAATCTCCGCTATTGCCACAACTTGTTACAAAGCAAAGAAACAACAAAACAAACAAACTACTTCTTAAATACATTCTCTATTGCGCTAAATTAATGGATTCAAAATTAATTAATAATTGCAAAGACTACAGCACAAACACATCATTCTTTCCGATTTATTCTTTTTTATACCTTTATTGATATGTTCAACTTCGCAGCAATGCCTTCTTTCAAAAACTCCTTGTGGAGGTTATCGCTTAATGCCTTTACAATTTCTTTGCATATTTCTTCTTCAACTTTTTTTTTGAGGATATCCTCTTTATAAAGCAACGAAGCAAACCATTGAGCAACGCGCCCTTTCTTCTTCTTAACAACTTCCTTTGCGTTAAGCACATCTATCTCAATCTGCACTTTAGCCATAACATTCTATTTTGGTGTATAATTGGTGAAGGTTTTAATAATAAACGATGGGAGGCAATAATGTTGTTCAATTTCTTAAACCCTTATAGGTAATCAATTCACATGAAGCTTTACCAATAACTAAGTTGGCCTCCACCTTCAATGGAACCCTATTCAAATCATCGGAAAGCCATACCGATATGGCGTTTTCACCTGCAAAAAGTTTGTTGTCAGGCATGATGGGCACTAATTTTAAGGCATTGAACCTTCCTGCTCTCGTCTTTATGTCCTCCTTGCCCATATAGCGGATTTCAAAGTCATAGATGGTGTCCTCAAAAAATGCTTCAACAGTAATAATGTCCCCTTCCGATAACTCGTGGAAAGCAAAGGTGCGAAGATAAAAAAGGCCTCCAACGATATCTCTCACATTGTTGGGGACTTGGAAATATTCAGGTTCTTTAAAATCGCCGGTTTCATTATTGAGAACTTTCGCCTCAATCATGTCTGTATCATGATCAAACTTGAGAATTTCATTCTTGCGGTATCGTCCCTCTTCTATTTTTCGGTAACTGATGTGAGGCACAAGGGCAGCAGTATCGATATAGGCGCCCCAATTGTCATTCACTCTTGCCACCCAATCGACTGCTCCGCTCGTTTTTCCAAAAATATCTATCCGGTAGCAATTCCGTCCATTTATTTTATAATACTGATCATGCACTTTCATTTGCGCCTTTCCCACGGGAAGGGCCCCATAAGTAAGCTTATACTCCAAAAGCTCACCGGCACCAAAACTTTTATGGGGAACCGACACAAAGGTTTCCTTACCCGTGCCGGTAAAAGAAGTCAATAAAATTACTGCAATGAAATAAGCCCAATTCTTCATAGTTGATTTTTTCCTACTCCTCCATTTGACAAAACAAGTGCCGTATTGATCGAAACTAAAACCCTAGATAAGCAAGTTTATTATTTTCCTAATTGAAAAAAGCAACATCAAAATACATATGTAAGTTAGGCTTGCCTAAAAAGATCAAAACACGATTGAATGGTTTTTTGAAAAACATGTGAAGAAAAGACAATACTAATATAATTAGCATCTAAACAGCGATGTCATTTTCTCTCAGAGCATTATTCAGAGAAGTTTTCAAATCGGTACTGGCTTTTCTTTTGCCAATTATCAGCGCGCAGGGCACTTGAAACTCTCCGGCCGGAAAAGTCTTCTTATAGCTTCCAGGTATTACCACAGACCTTTCTGGCACATATCCTCTATAAGTTACTGGCTCGCTACCTGTTACATCTATTATCTTAGAGCTGGCTGTCAAGGTTACATTCGCTGCCAGTACAGCCTCTTTGCCTATCCTCACCCCTTCTACCAAGATACAGCGGGAGCCTATAAAGGCATTGTCTTCCACTATAACCGGGGATGCCTGTATGGGCTCCAGCACTCCCCCAATGCCCACTCCACCACTGAGGTGCACATTTTTCCCTATTTGGGCACAACTACCCACTGTGGCCCATGTATCTACCATAGTTCCCTCATCTACATAGGCACCAATATTAACATAAGAAGGCATTAGAATAACCCCCTTACTTAAGAAAGCACCATAGCGCGCCAAGGCATGGGGCACCACCCTAACTCCTAACTTATCAAACCCTTCCTTTAACTTCATCTTATCATAAAACTGGAAAGGGCCGATTTCCATCAACTGCATTTTCTGCATAGGGAAATAAAGAATTACAGCCTTTTTAATCCAATCATTTACACGCCACCCTCCAATGCCATCAGGCTCTGCCACTCTTCTCGTTCCCTGATCCAATTCTTCTATAATGGTCTTTACAGCAATTTGAACATCTTTATCATCACGACATGATTTATCTTCCCAAGCCTTCTCTATGATCTCCTTTAATCCCATTGATTTATATCGTTTTAAATTATCTATATTTATTTGTTTATTTTTGACGCATGGCCCAAAGACAAATTGTTATTGCTTCCGTCCTAAAACCTGTACTGGACACGCGGCTGTTTGAGAAACTCGGACTTTCCTTGGCCCAAAAAAATAAATATGAAGTTAATATCATAGGGTTTTGGTCAAAAAAAATTCCCACGATACCTTCTGTAAGATTTCACCCGATATTTACATTCAAGAGAAACAGTCTTAAACGTCTTGCTGCATCTTGGAAATATTATAAATTACTCATTAAAGTAAAACCTGAATTAATTATAGTTAGCACCCCTGAATTACTGTTAGTTAGTGTATTGTACAAAATATTATTTGGCACTAAATTATGCTATGACGTTCAAGAGAACTACTATAGAAATATAAGGTATACCCCGACCTACCCAAGAGCTATAAAGACTGTGCTAGCTTCGTTTGTTAAACTGCTGGAGGATGGCGCTGAAAGATGGATTGATCTATATTTATTGGCAGAAGAGTGCTATACTTACGAAAGAAACTTCCCCGAGCACAAATCTGCTGTTATATTGAATAAATTCAGGCCCCTAAAGCCTGTTAAACTCGCTAAGCCTCTAGCTGAACTGCCTCATATTCGATTTTTATACACAGGAACTATTGCTGAAAACTACGGAATTTTTAAGGCTATAGAATTAACTAAAAATATTAGTAAAATCTATCCTAATGTCTCTCTAACCATTATCGGCTACTCGGCCGATGAAGCATTGATCCATAAAGTGAGCGATTCGATCGTAAATGCCCCTTTTATATACCTAAAAACAGACAGCAAGCCAATACCGCATGAAGAAATAGTTGCCTTCATGTCAAAAGCTGACTTCGCAATCCTACCCTATCAGCCAGATAAAAGCATTGAAAACTGTTTTCCGACAAAAATATGGGAATATATGGCCCATGGTCTGCCAATGATCATTCAAAGTCATAAAAGATGGGCGGATTACTGCCAAAAGCACGAGAGCTGCATCGCCATTAACTTTAATCAATACGATCCTCACCAAATAATAGAAAGCATTTTAACCCAAAAATTTTACCCGTTTGGGCCTCCAAATGATGTTTTCTGGCATTCGGAAGAACTTACATTAATTAAAGCAATAGAAAAGGTATTGACAATTAAGTAGCATATAATCAATACCATAGCTCAAGGTTAGTTTATCCACCAAGTTTCAATTCCTACTCCTAATACAAACTCGGGCATAGTTTCCTGCCGGTAACCAGTAAGCCGACCAAATTATATTTGGCTCCTCCAGCGAGCACCCATCTTGCCACCCTTAACACCAAATTATATTCTGCTACTAATAAAATTAGCTTGATTTGCTATGTTTAGGCATGTCTAAACATTTCTTTAGGCGATACTTTTGCCAATAATATTAGTATAATTCATGACACTTTGACATGAGTTCTTATTGTTAAAATATATTTTTAGATATATCTAAATTATTTTTATATTTGCGTCGAAAACATAGAATACCATGCACCTTAGCTTTGCGGAAGAAAATTATTTGAAGACGATCTACCACCTCTCCCATGGTGGAAAAAACGAAGTATCCACCAATGCCATTGCAGAGGCTTTAGAAACAAAGGCTGCTTCTGTAAGTGACATGATCAGGAAACTTCACAACAAGGGTGCTGTCTCCTATCAAAAGTATCAAGGGGTTAACATCTCTCCTGAAGGTGGAAGGGCTGCTCTCCAGCTCATTCGGAAGCACCGATTGTGGGAAGTGTTTTTGGTAGAAAAGCTGAAATTCAATTGGGATGAGGTACATGAGATAGCAGAACAACTGGAACATATCCGCTCGCCCCTATTGATTAAAAGGCTGGATGAGTTCCTGGGATTTCCAAAAATGGATCCACATGGAGATCCTATACCTGATGAAAATGGGGAGTTTAAAGAAAAGCCGAAGACTCCTCTCCATGAAGCCGAGATAAATCAGTCAGGCGTAATTGTCGGGGTTAAAGACACAAGTGCACCTTTCTTACAATACATCGATAAGTTGGGAGCCAACTTAGGCGCCAAACTCCGCGTCATGGACAAGGTGGAATTCGATGGGTCTATGGAGTTACTTATCGACGGGAAGAAACATGTGTTTGTTTCTAAAGAGGTCGCCAAAAACATATTGATAACAGAATGACCGGAAAAATGGCGTTTTTGAGAAGCTTGCCAGAATCGTCTGTACGGAATCATGTACAGGACAATTCTTTTTACGCGATTCTCAGGGGCTTCATTTTTTTGACGATATACGAGTCGATTTTACTTTAAGCAAATATAATTTATGAAACATCGTTCGCCAGATGCGCAGTCATTAGCAGAAGTACACGCTTCAGTCGACACTGAATCCAAAAAGGGTTTCTGGAGAAAGTTATTTGCTTTTTTAGGTCCTGCTTATTTGGTAAGTGTAGGGTATATGGATCCCGGCAACTGGGCTACCGATATTGCAGGAGGTAGCCAGTTTGGTTATAAGCTTTTATGGGTCTTGGTCATGTCCAATCTAATGGCTTTGCTTTTACAGAGTTTATGTGCTCGATTGGGCATAGTGCGGAACCGAGATTTGGCACAAGCTTCAAGAGAATATTACCATCCTTTCGTAAACATACCCTTATATATATTGGCTGAGATTGCCATTGTTGCGTGCGACCTTGCCGAAGTTTTGGGAATGGCCATAGGCTTGTATTTACTATTCGACATTCCACTTATTTGGGGCGTTTGTCTCACCGCTTTGGATACATTCCTTTTGTTGTTTCTGCTACACAAAGGGATCAGAAAAATGGAGGCTTTTATCTTAGCCTTAATCGCCATCATTGGAGGCGCATTTTTCATCCAAATGATATTGGCCAAACCTGATATGGGTTCCCTTGCTCAAGGTTTTATCCCTGACATCCCCAATAGTCAGGCTTTGTATATTGCTATAGGAATTATAGGGGCGACCGTAATGCCGCATAATTTGTACTTACATTCATCACTTGTGCAGACCAGAAAGATCGACAGAAGTGACAAGGGCATTTTCAGGGCCATAAGATATAATATTGTAGATTCTGCCATAGCCTTGAACCTCGCTTTCTTTGTGAATGCTGCAATATTGATTTTGGCGGCTGCTACTTTCTTCGAGAACAATATGTTTGATGTAGCCGACATTGAAGATGCTCATAGGCTTCTGGAAGGACTGTTGGGCAGCAAATGGGCGCCAATATTATTTGCTGTAGCCCTAATTGCCGCTGGGCAAAGCTCGACCATAACCGGAACTTTGGCAGGCCAAATCGTGATGGAGGGCTATCTGAACCTCCGTATCCAACCTTGGATAAGAAGAATTATTACCAGATTACTGGCCATACTTCCTGCTGTATTTGTTATTTTATATTTTGGAGAAGATAAAGTAGGAGAACTGTTGATTCTAAGCCAAGTGGTACTAAGTCTACAGTTAGGTTTTGCCATTATTCCACTCATCCACTTTGTGAGTGACAAAAAGCTGATGGGCATTTTTGTGATAGGAAAATGGGCAAAAACGGGCGCCTGGCTAACGGCCATTATTGTCGTAGTCCTCAATGTAAAATTAGTAATTGATGAGATCGCTTTATGGGCTTCTACTTCCGAACAAACCTGGCACATTACCTTCATAGTGACACCACTTGCATTAGCGATTGGCGCATTGCTAGTTTACATAACTTTTCAGCCACTTTTAGCCACATTCTTAGCCAAAAAAATCAATAGTTTCCACGGAGAGATGAAAACCCTGTCTTTTGTCGACAAACCAGTGTACAGGAAAATTGCTGTCTCTTTGGACTTTTCCGATATAGATGAAGCGGTGATTAACAACGCCCTGGCGCTTGGAAACAAGGAAGCGGAATATTTAATTGTGCATGTTGTAGAAACAGCGGGAGCTCATTTTATGGGAAATGAAATAAAAGATCAGGAAACAAAAGCTGATAAAAAAATCTTGGCAGATATAGCACATCAACTAGAAGCAAGAGGATATAAAGTAAAGACAGCCTTGGGATATGGAAGCCCCAAAAAGGCCATACCACTTCATGTGAATGAATATGGGGCAGATATTTTAGTTATGGGCTCCCACGGCCACCAGTTATTAAAAGATATGATACTAGGAACTACCATTAATGCCGTAAGACATAATGTAGATATTCCAGTTTTAATTATTAGGGAAAAATAAGCAATATTCATTATAGCCCCATAGCTTCAAGGTTGTTTCTGCCCATCATTATGATGTATAAACAGGCAAGTTTTAGAAAAACTTACATCTTATGCACATTAGAACTATTTTGCATTATTTTTACGTTTACTGTATAAAAAACTTTTATGAAGTACTTGCACGGTTTAACCCCTTTGTTAATTCTGATTTTCTTAAGCTTGACAGGATTTGTTAATGATAAGAACAAATCGGACAAAAAAGACCAGGAAAGCAAAAAGATCAATTGGGTTTCTATAGAAGAGGCCGAAAAGCTTACTTTGGAGGTTCCAAAAAAGATTTTTGTTGATGTGTACACCGACTGGTGTGGATGGTGCAAACGGATGAATACCACTACTTATACCGACGAGGCTGTTATTGATTATGTAAACGAACACTTCTATGCTGTAAAGCTCAATGCCGAAAGCAAAGAAAATATTTCCCTAAAGGGAATGAATACAAATGGGATAGAACTTGCCCGTTCCTTTAGAGTTTCTGCATATCCAACAATTGTATTTATCGACGAAACTTTCGAGCGTGTGACGCCATTGCCAGGATACCGAAAGGCGGCAGAGTTACGTGATATTCTGAAGCAATTTAACGAAGGAGAATAGATGTGATCCATTGATTGTCAGGCAAATTGACGTGACAATTAACAGATAATATCCTATGCCGAAAAGGTCTGCAAAACAGGAATTTATTATCCTTCTAGTCTTATCTTTATTTTAGATTCTCAATCAACAACTTCTCTCATGATGAATGCTCCATTGGCATCATACCTGATTCTTGAATGCTTCATCTTTCTGATATTTCCAAATAAAATCCAATCCTTAAGACTTACTCAGCATTGATACTTTAGGATAAGTTCCAAGCAACATTTAAAAATTGATGGGTTATTGGGCCATTATCTTCTGCCTCATTTAAAATCTCCTGCTAGTACACAACACGATCAATTTCCCTTAAAAAGTCCAAAAATTACACTTATTATTTTTTAGGATTTATCTTTTTCATAAATTACAACGATATCTGTATTCCAGCATTTAAACTTAGGCACGAAGTGAAGTTATTGAAATTTCTTTTAGTCTTTTTTATAACCATCGGTATAATAATTTCTCTCAGTTTTAAGATTGGCAGCATTCCTCCTTTAGGGAAATTCCTTGCCCCTTTTCATGGATTCTGGCAAAATATAGAAACGGGAAACAAAGAAAACAAAGAAGTTAACATGCCAGGACTAAGAGGGAAGGTTTTGGTACATTACGACAAAGAGCTGATTCCTCATATTGACGCTGAGAATGATCACGATCTGTATTTTGCTCAAGGTTATGTAACTGCCCTCCATCGTTTATGGCAAATGGAATTCCAAACTTATGCGGCGGCTGGGCGTATTTCTGAAATTATTGGCAAACAGGCACTGGACTTCGACCGGTTGCAAAGAAGAAAAGGCATGGTGTTTGGCGCACAAAATGCCTTGAGGGCTTTGATGGAGAATGACACTACTAAGGAAGTGGTAGAAGCTTATGCAGCAGGCGTAAATGCCTACATCAACACTTTAGCCTATAAAGACCTCCCCTTAGAATACAAATTGCTGGATTATAAGCCGGAGCCTTGGACGCCCCTGAAAACTGCATTGCTGCTGAAATACATGGCAGATGACCTTTCTGGATGGGATAATGACTTGGAAAACACCAATGCCTATCACTTTTTGGGTGAGGAACGATTCAATTTCCTTTTTCCAGACACCCTGCACAATACAGACCCAGTAATACCCAAAAGCACCCGATATAGGTTTGATCCTGTAAAAGTAGATACTCCTGACTTATTCATTCCGGAAGTAACCTCCAAAAAAGCATTCCCTAAAAGCAACCCTCGAAATGGAAGCAACAACTGGGCATTGGCAGGCAACAAAACCAACACTGGAAAGCCTATTTTGGCTAATGATCCCCATCTTGCTCTCAACCTCCCGTCGCTTTGGTATGTAATGCAATTAAAAGCGCCTGGCGTAAACGTAATGGGTGCTACTTTGCCTGGTGCATTAGGCGTAATTATCGGGTTCAACGAATCCATTGCATGGGGCGTAACCAATGCTAGGAGAGACGTACGGGATTGGTATGCCCTGGAGTTTAAAGATGACGACAAAAACGAGTACCTATTTGATAGAAAGTGGTTAAAAACCCAAAAACTAGCAGAAGAAATCAAGATCAGAGGTGAAAAATCGTATTTTGATACGGTCGTTTATACCCATTATGGCCCTGTGGTATATGACGATAAATTTACAGGCACTGGCGATAAAACCAACTTTTCACTACGATGGATAGCCCATGACGTCTCTGAGGAACAGTTAACTTTTTACTTGCTGAACAGGGGTAGAAATTACGAGGAATTTAAAGAAGCCATCCAATATTTCAGTTGTCCTGCTCAAAACTTTGTTTTTGCCTCTACCGAGGGTGATATTGCTTTATGGGTACAAGGCAAATTCCCGTTGAAATGGCCCAAGCAAGGGAAATTCATCATGGATGGAAGTCGGCTGGACCAAGAGTGGCAGGGTTTCATCCCATTTGAGCACAACGCACATGTACTCAACCCACCACAGCATTATGTAAGCTCTGCCAACCAGTATCCAGTAGGTAAAAACTACCCCTATTACGTGTATGACGGCAATTACGAAGCTTATAGGAACAGGCGGATCAATCGCAAACTGGAAAGCATGAAAAATGCAACGCCTCAAGATATTATGGCGATGCAAAGCGACAATTATCATCTACAGGCAGCAGAAAGTCTCCCAATGATGCTGGACAGCCTAGATATAGATCGGCTGAACGAACAGCAAAAAGAAATTTATGCCTTGCTCAAAAACTGGGATTTTTCCAACGACGCAGGAAGCAAAGCCGCTACTGTTTATGAAGTTTGGTGGAATACTCTGTACACTATGATCTGGGATGAGTTTCAATCTGATAGTCTTGCTTTTAGCATGCCTGATAACTTCACCACCATTAATATTTTGAAAAATCATCCAGAAGATGCTTTTATAGATATTCAATCCACTCCAGAACGAGAAACTGCTACCCAACTCATTGAGGCAGCCTATGTTACTGCCATAGATCTATTAGACAACTGGGCTGAGGAAAATGAAATGGATTACAAATGGAGCAGCTACCAAAATACTTCGATTAAACATTTGCTTAAGCTTACACCTTTTAGCATCGAAAATGTGGTTATAGGAGGACATGAAGGGGCAATCAACGCTGTTACAAGCACCAACGGCCCCTCATGGAGAATGGTGGTTTCTATGGAAGATGAAGTAAAAGCATGGGGAATCTATCCAGGTGGGCAGTCGGGGAATCCCGGCAGTCCTTATTACGACAATTATGTGGATAGGTGGAGGAAGGGGGAGTATATTCCGCTGATATTCATGAGGACACCCAATGATACTTCGGCAATTGTCCATACTAATATTTTAATGCCCTCACCAGAGGCCAAATAACACTAACAAAATTTCCCTATTTTTGATAGGCAAATTTAAAACTCATCCAAACAAAGTTTCAATGGGATTTATTTTAAGGATAATAATCATAGCTGCCTTATGCTACCTTACAAAATCGCTACTTCCTTGGTGGTCGATTGCATTAGTAGCCTTTTGTGTGAGTGCTATATGGAGAGGAAGTAGTGCCAATGCTTTTTTGGCAGGATTTTTAGGGGTCGGACTCCTGTGGTTTGGAGTGGCATTATACTATAGCACTTCTTATGACTCTCCTCTTCCCGACAATGTTGCCGATCTTTTTCAAATGGGTTCATCTGAAATCTTGGCCACTGTTACAGGTTTGATCGGGGCAATTGTAGGTGGGTTGGCTAGTTTAAGTGGAAGCTACTTCAATAACCTTATTAGCAAAAGAGCAGAAAGGCCGAGGTACTGAGACGTTAGATATAGATGAAATAAGAATCAGAAGTAGGCGTCTGATAATTGATCAAAGCAATGTACGTCCATTCTGAATTGGGAAGGGGAACGACCAACACTAATCAGGGAAGTGAATGCTTGAAACAATAGCATTCTGTCATGAATCAAGCTGGACCAATAAATTTAAAAGGCTACCATTCGATAGATATATTCCAGCTAATCCCTATTAAAAAGCACCGTGAATGTTTGGAGCCATTGCTCAGCTTCGGGATGGATTTGGTCAGGCAGCAGCCGCCACAACCAATTGTTTTCTGCTGCCCCAGGTGTATTCATCCGTGCCACCTCATCCAAACCCAGCACATCTTGAAGGGGAAGGATAGCCGTATTGGCTATAGACCCCATCGCCAAGCGTCTCATTATTTCGGCAATATCATCTTCTTGAAATGCTCTGCCAACATACTGCGCTATTTGGTTGTGGTATTGGCTACCCTCCTCACGATACCAACCCCTAGTGGTGTTATTATCGTGAGTTCCTGTATAGACAATATAATTGTGATGAAAATTGTGTGGTATATAAGGAGAATTTATTAAATCATCGCCAAAAGCAAACTGTAGGATCTTCATGCCCGGCAATTG
This sequence comes from uncultured Roseivirgaceae bacterium, assembly GCA_964440915.1. Taxonomy (GTDB): domain Bacteria; phylum Bacteroidota; class Bacteroidia; order Cytophagales; family Cyclobacteriaceae; genus CAMPJM01. Next base: position 37,811 of record CAYTTV010000018.1, read on the forward strand.
AAACTGGTCACGCAGCCCTTCAACAGCACTGTCAATCTCGCCTAAATCTTCGGCAATGAAAGGCAGCGATCCTAACTCGCGTTCTAAAAACTTAAAAAAATCCTCGCCAGGCCCAGTTTTCCATTCTCCATTTTTTGCAGTCGCTTCCCCAGACGACACTTCCCAATAGGAAGAAAACGCCCTAAAATGATCAAGCCGAATCTCATCACATAAAGCAATGTTGGCACGAATCCTCTCAAGCCACCAAGCATAAGTCTGCTCCTTTGCTGTATCCCAGTTAAAGACAGGCATGCCCCACAATTGACCATCTTCATTAAAATAATCTGGTGGCACACCCGCAATTCCGGCCATATTGCTTTCATTGTCCAGCTTAAAAATAGCTTTATTGGACCAAACATCTACAGAATCATGGCTGACATAAAAGGGCATATCGCCTAAAAACTTAATTCCTCTCTTTTGGCAATATTTTCGCAAGCTCGTCCACTGTTTGGAAAACATAAACTGCAGCCACTTTTTTTGTTCTATTTTATCGCCATGCTCATCTTCCAATTTTTCTAGCGCTGCCTTATCCCGATTTTTATACTTATCAGGCCATTCATACCAAGGGGCCTGATTATGCAGTGATTTCAAGGTACTATACAGGGCGTAATCATGCAGCCATCCTGTGTTTTTGAAATTCTCAAAAGCCGTGTGCAGTGCATCATTATTTCCATTTTTGAAGTTCTTCCATGCTTTGTTAAACAGCTCATCTTTCACTCGCTCTGCATCTTCATACAAGGTTATGCCGCTCTGAGGCAAGTGGAAATGCAAGAGTTCGTCTTGCTCCAAAAGCCCGTCTTCTGCCAATAATTCCGGACTTATGAAGAGTTCGTTTCCCGCCATACTGCTGGTTGCGCTGTATGGCGAATAAAACTGGCCTTTTTCGATGGGGTTTAGAGGTAAAATTTGCCAGTATTTCTGGTGGCACCTTTGTAGGAAATCGGCAAACCTTCTTGATTCCCCTCCTAGATCCCCAATTCCAAAGGGTGATGCGAGTGATGAGATATGAAGTAACACGCCTGCCCCACGCGATTTTTGCTGATGGCCTTTTAATAGCGCTACGGGCAAGTTCTGCAATAAATTATTTACGGACAGGGAAGCTTCAAGTGCTTCTTCCGTTTCAATGAAAACATTTTTCCACTGTTGTGGCGCGTCTTCCGGCAAAACAACAACTGTATCTTTCCAATCAATGGAATCGATGCCACATTCCTGTTCTTTGCACAAGCTGGCAAGGTGCAAAGGAACTACCGTTATGTACCAAGCATGACGATGTTTTCGGGCAAAGGCCATCACATGGTCTCCATATTCCCCTTTGGTATGAAGAGGCAAGTAATCACCCTTTTGGAATAGGTCGACCGCGTGCTTTCTTTCCCGCAGCAAGAACTTAATCAGGCTAAACTTGATCTGTCCATCGCTACGATTTTTCCATAAATCCTCAAAAAACTTTGGCGTTGCTTCCTTATCCTCTAACACTTCTAACCATTTCATTCGGTCCTCAAAGGCCACTTTCCGTCTATTGTCGGGATCTACCAAGCTCAAATCCCAAAACTCAGTGCCTTGGTATATATCGGGAATGCCGGGACAAGTAAATTTTAACATTACTTGCACAAGAGAATTGATTATGCCATAATCTGAAACTTCTCGAAGAAATGGTTCAAAGCTCTTTTGGAAGGAATTTTCCTTAGACAAAAGCGCAGCAGCGAATCTTTTAGCAGCCTCCTCATAATCTGTATTAGGCACTGACCAGTTGGAGTTCATTTTGGCCTCTCTCAGAGCCTTTTCAAGGTACTGCTGCATTCTATTTGTAAAATCATCCTCTAATCCTTCAGGCATCGGGTGAGCGCCCACCAAGGTTTGGTAAATCAAATATTCATCATTTTCGCTAAGAGTGTCGTCTCGCTTAAAAGAAATATTCTCGGCCTTCCACTGACCTACCTTCTCTATCCATTCATCAGGAATATCGGTAAGCACATTCAGGCGCGCCCGCACATCCTCACCTCTTTTGGTGTCGTGAGTGGCAGTAGCATTGAGCGCCATAGGAGACTGAGTCTGGCGATCTATCATTTTGCTATGAAAGTCTTCAATTGAAATCCCAAAACTCTCTGGAGAGTCGCCTACTTCATTGTGTCCCACAAAGCGATTGTAGGTATACATTAAGGTATCCTCTACCCCTTTGGCCATCAACGGACCAGAAAATTGCATCAATCTTTGATACCAATGTAAGGCGCTATTATTATACTTTTCGTCCCCATTTTTGGGCTTATCCAATAGTATGCTCTCCAGAATATCTGCTGTCGGTATTAGCCCTTCCCTGCTCTCCTTTATCTGCGTCAAAATAGCTCGAATGGCAACCTCTTCCGCTTCTGACAGCGGAAACGACCTGCCATAGTAGCGGTACACAGGACACATGATCAAGAGTGCACCGATAGTTTCTTTCAACTTTTCAGGATCTACACGCTCCAATGCTTCTTCGCTTACTAATTCGGATTCAAACAGAAGTTGGCACAAATTGTCAAGCTCTCCCCTCATGTGCTCATATAAAATATGGGTCTTTTTCTCATGTATTTGGTCTTGAATATCAACCTCATCCTTTATTAATCCGCTATAAAAATGGGTGAATTTAGACTTGCTTTCCTTATTTGTGAAAAGATTGTTGACGATGCCAAGAAAGCCGTAGCCTGTTTCACCTTGTATGCGCCAATTGGACGGTAAATCTTCATCAATCATCAGTATTTTCTCCACGATGATGTATACATCCTCCCCAACAAGTTCTCTAAGGCGTTCTATGTAAGTGGTAGGATCGAACAAGCCGTCGATATGATCGATTCTAAGACCATCAAAAACTCCCTCGTCTAAAAACGCCTTGATTTTCTGATGGTATATTGAAAACACATTTTCTTCCTGCATATTCAAGCAGATGAGGCCGTTCACGGTAAAAAACCGGCGATAATTTATCTTCGTATCGGTATCTTGCCAATAGCATAGCCTATAGACTTGTTCCTCTACGATCTCCATTATCAATTCACTATTTTGATTGATCTGATCTATGCAGCTATTCATATGAGCGCTGAATTGCTCTTGCTCCATTAAAGAACGTAGCTCCAATTGCAATTCACCCATCATCAGACTGTATGCTTTCGGCTCCTCGAGTTGTAAAATATTGTCAATTTGTGTTAAAAAAGAAGCCACATTGTCTGGCCAAAGTGTTTCAACGGCCTTCAAAAGCCTTTTATATGAGCGCACATGTAAGGGATAGGAGTTTTCATGATACTTAAGTACCAGTCTTTTATCATCCAATGCTACCTTTAATGCGCCACTTTCTATAGACTCGTCCAACTGCTCTCCAAGAAAGGGCACCATGATCTTTCCAGAATAGAAATTGCTGTTCCATGTGATATCGAAGAAGGTGGAAAACTCAGACTGTGGTCCTTTCTCCAGCACATCCATTAACCAGTGGTTGTGGGGATGGAAAGCCATATGATTTGGCACTATATCCTGAATCCAACCGATCCCTGCTGCTTTCAACTGTTTTGTCAATGCTTTTAACTGCTCCTCCGTTCCTATTTCTGGGTTTATCATGTGCGGATTTGTTACATCATAGCCGTGAGAGCTCCCAGGAACTGCCTCAAAAATTGGTGAGGCATATATGGCACCGATGCCTAATGCCTTTAAATATGGGATGATTTTTTCCAGATTGGAGAAGGTAAAATCTTTATTGAATTGAATTCTATAGGTTGCTCTAGGATTAAACATTGCTAAGTAGATTTATACATTGAAAAGGACTTAGGCTGCAGTGGCAAGGAAGCATTTTTACTGATTGTATCGGGAGCAGCCTTAGGCCCCAACCACTTTGGATCAGAGGAAGCAAGCATTTTGTCCCACTTTTCCCCATTAAAAGAGGAAGGCATTTGAACCACCTGCTCTTCATCAGAAAAATTCATCAGGCAGACAATGTGCTGCTCTCCTTGCCATCGATAAAGCACAAGCGTTTGTTGTTCTTCATTTTCCTTTACTTCAAGCTGGTCGCGGTTCAACTTGTTTAATGCAGGGTTTTCTTTCCTTAGAGCTATGAGGGCTTGATAATATCTAAACATGGTTGCATGAGCAGCTTTTTCCATGTCATGCCATGCCAACTTTGAGGTCTCGAAAGTATCTAAAGCTTGAGGGTCAATTGGTTCTATCCCCTCGTGTGTATGGGCAAATTCCAGCTTCCGCCCCTCTCTTACTGCCTCAACTAGTGCGGCATCCGTATGGCTTACAAAATATAGGAAAGGGCTTGTTGCACTAAACTCCTCCCCCATAAATAACATAGGCAAAAAAGGGCTTACCAACACAGCGCCCGCCAAAACTTTTTGCATTTCATAATCGATAAGATGGGCTGTACGCTCGCCATTTGGCCTGTTGCCCACCTGATCATGATTTTGAGAAAATACAACAAACTGCTTCCCAGGGTTTTGGTCAGTTCTGGTGCCAAATACCTTATTCCTTCCATGAGAATAAATTCCATCATACACAAAAGCACTTCGATAAGATTTGGCCAAATCCTTTAAGCCATCATATTCATTATAATACCCTGTTTTGGTATTTCCAGAGGTTACTCGTAATGAATGGTGAAAATCATCGGCCCATTGTGCGTCCATGCCATAGCCGCATTTTCCAATAGGGTTGATATAGCGCACATCGTTCAAATCCGATTCCGCTATAAGATAATGTTGCTTTCCTGTTTCCTCCATGAGCTGCTTGACCTTCTCCTTCATCTCCTTTAGAATATGCTTAGGCCCAAAATCTTTGATGGCATGCACGGCATCAAGCCTGAGCGCATCCACATGAAAATCCCTGAACCACATGAGCGCATTTTCAATGAAATAGTGCCGTACATTGCCACTCCAAGAATCATCAAAATTGATGGCTTTTCCCCACGGAGTACTATACTTATCAGTAAAGTATGGACCAAACTCGGGCAGATAATTGCCTTCGGGGCCAAGATGATTGTAGACCACATCTAACACCACTGCGAATCCATTTGCATGGCAAGTATCCACCAGTTGCTGCAATCCTTTTGCACCGCCATAACTATTCTGGACTGCAAAAGGATATACACCATCATAGCCCCAGTTGCGTGCTCCTGGAAACTGGGCTACAGGCATAATTTCTATGGCATTGATGCCAAGCTCCTTCAAATAATTCAATTTACTGGCTAATCCTCCAAAAGTTCCTTCCAAAGAAAAGGTGCCAACATGCAGTTCATAAATTATATATTCTTCTAAAGAGATGTTCTCCCAAGCCTGGTCAGTCCATAAATATTCACTCAAATTGACAACTTCCGAATGTCCGTGCACACCCTCTGGCTGGGATCGTGAAGCTGGATCGGGAAGCTCCTTTTCCTTGTCCAGAATAAATTTATAAGTATCGCCTGCCTCGATCTTGTTTGTGTAGAGCTTCCAGTATCCAAAATCGCTCTTTTCGAGGTGTAGTTGCATTTTTTTTGAAATGATATCAATAGCTACTTCTTTGGCATTAGGGGCCCATACGCTCACCGTAGCCTTTCCCGACTTATCTAGCGTGACGCCGATTGCTTGTTGATGCATGGTACGTGTGTTTTAATTACTTAAAAATTGGGGCTTTCAATAAAAGCACCGACCTTCCTTCTACAGGTATCGTCGCTTCAGCATCATATTGAGGCCCATCTTGCACAAAATCTTCTTGATCTGTATTAATGATTATTTCCCATTGGAGGGCAAATTTTGCTGGTGGAAGCTTGAAATCTATCGAGTGATCGCTACCATTAAAAATAATATAAAAACTGTCATCCAGTATTGTTTCTCCTCTCGCACCTTTGGTGCGTATTCCCTTGCCATTTAAGAAGACGCCCAGAGACCGGGCAAAATCTTCTCTCCAATGTTCCTCTTCCATCTCTGAACCGTTGGGCATGAACCAAGCAATATCTTCCAGTCCTATCCCTTTAATGGGCTGTCCTTTAAACCATCCTCTTTTGCAAAAAACAGGATGGCTTTTACGAAAATGAATCAACTTCTGGGTGAAGCCCAGCAATTGGTGGTCAGCAGTATCCCAATTTAGCCAAGATATCTCATTGTCTTGACAGTAGGTGTTGTTATTGCCCCCTTTGCTTTTACTTATTTCATCTCCAGAAAGCAGCATAGGCACTCCTTGAGAGAGAAATAGAGTGGTCAGAAAATTTCGTTTTTGCTTGTTGCGCAATTGGTTGATTTCAGGGTTGTCAGAATGGCCTTCTTCGCCGCAGTTCCAAGAACGATTATGGTCCTCTCCATCATTATTATCTTCACCATTGGCTTCATTATGCTTATGATTATAGGACACGAGATCGTTGAGAGAAAAGCCATCATGGGCCGTTACAAAATTGATGCTGGCTGTTGGCTCTCTATAATCATCTTGATAGAGGTCGGAACTTCCCGTAAATCTTTCGGCAAACTCCGCAAGCATACTATCTGCCCCTCGCCAGAAATCTCTGATGCAGTCTCGGTATTTTCCATTCCACTCCGCCCATCCTGGAGGAAATTTTCCTACCTGGTACCCCCCTTCTCCAAGGTCCCATGGCTCGGCGATAAGTTTCGCTTGTGAGATAACAGGATCCTGGTGAATGATATCGAAAAATGCGCTGAGCCTGTCGACCTCATGCAGCTCTCTAGCCAGAGTGGAGGCCAGATCGAACCGGAAACCATCCACGTGCATTTCCAGTATCCAATACCGAAGGCTGTCCATGATAAGCCTGAGCACATTGGGCAAATTGGCATTCAGCGTATTGCCTGTACCTGTATAATCGTTATAATAACGGTTGTTTTCCTCAGTCAATCGATAATAGGCAACATTGTCAATACCTTTAAAAGAAAGCGTGGGGCCCAAATGGTTCCCTTCTCCAGTATGGTTGTACACCACGTCCAAAATCACCTCTATACCTTCCTTGTGAAGTGCTTTTACCATTTGCTTAAACTCTAATACTTGTTCTCCCAAACAACCGCTACTCGAGTAGCGTACATCAGGTGCAAAAAAACCAATGGAATTATAGCCCCAATAGTTGCTAAGCCCTTTGTCATGAAGGAATGCATCAGACACAAAATGATGTACAGGCATAAGTTCAACAGCAGTAATCCCAAGCGACTTTAAATATTGTATGGTAACTGGATGTCCAATTCCTGCATAAGTCCCTCTGATATTTTCGGGAATTTCAGGGTGTAGAAAAGTAAGCCCTTTGACGTGTGTTTCATAAATAATAGATTGGTGATAAGGTATTTTAGGATGATTGTCGCCTTCCCAATCAAAGTTGGGGTCCACGACGACAGATTTGGGAATATAGGGAGCACTATCTTCTTCGCTAAAGCTCAAGTCCTTTTCCTCGTGATGGACATCATAGCCAAACAAACTATCGTGCCATTGTATGGTGCCTGAAATCGCCTTAGCATAGGGGTCTATCAAAAGCTTATTTGGATTGAAACGATGGCCATTTTCAGGTTCGTAAGGACCATGGACTCGATACCCGTATAATTGGCCGGGCTGTAACCCCGGAATATACACGTGCCAAACATGATGGGTCCTTTCCGTAATCTTGAGGGTGTGTGTGGCAGACTCGGCATTTTCGGAATCGAATAAACAAAGCTCCATAGCGGTTGCATTGTCGGCATACAAGGCAAAATTCACTCCTTCTCCATCCCATGTCGCCCCTAAAGGATAGGCACTTCCAGGATATAATTGTATCTCCATATAATAGTATGTTAGGTAATAGGTTTTTGTCCAGATTGGCAGATTAAAATCATTGCTATAAATCAAATAGATGAACAAATGTTTGCAAACTTCAAAGTATTTATAGTACTCCTTTCAGGAAGATGGAATCACATTATCGAAAAACCCTTTTAACTAGGGGAGTAGACCTTTGTAGCTCTGGAGAAAATTTCGAACAACGATGAAAGTAAAACAAACGCGCTCTTCGTTAAGCCGCATTGTAAGTATGTTTTAGACCTTGACAATTTTAATGAGCCATCCTTCTTGCGGGCCACAAATAAAAAATATTGTGCCATTAGTTTAACTTATTCGAAAAAGCTATTTTTGTGGCATGGCAGAACAGATATTAATTATTGACTTTGGCTCTCAATATACCCAGTTGATAGCCAGAAGAGTGAGAGAACTTAACGTATATTGTGAAATCCATCCTTACAATCAAATACCAGCGCTTACAGCTGATATAAAGGGGATCATCCTTTCGGGCAGCCCTTGTTCTGTAAATGATTCCAAGTGCCCCGATATTGATTTAGTGCAATTCAGAAACCGCCTGCCGCTATTGGGCGTATGTTATGGAGCTCAACTCTTGGCACATAAAGATGGCGGCCAAGTGCTGCCTTCTTCCATTAGGGAGTATGGCCGGGCGCGCCTTTCCAAAATCGATAAGCACAACGACCTGATGAAGGAAATTGCCCTTGACTCCCAAGTATGGATGTCCCATGGAGATACCATAAGCAAGCTTCCCAATAATTTTCAGACGATCGCCAGCACTTCCTCTGTAGAAGTGGCTGCATTTAAAATAGAAGGAGAACAAACTTACGGCATCCAATTTCATCCGGAAGTGACCCATTCGGAAGACGGCAAAACCCTGCTGCGAAACTTTGTGGTGCACATTTGCGGCTGTAGACAGGATTGGACGCCCGACCAGTTCATTGAAAGTACAGTGGCTGGGCTAAAGGAGCAAATTGGCCAAGATAAAGTAGTATTGGGGTTGTCTGGAGGCGTAGACTCATCTGTGGCTGCCGTACTGATAGACAAAGCCATTAGCAGCCAGTTGCACTGTATATTTGTGGACAATGGCTTGTTGAGGAAGGGCGAGTTCGAGGATGTTTTAGCGTCATATAAAGACATGGGGCTGAATGTAAAAGGGATAGATGCAAAGGAGAAATTTTATACGGCCCTTAAAGGGATTACAGATCCAGAGGCAAAGAGAAAAGCTATAGGAAAGGTTTTTATCGATGTATTTGATGAAGAAGCACATAAAATTTCTGATGTAAAATGGCTGGCCCAAGGCACCATATATCCAGATGTAATCGAATCGATTTCTGTAAAAGGCCCTTCTGCAACCATCAAATCTCATCACAATGTGGGAGGATTGCCTGCATATATGAAACTAAAAGTAGTGGAACCGCTTAATACCTTATTCAAAGATGAGGTCAGAGAAGTGGGAAAAACCTTGAATATTGACAAGCGAATATTGGGCAGACACCCTTTCCCTGGGCCGGGATTAGCAATCAGGATTTTAGGAGATATAACCCCTGAAAAAGTACATATACTACAAGAAGTAGATCATATATTCGTTAATGGGCTGAAAAAGGCCAACCTTTATGACCAAGTTTGGCAAGCTGGTGCGATATTGCTGCCGATAAAATCTGTAGGAGTTATGGGAGATGAACGAACTTATGAAGGCGTGGTAAGCCTACGTGCCGTCACTAGTATAGACGGAATGACCGCAGACTGGTGTCATCTTCCTTATGCGTTTTTAGGAGATATATCCAATGAGATTATCAATAAAGTGAAAGGAGTGAACAGGGTAGTTTATGACATAAGCTCCAAACCACCTGCTACCATTGAATGGGAATAGCATACGAAGCCCACAGTGGTTCAGGTTTGCTGCTCCTTTGAATTAGGCTTTCAGCCATAAAGTAGAAGGATGCTGGAGCGTTCAAATAATTACTTTTTGAAGGTGTTGTTGAAAACAACCCTTTGTAGCCTAAAATTTGCTTCTGAAATATCATAATAAATATAAAATGCGATATATAAGAATATTTTTTGTAGTTGCTTTTCTGGCTTCAGCGGCTGGGTTACAAGCTCAAGATGTTGCTTCCTTCCAGAGAAGTTATGAAAATGGAAAAGGCTTGTATAACTTGGAGAAGTATGCTTTGGCCATGGAGGCTCTCAAACCTTTGACCAGAGAAGATTCCAACAATCCTTATGTTGCTTATGCATCATTCTATTTCGCCCTCTCAGCTTTCAAACTAGGTCAGGACAACCTTGCCAAAAACATGCTGCTACAGCTCAATCAGAAGCATCCTAACTGGGAAAACTCAGATGATGTAAATTATTGGCTTTCGGCTGTTTATTTGAAACAAGGGGCCTATGACCAAGGGATAAAAGCCAGCGAAAAGATTAGGGCAAAAAAGGCAAAGGAAGATGCAGAAATCATGACAATGCACTTGCTTGAAGAGATCAATGATATTGATATCCTGAAAAACCTGCTTCAACAAAACCCTTATAGTACAGCCGTTGCGAAAGTTTTAGCCAAAAAACTTGGAGAAAGGCCTTTAGATGGAGAAAATACGCAACTGCTTGATTTCCTAATCAATGAATTTGATCTTGACAAGGATAGATATGCCCTTGCATCTTTGGCTGAATCAAAGAAAAAAGAAACTTATAATGTTGCCGTACTTTTCCCTTTTTTGCTAGAAGAGCTATCGCCAGATCGAAAAATAACCAACCAATTTGTTTTAGACACCTACGAGGGCATAAGGTTAGCGGTCGAAAGTTTAAATGCTAGAGGCAAGAAGATCAACCTATTTGCATACGATACTAAAAAAGACAGTGCCACCACTGCAGGCATCCTTAGCCGCCCGGAAATACGGCAAATGGATCTCATTGTAGGCCCTCTTTACCCTGCTTCCAGCAAGTTAGTTTCTTCCTATACTTATCATCATAAAATCAATATGGTGAATCCACTGTCTTATAATTCCGAAGTAATTGGTGGCAACCCCATGTCGTTCCTTTTCAAATCCTCATTGGAAACACAAGCAAAGACAGCGGCCCTTTATGCTAGCAAGGCATTCAAGGAAAACCCCTCTACTATAATTTTATATGGCACCAGTGCCAAAGATTCAATCCTGGCTTATACCTACCGAAGAGTAGCAGAAGAAAATGGTCTTGAAATAAGCTATATGAAAAAATCGAGTTCGGAAAGCGCTGCCCAACTCTTAAATTTTTTGACTGAAACAGAAACGAATGAGTATGGTGTAGACATCCCAGTAGTAACTCCAGGGCATGTTTTTATTACCATGACCGATGAACTGGTGGCAGCCAATGCCATTAGTGCGATAGAAATACGGGGCGATAAGCTTCCTTTAATTGCTTTAGAAGATTGGCTTGACCTCAGATTTGTGTCATACGAACAATTGGAAAGACTGCAGATTAAATTTGTTGCCCCCAACTACATTAATTACGAAAAAGAAACAGTAGAGAATTTTAAAGATAACTACATAAAAACCACTAAGAATCTCCCTTCAGAATTTGCTTACTCTGGCTACGACATGATGTTGTTTTTTGGAGATATGTTGCACGAACATGGCCAGTACTTTCAACAAGGATTTTCACACACCATTTATCAGGACGGATATGTTTTCGAAGGGTACTCTTACAATAGCCATAACGACAATCAAGTTGTACCTATAGTACAATTCAATGGATCTGTTCTCGAAGTAGTCAACTACAATACAAAACCTGCTGATTACGAGCAGGAATAAACATCAACAAAGTAAAACTACCGCCTACTTCATCTTGTTGTAAGATAAAGATTTAAGGATATTAGGCCTCGGTAATTATTGCTTCCCCTTTAAATATAATAAAATGTTAAATCAGGAAAAAAGTAAAGCTTTATTTGAGTCTGCCCAAAATTTTATTCCCGGAGGAGTCAATTCTCCTGTACGGGCATTTAAAGCAGTTGGAGGTGACCCCCTTTTCATCAAGTCTGCCAAAGGAGCATATATGTATGACGAGGATGACAACAAGTTCATCGACATGATCAACTCATGGGGCCCTATGATTCTTGGACATGCCCATGAAGCTGTAGAAGAAGCTGTAAAGAAAGCCTTAACTCATTCCTTATCGTTTGGGGCTCCCACTGCCATGGAAGTGACCATGGCGCAACTTATTACCGAACTGATACCTTCTATAGAAAAAGTGAGGATGGTCAACTCAGGCACGGAAGCAACGATGTCTGCCATCAGGTTGGCCAGAGGGTTTACTGGAAGGGATAAAATCATCAAATTTGAAGGTTGCTACCACGGACATGGCGATTCATTCTTGATCGCAGCGGGCAGTGGCGCAGTAACTATGGGTGAGCCGGATAGCCCTGGCGTAACACAAGGAACTGCCCAAGACACGCTTACTGCACCATACAATGACCTGGAGGCAGTGCGGTTGCTCGTAGAAAACAATCTCAGGAACATTGCCGCTATTATCATAGAGCCTGTAGCCGGCAATATGGGATGCGTGCTCCCTGAACAGGATTTTCTGGAGGGGTTGCGGATACTTTGCGATAAAAATGGCATCATCTTGATTTTTGACGAGGTAATGACTGGCTTTAGACTTTCTCTGGGAGGTGCGCAGAAAGCCCTTAATGTTAAGCCTGATTTGACTACATTAGGCAAAATTATCGGTGGAGGCATGCCTGTGGGCGCTTATGGCGGGAAGCAGGAAATCATGGATTACATATCACCTGTAGGCCCAGTATACCAAGCAGGGACACTTTCAGGAAACCCAATTGCCATGGCTGCTGGTTATGCCATGCTGCGCTATCTGAAAGATAACCCAGAAACATATACTAAACTGGACGAAACGAGCAATAAGATCGTCAACGGATTTAGAAAAAATCTGAAAGAGCTCAATCTAGACTATACCATCAACCATTTTGGTTCCATGTTCAGCTTGTTCTTTACCAATGGTGAAGTCACCAACTTTGAAGAGGCCAAGCGCTCAGACACGTCATTGTTCGGCCAATATTTTAGGGCCATGCTTGAGCAAGGAGTTTATCTTGCCCCATCACAGTTTGAGACACTTTTCGTTTCTACAGCACTTTCTGACGATGATATTGAGCATATAATAAAAGCCAATTATACGTCTTTGGAGAAGATAGCCAATAGTTAATGTGTAAACGATGAAGTGGGGAAAGCTTCAAGTAATAATTCTGGAAGGAAATCAATGAAAGCAGGCAATAGGATTTAAATTCATCCAAGTTGTTCCTGCTTTCTAACCTCTCATAGGTAAAATATCCTTGATCTTTCTTTTCTAGCTTACAGTTCCACCGTTCCAGATAGGCTTATCTGGCTGTAAAAACGCTAATTTTCCATCCTTATCTTCTGCCATCAGCACCATTCCCTTAGATTCTATCCCCATGATATTTCGGGGAGCAAGGTTAGCCAAAAAGCTGACCTGTTTACCAACCACTTCTTCGGGGGTGTAGTACTCTGCAATACCGCTGACAATAGTTCTTGTATCCAATCCTGCTTCCACGGTCAACTTTAGCAGTTTCTTAGATTTGTTTACCTTCTGGGCCTCAGTAATGGTTCCGATACGGATATCCATTTTGGTAAAATCTTCAAAAGCAATTTCAGCTTTGGGGGCAGGCACACTCACTGATGCCAAATCGTTCTCTAGCTTAGTTTCCAACAGTTTGTTCACTTGCTTTTCTATCACTCCATCCTCAATCTTTTCGAATAACAATACAGGCTGGTTGAGCTGATGTCCTGGTTGCAAAAACTCAATGGCTCCTGCTTCCTTCCAAGAGAAAGCACTCAAATTGACATTGAGCATTTTACTGATCTTATCAGCCGTAAATGGCAAGAAAGGTGTCCCGACTACCGCCAAATTAGCGACAATCTGAAGACTGAGGTTCATGATGGTTTCTACGCGTTCCTCGTCAGTTTTTATTAGTTTCCAAGGTTCTGTTTCTGCTAGATATTTATTGCCCAAGCGAGCCAAATCCATCAAATGGTTCAGTGCTTCACGGAAATGATAGGTTTCTATGGCCTGCCCGATCTTCAAAGGAAATTCCCTCAACGATGCGATCACTTCTTCGTCTATGCTTAATAATGCTTTCCTATTGGGCACCTTTCCATTATAATATTTTTGGGTCAATACCATTGCCCTGTTCACGAAATTGCCGAGTATGGCCACCAATTCATTGTTATTGCGTGCTTGGAAATCCTTCCAAGTGAAGTCGTTGTCTTTTGTTTCTGGTGCATTGGCACATAAAACATACCGGAGCACATCCTCTTTTCCAGGAAACTCCTCCAGATATTCATGCAACCAAACAGCCCAGTTTCTTGAGGTAGATATTTTCTGTCCCTCTAAGTTTAGAAATTCATTGGCAGGTACATTGTCGGGCAGGATATACCCTCCATGTGCTTTCAAGATTATCGGAAAGATAATGCAATGGAAAACAATATTATCTTTCCCTATAAAATGTACCAGTTTCGTTGACTCGTCCTTCCAATAAAGCTCCCAGTTTTTGTTGACTTTTTCTGCCCAATCTTTAGTAGCAGAGATATAACCAATGGGCGCATCGAACCAAACATAGAGCACTTTTCCTTCTGTATCGGGTAATGGTACTGGCACACCCCAATCCAGATCCCTAGTCATAGCCCTTGCTTGCAATCCATTGTCCAACCACGATTTGCATTGCCCATAAACATTCGATTTCCACTCCTTATGACCCTCCAGGATCCATTCTTTCAGCCAAGGCTCATATTCGTTCATGGGCAAATACCAGTGCTTGGTTTTTTTCAGCACAGGCACTTCCCCGCTCAACATCGACTTGGGCTTTATAAGGTCAGAAGGGCTCAGCGAGGAGCCGCACGATTCACATTGGTCGCCATAGGCTTCGGTATAGCCACAATGTGGGCATATGCCCTTTATATAACGATCAGCCAAAAACTGCTGCGCCTTGACATCATAATACTGTTCTATCTCCTTTTCCTCAAACAGCCCCTTATCATACATGTTTTTAAAAATAGTCGAAGCTGTCTCGTATTGGGTCTTTGAGGTGGTTCTGGAGTATATATTAAAGCTTATTCCAAAGTCCTGAAACGATTTACCAATCAATTTATGGTACTTATCTGTGACTTCTTTTGGGGTTACCCCTTCTTTTTTGGCTCTAATGGTGATCGGCACACCGTGTTCATCAGAACCGCATACAAAGGCAACATCGACATCATTGGCTCTCAGGTACCGCACATAAATATCCGCTGGAACATAGACACCCGCTAAATGACCTATATGAACAGGGCCGTTGGCATACGGCAAGGCTGCAGTAACAGTGTACCGTGAGAATTTCTTAGACATATCGATTTTTTTATACAAAGATATATTTTGGCCATTGCATAAAAAACCGATACCCTGGAAATCTTATTGAGAAGGCAATAAAATTTCAAAATAAGTCTCATCATGCTCTTTCAATAACCGAATCCTGCCGCCCAGTTTTTCGACCGCTTTTTTTACCATATACAACCCCAATCCAGCAGTATTGGACTGGGCAGTATTTTGGAAGAACATGTCAAAAACCCTATCAGCAGCATGGAAAGGGATACATGTGCCATTATCACGAACATGAAGCTTCAGGTATTTAGTATTGAGAACTTCAGCCGTAAACACTATCATGGAAAGGCCATCGCGGCGATAATCGAGGGCATTCTCGTATATATTTTGAACTATAATATAAAAAAGAAGCTTGTCCGTTACCCAACTCATCGAATCGGGAATGTCAACATAAAATTTCATTTCATAGAGTGCATTCTTCTTTTGAAGTTTATGGAGCAAATTCTCTATTTCTAGCTTTAAGTTCAGCCGCATGGCCACTGGTTCATGATAGTAAATGCCATGGATCCGGAATAGTCTCGACAATACAATGTTAAAGTCGCCTGCTACCTGTTTCAGGAGAGTAAAGTATTGCTTTGAGACCTCTTCTTTGGCTTCCATCATACCAAGATTGATCAGGCCCTCTATACGAGAAATTGGCCCCTTTACATCATGGGAGGTTTTATAAATAAAGTTATCCAGCTCTTTATTGGCCGTTTCGGCATGCTCTAAGGCCTTCTCTCTAGGAGTTACATTATTCGCGAAACATATGATAGAAGTTATTTGCCCACTATCATTCCGAAGCGCGGAAAAGTTCCATTCTATAAAGAGCACATGATGATCCTTATGATGGCATTTGCTCAACACAAATTTTTTCGAGAGTTTTCCTTCTTTTATCTCTTCAAATATTGCGCTGATCCTTTCCAGCTCATCTTCTTCAAATAAACCGATATCCAAAAAGGCCTTATCCAATACTTCGCTTTCTGCCCGACCAAATATCATGGCTGACTGCCCTGACCAATTGGTTACTTTACCTTCGGTATTGAGCTCTATTACAGATAAAGAGGTGTTGTTGATATGAAAAAACAGCTTTTGCAATGTATGATCCAATTGAGCCGTCCTCTCTTCGACCAATTTTTCAAGCAGGTCACTTACATTTTTTTTATCTTTGAAACGCTGATAATAGACTGCCACCAGCAACACAAACACCACCACAAAAGCCGTAAGTAGTATGATGAAACTCCTGCTACTGCCCAATCCTTCTGATCTAATGGACGAATACTTCTCTACAATTTTATTTCTCCTCTGGAGCGAAGCAATTTCTTTTTGACCCTTATCTAATCTTATGGCATTGAGCATATGTTTGCTCTTTTGATCCGCCTGAAGCGCCACTATCCTTTCGGCTAAATCGTTGTATTTTTCATAATACGCAAGGGCCGTTTTCCGATGTCCTAAAAGTGCATTAGACTTGGCCAATAAGCTGTACATGGCCAAGAGCTCTTCCTCGCGATTCATAATGTCGGAAAGCTCCAAGCACTCGGAAGCATACAAAATGGCATTATCGTAATCGTTAAGGGTAAATGCACCCCGGGCAAGAACGCCATAGGATCCCATCAGAGTGCTTAGATCCGAAACGTCGAAAGCAAGTTTTCGAGCAATATCAGCTGTAGCGATGGCATCTCCTACCTTACCTTCATGTAGCTGAACTGTACTGATTTTATATAGCGCTACTGCTTCTTGAGCTTTGTCCTCTGACCCTTTAAAATACGACAGAGCAGTTTGGTAGGTATCCATAGCTGCGGAAAGCTTTCCTTCCATTGCATAAATATCGCCAATCTTGAAATTAACGCTATAGGCTTCCGCTTGATGTAGGCCTTCCAACTTTGATTCCTGAGCCTTTCTAAGATATTTCAGCGCACTGTTAGGGTATTGCATAGCGGCATAGATATCGCCAAGCGCTTCGGCCGCATCGCCAAGCAGTTGCGGGTCGTTTGTTTTAAGGCCAAGGTTATAGGCTTTCCTAAAATAAATAATGGAAGACAGATAGTTGGTGAGTTTTTCTTCTGTAATCCCCCAATAATAGTACCCTTTAGCCTGTAAAGAAGGGTCATCCAATATAGCTTTGGACGTCATCATCTCCTTAAAACTTTCAGATGCGTCCTCCCATTCATTTAAGCCGATCAAAGCCCTTCCCTTCAAAAACAATGCATAGGACACAAGCAGGTGATGAGAGGAGGTTAAGGTATCTTGAAGTACTCCTTGCGCAAATTCGAGGGCAATTTCAGGGTTGGAAGTTAGAATTGAGTCGCCGGTCCGCAGATTGTCGTAATGAACATCGTGGGAAATCGTATGATCTTTAGAGTCGGTTCGACAACTTACAAAAAGGAAAAAAAATAGGCACAAAGGTAGCAGAAGATGATTCCTGCCCCTGAAAATATTATGCCATCTCATCTGTCCAAATAAATATGTACTTTCATGAAACTTGTAGGAATACGCTAGAAACAAAACCCTAAATTCTTAATACTACATAGGGCAAAATAGTAACCTACGGTTCAAAAACATTTGGTGAAGCGCATAATAGGCACAACAATTTTGCTATAAAAAAAGCGTAAACACAAGGTGGTTTTGCTCGATGGCATTCACGGCAAGTCTGTTAAAATTTTAGAATACAGGAGATAAGCTTCAATTCAACTTGTTGTCTTCGGCTAACTGCTGCCTTGCAACATTTATATCTGTTGAAATTAAGGGAAGCACAATTTCAAACATCGTATTTTTTGCTTCTCCGTTGGCCAATTTTATATTTCCTCCTAGCCTTTCCACTGCTTTTTTGGCCATGTACAGGCCAAGCCCCGTACCACCTGAACGTGCAGAACCGTGAAAAAACATGTCAAAAACCTTGTCTCGGGCAGATGCGGGAATCCCAATGCCATTATCGGTTATTTTAATCAGCAGTTTCTCATAGTATATTCTGTGGGCTTCTATCTTTACACTAATTTCTTTTTTATCTCTGAAAAACAAAGCATTGTCAAACATATTTCTGACAATAATTCCCAACAGTACCAAATCTGTTTCCCAAGTAAGTTCATCACTTATATTGAAATGAAAACGAATATTGAAATGATCATTTTCACTTCGGAGCTCATCCAATACAGACTGGATTTTCTTTTTTAGAATGACTTTTTCCCAAACCAGATTGTGATGATTGATATCGTAAATCATCAATAACCTGGACAAAATATTGTTTAATTGGGTACCAGTTATTTGCAACATCGCAAAATAATCGCGGCTCAGCTTTTCTTTTGCCTCCATCAATCCCAAATTCACGATACCTTGCATGCGGGCCAGCGGACCTCGCAAATCATGAGAAGCTTTATAAATAAAATTGTCCAATTCTCGGTGGGAAGCTTTTAGTTGCGTAAAAGCCTGCTCTCGACTTGTTACATCATTGGCTATGGCCATAATCGAATCTACGCTACCATCATGGCTCAACAACACAGAAGTGTTCCATTCTATATGGAGGATATCGTTGAATTTATTGCAATTGATGGCTTGAAAATATATCCGAGGACTCTCTCCATATAGCAGGTCATGCATCATTTTAATAACCTCGTCAGTATCCTTTTCCAACACAAACCCGATTTCATGAAAACGCTTGCCTACTACCTCCTCCTTCTTCCAACCAAATATCCGTTCTGCTTGGTCCGACCATCTGATCAGTTCAAGGCGGTTATTAAACTCCATCACTGCCAGAGCGGTATTGTCTACGTGAAAAGTCAACTTTTGATAAGCTTTAAACAGCTCCAGCGTACGCTCATTAACTGTTCTTTCTAGAAAAGCATTATTCTCTTGCAGCAGCTTGTTCTTTTGAATAATGGTTTTTCGAGCCTGCTCCAGCTTATTGCGACTTTGTTCTATCTCATCTCGTTGTACTTCAATTTTAATTTTTTGTTGCCTAGCCTCTGCCAAATGGTTCTGCAACATCAGGTTGGTCTTTTTCTTAGCAATATGCCTGCGCATGAGAAGTACCAAAAGCAATATGGACAGCACGATGAGACATGTAAAGAAAATGAGCAGGGTCCGGTTGGACCGATAAGCCATGTCTTTCATCATGGCCTCAGAAGACAAAAGATCCTTCTGGTGCTCCAGTATCTCTATCGCTTTCTTTTTGTTTTGCATTTCAAACTCTGCCTTCATCTCATCTATTCTTTTCCTATTTTCTATGGAAAGCAGACTGTCCTTTAAATTTATATACTGCCTAAAATAAGCGACCTCTTTTGATTTTGCATTGAGCTTTTCATTCGTAAGCGCCAACTGTTTATACACTTCCGCTAGCATGGCTTTGTCCCCTATGCGTATAGCTTCTTGCTTCGCCCGCTCTAAACTTTCATCAGCACTTCTATAATCCCCATTATTAAAATAGGCTAATCCTAATACGCTCAATATCTTACCTTGATTTAGGGTGTCATTCCCTATGGCGGAATAGTTCAATGCTTGTTTAAGATAGGCTAGCGAAAGATCGAGTTCTTTAGTTTTTAAATATACCTCCCCAATTTTCATAAGGAGGCTGGCTGTCTCAGGGCTGTAAATGTCCCTTTTATACTCCAGTGCCTTCAAATAGCTTTGTATGGCCATTTCTGAATCTTCCAGCGCAGTGTATACATTGCCCTTTTGCTCCAACACATCCCCTATCAGATGAGGTCTGTTGTACAAATCAAACTGGTTCAATGCTTGCCGATAGTAATCTAAAGCCAGGTCAAAATTATTGAAGTCATGATAGATATTGCCTAAATGAAACGCTATCATGGCAAAAAGCTCTGGCCTATACACTTTTTGCTCGAGTTTAATGCAATTTTCAAAGGCTGCAATAGCCATCGTGTAATTATTGATATCGAGGTATATTTCGCCAAGGTAGTAATGCACCGTGCTTTGTCTGAAAAAGTCCTTCTCATTAAGGGCAATTTCCGAAGCCTTATTGTACAACCGAATGGCATGCTGATAATCGCGGTTCTTTTTGTAGGATGCCGCTTGCATTAAAAGTGTATCTATATGCTCTTTCTTGTCTTGAGAGGTGATTTCATCCGATAGAAGTTGGTCAAAACCTTTTCCTTCACTGGTAAAAAGTAATAAAGAAATCAGTAGAGCAAATGCTAACCTCATTGTTTCATACACTTTGGGATATAACGATTGATTCAAATGTATTAAAAAATTAATTTTAATGCCAAATATTACATAATTATTACATGCTGCATCTCAATCTAACGCTGAAACAATCTTGGTAATTGCATCATTACCAGTAAAAAACATTCAAATACACCAAATATTCGCTTTTTTAGTCTGTAGCTACATCTGATCCCTCCTTCTGTAATTACTTAAAATTAAAAATCTATCCTAAAAAAGAAATGAGTTAGTAATTCCTTATCTTTGCACCCTCAAATTTTAACGCTCTTTTAACGCTTCAAAATGGAAAGCATCAGAAACATTGCCATTATTGCTCACGTCGACCACGGCAAAACCACTACAGTAGACAAAATCATCCATGCCTCAAAAGTATTCCGAGAAAACCAGGAGTCTGGGGACTTGATCCTAGACAACAACGACCTAGAAAGAGAAAGAGGGATAACAATCTTATCTAAGAACGTGTCGGTTATGTATAATGGCGTTAAGATAAATATCATAGACACTCCCGGTCACGCCGATTTTGGTGGAGAAGTTGAAAGAGTTTTAAAAATGGCCGATGGCGTGCTACTGCTTGTAGATGCATTTGAAGGTGCCATGCCACAAACCAGATTCGTCTTAGGCAAGGCACTAGACCTAGGCCTTAAACCAATAGTGGTGATCAATAAGGTAGACAAAGAAAACTGTCGTCCCGATGAGGTACAAGAAGAAATATTTGACCTTATGTTCAACCTTGGTGCTACGGAAGATCAATTAGATTTCACGACAATATACGGTTCATCCAAGCAAGGCTGGATGAGCAGAGATTGGCGACAGCCGACTGACAACCTCATACCACTTCTAGATGCAATCGTAGAAAACATCCCTGCACCAGAAAAGCGAGAAGGGATTCCTCAGCTTCAAATCACATCGCTAGATTTTTCCTCCTTTGTCGGCAGAATAGCCATAGGTCGTGTGTATCAAGGCGTTTTGAAAGAAGGTGCTACAATGGGTCTGTGCAAAAAAGATGGCTCTGTGAAGCGGGTAAAAATTAAAGAACTTCAGGTATTTGAAGGACTAGGCCGTGCGAAAGTATCAGAAGTCAGCGCAGGAGACATTTGCGCCATTGTCGGAATTGAAGATTTTGACATTGGAGATACTCTTACCGACTTGGCCAATCCTATGCCATTGCCTAGGATCTCCATTGATGAGCCTACCATGAACATGCTCTTTACCATCAACAACTCGCCCTTCTTTGGCAAGGAAGGAAAATTTGTAACCTCTAGGCACTTAAGAGACAGGTTATATAAAGAGACAGAGAAAAACCTGGCCATGAGGATAGAAGAAACAGGTTCAGAAGATAAATTCTTAGTATATGGTCGAGGCATATTGCACTTGTCGGTGTTGATTGAGACCATGAGAAGAGAGGGCTATGAGATCCAGGTGGGGCAACCTCAGGTTATATTCAAGGAAATAGATGGCGTGAAGTGCGAACCTATCGAGCAGTTGGTAGTAGACGTACCTGAAGCCAGCGCAGGAAAAGTGATCGAGTTGGTAACGCAAAGAAAAGGCGAGCTTACCATCATGGAGCCTAGAGGAGACATGCAGCACTTAGAATTCAGCATACCTGCAAGAGGCTTGATCGGCTTAAGAAACAACGTACTCACTGCTACCTCGGGTGAGGCAATCATGAACCACCGTTTTGATACGTATGCACCTTTTAAAGGCCCTATACAAGGAAGAATCAATGGTTCGCTCATTTCTATGGATACAGGGCCTAGTACAGCCTATTCCATCGATAAGCTACAGGATCGTGGAGTGTTTTTTATCGATCCAGGAGAGGACCTATATGAAGGACAGGTAATCGGAGAACATAGCAGGCAAAACGATATTGTAATCAATGTTCAGAAAGGAAAACAATTGACCAATATGAGGGCCTCAGGATCTGACACAAACGTGAAGATTGCCCCAAAAAGAAACTTTTCGCTTGAGGAAGCCATGGAGTATATTCAAAAAGACGAATATTTGGAAATCACTCCTAAGTCAATCAGGATGAGAAAGATATACCTTACGGAGAACGAAAGAAAACGTATGGGAAATAAAACGGAAGAGGCAGATAAGTAAGGTCGAGACTCCTTACCCATAAATTATCTACGAAAAACGCCCCCCTTTTGGAGGGCGTTTTTATTTTCAATCCTTACTGTGAGCGTAAAGATGAATGCTATATTCTGATGAACTAAAAGTTAAACAGATTCCCTTTCTTGTTGTACCGCAACATCCTCTTTGGCGTAGGTGGGGCAAGTCTTATGCGTACAGGCTACACTTCCGATTAATAAAGTCAAGAATATGATAATTTTAAGTTTCATCTTTAATTTTCTTTAAGCTAAAAATCAATATATTATTAAAATTAATCAAATTGTAAAAAGTATCCAAACTATAATAAGAATACTTATAGTTACGGCCCGATTGGCTTAGTTAAATCGTCAATAAATTGCATCCGCGGATATCTGCATTGTCAAATCTTCCTAAAATTTCAAAAGAATCATGTCCAACTCGGCGCCCAACATCTTGCGTTTCTATGAATGCACATGATTGAACATTTGCAAGATCGATAATGTTTACACCCCCGCTATGCGTTGCCCTCTCTCCTAATATTTCAAAGGGATCGTTAATGTCCCTGATGAGCACCTTCATCCAGGGAGGTGTTTCAAAATGCCCCTGCGCCTTAGCATATGCTTGAGACAACAGTTCGGTCATACCGTATTCGGAATGAATTGCCTGAACATTAAAACGACGCTTTAGTATCCTATGCAATTCCTCCCTCGTCAGTTCCTCTCTCTTCCCTTTCATCCCACCTGTTTCCATCACGATTACTTCACTCAAATCGACATCAAACTGCTCCGCCAAGTCTAATAACGCAAAGCTGACGCCCAATAATATAATACGCCCTCCTCTATCGCTGGCAAGCCTCAACTGATCCACCAAATGCTTATGGTCATACAAATAAAAGCCTGACAAAGGTGATTGGCTCTTGTGAATGAAATAGTCAGCCATGGCTACCAAAGAGGAGCTTCCCCGCTCTAGATATGAAGGCAACAAGGCCATTACATGAAAATCCTCTAACGGCCCATAGAATCTATTGAAAATATTTTCTGTGACCTGATGATAAAAGTGGATATTCTCGACATAATGCTTGCTTCTGACTTGACCCGTCGTGCCACTACTTTCAAACACTGCGGCAGGCTGCCACTCACAAGTAGTGACCTTATGGCTTTTAAAGAAATCGATAGGAAGAAAAGGAATCTCACGCAAGTTATTGACTGCGTCAATATCAACACGCAATAAACTCACGTACTGCCTGTATACAGGGTTATGCATTGCCTGATACCTAAAGAGATCTAAGGCATGTGCTTCAAAATCGTCAGCGCTTATACTGAACAAATCTTCGTGAAACCTTTTAAAACTATCCATTCGTTACGTATATTACCAAGCATATTAATGAGGCATAATGATATGCTGATGAACAATAAATATATCCATAAACTTCCAAATGGCTGAAGTATGCTTGCTATTATTGATACTTTAGAGCAAAATTAGCCATTATACTTTCAAACTTTTATCCTTTATGCGGTGTCTTGGTTTTAGGTGCTAATTTATGATTATGAAAATAAGATTCTTTGTTATAGCAGTTTTTTTATTGGGAGCAATCGGGCTGCTTTCTTGCGAAAGACCTCCCGAATTTCCTCTTGTGCCCAAGATTGCCTTCGAAAGGGTCACTTACGAGGAAATACCGGCGGAACAGGACTTTCTCAATGTCACCATTTATTTTGAAGATGGGGATGGTGATCTCGGCGTGACTTCTGCCGAAGCTAAATACCCTCCTTTTCATGAAAACACTTACTTTCAAGCAGCACCTCCTCATCATCCAGTTTACGACCTCGAGGGGATCTCAACCGAGTTTCTACTCAAGCTCGGGGATCTTGACACATTACCTCCATATAACTGTGTCAACTATATGGAATTTGCCAGGAAACTTCCTGATAACAGCACCGTCTTAGATATTGTATACCGCCAGCCCAACCCAATAGGCAAAAATTTTCGTCTCAAATTTTTTATCAAGAAAGACGAGACCTTTGAAGAGTACAACTTTATGGAAGAAACCTGTATTTCCTCCGATGGGACCTTCACGCATCTTAATACTGCAGACTATGATCGACCCCTGCAAGGAAATCTTACTTATACCTTCCGTGCCAGCAACCTAAGGGCGTACTTTGGCGGTTATCCTATTAAGCTCCAAATACAGATCATGGATAGAAAAGGGAACCTAAGCAATATTGCAGAATCGCCAGAGTTTACGCTGGATGAAGTATTGATTAGATAGGTATAGGTTTGATCGACTCATACCTATACGCATGCTGCCATTATCCAACGGGTTCCTTTCAGGATAACAAAGCGGGTGGTTGAACTGGAAAGATAGGAGGAATCTTGCCTATTGCTAATCGTCAATTGCCCACTGTCTAAATTCTGATGTCTAAATTCTAAAATTCTTAAAAATCTAATATATTGGTGGAAAAGATGTAGGATCACTTTCCGCCATTAGAGCATAGACGGTATCAAAAACCTCCTCTATGTTGGGCTTTGAGAAGTAATCTCCGTCTGAACCATAGGCAGGTCGATGCGCTTTGGCAGAAATTGTGATGGGTTGTGAATCAAGATGAAAATAGGCACCTTGGCCTTCTATCACCTGCTGCATCATATAGGCAGAGGCCCCACCCGGCACATCTTCATCGGCAAATATTGCTCTGTTTGTTTTCTTGATCGATTCAGCGATACGGTTATGAACGTCAAATGGCAACAATGTCTGCGCGTCAATTACCTCACAGCTAATCCCTACTTTGCTAAGCTCTTCAGCGGCCTCCATCACGATCCTGCACATCGATCCATACGTGACGATCGTTACATCTTCGCCAGATCTGAGTATTTCCGGCTCTCCTAATGGCACCGTGAACTCTCCTATATTAGAAGGGATCCTTTCCTTCAACCTATAACCATTGAGGCTTTCCACTATTATAGCCGTATCATCTGATTTAAGCATGGTATTGTACATACCAGCAGCCTGCACCATATTGCGCGGCACAAGTAAGTAAATCCCTCTAAGGCTGTGAAGTATCATGCCCATAGGCGAACCAGAGTGCCATACCCCTTCCAGTCTATGCCCCCTCGTCCTTATAATGACCGGTGCCTTTTGCCCACCTTTTGTTCTATATTGAAGACAAGCCAAATCATCTGTGAGCGTTTGCAAAGCATACACAAGATAATCCAGATACTGAATCTCTGCTATTGGCCTCAGGCCTCGTAAGGCTGTGCCCACTCCCTGACCTATAATCGTCACTTCCCTGATTCCCGTGTCCGTGACCCTGAGCTCACCATACTTTTGCTGTAAACCGGCGAATGCCTGGTTCACATCACCGATCTTACCTACATCCTCACCAAAAGCGAAGACTTTCGGATCCCGATTTAAAGCAGCATCAAAACATGCTTGCAGTACTTCTCTCCCATCTACAAAGCGCTCCGGCCCTTTATATTCAGGCTTCACTTCTTCGACTCTTAATGCCGCCAAAGAAGACTCACTGTATAGATGTGAGCTATATCTTGCTTCATTTTCTTCTTTTGCCTTCTGATGCCATTGGAGCAATGCTGCTTTCGCTTCGTGGGTTTCTCCTCTCATCATTCGTAAGGCTTGCTTAACGGCTCTAACAGCATCTAGCCTTACAGGGTTTAGCGCATTTTTTAATTCGTCATGGATTTCCAATAGCTTTTTTCTATGGGGAGAAACCATGGCAGCCTGTTTGATTCCTTCAAGAGCCTTTTCGTAGTCTCCTTTCATCGACTGCAAGAAAGCCCTCCATGCGCCCTCCTTTGCTTTTTTTGCAGCTTCTTTTGCGTCCTTCTCTATTTGCTTTAAAGCGTCCTCTGTGGCTATATCGTTCTCCAGAATCCACTCCCGCATTTTTTTATTGCAGTCGTATTCGGCTTCCCATTGTAAGCGTTCTTTGCTTTTATACCTTTCATGCGATCCTGAAGTTGAATGGCCTTGAGGCTGAGTCATCTCCAAAACATGGATCAATACGGGCACATGGTCTCTTCTGCTTACATCGGCTGCTTGCTCATAGGTCTTGCGCAATGCTTCATAGTCCCAACCATTTACACGTAAAATCTCAAACCCCTCGCCATCCTCATCCCGTTGAAACCCTTTCAAGGCTTTGGATATCTCACCTTTGGTAGTATGGTACTCGTTAGGCACAGAAATACCGTAACCATCGTCCCATATCGATATAACCATAGGAACCTGAAGGACGCCAGCAGCATTGATTGCCTCCAGAAAAAGCCCCTCAGATGTGGAAGCATTTCCAATTGTGCCAAAAGCCACTTCATTTCCTTTTTGTGAAAGGTCGGTGAATTGATGTAGATCTGGATTTTGCCGGAACAGCTTAGATGCATAAGCTAAACCTACTAGTTTAGGCATTTGTGCTGCTGTAGGGGATGTATCAGAAGTGGCATTCTTCTCTTCAGAGAGCTTTTTTAACAGGCCATTCTCATCAAGCATTCTCGTGCCGAAATGACCGTTCATCAAACGTCCTGCTGATGCAGGCTCCGCTTCTATGTCTGTATGTGCGTATAATTGAGCGAAAAACTGCTGTAAGGTAAGCTCACCGATCGCCAACATAAAAGTCTGGTCCCTATAATATCCAGCACGGAAGTCTCCTACCTCAAAAACCCTGGCCATCGCTATTTGTGCTAGCTCCTTCCCATCACCAAAAATCCCGAACTTGGCCTTGCCCATAAAAACTTCCTTCCTGCCAAGTAGGCTGGCTTCCCTACTCTCACAAGCCAATCTATAGTCTCCTAAAATTTCCTCAGTGGAAATATCTATATCCAAAAACGTTTTCGTAGAATTCACCTTTTCCTGCTTTTAAATTTCTACAGATAAACTAACTTATCTGATATTTTTACTGCATTGTGGGACGCTAACAAAAGTAACCCAAAATCATGAATCTTTCAAATTAACCTCCTCGAGAGGCTTCATGTAATAAGTTCCATAAGATTATAGCCGTGTAGCTAGGATGATTCCTTATATTTGCAAGGACAACATAAACCCAGCAATAAAAATCGCAAAAATGAAGTATACTAAAACAATATTTCTTTTATCGTTTTTGTTTATTTTATCCCTGAAAGGTTACGCCCAAGCCGTTATCACCTTTGAAAACACAACCCATGACTTCGGGCAGATTCCAGAAGGAATAGTCGCTACGCATGAATTTAAGTTCAAAAATGAAGGCGACTCGCCGCTCATTATCAATAAAGTACAAGCTTCCTGTGGATGCACGACCCCCTATTGGACTAAAGAACCCATACAACCAGGCCAAGAAGGCGTGATCACTGCCTCCTATAACAGCAAAGGGAGACCCGGTGCATTCAACAGAAGCATCACCATCACTTCAAACGCTTCAGTACCTGTGATCAGACTTTTCATAAAGGGCAATGCTGCTCCGGTCAACAACGCAGGTGAAATATACAGCAAAGAAGAGTTGGAGGGTTCAGCTACTATTGATTTAGAGAAGAACGTTATCAACCTCGGAAAGGTAGAAAACGGAAGAGGTGTTCCTGTGAAAGTAAGGGTAAAAAATACCGGGAAATCGAACCTAATCGTTTCGGGAGTACAGGCTGCGTGCAGATGCCTTCATATGAGTGCTGACTCTCCTACCCTTATCCCACCAGGCAAAACAGAAGAACTTCACTTGGTATATAGAGCTAAAGCAATCGGGAAAATTGCAGAAACTGTTTCCATACAAACCAATGATTTGAATACACCTGCAGCCAAGGTAGTCATACATGCCGAGGTGGTTGAAAGTTTGAGCAATACCAGCATATTACGGGAAAGAGACGCTGGTTTTGC
>CAYTTV010000019.1:0-57392 GCA_964440915.1 uncultured Roseivirgaceae bacterium
TTATCAGATTTTCTTAAAAACCACGATGCCATTGTGTCCGCCAAAGCCAAACGTGTTGCTCATCGTCACATTCACTTCCTTCCTAAGTGGTTCTTTGAGAACGATCTGCAATGAATCAGGAATTTCAGGATCAATGTTTTCCGTATTGATTGTGGGAGGGATGATGCTCTCATTGATAGCTTTGATGCAGGCTATTGCTTCGATAGCACCTGCAGCCCCGAGCAAATGCCCAGTCATAGATTTTGTTGCACTGATATGAAGTCCTTGGTTTTTTCCGAAGAACCTATTTACAGCCTTCATCTCGCTAATGTCGCCTACCGGGGTAGAAGTAGCATGTGTATTCAGGTAATCCACGTCCTCGGCAGACAGGTTTCCATCCTCTAGGGCCAGTTTCATGGCCATAAAAGCCCCTTCACCTTCCGGATGCGTGGCGGTCATGTGCCAAGCATCGGCTGTCATGGAAGCACCAGCTACTTCTGCATATATCTTAGCGCCTCTGGCTTTGGCATGCTCGTACTCTTCCAAAATAAGCGCTCCTGCACCTTCGCCCATCACAAAACCGTCTCGGGCAGTGTCAAATGGCCTGGAGGCAGTAGCAGGGTCATCATTGCGAGGCGACAAGGCCTTCATAGCAGAGAATCCTCCCATGGAAGCCTCTGTAATGGGACATTCAGAACCTCCTGTTACCATAACTTTGGCTTTCCCTATCCTGATATAGGTTAGGGCATCCATGATGGATGTGTTGGAGGTAGCACAGGCCGATACTGTAGTATAATTGATGCCCATTAAACGATATCGCATTGAAATCATCCCTGACGCCATGTTAGCAATTATTTTTGGCACAAAGAATGGATTGAACCTGGGTGTGCCGTCGCCCAAAGCATATTCTTTTACCTGGTCTTCGAAGGTGAACATGCCTCCCTGACCGCTTCCCCAAATTACGCCGATGTCGAAAGGATTCATTTTTTCTATGTCCAGACCTGAATCTTTCATGGCCTGCTCAGCAACGATAAGGGCGTACTGCGTAAAGGGGTCGCAACGTCTAATGTCGCTTTTTTCTAGAAGATCGGCAGGGTTAAAATTCTTTAGCTCGCAAGCAAACTTGGTTCTGAATTTTGATGCATCAAATCTGGTTATGGGTGCCGCTCCGCTTTTGCCAGCCACTAGTCCTTCCCAAAACTCTTGCACATTATTCCCTATAGGCGTAAGTGCGCCCATTCCTGTCACAACTACTCGTTTCATATAATATTAAATCAGTTTTCCTTTATAACGATTAACAAGGCTTTAGTTCATACAATAGCTGATAATTGAAACTATTTTCGCCATTACGGTAATCATAATGGGGGCAAAGATAATTACTATTCAATGAGTGCAAAATTTTTGCATGTGCCAATAGTCGTTTTTAAGACAGTGAAGCCCACTTGCAATAAAATTTCCATAATAAACGGTAATTGCAAAACTTAACCTGTAATTTTGTATGTTAGCATATATATCAAATACTTTAGTCAAATAAAATGGATCTTTTATTATTTATAGGTGGTCTTGGTGGAACAGAGGTATTGCTTATCCTCGCCGTGGTGCTCATTTTCTTTGGACCAAAGAAAATACCTGAGCTTGCAAGAGGTTTAGGCAGAGGTATCAGAGAGTTTAAGGATGCCACCAAAGAAATAAAGAACGAGATAGAAGAAGGTGTTAAGGTCGACGACAAAAAATAATACTGTCTCAATGACTTATGACGCAATTCTTTTATAAGTATAGCCTCTTGTCCACAAGAGGCATTAATTTCTATTGCCCATCTTACTGAGAGATACTAGCTAAATATGACCCAGTCATGCTCTCTCCCCGAAGTATAAGCCGCAAATTCATACGCTTTTGTGCGCCCTTTGACCTTGAATCTGCCTGCCTTATTAGCTTCCACATATTGCAATAGCGACGCTCGAGATGCATAAGTGCCATTGCTTACACGCTGTGGAATCCAAATGTGAAGTGATATGCCTGAAAATTGACTCCATTCAATTGTACGAACTAAGCTTTGCAATAGCAGTGAGCGGTAGGGATAGAGCGAAAAGCCCGCAGTGCGAAAGCTTTGCGGGCGGCCGGACTTGAAGCGATAGCCCGGCCACCGCCCAAATCTTTTTCATTATAAAAAAATCAGTCTTTTTCTAGGAACGGATATCTATAATCGGTTGCCGGCACCAAAGTTTCTTTGATGGTTCGAGGAGAAACCCACCTCAGCAAGTTGATCATCGAGCCTGCTTTATCGTTGGTGCCCGAGGCCCTGGCGCCGCCAAAAGGCTGCTGTCCTACCACAGCACCGGTGGGTTTGTCGTTGATATAGAAATTTCCTGCTGCATTGACGAGTTTTTTAGTGGCGAGCGTGATGGCGTATCGGTCGTTCGAAAATATGGATCCTGTGAGGGCATAGGGAGAGGTGCTGTCTACCAATTCTAAAGTCTCTTCGAATCGCTCTGCCTGATACACATAGATCGTGAGCACAGGGCCAAATATTTCTTCACAAAATGTGACATAAGAAGGGTCGCGGCTCAGCAGGATGGTAGGCGCAATGAAATATCCTTTGGACTTGTCGTAGGTCCCGCCCGCAATGATTTCTACGAGATCGCTGTTTCGGGCATCTTCGATGTATTGCACAATTTTATCGAACGATTTCTCATCGATTACGGCATTGACAAAGTTCTCAAAATCTTCTACACCGCCCATTTTTATAGATTTAAGGTCCTCTAGGACGTATGTTTTAATTTCTTCCCACAGATTGGAAGGGATATAGGCCCGGGAGGCAGCGGAGCACTTTTGTCCTTGGTATTCAAAAGCTCCCCTCACGAGGGCTGTGGCAAGTGCTTTGGCGTCGGCAGACTTGTGCGCGATGATAAAATCCTTGCCGCCCGTCTCGCCTACAATGCGGGGATAGGATTTGTACCTGCGGATGTTTTCGCCGATGGTCTTCCAGATGTTTTGAAAGACTTTGGTACTGCCGGTGAAGTGTATGCCAGCGAAATGGAGGTGGTTGAAGATGACTTCTCCTGCACTGGGGCCGTCTACATAGATGAGGTTGATGACGCCGTCCGGAAGGCCTGCTTCTCGGAATGTTTTCATGATGACATTTGCAGCATATATTTGCGTATAGGCTGGTTTCCATACCACGGTATTGCCCATAAGTGCAACGGAAGCGGGCAAATTGGCCGCTATGGCGGTGAAATTGAAAGGCGTGAGGGCAAAGACGAAGCCTTCTAACGGGCGGTGTTCCAGACGGTTCCACACTCCAGGAGAAGACATTGGCTGTTGGGCGTAGATTTGGGTCATGTAATAGACATTGAACCGGAGGAAATCGATCAGTTCACAAGCCGAATCTATTTCTGCCTGATAGGCGTTTTTTGATTGTCCTAGCATGGTTGCGGCATTGATTTCTGCCCTGTACGGCCCTGCAATCAAGTCGGCTGCTTTAAGAAAAATACTGGCGCGCTGCTCCCAAGGAAGTTCTTCCCAAGCTGGTTTTGCCCCCAAGGCCGCATTGATGGCCATTTCAACATGTCCTTTGTCGCCTTCGTGGAAATGCCCAAGGAGGTGCTGGTGATCGTGCGGTGGAGAAAGTGGCAGCCTTTTTTCTGTCCTGACTTCCTCACTACCGATATACATGGGGATGTCTTCTTGCTTGGCCAAGGCTGCTTCAAGGGCTTTTTTTAACGTTTCCCGTTCATTTGACCCTGGAGCGTAATTCAATACGGGTTCGTTTTTAGGGATGGGTACTTGGTATATTCCTTTAGGCATATTCAAATCATTTGGGGTGGCACTTTTCAAATGCAAGCTGCATTTGGGATATCGACCTCACCGAAAAAAAGCACTTAGGCTTGTCCCTTATAAAATTTGTTGCAACTCACTGAGGCAACAAATTTCGTAGGTGATTGTTTCCTGATGCGGAAGCCTTGAGGGGTTAAAATATACTTGGTCTATTTGGGCATTTTTAGCACCGGCTACATCGGCATCTAAATTGTCGCCTACCATTATGCACTCGTTTTCTTGACAATTAACTTTTGAGAGGGCATATCCAAAAATTTCTTTATCAGGTTTCTGGTATCCAGCAGTATCAGCTGTAATGACTTCTTCAAAAAAGCCTGTAAGTCCAGCACTTTTTATTTTGATATGCTGTACGTCTTCAAATCCATTGGTTATGATATGAAGGGCATAGCCTCTTTCGTTTTTTAGATAATGCAGCACTTCTTGTGTAAAAGGGAAAACATGGTGCATGGTTGGGCATCGTTTAAGGTAATCTTCTGCTAGTTTTTTTGAAATCTGCTCTCCTTTAGCACCCAATGCTTCCATTACAAAGTTGAATCGGTTTTCTCTTAAGCTTGTCCTGTCCAGACGTTTTTTATTATAGGATTGCCAAAGGCTCAGATTGACTTCCCTGAACATTGCACAGAAGTCTTCTTTGGTAAAGGTTGCTAGGTCCATGAGGTTATGGAAATCATATAACTGAGACAAAACCTCCGTAGAGTTTTTTTCAAAGTCCCATAAGGTATGATCCAAGTCAAAAAAAATATGTTTATACTTTTTATCCATCTCGCATTTATTCATGTCTTCATTTATTGAAAGCCGTATAAACAAAAATACGTTTTTTTGATGACTGCGTCCCACAGCAGTAGTAAAGCAGTCAATTATTTAGCGCCTTATGCTGATAGCGAACGGAAAATAACCTTACGCATATGGACGGAAAATGATGCATGATACTCCTGAGGAGTTGAGGAAAATAAACATTCCTTAATTCGAAGGATTCATCATTTTTCCTGCAAACAAAATGGCTTCCGTATGCTTCTCCCAAATAAAATACACAAAAGGGCGGT
Organism: uncultured Roseivirgaceae bacterium; assembly: GCA_964440915.1. GTDB lineage: Bacteria > Bacteroidota > Bacteroidia > Cytophagales > Cyclobacteriaceae > CAMPJM01. Next base: position 4,857 of record CAYTTV010000019.1, read on the forward strand.
CTATGCGTATAGTTGGGGTATTTCCCGTAGAGGTGAGCACGAATCCTATTGATGTCGCAGCCGCAGCTTCAGTGCCCTCTTCGTTCACTTCTATAAATGCCTGATGGATCACTTCTCCAATGGCCAGATTTTTTATTTCCTTGAACAAACCTGGAAACTCAGCAGCGTCTGAAAAGGCCCTTCCCATCCCCATGTCAATGAGTGGTTCAGCCAAATCCATTTTGAACTCAGAGGTAAATTTTGGAAGGAACAGATGTGGCACCAAAGTGTCAGCTTGTTCAATCCATGCTTGTAGGTCTTCTATTGCTAGCAATGACATTACTTCATCAGTAGTTTTTCCTATATGGGGCAATAAAATCACCATGCTAAATTGGCCATTGCCATAGGGTAGCTCTATTAGCTGAAAAGTCTTATGATGGTAAGTCCTTAGCTTTGTTTCATTGGAATACATCATTTGAACAGGCACTTTTTGGCCACTTTCTGATATAAATTGCTCTTCTCTGGTCCGATCTTTTTGGAACTTATACTGCCAGTCTGCTTTGAAATAAATGGCGTTGATCAGAAACATTCTATGATTTGGCGAGATTTCTTCAATCAGGTCCTTGATCTTTCCCTCTGTGGCATTTTCTACCCATTGGTTAATGATGTCGAGGCTGGCTTTGTCGGCGAAGTCCAATCCTTCTATTTTGCCCTTGTAATAGTTTTCTATGACTTGGCGAAGGTTTTCCTCCAAGGTTAGCCCTTTGTGATACCATATGGAATTGGCTATAGAAAGCTTTACCTTTTTGTCCATATTCAATAACATGTCTGTGAGATTCTGGGCAGCAGTATTAGCTTCGTTATCGCTGAGCGATTCAAGGCCCAGGGTTTGTTTCATTTCTTCTTTTGTTACTCCAGCCGCACCATTTATTGTCATGTTCAAAGCAAAATCTACACTTAAGGGAGAAATGAAGATATTGCCGTCGGCCTCTTGATGGATGGTCTGGAACAGATCCATCGCAAATGCATTGGTTGTCTGAACAAGTTCCTGTTCGGTCAGAGAAAGTTCTTTAAGCTTCGGTGTATTGTCAATGGCAACATGTTCTTGGGTACATTGGCTTAAAAGCAAAATAGAAACGGCTAAAACGACGGAGATATAAACTTTGTTCTTCATAAATTATAGGATTTACTTGAAGACACAGGATTTTGCTGTTTGGTTGGGATAAAGGAATTGCATCATACTCTAGTGCCGTTTCGACATAGACCATCCTGCGACTCTAAGCTTAATTTTATTTTCTGCCAGCTCCCTATTAGAATAAAGGATCTTATATATTTCCATGTCCTTTAATAGCACTGGATCTTTCTCGAGGTATGAGAATGCCTGCGTGATAAAATCCTCAGTTTCTTCTTTAAGGCTGTAGAATATCCACTGGTCAACTTTCCTTGGAGCGATGAGGCCGGCATTTTTAAGATATGTGATATGACGTGAAGTTTTGGTCTGTGTAAACTCTAAGATATGTTCTAAGTCAGATATACACATTTCCTTATTTTGATGGATTAGGTGTAAAATTCTTATACGGGCCTCATCCGAAAGGGCTTTGAAAATCTGACTTCCTAACTGTATGTTAAAATTTTTTAATCGCATTTGCACGTTCATAAAGACGCTGCTAATTTACACTTTTTTGGCGGGTTAAGGTCAAAGGTTAATTTTGGTTTTTGCACCCATAGTACACAAAACCTCACGTCTCTTCCATTAATTTAAATGAATACAGAATTATTATTATTGAAAAGGAGTTAATATATTCGTAGCAAGACTTATTCTGTTTTGCTTATAACAGTATATTGCAATAAATTAAATTCACAAGCTTTGAAGCTTTCTACTTTAATAGTTGTCCTTTCGATTGTTTCGATAGCCCTATTTCCCAGTTTTGACTGTTGGGCCCAAGAGAGCAAATCAGTTGTCCAGTTTTCTGGCGTAATTATGGGGGAGGATACTTTAGGAATACCTGGTGTTCACGTATATGTTCCCGTAGCCGGTCGAGGTACTACTACAAATCAATATGGATATTTCTCTATGCCGGCATTGGTAGGCGACAGTGTAATTATCAGTGCAATAGGCTACCATAGGCAATATTATATCATACCGAAAGATAGGGGAGAGAGCGTAACTATAGGCATTCAGCTAGAAGAAGATACAACCCTGCTGCCTTTGGTGGAGATTTTCCCATATCCTACAGAAACAGCCTTTAAAGAAGCTATTTTATCGTTGCAGCTTCCGGAAACATATGACAGGAATAGCCCCAATATGGGTGAAGATGTCCTGGCCCGCATGCTGAGGGATATGCCCATGGATGGCAGTTCGAACCATCGGTACTATATGGATCAGCAGTTCTTTCAGATGCACAACCGCTTCTCTGACCCAAGGTATAACAATCCGCTTCTCAACCCCTTTAATTGGGCTAAATTCATCAAATCGATCAAAGACGGTGACCTGAAAAAAAAGGAATAGCGGTGTGATGTAATGGCTTAGAATATGGCTGTCAATTGCTACATCGCCTTTTTCCTCCTATCTTTGCGGCATGCACATAAAAAATGACCTCATTCTGAGAGCAGCTAGGGGAGAAGCCACAGAAAGGACTCCCGTATGGCTCATGCGTCAAGCAGGACGGATCTTACCTGAATATCGCGAAATAAGAAACAAGCTTAAAGATTTTATCACGTTGGCCAAGACACCAGAATTGGCGGCTGAAGTGACCCTTCAACCGGTTGACATACTGGGTGTGGATGCTGCGATTATTTTTTCTGACATTTTGGTAATACCCGAAGCAATGGGTTTGCCGTATACCATGATTGAAAAAAAAGGGCCTTATTTCCCTCAGTCTATTCAGTCAGAGAAGGATGTGGCCTCTTTGCGCGTGGCAGACCCCGAAGAGGATCTAGGATATGTATTAGAAGCCATAAGGATAACCAAAAAGTCATTGGACAATAGAGTGCCATTAATCGGGTTTGCCGGAGCACCCTGGACAATCTTTAGTTATATGGTAGAAGGGTCAGGAAGCAAGACTTTTTCCAAAGCAAAAAAGATGTTGTACACACATCCTGCTATGGCGCATCGTGTGTTGGAGATGATTACCGAATCGACTATCCAATACCTACAAGCGCAGATAACGGCAGGTGCAGATATGGTACAAATATTCGACTCTTGGGCAGGCATCCTTTCACCTAAGCAATACGAAGAATTTTCATTGCGGTATATAGAGAAAATCTGCAATGCCATTACGAATGCGCCAGTGACTGTGTTTGCAAAAGGTGCCTATTTTGCTTTGCCTTCCATTGCAAAATTGAATTGTGAAACAGTAGGGCTCGACTGGAACATGCCGATTGCGCAAACCCGTGAGATTATAGGCCCAAACAAAACCTTGCAAGGCAATTTGGATCCTTGTGCGTTATACGGCTCTTTTGATGAAGTCAAAAAGGAAACCAAAGCTATGTTGGATGCATTTGGCAAACACAGGCATATTGCCAATCTAGGCCACGGTGTTTATCCAGATACTGATCCAGAAAAGGTAAAATGTTTTATAGAAACCGTAAAAGAGTATTCGGCACGGTAGGAATTTGAAAATATTCGATCTTACAATTAAAGGGCAGCTTCAACTGCCCTTTATCGTTATCCAAAAAGCTTATGCTTTTCCGCTTCTTCAAAAAGGCTTATTTTATTGATGGGGACCACACCTATAAACTCGCAAACAAGTCCACCGCCTAGGTTAGAGAGGGCCGCCACCAGTTTTGGAGACAAGCGTAGTGCCATGCTCAATGCCGCAATACTGATAACTGTATCTCCTGCTCCCGACACATCTGATATAGTACGGACGTGGGCAGGTATATGGTGCTGCTCCGTTTCACAAGCCATATATACACCTCGCTCTGAGAGTGTAATCAATGCGTTTTTAATGCCAATTTTAGCTTTCAGCAAGGAAACAGCATCCTTTAGCTGATTAATGTCCTTTACATCAAAGTCGATCTTTAAGCCTTCCTTTAGTTCCTTCAAATTAGGTTTAAACAAAGTCACGCCATGATAGTCGAGGAAATTTCGCTTCTTAGGGTCTACTACTGTTGGAATGTCAAGCGCATTGGCCATTGTTACGACTTCTTGAATTACATTAGGGGTAATGGCGCCCTTATCATAGTCTTCAAAAACAATAACATCAACCGTTGGCAATAGGATCTTGATACGCGCTAATAGGGCTGTTTCCTCTTCGTGGTTTATTGGAGTATTAACTTCAGAGTCTACCCGCAATAAATGGTGGGCACTCGACATCACCCTTTGCTTTTCTGTAGTAATCCTATGCTTGCTTTGAATGATGCCTTCAGCTGTAATGTTTTGGTCTTCCAATAACTGCTTAAAAATAAGTCCGTCTACATCATCTCCTATTACTGAGCATAATAGTGGCGTGGCACCTAAAGCTTGTACATTCAATGCTACATTGGCTGCACCACCCAGACGCTTTTCTTTGTGGCTTACAGTCACTACGGGCACAGGAGCTTCGGGTGAAATCCTTTCAACTTTCCCATATACATAAGAATCGATCATCACATCTCCTATGACAAGTACCTTCAATGCATCGAACGCATTGAAAACCTCCTCTAAAGATTTAACTTTCATTGATTTACACCTATTTAATGTGTGCCTAGCACGCAGATAAGACGGGTATGAAAAAAGGCACTTGCGGTAGTTCGCAAGTGCCATGTTTTTTAGTTATTTTAATTTCGACAAGGCTTCTTTGATCCTTGCGAGTGCTTCTTTTAAATTTTCTTCTGAAGCCGCATAAGACAGTCTTATACAATTTGGAGCTCCAAATGCCCCTCCAGTTACCAAAGAGACTTGTGCTTTTTCAAGTATATAAAGGCAAAGATCGTCTGCATTGTTAATCACATGATTGTCATGAGATTTTCCAAAGTAGGCACTTACGTCTGGGAAGAAATAAAATGCTCCCTCTGGTTCGTTGGTTTTAAGGCCTGGAATTTCCCGCAGCAATCCTAGTACAAGGTCTTTCCTAGCGGCATAGGCTTTGGCCATTTCGTGTGTTGGTGCTAGGTCTTCGGTAATTGCTGCCAAAGCTGCACGTTGTGCAATAGAGGTTATGCCAGAAGTAAACTGCCCTTGGATTTTTTCACAAGCCTTGGCAATAAAAACAGGCGCTGCGATATAGCCCACCCTCCATCCAGTCATGGCATATCCTTTAGAGAAGCCATTTACGGTAATTACTTGATCATAAATTGCTGGAATTGACGCAAGGCTGAAATGCTCACCAACATAGTTGATGTATTCATATATTTCATCTGCTACCGCATATATTTGTTTGTTTTTAGCCAACACAGCACCAATGGCCTCTAGCTCTTGTCGCGAAAACACAGCCCCCGTTGGGTTGCATGGAGAAGAGAATATAATGGCTTTAGTTTTATCGGTAATAGCGGCTTCTAATTGGGCTGCTGTAGCCTTAAAGTTGTTTTCGATACCTCCTTCAATATAAACCGGAACGCCCTCTGCCAATTTGATGATTTCGGCATAGCTCACCCAATATGGAGAGAAAACAATTACTTCGTCGCCTGGATTTAAGAGACAAAGCATAATATTGGCAATGGAGTGCTTTGCACCTGCTGAAACTACAATGTTTTCAGCTTTGCAGGGAATATTGTTGTCTCTGTTCAGCTTTTGTGCGATTGCAGTGCGCAACTCTGGATAGCCCGCTACAGGTGGATAGGCAAAAAAGGAGCCTGTATCTATGGCCTTTTTAGCAGCCTCGCATATATGTTTAGGAGTTTTGAAGTCTGGCTCACCAAGGCTTAGGCTTATAATGTCTATTCCTTGAGCTTTGAACTCACGAGCCTTTTGTGCCATAGCTAAAGTGGCGGACTCTTCGAGATTGTTAATTCGGTCTGATAAAGGGTTTGTCGTTGTAATAGCCATAATTTTGATTTTGAACAGGCCAAAATTAATTATTTAAGGCATTAGTTGCTAATCATAGCCGCTATTTTAAAACGCAAAAGCAATATTTTGTATTAGCCGCTACTCTAATGGGTGAAAGGGACGAACTGTGGACCAATTGTCCGAAAAATATTAGTTAGTATTCGTATGCTGTTCTTCTGAGGATACTCCTCCCTAGAGTAACTTCATCGGTATATTCCAACTCGCCTCCCACAGGCACCCCTCTTGCAATAGTAGTGATTTTCACGGGGTAGGCTTTTAGCTTCTTCGTTATATAAAATGCGGTAGTGTCCCCTTCCATTGTGCCACTCAGGGCCATGATTATTTCTTGAACCTTTCCCTCTTCTTGTGTCACTCGGGTCACAAGGCTTTCGATGTTAAGATCTGTAGGGCCTATTCCTTCTATAGGGGAAATCACCCCTCCCAGGATATGGTAAGTGCCAGTATATTGGGCTGTGTTCTCAATAGCCATCACATCAGGGATATCTTCCACCACACATATTGTAGAATGATCACGTTGTGACGAGGCGCACACAGCACATATTTTAGTGTCGGTTATATGATGGCATATTTCACAGTATTGGATTTTGGTGCGGAGGTTCACCAAAGCCTCTCCTAAAGCCAAAGTGCTTTCCTTTTCTTCCTTCAAGAGGAAAAGCACCAACCGTAACGCTGTCTTTTTTCCTATGCCGGGCAGTTTAGAAATTTCATTAACAGCCTCTTCTATCAACTTTGAGGAAAATTGCATGGGGGATCTACCTGAATATATAAATGGGTATTTGCTTATAACTTACAACTGGGGATTTGCCAAGGAGAGGATCTCCACCTTTGGCACAATATTGCCAAGGCCCTTGATGATGCCAAGAAAGCCTTTTCATTTATGTTAACTTAGCGGTTATGCCTACTTCACAAATAGCCTCCTTCATAGGTTTAAGTTCGTGCAAAGTGCCTTTCTTAACGGCACACTTTCCTTTGTAATGAATGATATAGGTACACTGTTCGGCCTGCTCCTGAGAATGCCTGCATACCCTGATAAGGGTATTGATTACATGGTCAAACGTATTGTAATCGTCATTATATATTATCAAATCTTTGATATCTGTCGAACCTACACCCTCCTGGACTTCCGTCAATACTTCTTCTTGATACATACAGTTCATTGTTTTGATGGTTATTTAGCAAATGTAAAAAAAAATACTCACTTTCGCTTATCCTATAAACAGTAACACATGACACCAAGTTTAGTTCTTTTTATCCTTGCTGCATATTTTGGCCTGTTGTTGGTAATTGCTCATTTCACTTCAAAAGAGGCCTCCAATCAAACTTTTTTCACAGCCGACAGAAAGTCTCCATGGTTTTTGGTTGCCTTTGGCATGATCGGGGCATCCCTGTCAGGCGTCACCTTTATATCCGTTCCAGGGGAAGTGGGTAACTCCCAATTTGCCTATTTTCAGTTAGTGCTAGGTTATATTTTGGGCTATAGTGTCATTGCCACTGTGCTTATGCCTCTTTACTACCGGTTGAATTTGGTATCGATTTACTCTTTTTTGGAACAACGCTTCGGCTTCTGGTCCTATAAAACTGGTGCTGTCTTTTTCTTGATTTCAAAAATCGTAGGAGCATCTTTTAGGCTTTTCTTAGCGGCAGGTGTCTTGCAAATTGCCGTTTTCAATTCCTGGAATGTGCCGTTTTGGGTGACAGTTTCTATTACCATTCTACTTATTTGGCTCTATACTTTTAGAGGGGGCATCAAAACAATTGTTTGGACCGATACCCTACAAACAACTTTTATGATCGCAGCGGTAGTACTCAGTATCTTTATGATCAAAGTGGAACTGGACATGTCTTTTAGCGGTATGGTGGGTGCGATTAAAGAAAGTAGTTATTCTAAAATTTTCTTTTGGGATTGGCAAACCAACAATAACTTCTTCAAACAATTCTTTTCAGGTGCTTTCATAGCCATCGTAATGACGGGACTTGACCAGGATATGATGCAAAAAAACCTCACCTGTCGTTCTCTCAAAGATGCTCAGAAGAACATGTTTTCTTTTACGGCTGTATTAGTGGTGGTTAATTTTATATTTCTTAGCCTTGGCGCCTTGCTGTTTATTTATGCTCAAGAAAAGGGAGTGGCGATCCCCGAAAGGACCGATGATTTATACCCCTTGTTGGCATTGAATCATTTCTCCACATTGGTAGGTGTTTTATTTTTATTAGGGATTATTGCGGCGGCATATTCTAGTGCCGATTCGGCTCTCACAGGACTAACTACTTCATTTTGTGTAGACATCCTGAATTTTAAAGACCAAATAAATGGAACTAATAAGAAAACACGAATGGCTGTTCATATCGGGTTCAGCTTTGTATTACTATTGGCAATATTAATATTCAATGCCTTCAACGACCGCAGCGTCATCACAGCGGTTTTTTTGGCTGCTGGCTATACTTATGGTCCTTTACTGGGATTGTATGCCTTTGGCATGTTCACCAAGCTGCAGGTCAAAGATAAATGGGTGCCCTTGATATGCATCATGTCACCTGCACTATCCTATTGGATCAATCTTAATTCCGAAGAACTGCTAGGGGGATATAAGTTTGGGTTTGAAATCCTGATTGTTAATGGTCTGTTGACGTTCTTAGGACTTCTGCTGCTTACCAAGTGGAGGGAACCAGCAATATCTTAACCAAGCTTCGTTTTTTTTGCTTTTTAGGAGCATTGGTGGCAATCTTTAGGGTTGCCACTGTATAGAAGATTACAGGAAAAGAGCGCATAGGTATGTATCTATCCGATTTGGAAATATTAGGTTAATCTAAAATCTAGCCGCCAACAATAGATTCAGGTCTTTATATTTGAGGTTGAACTTATTGGCAATGCTAGCATTGGTAAGGCTTCCTTTATAGGTATATACGCCTCTTGTGAACCACTTTGTCGTAAATATCATGTCTTCCACTCCCCCAACATTGGCAGTTTGCAATAGTACCGGTGTGAAGATGTTGCTGATAGCAGTGGTAGCTGTTCGTGCTACACGGGAAGGAATATTAGGTACGCAATAATGGATGACGCCGTGTCGGCGGTAAGTAGGCTTTAGTTGCGTGGTCATTTCTGAGGTTTCAAAGCATCCTCCCTGGTCTATGCTCACATCTATTATAATGGAGTCTTCTTGCATTTCTGACACCATCTCTTCTGTTACAATACACCTATTCCTTCCTTTTTCGGCTCGTATTGCTCCTATGACTACATCGGCATTCTTGAGAGAATGTTTCAACGTGACATTGTCTATAGAGGATGTATACACTTGCTGGCCAAGGGCATGTTTGATTCGCCTTAATTTATAGATATGGTTGTCGAAAATTTGGATCTCGGCACCAAGGCCCAGAGCTGCACGGGCTGCATATTCGGCTACGGTTCCTGCCCCCAATATGACCACTTTGGTAGGTGGTACGCCTGTTATGCCACCCAATATCACCCCCTTGCCGTCATTGGCCGAACTAAGATATTCTGCGGCTATAAGCATGACTGTGCTGCCAGCAATCTCACTCATGGCACGCACAACTGGCATTCCGCCTACTTTGTCCTCCAGTAGTTCAAAAGCAATTGCCGTCAGTTTTTTTCTGTTGAGGGCATGGATATATTCCTCTGTTTTGCTGCCCATCTGAAGGGCGGATATTAGTGTTCTGCCAGGCTTGAAATACTCAATCTCTTCAAAGGTGGGTGGCTCTACCTTTAAGACAATATCTGCCTCAAAGACCTCTTTGGCAGAATACACAATCTTTGCTCCCGCATCGCTATATTCCCTGTCACTATACTTAGAAGTCTTCCCTGCATTGTTTTCTACCCATACTTGGTGACCGTTGTTTACCAATAAAGCCACAGCCTCTGGGGTGAGTGCCACCCTGTTTTCGACCATTGCAATCTCTTTTGGGATGCCGATAAAAAGCGATTGGTTTTTAGACTTTTGCCTGAGCAAGGCTTCCTGCGGTTGAAGGCTGCTTTTCTTCGCCAATGCGGCTACCTCCGATTTAAACTGATTCCCCATTTTTTACTATTGCTATACGTCTTGAATGATCTGGATTTACATCAATATAAATGGACAAATGAATATCAGGAATGAGGTTAGGGATTTTGGAAGGCCATTCTATGAAACAAATATGGTCCGAGTAAAAATACTCCTCAACACCTATGTCCATAGCCTCAGTTTCATCTTTTATCCGGTAAAAATCAAAATGATAGAACGTGCTTCCATTTAGGCTTTCATACTCATTCACTAATGAAAAAGTTGGGCTTGTTACATTGTCCATCACTTTAAATTCGCTACACAACGCTTTGATCAAAGTTGTTTTTCCAGCCCCCATATCTCCTTCAAATAACCAAACTTTTATGTCACCTGCTGCGGCTATAATTTGCTCGGCTACACCAGGCAGGTCAGCCAAGTGTTGACAAACAAGGACTTTTTGCGCTGAAACACCATCAAACATTTTTCGAATTTAATGAAATAATTGGAATTATCATCTCCTCTAAAGAAATACCTCCGTGTTGGAAAGTGTCTTTGTAATAATTTACATAATAATTGAAATTGTTCGGATAGGCAAAGAAATAGTCTTCAATAGCAAAGGCGTAAGAACTGGAAACATTTACTTTAGGTAAGTGAAAAAGCTCAGGTTTCCTTACAGTAAGAACATTTTTATCTTCATAACCCAGGTTTCGCCCCATTTTATATCGAAGGTTTGTATTGGTATTTCTGTCGCCAATGATCTTGAAAGGGCGCTTTACCCTAATGGTGCCATGGTCGGTAGTAATAAGGACCCTCGCACCTTTCTCCGAAAGCTTGCGCAAGGTTTCAAACAATGGGGAGTGCAAAAACCACGACCGCGTAATAGAGCGATAAGCAGATTCGTCAGGGGCAAGCTCCCGCACCATTTCCACATCTGTCCGGGCATGAGAAAGCATGTCTACAAAGTTGTAAACAACTACGTTCAGATCATTATTGAGGAGATTGTTGAGGTTGTCCAGGTATTGTCGACCTTGCTGCGCTGTGATAATTTTGTGAAAGCTGGACTTTATATTCAAATTGCTCTTCTTATACTGGCGCAGTAAAAACTCCTCTTCATGTTTGTTTTTACCTTCTTCATCATCTTCGCCCACCCAAATATCGGGATGGAATTTGGCCATATCCAGTGGCAACATGCCTGAGAAGATAGCATTTCTGGCATAGGCAGTAGTAGTGGGGAGGATGGAATAATATTGCCCCTCTTCTTCTACAGTAAAATATTCCAAGATAATAGGCTCCAGCACCTTCCATTGATCATATCGAAGGTTGTCGATCAATAGGAAAAATAAAGGGTTGTCTTCCTTTAGCTGAGGGAACACCTTTTTCCGCATGAGCTGGTGAGATAGGAGGGGCTTCTCGATATTGGCATCGTTGAGCCAACTTTCATAGTTATTGATGATGAACTTGGCAAAGGTGGCGTTGGCTTCAGTTTTTTGCATTTCTAATACCTCCGCCATGCTCTTGTCTTCTGTTTCGTCTATTTCCAGCTCCCAATAGATCAGTTTTCTATAAATCTCTGTCCATTCATTAAAGTCCATGTCTTCGTTGAAGGCCATGCTTAGGTTTCGAAATTCCTGTTGATAAGACAAGTTTGTGCGTTCAGCCACTAGCCGCTTGTTTTCTAGTATCTTTTTTGCAGAAAGCAATATCTGGCTGGGATTCAACGGTTTGATTAAGTAGTCTGCTATTTTGGAGCCGATTGCCTCCTCCATAATATGCTCTTCTTCACTTTTCGTGATCATGACTACAGGTATATTTGGTTTGGAAGCCTTGATATAGGTAAGTGTTTCCAAACCTGTCATGCCTGGCATGTTCTCGTCCAAAAAAATGATGTCGTAATGATTATGCTCGCACTTGTCTATTGCATCTGCTCCACTATTGACTTCTGTCACATCATATCCTTTTTGGTTCAGGAAAAGTATGTGTGGTTTAAGCAAGTCAATCTCGTCATCTGCCCACAAAATATTATATCTTTGCATATAGTAAAAAATTAAATATTGTCCAAGTTAAAGTATAAAGCCTTAAAGCCATAGCGATCAATTTGAATAAGAAAAAGATTTTTAACGACCCTGTATATGGGTTTATTACTATTCCAAGTGAATTGATTTTTGATATCATCGAGCACCCATTCTTTCAAAGGTTACGTAGAATAAAGCAACTTGGTTTGACCGATCTTGTTTATCCCGGCGCTCTTCATACCAGATTTCACCATGCTCTTGGGGCCATGCACCTCATGGGTGTTGCTTTGGACAATCTTCGCTGGAAAGGGCACGAGATTTCTGATCAGGAATACCAGGCTGCACAATTGGCTATTTTACTTCATGATGTTGGCCACGGTCCTTTTTCTCACGCGCTAGAATATAGCCTTTTGCCAGGCATACAACATGAAAAGCTTTCAGGCATCTTGATGGACTATTTCAATACTGCCTTTGATCATCAGCTTGAGCTTGCCATAGAAATTTTCAACAATCGGTATGAGCGTGTGTTTTTCCACGACCTTATCAGCAGTCAATTGGATGTAGATCGGCTGGACTATCTCAAACGGGATAGTTTCTTTACTGGAGTATCTGAGGGAACGGTTGGCGTAAACCGGATACTCAAAATGTTGGAGATCAGAGAAGGACATATTGTGGTGGAAGAAAAGGCCATATACAGCATAGAAAACTTTCTCAATGCCAGGCGGCTGATGTATTGGCAGGTTTATCTGCACAAAACTACTGTAAGTGCAGAAAAAATGATCATACAGATCATTAAACGGGCAAAGGATTTACAACATCCAGATGCTTACCAGTTTGCTAGTCCTGCACTGAAACCGTTTCTGGAGCATGATATTACTTTTGACGATTTTTGCAACAAGCCAGGAATATTAAAAGCTTTCGGCAACTTAGACGATTACGACATTTGGGGAGCGATCAAAGCTTGGAGTGCCAGTAGTGACACTGTTTTGTCTACTTTAAGCAATATGCTGCTGGAGCGACGTTTGTTCAAGGTTGTTTTGTCCAACAAACCGCCCGACGAAGAGACGTTGGAAAGGTTGAAAAAGAAAATTAAAACACAGTATCAAATTGAAGACGAAGAAGTGAAATATTTTCTCGTATATGGCGCTATGAGCAATGCGGGCTATTTGGCAGGTGGGCCTAATATCAATATTTTAATGAAGAATGGAGAGATCACAGATGTGGCAAAAGCCTCTGATTTGCCCAATATCAAAGCAATGAGCAAAATTGTCAGAAAATATTACCTCTGCTTCCCCAAAGATGTATATTTGTGACATTATTTAACTTTTAAGGTTTGGAAATGGAATTTAGTATTGAACAGATTGCTGGCATGCTGGGGGGTGAAGTAAAAGGCGATGGCACTATTAAAATCAGCACCGTGGCTGCTATCCAAGATGCGAAAGCAGGGGGCATATCATTTCTGTCTAATCCTAAATATGAACCTCATATATATACCACTCAAGCCAGTGCTGTAATAGTAAAGAGGGACTTTGTGCCAAAAAAGGAAATCAACGCCACACTTATTGCAGTTGATGATCCCTATACGAGCTTTACCGTTTTGCTGGAGGAATATCATAAGTTTCTTAATTTCTACAAAACGGGTATAGAAGAACCGTCCTATATTGGCGAGAATTCTACTTATGGCGATGATATCTACAGAGGTGCATTTTCCTATATAGGCCGTAATGTCAAAATAGGCTATAACGTTAAACTATACCCACACTGCTATATCGGTGACAATGTTAAAATTGGCGACAATACGATTATTCAGACAGGGGTAAAAATTTATGCTAATGCCGTTATCGGAAGCAACTGTGTGTTGCATGCGGGGGTGGTCATCGGAAGCGATGGCTTCGGTTTTGCACCACAAGCCGACGGGACCTATAAAACTATACCACAGCTGGGCAATGTAATTATCGAAGATAATGTAGATATAGGGGCCAATACGGTGATAGATTGCGCAACCCTTGACTCTACGATCATCCGAAAGGGTGTAAAACTCGATAACCTGATACAGATTGCCCACAACGTAGAAATAGGGAAGAATACGGTAGTTGCAGCACAGACGGGCATTTCAGGCTCGGCCAAAATAGGCGAAAATTGTATCATTGCTGGGCAAGTGGGAATAGTTGGTCATTTGCAAGTGGCCAATAAAACAATCGTAGGAGCTCAGGCAGGGGTCGGAAAATCGATCAAAGAAGAGGGTACTATACTTTTGGGAAGCCCCGGATTTGATAGGGCAAGATACCTTCGTTCTTACGCTGCTTTTAGAAATTTGCCGGATTTAGTGACCCGCATTAAGGAACTTGAAGAAAAAATACTAAATTTGCCCTCCACTTAGGAAGCATATGAACATTAAACAGCATACGATCAAAAAATCCGTCACGGTTTCAGGCGTTGGACTGCATACTGGTGTACAAGCCAATATGACCTTCATGCCAGCGCGGCCAAACCACGGAATCAAATTTCAACGAATCGACCTTGAAGGAGAGCCTATTGTTGATGCAGATGTCGATAATGTTGTAGACTTATCTAGAGGAACCACCATCGAACAGAGTGGTGCTCGTATCAATACGGTAGAGCATACTTTGGCGGCTTTGGTAGGGCTAGAAATCGACAATGTGCTTATCCAGTTGGATGGCCCCGAGCCCCCCATCATGGATGGTAGCTCGCAAATGTTTGTCGACGCTCTTTTAGAGGCAGAATTAGAAGAACAAAATGCGTTAAGGAATTTCTTTGAAGTACCTGAAAGCATATTTTATCGCGATAGCGCTAGGGATGTCGAAATTGCGGCATTACCATTAGATGACTATCGGGTGACTGTGATGGTGGATTACAATTCACCTGTGTTGGGCAGTCAGCACGCTTCTCTTACCGATATCAAGCAATTCAGGAAAGAAATAGCCTCGTGTAGGACATTTTGTTTCTTGCACGAGCTGGAGATGCTGCACAAGAACAACCTTATTAAAGGCGGTGACCTCAACAATGCTATTGTTGTGGTAGATAGGATGATCGAAGACCATGAGCTGGAGAGCCTTGCGGCACTTTTCAATCGACCCAAGGTTGAAGTTAAGAAAGAGGGCATTTTAAATAATGTCGAGCTTCGCTACAAAAACGAACCGGCCAGACACAAGCTTCTGGATGTTATGGGTGACCTGGCCTTGGTAGGAAGGCCATTGAAAGCACAGATATTGGCGGCAAGGCCGGGCCATGCGGCCAACGTAGCATTTGCCAAGAAATTAAAAAGGGCTATGACCAAAGTGTCTAATCTGAACGCCCCGCATTATGACCCAAAGCTGCCCCCTGTACTGGATATTAATCAGATCAGCAATATATTGCCCCATAGATATCCCTTCCAGCTTTTAGATAAAATCATACACCTGGACGACGAGTCAGTGGCTGGAGTGAAAAACGTTACTATGAATGAGCCTTTCTTTCAAGGGCACTTTCCAGGTAATCCAGTGATGCCTGGCGTGCTCCAGGTAGAAGCAATGGCCCAGACTGGTGGTATTTTGGTATTGAACACCGTGCCTGATCCCGAAAACTATTGGACCTATTTCTTGGGTATCGAAAGTTTTAGGTTCAGAAAAATGGTGCTGCCAGGCGATACGCTGGTTTTTAAGTGCGAATTGCTGGCACCTATAAAAAGAGGCATTGCCAAAATGCAAGGTAGGGCTTACGTAGGGGATACCCTTGTGTGCGAAGGAGTAATGACGGCAAGCATAGTTCGTAAAAGTTAAGACAAATAAGCTGTAAAAAACCTCATGACCTTCTGCCCGTTTTTAATGTGGAAGGTTGTAGGAAATGAAAAAGAGGGGACAAGCAATAAATAACTACTGATGAATCAACCATTAGCTTATATACACCCTGAAGCTAAAATCGCATACAATGTGGTGATTGAGCCATTCTCTACCATCCATAAGAATGTGGAAATTGGGGAAGGGACATGGATTGGTCCCAATGTCACTATTATGGAAGGGGCAAGAATAGGTGCAAACTGTAAGATATATCCAGGAGCGGTAATCTCTGCTACTCCTCAAGACCTAAAATTTGAAGGTGAAGAAACCATTGCCATTATTGGCGACAATACGGTTATAAGGGAATGTGTAACCGTGAGCCGTGGTACAGCCGATAAGTTCAGGACAGAAATTGGCAAAAACTGCCTGCTTATGGCTTATGTGCATGTGGCCCATGATTGTATTATTGGCGACAATTGTATATTGGCCAATGGTGTGCAGTTGGCCGGACATGTCTCAGTAGAAGATTTTGCTATTATTGGCGGACTCAGCGCCGTACATCAGTTTGTGAAAATTGGTGCACACGTAATGATTTCCGGAGGTTCATTGGTGCGAAAAGATGTGCCTCCTTATACAAAGGCCGCTCGTGAACCACTTACCTATAGCGGGATAAACTCAGTTGGGCTCCGGCGAAGAGGCTTTTCAAGTGAAAGAATCGGAGAGATACAAGAAATATACCGCCAAGTTTTTCTTCGTGGCCTCAACAACTCCAAAGCTGTTGACCGTATTGAACTGGAAATGCCTGCCTCAAAAGAAAGGGACATTATTATCAACTTTATTAGGAATTCCGATAGGGGAATCATGAAAGGTTTTGCTAACTGACCTTAATGGATATCATTGTAAAAGATCTAGGCAAGCAATTTCAAGAAGAATGGATATTTCGAAACCTGGCTTTTCATTTCCAGCAAGGTAAAATTTACGCTATTAGAGGCCCTAATGGTAGTGGAAAATCCACCCTATTACAGCTATTATCAGGCTTCCTGCTCCAATCTACTGGAGAAGTTGTCTATCGAGATAAGGAAGTTGCTATACTTCCCGAAAACTTTTACCAATATATTACTGTGTCTACACCTTACACAGAATTAATTGAAGAATTTACTGCAATTGAATTGCTGAAGTTTCACTTCCAATTTAAAAAGAAGCGTTTTAAAGGTGAAATAATTGATTTTTTAGAACAGATAGGCTTGTCTCATGCAGCATCAAAGCAGTTGAAGAATTTTTCTTCTGGAATGAAGCAAAGGATGAAGCTAGGGTTAGCATTTTTTTCGGATACTCCTATTGTGCTTTTAGACGAGCCTACGACAAATCTGGACAGTTCAGGCATTGCTTGGTATCAGCAATTGGTGCATGACGAAAGTGCCAATCGGCTTGTTATCATATGCTCTAATCAAGCCTATGAGTATGAGCAGTCCGATGAGCACCTCAATATCATAGATTATAAATAAACACTTTGGTGGTTGAGGTATTAAGGTACTGTAATATGGAATAATTTGTTTTTTTAGTGAAACTTTTTTCCTATAATTGTCCCTGTAGCGCTTGTCTTATTTATCGAAATTGATCGCAAGATGCTCACAATCAGGTAATTTGGGAGGCTATTGGCTTTCCTTTAGCTAAATAACAACATAAAACATGAAAAAAATTAATTACTTATTGGTCTGTTTGTTTTTGAGCATGACCGTGTTTGTAGGATGTAAAAGTGATGACGGTGGCGATCCCGAACCATCTGCTGAACAAAAAGCTTTAGAAGCCTTACAAGGAGCATGGGAGGTAACTGATGCTAAAAAAGACAATGTTGCTCTAGATGGCTATGATGCCATGACCATGACTATTTCTAATAAGACCATCAATACTACGGGAGCTCCATCAGGTTCTATCTTTCCAACAGGGTCATTCACTTTTGTAGACGCTAATTTTAAGAAGATAAAGGTTAAAGGCGTGGATGTTGAACTCACCCCCGGAGGAAATTCTTTAGTAGCAAAGTTTAAGCTGGATGAGGATGGTAATAATGCGGCTCGGGTGACAGGCTTAGATGGAAGTTATACTTTTACATTTAGTAAAAAATAATAATCGTTATTTTTCGATTAAAAAATAGGCTGACTGAGAGGTTAGCCTATTTTTTTTGAATGGCCATTATGCTTTCTCTTATACTGAATGAAGCCGATTACTATAGTAGAATTCTCTTATTATAAAATACCTTTGTTTTTGTATTTTTGCCCAAAGTAAATTTTTCGATTTGATAGAGATAAAGCAAGTTACAAAGTCTTTTAAAGGCTTTAAGGCTGTAGACAACTTAAGCCTTACCATCGGTACGGGCGAATATCTTGCGCTGCTAGGGCCTAATGGTGCCGGCAAAACCACTTTGGTAGAAATGATCGAAGGCTTGCAATTTCCTACCAGCGGAGAAATTAACATCAACGGGCTGAACTGGGGACAAGATGCCAAGCAGCTTCGTGCGATGATGGGCCTATCGCTGCAAGAAACAAAATTTATCGACAAAATTACCGTAGAAGAAACGATGGAGCTTTTTGCAAGCTTCTATCAACTTTCCAAATCAAGGGCCAGAGAGGTTATAGAGATTGTCAATCTAGAAGCTAAGAAAAAGGCTTATACAGTGAATTTGTCGGGTGGTCAGCGACAAAAGTTGGCTTTGGGCATTTCGATATTGAATAACCCTGAAATTTTGCTTTTGGATGAACCGACTACTGGATTGGACCCAAATGCACGAAGGGAAATTTGGGATATTTTGCTCAAATTAAAACAAGAGAGAGGCACAACGCTCATCCTCACCACACATTATATGGAGGAAGCTGAGCGGCTTTGTGATAGAATAGTGATCATCGACGGTGGGAAAATATTGGGCGATGGCACACTTGAATCCCTTTTGTCTACCTTTTCTCAGGGGGAAGTGATTACTTTCGAAGTAGATAAACGGCCTTCCCAAGGTACGTTAGATATCATAGTAGGGCTTCAAGAACTGACTTGGATACGGGACTCGGGCAAAGGGCAATTACTTGTGGATGATATTACTCAGGCACTGCCTCATTTTTTAGAGATTTTGAAAGGACAAGAAGTAAATTTGATAGAATTAGGTTCAAGGAAAAAGACTTTGGACGATTTGTTTATTGCCATGACGGGAAGGAGGCTTCATGAATAATCAGTTGCTGAATTTAATTACTGTTCAATTTAAAGCTTTTCTGCGGGAGCCTGCTATTATATTTTGGTCTATAATCTTTCCTTTGGCCATTGCTGGGGTTCTAGGAATAGCTTTTAATCAGTCAGAAGAAGCTGTTCGAAAGGTAGCTGTTGTAAATAATGAGTACGTGTCCAATAGCCAAAATATAAAGCTGCTACAGGATCAGGAGCATGTTCAATTTGATTTTTTTTATGGATCTTTCGACTCCGTTCAGCTAAGCATGAAGCGTGGAGATATCAATCTTTTTGTTGAGGTGGGGCCTAGCGATAGTCTGATTTTTAATTTTGATCCTAAGAATGCTGAAGGACGGATGACCTATCTTATGCTTGAAAATAAGCTGCTGAGTGCCACACAAATCAGTCCTGCTTCGGTACGGCCAATTACTGATTTAGGGAGCCGTTACATCGACTTTCTTATTCCAGGTCTTATTGCTTTAGGAATCATGAACTCCTGTATATGGGGCATAGGCTGGAATCTTATTGAATATAGGATTAAAAAGCTGATGCGACGCATGGTGGCTACTCCTATGAAACGAACTTACTTTCTTTTAGCCAAAATCATATCCAGGGCGGTGCTTTGCTCGATTGAAGCAATTCTTTTGTTTTTCTTTGCCTACTTTGTCTTTGGCGTTACGATGCAGGGTAGTTTATTAGCCTTTATTTTGGTGTTTCTTGCTGGCATTATGGCCTTTGCTGGTATAGCTGTCGTTGCTTCTTCCCGTGTTAGCAATAACCAAGAAGCCAACGGCATTATCAATGCGGTTGTTCTACCTATGACAATATTATCAGGCATTTTTTTTAGTTATCGTGGGTTTCCCGATTGGGCGGTGGCCATTATTGAAAAGCTTCCGCTTACAATGCTTTCCGATGCCATCAGGGCTATATTCAATGAAGGTGCCGGCTTGCAGGATGTAATTGGTCAGATAATAGGACTTGTCTTGATTGGTTTCATCACTTTAGCCCTTGGACTTCGGATTTACAAGTGGTATTGAATTTAAAGCTCAAGGTTCAGGGTTTGGGTTTAGCTTGCATTAAATATAGAATGACAGATAAGGCTGTTTATAATCCTGTAGTTATTGTTTGCCTTGCTGCAACGTGACGATTAAAGCCGTGTGCTTTTTTGCCTATTGCTTTCTTTTTTACTGCAGATTGCGCTCCGCCCATTTCCGGGAGTGCTTCTCGTTATCACATTCATAATTCAAAACTCCTCTAAAATATCATCACAAATCCTCCATTAGGTTGCATAACAATTTCGTATAGGCCGTTACTTGGAAGGGCTATTGTTTCTGAATGAAATGAAAGTCTTTCTTGACCGTCTGTGTGTAGAGTCCCTTGTTCAGCATCGATAAAAGACAGGTCTAAATTCACCTTTTTCTCATTGTTTTCTCCATTGATGCCAACCACGTACCAATTATCGCCAGCCCTTCTAGCTACAATGGCCAATTTGCCAGGAAATCCATCTATAAACTTGGTGTCATCCCAGGCATTGGGAAGTTCTCTCAAGTATTCTTTAACAGACTCGGGCACTTTCTCCATGCCAGAAGGGCCTTCTCCAAAATGTTGGATCCCGGATAAAAATAATACTGGAAGGGCTAATTGGAAGCCATTACTTGTTTTCCGTACTATATTGGGAATAGTATCCAGGATCATAGGAGTATAATCCATTGGATCGAAGGCGTTACGGACAAAAGGCAGTACAGCAGCATGGGTAGCTTCTCTATCCGCATTTCCTTGGTCGAAAGTGATAAACTCAAGTCCTTTTATGGCTTCCATGGTCATCAAATTAGGGTATGTACGCTGCCATCCTCGAGGTAATGTGCATCCATGAAAATTGACCAATAATTGATGTTCGGCGGCATCTTTCATGATATCAATATAGTATTGGATTACCGACTGGCCGTCGCCACCAAAAA
Source organism: uncultured Roseivirgaceae bacterium (assembly GCA_964440915.1). Classification (GTDB taxonomy): domain Bacteria; phylum Bacteroidota; class Bacteroidia; order Cytophagales; family Cyclobacteriaceae; genus CAMPJM01. The sequence continues at coordinate 25,770 of CAYTTV010000019.1, forward strand.
AGTCCACCTTTATTCCTCTTATGCCCATGTCTCGGAGCTTACCAAACTCTTCCATCCTGCTTGCATGAGTAAGCAGTTTGTCTTTAGGGGTGTACGTCACCGTGTTCCATGATCCAGCGGAATTGTACCACAAAATGAGGCCAACATCTTTTGTTTTTGCATATTCTGCAAGTTCGGCAATACCTTTATAACCAATTTTTTGGTCCCAATTCACATCAATCAGACAATATTCCCAGTCCATTTCCGCTGCATAATCGATATAGCGTTTTTGGACGTCGTACACTATGGAGTCGTCTTTTAGCAGCACCCAGCTCCACGAGGCCTTTCCTGGTTGGATATAGTCGGCATTCATTTTTATAGCAGGGTTGGCAAGATCCGTTCCCAAGGTAGACTCCACTATTGTTTGAAGACTTCCGATAGCAATAACCCGCCAAGGAGAGGCCCAGGGCATGGTAGATTGAGGGTTAAGCGCTCCTTCAGGAAATATTTCTTCTGGCTGTGGGAAGTCTATGGCATATTCACCTTCTGGAGCGTGTTGGGCCAAACGGGTAGCGCAATATGTGCCGTCTAAGGCTGATTCGGTGATCAAGGCCCAGCTTCCACCTGTGTGGAACAAGGCAGGATATAGCCAGCCTGCTTCTTGCGGGGATGGTGTACCCACTGGAATGTCTTGATGATAATCATCTTCATAAGAAGGGTAAGTTTTTTCCCACCCTTCTTTTGCATTATTCATGGGCTGAAGCCATCCTCTGGTATTTTCAGGAAAGTTAAAGGTTGTAATTTCCTTTGTTATTTTTTTAATAGATGGGGAAGGTCCAGGGAAGAAGTAACGAAAAGCCACCCCATCGTCTGATACCCGAAATATAATATGCATTTTGTTGCCAGCCTCATTGCTGAGGTGTACAGTTTGTTCTTGAGCCCGATAGGTACGTTTTTTTCTTTTTCCCTGCACCATTTCATAGCTTTCTTTAATACTGGTAGGGGCAGAAATCTTCTCTACTTTTAAACCTTTCGAAAAATCATCGTCTTCCATGATAATGCCGAGTTTAGAAGCTTGCAAGACGACACTATCTTCATAATTGATGCTATAGTAGGCGAGCTGATCTTCAGAAAGAAAGAAATTTAAGGATATGTGCTTGTCAGGACTTTCCAGAATAAAAGAACTTTCTGCTTTTTTCTTACAAGAAATGAACGAGAACGTAAGAAACAAAAATGCCAGTACTGTGGAGGGGGAGATTTTGAGCATGATTTGAGGATGCAAAGTCTAAAGTGTTTTATGTACGCTTATAAAATAAGTTAAAAAAGCGTGTATGTGCAAATTTTATTCTCCTAGAGAAGTGCTTTGTTACAAATTTCTGTGACAAATGCAGTAGATAGGAAGGAGATGTTCTATTCGATATATGATTTCGATATTTTCAGTAGAAACTTCCACTTTTCCTTTATAAAGCAGAGAAATGAAGCACAAACAATATTTTTGACAAAATAAATGTTTATGCTTTAGTATATTTGAATAAATTGTGCCTAAAATAAAACTTACCTTGTCGAGATGAACAGACGTGTAATGATAAAGGGCTTGACTTTGGTCAGCGGTAGCATACTTTTTTTGCCATCGTGCCTGCATCAGGAGGAGAAAAAGAAAGCTGCTGTACAACTGAACAACTTATCCTTAGACAGTGACCAAGAACAGTTACTTGCAGAAATAGCTGAGACGATTATTCCCACTACTGATTCTGCTGGTGCCAAAGCCTTGGGACTACCCCAGTTTGTATGGACTATGGTAGATGACTGTTATGCCAAAGATGATCAGGAAGCTTTTTTAAAGGGGCTGGATCAAGTGGAAGAGATGGCTGATCAGAAGTTTGGACGATCTTTCATTAAATGTACAACTGAGCAACGGCACGAGGTGCTGTTTGACTTAGAGGCAAATAAAGGCCAATCCGAAGCACAATTTTTTTATACAATTGCCAAAGGTGAGTTGATCAAAGGTTATCTGAACTCCAAACTCGTGATGACGCAATTCAGGAAATATGAACTGGTGCCTGGTAGGTACGACGGGTATTTTCCAGTTGAAAAAGCATAAATAATATAAAATGTCAAATCTAAATATAGACAGTATAAAGCAACGTACTTTCGATGCTATTGTGATTGGTTCTGGTATAAGTGGAGGCTGGGCGGCAAAGGAACTTACTGAAAAGGGCTTAAAAACGCTTTTGTTGGAAAGAGGTAGGGATGTGAAGCATAACCAAGACTATCCGACAACCAATATGCTCCCATATGAATTCGAGCATCGTGGGGAAGTACCTTTAGAGATAAGAGAGAAGGCGCCTATTGTGAGCAGATGCTATGCTTTTAGGGAAGATGCTATGCATTTTTTTGTTAAAGATTATGAGCAACCTTATGAACAAGAAAAGCCGTTTGATTGGATTAGGGGCTACCAAGTAGGGGGGAAGTCCCTCCTGTGGGCCAGACAGACCCAGCGTTGGAGCGACTTCGATTTTGAAGGGCCTGCGCGTGATGGGTTTGCAGTAGATTGGCCTATTCGGTACAAAGATTTGGCCCCTTGGTACAGTCATGTAGAGAAGTTTGCTGGCATTGCAGGTTTTAGGGATGGACTTCCAGCATTGCCGGATGGGGAGTTTTTGCCTGGGTATCCTCTCAATTGTGTGGAAGATCATTTTAAGAAACAGATGAAGAGCAATTATGGTGACCGTCATGTCATCAGTGCTAGATGTGCGCATATATCCAAACCTGAAAAAATCCATTTTGATCAGGGGAGAGGTCAGTGTATGAACCGTATATTATGTCAAAGAGGATGTCCTTTTGGAGGCTACTTTAGCAGTAACTCCTCAACCCTTCCTTGGGCTGAAAAGACGGGTAACCTCACATTGAAACCTTTCTCAGTGGTTCACTCTGTTCTTTACGATGAAAAGACTGGAAAAGCTTCGGGAGTTTTAGTAATCGATGCCAATACCAAAGAAGAAATTACCTATTATGCTGATATAATCTTCGTGAACGCATCTGCTATCAATACCAACCATATTCTGCTCAATTCCATTTCTTCAAGATTTCCAGAAGGGCTAGGCAATGACAATGGACTTTTAGGAAAATATGTGGCATTTCATAATTACAGGGCAAGGGTAACCGCAGAGTATGAAGGGTTTTTGGATTTGACGACCGATGGCCGAAATCCAGCGGGAGGTGGATATATACCAAGGTTCAGAAACCTGTTGCGCCAAGAGACTGACTTCCTAAGAGGATACGCTGCTTCATTCAATGCCAATCGTTATCTGTATGAAGACAGGTCGGGCTTTGGTGCAGATCTAAAAGAGCGGCTACTCAACCCATCCTTGAGCACGTGGAAAATTGGTTCGCACATGATGGGCGAGACGATTCCTAAAGAAACCAGTCAGATTAAGCTCGTAAAGGATAAAGTTGATGAGTGGGGCATTCCCTTGGTAAATATCAATGTGGATTATGATGATAATGATGAGAAGATGATAAAAGATTATCAGGAACAGTTCTCAGATATGTTTGCTCAGGCAGGATTTACCAATATCCGGACTGCTGATACAAAACAAGCTCCTGGACTTGATATCCATGAAATGGGTGGCGTGAGAATGGGCCATGATCCAAAGACTTCTTTATTAAATAAGTACAATCAAATGCATGCCTGCAAGAATGTATTTGTAACCGATGGCGCTTGCATGACTTCTACAGCCACTCAAAATCCGTCTTTGACCTACATGGCACTGGCGGCAAGAGCGGTGGATTATGCTGTAAAGGAACGTAATAAGGGAAACTTATAAGGTACTCTATTCCTCATTATATCATTGGAGTAAGGGAAGGCTGCTGCTGAACGTAAGTAGCTGCCAACCCTAATCACTCCAGCTCCACCTCTTAATGACAAAAAAATAAACCCACGCGATAAATAACAATTGCAGTGGTACTCTAAACCAGAGATAGCTTAAACCAGGGCCATCAAAAGTGGCGTTTTGATAATCCACCTGATGGACCGCAGCATAGATGTTTGCAGGAAGTACCAAAAGCAAGAATGTGATCAATGCCCAACCGGTAGCTCTGTGGAATGAAGGCAGTAATAATCCAATGGCCAATACTATTTCAAAAATCCCAGTTATATAAACAATGCCTGTCCTATAAGGCAAAAAATCGGGTATCATCATGGCCATGCCCTTAGAAAAGGCAAAATGCCCCAGAGCGGTAAATAGTAACATGGCAGCCATGGCAATACGGCCGGACAAAGAAAACCAGTATTTCTTATAAATTAGTTTTAAGATGATACTTGACAATATAAATACAGCAATTAATACAATTAAAGGTTTCATCTTATGGAAGTTTTAATGACAAATGCTTTAGGACAAATGTCAAAATATTTCAACGAGTATAAAATGAACCTCGGTTAAGAAATGCGTTTGCGTATTCTGCTAAGTGCTTGGGGCGTAATGCCTATGTAGGAAGCAAGGTATTTTAAGGGTATTTGTTGTATTAACCGAGGTTGTTCGGTAAATAACTTCAAATAGCGCTGTTCGGCAGTGTCGTGCAAGAGGGAAAACTCTCGTTTGGTCTTTTTTAAGAAGAGGGCTTCGCTCGCATATCGGCCAATAGTATTTCCGATGGCTGTCTCATTGTATATTACTTGAAGGTCATCATAAGTCAACCGCCATAGTATTGTATCTGTAAGTGTCTCTACACGATAGGATACAGGCTTTTGGGTAAGAAAAGCATCATAAGCAGATACAAACTCATTGGCAAAAGTGAAAGAAAAGGTCAGCTCATTTTCTTCCTTAGGAATGTAGAACCGTATAATGCCTTCATGGATAAAGGATAGATAGTTTTCCAAGTTCCCTACTTCCAGAAGCAACGTTTTCTTAGGGAAAGATTCCTTTATGAGTTTGGAAGAGAATAGCGCCCATTCTTCATCCGAGAGTTTTGTTACTTGCTCAAAGTAATGGCGGATTTGCTCCATCGATAGATATCAGTTTAGGATAACATTCTTATCATGATAAGAAAAATCTTATCCTTGCACAAGTGTTTTAGAAGAAGCAGCATATTTCAATACGCTGGCTGCTCCATAGGCAGACCCTAAGGGTAAGTGGGAGAAAACCAAGTCATGATCCTTCAATAGACGCTTCATCATTTCTATAAAGACTTGGTTGTGTACAAAACCACCATCAATATACACACGCTTTATGAATGAGGAGCCTTGCGCCAAAACCAAAGTTTTAGCCTGTATCCTGGCTAGCCCCCACATCATCTTATGATAGGCTTCTTCAAAACTTTTGCATTCTTCAGGATACCACTGATTCTTTTGAAAGAGATCATCCAGCAATGCTTGATTCTGAATCGTCTCAGGATAATACGAACTGGTTACTTCTCCCTCAGCCAATTTTTCTATTAGCGTAAAATCGGGATTTAAGCTTTTGTAATATTTTCGATCTTTATGAAATAGCGCATTCAACTTTTCTAGCTGATGGTCTAACTCAAATCCCAAAAAGAAGCGTGCAGCTCTTACAGGAGTTCCATGAATAGTGAGGTAGTTAAGACAATCTCTTTCCAGCGCACTTTTTGTTAGCTTTTCTTTTGTAAACGGGTTCAAAGTAATGCTCCAGGTTCCCGTAGAGATCAACAAGAAAGGGTCCTTTGTACGCAGCAAGTAGGCAGCCAAAGCAGAGGAGCTATCGTGTATGCCCACGCCTACTTTTACATCTTGGCCATGCAAATTGCACATAAAGGTATGCGTAGTGGGAACTAGTTTCGGAAATAAGGAATGCAGCGTTTCGTCCACAACCCAACTGTGATAGTTGTTGATATCGTAATCCCATAGTCGGGTATGACAACCTATCGAAGTAGGCTCACAAACCATCTCGCCCGTAAACAAATAGGAAAGGTATTGGGGAAAATGTAGCGTATGATGGATTTTAGAGAAAAGTTGTGGTTTTGTATGCTTTAGCCAATAAAGTTGCAACCCTGAATTCAACATCCCTAAGTTTGGGGAAGCAGTTTCTAAATTGTTTTTTTCCTCGTCATATTGCGAAAAGAAAGATTGCCGTAGCTTATCTGGGAAAGGCTTGAGGTAATTGTATAAATGGGTAACGGGAAGGCCAAATTTGTCTAGGTGAACAAGTGTCGCTCCATATGTCGAGAAATTGAGTCCCACTAGACGATAGTTGGGGGAGTTGCATATCGACTCAACAGCGTTTTTGATCCATTGCACTATGGCACCAAGGTCGTCACATGCAAAGCCATCATCGTCTTCTATCAAAGGCAATTTGAAATACTCCTCTTTAATTTCATTCAGGTTTTCATCAAAGAGGAAAAATTTCTTATTGGTTTTGCCAATGTCAAATATGGCAGTTACAGCTGTTGGCATAATACTAAAGCCCTGTAGAGATGGTTTTTGCACCTCTTTCTTTTATCAATTGTTTTCTGACCTCATTCTTTCTATAAACCCCTAGTGGATCAATTGCTCCGCCGGCCTTTAACCTTGCCTCGGCAAGCAAAGGTCGTACGTCTGTTCGGAAGGCATTTTGCAAGATTTCCTGCGCCTGTACAGCATCATTGTTATCTCTTGCCTCTTCTAGTTTTTTTCGGTTGATAAGCAATGCTTGGGCATAAGCAATTTTTATGGCCTCTACTGACTGCAGCAAGTCCTCCAGCGGGTCTTTTACATTGTGCGAAGCATCGATCATCCATGCTGGATAGGGGTTTTTTGAACTTGGATCCTCTATACCATCTACCAGTTCATTGAAAATCAGGAACAACTGGTAAGGTTTAAGACTACCAGTAGTAACGTCATCATCACCATATTTGGAGTCGTTGAAATGGAATCCCCCTAGTTTTCCCATCATCATCAAGGTGGCCACAATCTGCTCAATGTTGGTATTGGGCAAATGATGTCCTAGGTCAACTAATGTATAGGCGCTATCGCCAAGTTTAGAAGCTAAAAGATGTGAAGTTCCCCAATCTTGGATAACCGTTGAATAGAAATTGGGCTCGTAAGGTTTATACTCTATGAACATTTTCCAGCCACTGGGCATGGCTTCATAAATTTGTTCTAACGATTCCAGCGTCCTTTGGAGTGCCTTTTTGAAATTCTGCTGCCCAGGAAAACAAGAGCCATCTGCGAGCCAAACTGTTATCGATTGCGAACCCAGCGACTTTCCATGCTTGATTACTTCTATATTGTGATCTACAGCTTGTCGCCTTACCCCTGAATCGCTATGGGCAAGTGACCCATATTTATAGGATAAGGTCTGCTCAGCTTGGTCTTGGAAAGTATTGGAATTCACCGCATCGAATTTTAGATTGTAGGACTTGGCAAGCGATTTAATAGCATTTGGGTCTTGAGGGATATCCCATGGAATATGAAGTGAAATAGCTCCGCTCGATTGATTTAAGGCATGTAGCAAACCTACATCAGCAATTTTCTCTTCTAAGGTTCTGGGCTCTCCGCCACCAGAAAACCGGCCAAATCGTGTACCACCTGTGCCTAATGCCCAACTTGGCACGGCTATCTGAAAAGCTTCTAACTTCTGTAAAATGATTCCAACGTCGAGATTGTGTCCTTCCAATTTTGCTTGTAAGTGTCCAAAATCCCTCTGATGATGCTTGTTTAATTCCTGATTATGCTGATTTAATACTGTGCTCTCTATCTTCATAATTATCTCACAAAGGCTGCGGCAACACCGCCATCTACGTTTAATATGTTTCCTGTACTTTTACTCAAGTTGCCTTCTGTAAAGGCGTATACGGCATTGGCAATGTCGTCAACGGTAATGATTTCGTTCAATATGGTTCTTTTTGCATAAAAGGCAGGCAACTCTTCTACGCTTATGCCATAAGCCTTTGCTCGTCCTGCGGCCCAGTCTCCCTCCCAGATCTTGCTTCCTTCAATTACGGCATCAGGGTTTACCACATTCACACGGATTTTGTCCTTGCCCAATTCTGCAGCCAGTAATCGGCTCATGTGTACTTGGGCAGCTTTGGCAGTACCATATCCGACATTATTAGGGCCGGAAACAAGGGCATTTTTACTGGCGATGTTGATTATATCACCTTCCAACCCTTGCTCACGCATGATTTCTACCCCTACTTGAGTTACTTCAAACTGTCCTTTTACGATCACGTCTTGCAGAAGGTCCCAGTCTTTGGACGAAGTTTGCTCTAAAGGTTTGGAAATGGCTAATCCAGCACAATTTACAATAATATCGACACCTCCAAATTCCAATGCAATCTTTTGAAAGGCATTTTCAATGGATTTCCTATCGGTTACGTCCATAATGGAACTTGAGGCCGTGTCTCTGTCAAAGGTTGCAGTAGCTTCTTCTAACAATGCTGGATTGATGTCGGTAAGGAATACACACGCTCCTCCTGATGCCAGTTTCTTAGCAATGGCGCGGCCTATGCCTCCACCGCCACCGGTTATTAAAGCTATTTTTCTGGAAAGTGCCTTTTCCTTGGGCATTCGTTGAAGCTTGGCTTCTTCTAAAAGCCAGTATTCGATGTCAAAAGCCTCCTGTAACGGCAGAGAAACATATTCGGAAACGGCTTCTGCTCCTTTCATCACATTGATGGCATTAATATAAAATTCGCTTGCCACCCTAGCGGTTTGTTTGTTTTTTGCATAGGAGAACATACCTACTCCTGGCCACAAAATAATTACGGGGTTAGGATCGCGCATTCCAGGGCTATTGGATCGTTTATGCTGCTCATAGTAATCAGCATAGTATTTTCTGTATGCGCTGAAAGCCTTTTCCAAAGTATCTTTTACTTTATCTTTTTCAGCGTTCAGGTCTATGTCAGCAGGAATGTCCAGCACCAATGGACTGATTTTGGTCCTAAGGAAATGATCAGGACAGCTTGTTCCCATGGCAGCCAATCGCTTCACATCTTTGCTATTGATGAACTCCAACACCCTGTCATCATCTGAGAAGTGCCCGATCATCCTAGCATAATTAGAAGCAAGTCGCCTTAGAATTGGAGCAAGTGCTGCTGCTTGTCCAAGCCTTCTTTCTTTATCCAGAGACGGTGTCATATTGCCGCCAAACACAGGCCGTTTGACACCGTAGTTTTTCTGTAAATAGACAGAAGCTTTATCGATGATCTCAAGGCTATTGATATAGCACTCATAACTCGTATCTCCCCAAGTGAACAAACCGTGTCCGCCTAGCATAATACCTCGAATGCCCGGGTTTTCATTCAGGGCTTTTTCCAATTGCAGGGCTAAGTCAAAACCCGGACGTTGCCATGGCACCCAGGCTATTTCGCCATTGAATATATCTTTGGTAATGCTTTCTCCGTTTTTGGAGGCGGCAATAGCGATAGCAGCATCGGGGTGGAGATGGTCGATATGCTTGAAAGGCAAAAAAGCATGCAAGGGGGTATCTATAGAAGGTGCTTTAGAGTCAAGATCGTATATACAATGATTAAAAAGTCCTACCATTTCATCTTCAAACTCTAGCCCACGGTAAACTCCTTTTAATGCATGGAGCTTTTGAAGGTACAGGCCAGCAAGTCCGCTTCTTTTAAGTGTACCAATGTCCCCGCCGGATCCTTTTACCCACATTACTTCGGTTTCCTTTTTGGTCAAAGGATCAATTTCAATAGTTTTACAACTAGTATTGCCACCACCATAGTTGGTAACTCTTAAGTCAGCCCCCAGAAGATTTGATCTATAAATCAAAAGCTCCACTTCGTCGCCCTTCAGTGCTTCTTCCTTTTGCTTGTCCCACAAATAATCTACGTGCTGAAATGTACGCTCAAGTGTGTCCATATATATGTCGTTTTAAGTTATGTAAATATGAAAATAAGGGTTGGATGAGAAAGCACCATCCTGCGCTATGCCGATCCGTGATTAATTTTTTGAAAAGTCAAGTAGCTTTTAGATAAGATGAAGTTTACGCTTTTCTTTATTAATTTTCCTTTCATCATTAGATTCCCAGTCGTTTTTAAACCTATAGTTTGAGGCTTTAAAGATAGCGGTAAGTAATGGCTCAACTATCCTTTACTTACCTGTATAGGTATCAACATTTCATTGCCAACAAAGTGTTAATATTTATGAAAAATATCGTTTCAATATAACTATTACAATGGGCCTTATTTAAAGGCGGTAAAGTACAGGATGGGAAGTTTTATTTTAACGTTAATATTGTGTTCTAAATCGGATGCTAATTTTTAGTGTCAGCATAATTCTGTATCAAATGAGAGTTGGTTTATTTATTCCTTGCTATATAGATCAGTTTTTTCCTTCAGCGGCCATAGCAACATTATCACTGTTGGAGAAAAACGGTCAGGAAGTATTTTACCCTTCTGAACAAACCTGTTGTGGACAGCCAATGGCTAATGCAGGTTATGCCTGTTTTGGCCGAGACGTAGATACCTTGTTTTTGGAAAACTTCAAAGATTGTGACGTGATCGTGTCGCCATCGGGAAGCTGTACACTCCATGCCAAAGACCATATAATAAAAGGGAGGAAGGATTACCCCCCTATATACGAACTTTGTGAATTTCTGGTAGACATACTTCAGATAACCACTATTGTGGCTGATTTTCCCTATGTGGTCGGTTTACATGAAAGCTGCCATGGTTTGAGAGGCTTACGACTCGGCAAGGCATCAGAGTTGATGACTTCGGACTATAGTAAACCGAGATATTTATTGGAAATGGTAAAGGGGATTGAATTGGCTTCATTAAACAGACCAGATGAATGCTGTGGATTTGGTGGTACGTTTGCCATATCCGAAGAAGCTGTTTCTGTGAGCATGGGAGAAGATAGAATAGAAGACCATATTAGTAGCGGTGTCGAAGTGATTACAGCTACAGACCTTTCATGTCTCATGCACCTAGAAGGCTTGTTGAAACGACGTAAAAGTTCCGTGAGAATAATGCATATCGCAGAAATTTTGGATAGCACTAGTTAATGTGCCCTTGAAGTGCTTGAACATTGAATTGTGAAAAATTTAAAATCAAACGTATGACTACACATGCCAAAGCAGCGGCAGCCTATATAAAAGATAAATCCAGAACAAGGTGGCATGACGAAACTTTGTGGACCGTGCGGCAAAAGCGGGATGTGGCTGCTGGCAAAGTACCTGAGTGGGAGCAGTTACGAGAGCTCGCTTCAGAAGTAAAAAGTCATGTGTTGGCCAATTTGGACCAGTATCTGGAAAGGTTTGAGCAAAATGCACAAGCCAATGGGGTAGAAGTGTTGTGGGCAAGGGATGCCGATGAGCATAACCACCATGTTCTAAAAATATTGAAAGAGCATAATGTTAGCGATGTGGTTAAGAGTAAGTCCATTTTGACAGAAGAGTGTGGGCTGAATCCTTTTCTTGAAGAAAGAGGATACGCAGTAATTGATACCGATTTAGGGGAGCGTATCATTCAGCTTGCACATCAGCCGCCTAGTCATATTGTGATGCCAGCCATTCACTTAAAGAAGCAAGATATAGGTCAGATCTTTCATGACCATATCGGGACAAAAAAGGGTGCGGAGGATCCTATATATTTGGCTGAAGCAGCAAGAACACATTTACGGGAGAAGTTTATGGGTGCAGATGCCGCTATTACCGGCGTGAATTTCGGAATTGCCGAAACAGGCGGTTTTGTGGTGTGTACCAATGAGGGCAATGCAGATATGGGAGTGCATTTGGCCGATATACATATTGCTTGCATGGGCATTGAAAAGATTATTCCAAGGGCAAAGGACTTGGGGGTTTTCCTCAGATTATTGGCTAGAAGTGCTACAGGACAGACCATCACAAACTATACCTCTCATTTTCATAAACCAGCTTCCGGGAAAAAAATGTTTCTGATCCTTGTTGATAATGGTCGCACTGAGCAGCTAGGCCGAAAGGATTTTAGGAACTCTTTGAAGTGTATCCGATGCGGTGCCTGTATGAATACCTGTCCTGTATATCGAAGGAGTACTGGACATAGCTATGGTTCGACAGTTCCTGGACCTATTGGTGCTATACTCTCTCCAGGAATAGATTTAAAGAAGCATAGTACCTTGCCATTTGCTTCAACCCTGTGCGGATCTTGCACGGATGTGTGTCCAGTTAAGATCGATATCCATGACCAGCTTTACAAATGGCGCCAAATTATTGCCAAAGAAGGGCACGTGCCTGTCTCTAAAAAGTGGGGGATGAAAGTTGCTGCCATTGTTTTCAGTAAACCATGGTTCTATAAAATTATGGGAAAAGCCGCTCGGAAAATGTTGAGGCTCACACCGAAGAAGGTCATAAACAACCCTTTGAACGTATGGGGAAAAGCTAGGGACCTTCCCGATGCGCCCAAGCAAAGCTTTCAAGATTGGTATAAGTCAAATAAAAAACAATAGTTAATATTCAAAGGAATAATGCATAGTAGAGAGACCATATTAAATGCTATTCGTCAGAATAAGCCAGCGACAAATAAATTGCCTGAAATCCCGGTTTTTTCTTCTTCCATTGATTTGTTGAAACAGTTTCAGGAGTCTTTGGTGTCCAACGGGGGAACTACATTTGTTGTCCAAGCGCTCGAAGAGGTCAACACTTATTTAAAAGAGCATTGTTCTTCCGAACTCAAAATTTGTTCAGGGCTCCCTGAGGTCTTAGGAAATATTGCCTTCGATGCCATTGAAGACCCACACCTACTGGAGGACGTACACGTAGCTGTGCTGCAAGGCGAGTGGGCCGTGGCAGAAAATGGAGCTATATGGTTATCTGATGAGGTTCTGGGAGCGCGCGTATTGCCCTTTATCACGCAACATTTGGTGGTGATTTTGTCCAAACAGAAAATTGTGAGCAATATGCATGAAGTTTATGATAAAATAGATATTCGTTCTACGGGCTATGGGGTGTTTATTGCGGGTCCTTCTAAGACTGCCGATATTGAACAGGCGTTGGTAATAGGGGCCCATGGAGCAAGGAGCCTCACGGTGTTTTTAATCTGACTCCAGAAACAGGAGTTCGCAGCTCAATCTATTCTTTACTAATCTATTACAACTTGTCCACAACATCCTAATACATCCTCTTTTGCTATAGCTTAATAAGTTCCTTTTTGTATGGACTGTATCAAGATCCAAAATCTTGAATAAAGGTTGGCTTTGCTGCATGGGCCAATTCCTGAGATTCCCCATCACCGCTGCACTTGGGATTGATGTTAAGTCGGGCTTACTGCTATTTGCCGACCGCTAACGCTTTCTACTTTCCTTAATGAGTTCTCTTATGGCTGTTCATCGTTAACTTTTTGCTTAGCAGTCTCTTTCATCCAATAGGGCGCAAATGCAAACCAGCCAATCGTGCCAATGAGCATGAGAAGTTTATTGGTATCGTTAGAAATGACCTGAAAGAAAACCAAAAAAGCAGGAATAAGTGTAAGAAGGAGGCATATGACTGCAGCAGCCGCACAAATGTTTTTCATGTCCATAGTTTTAAGATCAATTGACTAAAGTAGTTTCAGTTTTTTTTATATCGTCACTTTTACTTTTGGACGCCATTAAAGTAGGTTTTTGAAGGATTTTGCTTGTCACCACATAGAGTACAACTGCGGCAAACCAACCAGGTAGTCCTAGGAAGAATATGTCAATTTCCAAAACAATATTGAGCAATAAACTGAACACCAACGTCAAACCCCATGTAAGTGCTACGGCCCAGTTGAATTTGATATTGGCGTTTTCTGCATAATCATCCTGCAACCCGATTTTCTTGAAGAGATAGACATCTATAAATATGATCGCGCCGACGGGCATCAGGATCAAGCCATAAAGTGCCACAAACTCCAATAATTGCATAACAAGCGCAGGAAAACATGCAGCAACTGTTGTAAACAATCCAACAAACAAGGTGACCTTCCAGGTTTTCCACTTGGGATTGATGGACTGGATAGCCAGCCCAGCACGGTATAAAGTAGGGTTTGCGGTAGTCCATCCAGCAATGATTACACAAAGTGCTCCTGCGATGCCCGTAGCTCTATAAGCAATTGGGCCAGGTGCAAACTCCATACTGTTGCTAGACTCTATCAGAAACAGCGCATAAAGTATTCCCGATGCTAACCAGGCAATATAATGACCCAAGAACACTCCAGTGGCCGACGAAAAACCATATTGCCATTTTTTTGCGTAGCGTAGCAATGACATGTCTGCCATGCCAATATGCATAGCCATGTTGCAAAACCAAGCAAAGAATGTAATGTGCCAAAAGGTGAATTTGCTTTGTCCTTCAAGAGGTGTTCCTGTCCATATACTGTTTTGAGCTGCTGGCCAAAAATCGGCAAAGGAGGTGATACCTAATTCGGGAAGAACAGCTACCGCAGAGGCAATGAAGATCATGATCATCCAAGGAGATGCGATGTTTGCAAAACGGGCCACTTGATCAAATCCAAACATGGCCACAAAGGTCGTAATAAGTCCTACTGCAAAAACGGTAATTACCCAGCCGATACTATTAGGATAAATATCGTGTAAAGATGGCATAGCCAAATCGAAGGGTATGCCCACGGCCGTAGCAGAAACCGCTATCATAGCACCGGCTAAAAAACAGAACAAGCCAGCATTGACCAGATTATATATAGTAGAGAAACGTTTTCCTCCTATTTTTTCTAATTGGTAGTATAAGGTGATCCTCTTTTTTACGGAAACCTTTGCAGTAAAAAAAGCCCAACTTAAAACAGCTAAGATATTGCCCAAGAGCAATCCTGTTACAAGGTCTATAGCACTGGCACCATGGGCAACAAAAAGAGGACCCAATACGAACTCTGTACCTGCGGTGTGCTCTCCTGCATATGTACCTACAAAGCTCTTCCAGCTCTTTAATTTGTTTTGGGGTACAGGCTCACGCTCAAACTCGTTTACCGATTCAAGCTTCTTTACAAAATCACTCCTCTTTGACATTTTCTGTGGTAATTTTATTCCATATTCCTTTAAACATAGAGAAAATAAATAGAGGGGGTATCCTGCTCTATGCTGTTGTTCTGTTTATACATCATTTGTTCTATCTCAGCGTCATGAGTTTAAATTGAGTTCCGATTAATAAAACGGAATACATTTTTCACGACCTCCCTCTTCTTTTTTTGAATCATATAGGCTGCTGTCTCGCCCATTACTTTAAAGTCGGTGGATATAACCGTTATGCCTAATAGTTCCTTTAAAGGGGTGTCGTTATAGGTGATAATGCCAATATCTTTCCCCAATTGATAATTTTTATCTCTCACCTGTTTCACCAAACTTACAAGATCAGATTCTTCAATAATGATGTAGACATCTCTGCCTTGCAGCTCCATGTCAGGATAAATCATGTCCAGTACCTCGAAGTCAAAATCATAGTCTGAACAAAAGGCTTGGAATCCGTGGAGAATATCCGCTGGATAGGGATATAGCGCTTTTTGAGGATAAACCAGGATAAGCTTGTCGTATTTCTCTAATAATTCCAACCCTTCTTCTAAGGCCTCATATATATCATGCTTAAAATCTTGATGGATAGAAGCGATATCTCCTTTTAGTTGGGGTAAATAATTATCCATGATTACCAACTTTTCTTGAGGGATTTGTGACAAGGCTTCTAACACTTCCTTATCATTGTTGTAATGAATCAAATTTTGATCTTTAAAGTGGGGCATGATCACATAGTAATCATAGACACCCATATTATCTTTTAATATATTGAGTAATATTTTTGGATCGCAGTGATAAACATTCAAGTCGATATGAGCATTGGTGCCCATGCCGTTCACAAAAGCATTGTAGATACGTAGCTTATAGGAGCTGAGCTTATTGAGCAGAAACAGCACTTTGACCTGGGAGCTGAATAACGCCCTAGCAACATAACAGCCCTTCCCCTTGGCAGAATATATGATTTTCCTTTCTTTAAGCTGATTATAAGCCTTTTCTACAGTATCTCTCGACAAATAATACTCTTCACTAATCTCATTGATAGAAGGTATTTTCTGTCCAACTTTCAAATGACCCTTTTCTATATCCTCAATAATAGAATTAACCACTTGTTGATATTTTGGAATCCTGGAATTGCTATCTATTCTAATTTGAGTATCAAGTGCTATCATTTTTCGTTTATTTTAAAGAGGTTAGTTAATTTGAATATTAAAAAATAACTATAAATTCTTACATTCACTATGGCCAGTGATGAATCATGCCATATTTTCTTGTAAGGATGATAATAACTATTACAAAAGTCAAATAACATTGTGCAATCGTGTGCACTACAACAATTTTAAAATTATCACCGTGTGGTTTTATGTTCGCTTAGTTTCTTAAATTCCTTTTTTGTCACGTTGAATACAGTTCCATGTCTCGTTCCTTCAGGAAATGTTATCTTTTCCGAAATGTCGGCCCAGTTTTTCAAATCATAAGAAGCCACTGCACCCATTTTTTTGTCTATATACTTATCAAAATAAACGATCCATTTCTTGCCTACTCTTGCTACTGAAGGTCCTTCTGCCCAATAGTTTCCCGTTATTGGTGCACTTGCTTCGGAATAGTCGCCCGTCAGCGTATGACTTGTGGCTATTTTGATGTTTTTTTCAGGAGGAGTCCGGGTTTCATCCTTAAGAAACATGATATAATGTTCCTCATTTCTAATAATGGTGCCGTCGATTACGTTAAACCCTGGCTCGTATAAAAGTTTTGTTTGGGAAAAGTCTTCAAAATCTTTTGTGGTAACATAGTATATTCTATGATTATAGCTTTTTTCCTGTTCAGACTGGCTTTCAGGATAAAGTCCGGTGATGGTAGTGGACCAGAAAATCATATATATATCTGCTTCTTCGTCGTAGAAAACTTCTGGAGCCCAACAATTTCTGGCCATTTCTTCATGAGCCATCACCGGAATAAACTTTTGTTCAGACCAATGAATAAGATCTTCAGAACTTGCATAGCCAATTCCCTTCTCGTTCCAGCTTACTGTCCATACCATGTGAAATTTTCCATCTTTTCCTCTTATGATGCACGGATCTCGCATTAATTTATCCTCTCCAGCTTGTGGATAAAGGAAGGAGCGGCCATTATTCAAAGCCTTCCAATGGAAACCATCCCTGCTATATGCAAGGTGAAGCCCATCTTCTCCATTGCCCTTAAAATACGAATAGACCATAACGTCGCCTTCTTGTAAGCTTTGAGCATACAAGAGAGGACTGGTCAGTAATACCATAGGAAGGATAAGGTAAATCGTTTTCCTGATCATATATATGTTATCTATGCATTGGGTATGGAGTAGGCTGACTGTACAAATATAAAAACTGCAGGATAATTATAGGGCAGGATATAGCAGGATGATAAATGTATCAAATTTATTATTGTTGCTGTAGGAAACATTAATTTATGCTCCTTCCGAATGTACTTTGAATATCCTTTAATGCAAAGATTTATACTATGAAATACCAGAATAAAATATGGAAGTTTTTCCTTTTGATGATGTATAGTCCTATTTTGGCTTTATGTCAAGTAGGTCCTCCAGCCACACTAGTGCCTGTTTCATTGGGATGGGCAAAAAATTCAGTGAATGCGGTCATCTTCAGAAAAAATGCCATAGTAACCCATCAGGATTCGCAGTATACTGCTTTTTATGACCAAGAGCAGTATGTAACATTGGCTAAGCGTAATTTAAAAGAACAAAAATGGCAAATAGTTAAAACATCCTATAAAGGTAATGCTGCCGATGCGCATACTGCCATAAGCATTATGGTAGATGGGGAGGGTTATCTGCACGTAGCATGGGGACATCATAACAATCCCTTGCACTATGCAAGGAGCATAGTACCGGAATCATTAGTATTAGGAGAAATTATCCCGATGACGGAATTGAAAGAAGATAATGTGACCTATCCTGAGTTTTACAGGATGTCAAATGGTGATTTATTGTTTCTTTATAGGTATGGTTATTCAGGAAATGGCGATTTGGTCATCAATAAATATTCATTAACGTCAAAAAAATGGACTCAGGTACAGGCTAACTTGATTGATGGACAAGGCAATAGAAATGCTTATTGGCAAGCATATGTGGACAAAGCCGATGTGATTCATATTTCCTGGTTGTGGAGAGAAACCTATGATGTGGCCACCAATCATGATATTTGTTATGCTCGCTCAAAAGACGGGGGTGAAACCTGGGAAAATATAGATGGCGTGGCATACGAACTTCCGATTGTTCTTGATAATGCAGCGGTTGCTTGGCCTGTACCAATAAACAGTGAGTTAATCAATCAGACTTCGATGACCGTAGATAATCAGGGGAGGCCCGTTATAGCAACATATTGGCGGGATCAGAATACTGCTGTTCCACAATATCATATCGTGCATCATGACGGCATTGTATGGAAGGCGCAACAAGTGACGGATAGGGTCACCCCTTTTACCTTAAGTGGAGGGGGAACCAAGCGTATCCCTATTGCAAGGCCTCAGGTTGCAATGGAACAAAAAGAGGGTAAGGCACTAGTTTACCTGATCTTCAGAGATGAAGAACGAGGAAACAGGGTATCAGTAGCAGTAAGCGATGATTTTCCCTATGCCTCATGGAAAATCATAGACCTTACGGGAACTGGCGTTGGAGCATGGGAACCCACTTATGACACGCAACTTTGGGAGGAAAAGGGAAAACTGCATCTCTTTGTCCAAAAAGTAGAACAAGTGGACCAGGAAGGCTTGGCCGAAACAGCTCCAGAGATGATAAATATTTTAGAATGGACTCCTTCCAGATGATTCAGGCTACAAGCCCGATGTCGAGAAGCAGGCAAACGCACTGCTTAAAATAGCATGCGTTTGCCTGAATGTTTTAAATTATACTTTCAATTTTATCCGAGACGATATTGGTGATACGGCTGTTCGTTTCTTGAAGCAATTTTGAAAGCTCCTGCCGCAGCTCTGCTCCAGACTCAGGGGCAAAAAGTAAAGCGGCTGCAAAACCCGTTATAAATCCAGAAAATGCAGCACTAGCAACTAACATGGTGTTGTCACCATTAAGCTGATTTTTTACTTCTTCTTTCGGCCTTAAAACATATCGTAGAATGTCCGTTACGGTAACATCATGTTTGCTTGAAATCTTCATAATAGCTAATCTTTTGATTGGGACTAGATAGAATAACGATCTTAAAGATGGAGTGTTTGCATTTCTTATTGATTTAAGTGCCAAATGAACTTAATCCATAAAATGGAAAGATTATTCTTTGTTTCACCGGTATGGTTTGCTTTCTAATATGAATTAGCATTATGGTGTACAAAAAATATTTCTCCAAAAACTATTGTAATGAAAATGTGTTAATAGCATATATTTTTTAAACACTTAAACTTTAATTTTTAGATTATGGCTAGCGAAAAACTAAATTCATTACAAGATCTTTTTGAGCACGAGTTAAAAGACCTATACAGTGCTGAAACGCAATTGATAGAAGCCCTCCCCGAAATGGCTAAGGCGGCTTCTAACAGTAAATTGAAAAAATGCTTTGAAGACCATTTAAAAGAAACTGAAAAGCAGTTGGAACGCCTTCAGCAAATAGCCGAAATGATGGATATTGACCCATCAGGCGAAACTTGCCCTGCCATGAAAGGTCTGATCAAGGAAAGCAAAGACCTGATCAAGATGAAGGGAGAGGACGAGGTAAAGGATGCTGGATTAATTGCCGCTGCCCAACGTGTAGAACATTATGAGATTGCTGGATATGGCGCAGCGCATACCTACGCACAACAGCTAGATATGAAAGATGCAGCTAAATTATTGAAAGAAACGCTCGAAGAAGAAAAGAAGGCAGATTCAAAGCTGAACAAAATAGCCTTAGAGAATGTGAATAAAAAAGCGGAAAAGGCTTAATAGCTTGTCAGAAACTTATGTTAAGGGTTGATCTTACGGAAGCATTACTCCGAAGGTCAACCTTTGTTTTTATTATCCCTCTCCAACAATCTTCCTTGGTAATTTTCTTTATTCACCAATTTATTTACTTTAGCATCCTCACATATATAAAACAATTTTCACTTACCAATATGCGCAATACAATTGTTTTGGGAGCAGATGTAGGAGGGTCCCATATTACTGCTGCGCTGATAGATCTGGAAAATGGTAATGTAATACCGGAAAGCTATTTTCGAAGCACAGTAAACGCTCAGGGCGATAAGGCGGCGGTAATTAAAGAATGGAGTAAAGCATTGCAATCTACCCTTGAGAAAGGAAAGGTGACTGTGGATAAAATAGGGATAGCCATACCAGGGCCCTTTGATTATGAAAATGGTGTTTCACTCATTCAAGGACAAGATAAATATGACAGTTTATATGGACAGAATGTAAAACTGCTTTTGGCCGAATCTTTGGGAGTTGCGGCAAGTCAGATTCGACTAACAAATGATGCAGCATGTTTTTTAAGTGGTGAAGTTATGGCTGGGGCCGGAAAGGGTTATGGCCATGCTATTGGGCTTACACTGGGTACGGGATTGGGGTCAGCCACCTATCATGAGTATGTGGTAAAAGACGCAGGCCGATGGTGCTTTCCTTTTAGAGAGGGTATAGCAGAGGATTACCTGTCGACACGTTGGTTTGAGAATATGTTTAAGGCCAGAACGAAAAGATCAGTTTCTGGCGTAAAGGAGATAGCGGAGCTGGCAGCTACTAATTTTGTAGCAAAAGATCTGTTTGAGGAGTTTGGTGTCGCATTAGCTGAATTCCTTATCCCTTTCGTACAGGAAGAGAAACCCGAGGTGATTGTTTTGGGAGGAAATGTTGCCCATGCCGACAGGTTGTTTCGACCAGCTTTGGAACGCACATTGACAGAATCAGCGATCACCATCCCTGTTCACAAAGCGCAGTTAGGAGAAACAGCAGCCCTTATTGGAGCTGCCGGTTCCTGGATGGCTTCAATTAAGAAGCGATGAGTGCTACTTCATCTTTTTTAAGCTGTCTGTCTAATACAAATGTTCCAAAGGGCACTAGGGATGCCAAAAAAGCCAAACCTGATTTGATAATTGACCATTGTAAAGTAAAATGAACAATTGCCAAGGCATATATATACCAAACGAAGAGCGCTCCATGTATCCATCCGACTACCGTTACTGCCTTCGGCAAATCGGCAAAGTACTTCAGAGGCATGGCAATGAAGAGTAGTGCTAAGAATGAAATTCCTTCTAAAATGGCTACTAGCTTAAAGTGTTTTAATCTGTTTATTGCAGTTTGTTTTTCCATGAGTATTGGGTTTGTTTCTTTTTCAACGTCAACTTAGGTATGTTAGGGTTATAGTAGGTCCAGACGGAAGCATGCACATGCTCAAAATTTTCATGAGTACTATCCCTTCAAATCATACCATATAAAATTTTTCATTTCTTTTTAACCTCGAATAAACACCCACTCCTGATCGCTGGATAGGGGTTCGCTATATTCATAACCTCCCTCCTGAAAAGTTTTGAGTGTTTCAGGGACTTCAATCTTGTTTTTTATAATAAAATCCGTCATCAGGCCTCTGGCCCTTTTAGCATAAAATGCAATGATCTTATACGCACCATCTTTATGGTCTTTGAATACAGGAGTAATGACTTTCCCTTTCAGAAGTTTTGTGTTCACCGCTTTGAAATATTCTGCTGAAGCAAGGTTGATGAGCGTTGGGTTGGGTTTGTCCATCAATGTGTTCAATGCTTTTGTAATCCTATCACCCCAGAATTCATAAAGGTCTTTTCCTCTTGGATTGGCAAGCTTTATTTTCATTTCCAAACGGTAGGGCTGGATAAGGTCTAACGGTTTCAGCAAGCCATACAGCCCGGAAAGTATTCTTAAATGCTGTTGGGCGAACTCAAAATCTTCTTTTGTGTAATGGTCTACATCAATATCCGTATATACATCTCCTTTAAAGGCCAAAAGGGATTGTTTGGCATTATCGGGGGTAAATGGTGCTTTAAAGGTTTTGAAACGGTGGTAGTTAAGCTCCGCAATATTGTCACTTACGCTCATTAGAGAGGCAATCTGTTTGGGAGAGTGCTTTTTTAATTCTCTTACCAACTTCAAGGATTCTTTGAGAAATGCTGGCTCAGAAGAAATATTTGTGGTGTTATGAGCAGAGAAATCCTGCGTTTTTGCAGGAGAAATGATTATCGTCATTATGGATTAAAGGTTTTGGATGTTAAAATCCATTTGTTATTCATGTTTAATCTCTTCGGAATTGAACATGCTATTTTTTTATTCAACTTGGTGCTTTTGTCTTTTCCAACTTCAAACTTCCAACTTTTTTCCGTCATCTCAATACGGTCACTCCTCCTTGTAGTTGATGTATTTCATCACTAGGGTCTTCTGCACCTTTGTAATAGATCACGTAAGAATAGGCACTTACAGGAACAGGTTTTCCTTTGAAAGTGCCGTCCCATTCAAAGTTCTTATCCTTGCTCTGATATACCATTTCTCCCCACCGGTTGAAAATATAAACCTGAAATCCTTCATCTGCGATATTGTCCTCGGTAAATATCTTAAAGGTTCGATTGTCACTAATATGGCTATCGGGGCGTATGGCATTAGGCACAAATATGATGGGCTCGCAAGACAAAGTCACTCTTATTTCATCTTCCACAATACACCCGTCGATATTGGTCATTGTTACTTTGTATAATCCTGGAAATTGCGGTTTAATTATTCTTTCGCTAGATATAAATTCTGAATCCCTTTCCCATCTAAAGCGGGTAAAGACATTGAGCGAGTCAGGGTTTAAATATACTTCTGACCGTCGAGGATCTGCGCTACTAGGGCAGATTATAACCGATGTTTCTGGTAAGGTGCTATATCCTACAGGATTCTTTTGTACGCTGATCGATGCAGAAGCTTCGCAAGCATTTCTTCCTACCGTCACATGATAGGTGCCTGAGGTGGATACCCTAATCATGCCTAAATTTGTGCCCTGTTCTAAAACATGACCCTCATCGTCCCTCCAAGTATAGATAGGATTGGGTACGTTGACGTCGGCATAAAGCCTGATCATTTCATCATCTCCACAAGCAGCCTCGCTCGAAAGTGTAACACTTACTTCAGGATTAACGGTAATACTGATGTTTCCTGATCCTACTATACAGCCATTTTCATAAACGGTTACCGCATAGCTTCTTGACTCTGTTACAGTAATGGAACGTGTTTTTATATTGCCAGGGCTCCAAAGGAAATTGTAATTTCCAGTTCCGTCGGTGTTGGCCGTGATGGTCTGTACGCCCATACAATCTGGCCCTGTTTCGAAACTGACATTCACCCCCTCAGGCGATGGATAAATTTGGAAAACGGTGTCTCGGCTACAAGTAGGATCGCTAATCAAGCTAGCTGTTACCCTGTAAGTTCCAGGTGCGTCAAACTGTCTGATTGACGATGAAGCAGTGTTATTCACTATTCCGCTTTGATCGTTCGTAGCATCATTTATCCAAGTATAGGTATATTTTTCCGGATCGTGAGTTAGTATCTGAACGTAGGGATTGTTGATGTCAACTGGACAAACTTCGAGTTCACCAGTAATTTCCAACGGTATGGGTTCCGCTTCCAGGACCGTGAACTCGGCTGTTGCTTTGCAGCCATTGGCATCGGTAACCTCAACGGCGAATTCACCAGCGGGAATATGCTCAACTGTAAAGGTATTCCATAAGCCATCATCCGTATCATAATATGAAGTCCCTTCCAATGTTGTACCGCTTATGATATAAGAAACAGGTATGGCAGCAGGAGTACTACCAAGAGATGCATCAACGAAGATTTCAGCTTCATTATTACATTCAGCTTGCACAGTTGCAATAGGAGCAATGGTAAATTGGTTGACATCGCTTGTTTCAATACTGGCATTCACTCTTGTAGAACAACCGCTCACATTATCGGTAAGCATGACATAATACAATCCAGCACCCAATCCTGTGGCTGCTTCAATGCCAGTGGCTGGTCCATTTACGCTAGGTTCGGTGACCAGCAAATTGTTGCTTGCATCAAAAACTTCGTAAGAATAGTTGCCTGTAGAAGTAATGCTAAGGTCTATCGCACCATCTACAGCGTCACATAAGGCAACTGTGCTGCCCAGTGCTACTCCTGCTGGCGAAGGGTTGATGGTAATCAGTACTGAATCCTTTGTCACACAGTTAAAAGGCTCAGGGGAGGTAACAGTTACTTTATATTTAAAAGTCCCTGGAGTAGCGGTGGAAATGTCCATCCTGTTTCTAGAGCCAGTGCTTACGAGCGATCCACTGCTCATATTGGTTACTTCCCATGCAAAACTACTGCCTAGTCTACCAGCGTCTAGGAATAGCTCCCTTTCTCCCTGGCAATAATAGGCATCGTCGCCTAGGTCGACCTCCAATCCTGCTCTTTCCGCTCTCGTTTCATATCTTGTAGTACAACCTGTTATGGTATTCGTAATGATCACAAAATAAGGACCGGGTCTATTGATGGCAATCTCGTTTGTTCTCTCACCTGTTGACCAGAGATAGGCTAGTTCGTCAGACACTGGTCCTGCTGTTAAGATTTCACTTTCGTTGCACAATCCGATCACGGAAGGAAAGTCAGGCTCAGCAGGTGGCGCAGCGATGACCACATCTTTGGTGATAGTAGTATCGACCGGAATGGCGCATGGGTTGGAAATAATCAAGCTAACATCATATGTGCCAGGTTCTGGGAATTCGAAGCTCAGATCTGTATTCTGAGAAGGCCCAGAACGGAACAGTACACGATTTTGGGCATTCTTTATAATCCACTCGAATTGGTCAGTGTCGCACCTTCCTGTAGCTGTGAATTGGGTTTCCTCACCGAGGCATTGTCCCTCAAAAGTGAAGTCACCATCACTGATGGGTTCCATAATGCTTTGAACAAAGTTGGGCAACCCTAGCCTACTCGTCGCACCTTCTAAGTCAAAGGTGTTGACGGAAACATGAGAGGTGTCGGTTTCTAGAGTATTTGGACTATTGATTACTAAAACCTGTCCCGCTCCATCTTGAGCCAAATATATCTGCCCATTAGGGCCAAGTTGCAAAGCGCCCAAGCTCGATGAGGCATTGAGATTGATTTCTTTCTTGGAAGCCAGTACTTGGTCAGTGGTGAGTGTGTCGCTTATATGATATTGGTATAGGGAAGTGTTTGTAGCAATATATAGTTTCCTGTTGTCTGGGGAAAACTCAATGCCATAGGGGACTTCACCGTTAAACTCAATTTTCAGGGGTTCAGAAACTTCTCCAGTACTATCATTAAAATTAAATAATTCGACAAAAGAAGGAGGTCCTAGAACGGCAGCAGCAACGCGCGACCCATCGGAAGAGAGTTTCATGTAGCCTTTGGCATTGCCAGCAGCTCCAGAAGGATGATCTGACCCTTCTGAGGAGAGGACGGGAGCTCCAATACCGCCGGAACTAATAGGATATGCACGGAAAGTATTGTTTCCTAGTTCGTGTACAAGTAGCCAGGTAGTATCGCTACTCTCTACTGCAGTGATTTTTTCTGTGCTTTTAGAGAAAAGCAAGGAAGCTTTTGACGTTGGCTCTACCGCTCCTCTGGTACCATCCGCCATGATATCTACGATGCTATAACGCAGGTCGTAAGTTTGGTCGCCATTGGCCACATCGGTTGTGAAAATATAATATTTTGTGCCATCGCCAGGGAAAGGTACCACCAATGCAGACTGCGTAGAAAGCGGATCGCCTCCGATGTCAGTGCCGTTTAACATGATTTCGTGTTCCTTATTCCATACTGTGGCGCCGTCTGTATAGAATAGAATTTGCCCATTGCGGTCAGAAATAGCAGAAGCACCTGCTGGAGCATTCATCTCGCTTACCCCCGGTATGGCTTCAGGCATTTCAGGGTTAAAGTCGATCCCTGCACCGTCTCCAAAAAACCAAATATTGCCTACTCGCTTTTCTTCCTGGCATATCTTGATGTTTACACTTGCATAGGTTTTGCAGCCGTCTGGACCTTCTGCTACTACATAATAGGTGCCAGTAGAGTCGAAAGTTGCTGTTGCACCCATCTGTCCGTGCGACCATACCAATTGTTCTCCTCCAGAACCGCCTTGTACTTCTGCGGTGAGTGAAAACCCTGGGAATGCCGTAGCACAGACAGTAGTATCGGACACCAGATTAATTTGCAGGTCATTGTCTTTGATCGTGACATCTCGTGTAAAAGTACTGCCCACCCCATGTAGATAGGCGGTGAGACTTACAGGAACTAAACCTCCTTGTTCAAAAGTAAATTCAGGGCTGATAGTGTTTAAAACCGAGTCGAAAACTTGCCAGACGAGGCTATCGGCCTGTGGCACGACCGTGGGGATGAACTTGGTGCGGCTGTTGGCACAAGTATCGATAGGCTGAAAACTGACCTTTGTAAAAACCAAAGGTTCAAAGGAAACGAACTGTGAGAAGTACTTACCATTAAAATCTACTGTTTCTTGCCATAAAGAATAGGTTAGGTTTTCGCCTTCATCGGGGTTATCAATTCTACCTAGCCTATAAATGCCGCCATTTTCATGCTGGTGAAGATGATATATTTTGCCATCGGGGCCTGTCGCTAAGCCATAGCTTCCGTACACAGGCGTTTCAAGCACAGGCTGAGGAGCTACAAGGTCCGCATGATATTGATAGATCTGGCCCGTGGTGACATTTTCCGTACTGCTTCTTGAAAAGAACAAAGTTTTACCGTCTGATGACCAAGCAGCATCGTATATACGCTCTCCTGGTCGGCCAGAGTTTTGAATGGTATCGTCTGGCGCTAAGCCGCCTGTTGTGGGGTCAAACTTGTATATTTTAATATTGGCATTTTCATTTTTAGGAACAACAGCAATGGTATTGTTGTCTTGGTTATAAACAAAGCTTCCGGCAATGATCTGAAGCTCTGGGATGCTGTTTGCGGCACCGGCAAAAGGAAGCGTGTTTTGAATATTGTATATTTTAATAGCATCATTGTCTTGTATCAATAGCATCCAGGTTTCCGGATCGTTTCCTTTCAGGACGATCATGGCATCTGATGAACTAAGTGCCCCTGTTTCTACATTTTTTTGAATTATTTCCCCTAGCGGAGGCTCGCCGGCACCAGCATTGCCCGGCAAGGTCATATCCACGATGCTTACGAGAACATTGGGAACTGTTATCGCAGAATTATTAGAGAATATATAAAATTGCCCAGGCATGCCCGGTACAGGTGATACGGCCGCTGCTTGATTAAGATCTGGGAAAGAACCTAATCCGTTTCCGTTAGGCATCAATCTATGAGAGGCATCGTACACCCTTTCTCCATCGGTATAAAACAGCAGGTCACCCGTGATAGGGTCTGTAGCTACCGCACTCCCGCCAGTCCCAAAAGGGGTTGCTTGATTATTAATTAAGGAAGGGTCATTATTGGATTTGTTGAACCTAATCGCTTCTGAGGAATTACCAAAAAACCAGTTATTGCTTTCCAGTCCCTGGGTAAAGGCATTTGTCGCCCAAAGCAAAAAGAATGGCACAAAAAAAAGTGGGGTAGATCTTTTCACGCGTATATGTCAAAAATTTTTGATAAATGTAGGATGTTTTTCTCTTCGGTAATTCTAAATATATACGTAATTCTTACATCTTATCGTATCTTTTTTGCTAATTTAATACATTTACTGGCAAGATCGCCGTTTAGTATAGGCAATCTGTGCAGAAGGAAATTATTCAGGCTTTTGGTTATATCTATACACTTATAAAATTTTTTTTGTGAAGTTCAAAACAATCAGCGCAGTGCTATTGGCCACCATCTTATGGATAGGCATTTTTGCAGGCCTTCCTTCTTTGAAAGCGCAGGATCCTCAATTCTCCCAATTCTACTCTGCTCCTTTGTACTTAAATCCAGGATTTGCCGGCTCCACACAACAGGGTAGGGCAGGGGCAAACTATAGAAATCAATGGCCTGCAATAGACAATGCCACGTTTGTTACAATGTCTGCATATGTAGACTACTTCTTTGATGATTATAATAGTGGGGTAGGTTTGCTTGTGATGGGCGACAGGCAGGGGTATGGAAGGTTGCGGTCTAATAGTGTGGCATTACAGTATGCCTACCAGATACCTTTAACAGAAGAACTTACCTTTCGTCCGGGTATAGAAGTGGGATATGTGCTACGGGATATCGATTATACCCGATTTGTTTTTGGAGATCAGTACGATCCTACTAGCCTCGACCCGAATAGTGGATTTCCGCCTTCAGGAGAAACAGTTGGTAATGAATTAGTGCATTATGCGGACATAGGCTTTGGTGGGGTGCTTTATTCTAGTGATTTCTGGGTGGGGGTGGCTGCACATCACCTTACAGAACCTGACCAAGCATTTTATGAAGAAGGCCAAAGCAAACTTCCAAGAAAGCTTTCAGCTCATGCTGGCTATAGATTTAAACTAAAGCCCATCACTTCTAAGAGAGGTTATAAATTGACAGTCAGGGAAAGGAGCATTACGCCTAGTGTCTTGTATAAAAGCCAAGGCGACTTTGACCAGTTGGATGCGGGACTGTATTATACGCATGAGCCGCTTGTAGTCGGAGTGTGGTATAGGGGGCTTCCCTTTAAATCCCTAGAAGGGATCAATAACAATGAATCTGCAATATTTTTAATCGGGTTTACCCAAAACAACCTGAATATTGGCTATAGTTTTGATTATACCATTTCAAAACTTGGGATTGACTCAGGAGGCGCACATGAAGTTTCTGTTTCCTACGAATTTTCTCTTGCCGATCCTCGCAAGCCCCCCAAAAATATCAGGAGAATACCTTGCCCTAAGTTTTAGGGATACAGCAATAGAGGTAAAAAGTTAGATGATCAATTCTTTCTTATCAGTTGGGATTTACAACCTGCCTAAATAGGTCAAAACTTTAGGGATTCTGAGCATTGCCATAGAAAATTGCTATTATATTTTTTATGCCTTTTGCGACAGGTTAGCCATTCCTATGGCACATACGGGCTATTGTATTTTTCGGTACGAATAATATTCAGAATCTTTTCCAAATTGAAAAGATCAAAAACAATTACAAATGGCAATGAGATCATTGTGCCGCTTTTCATAAACGAAGTTTTGATTGTAATAACAAAGTTATTCGGCGCCGTCCCTTCAATTAGAGTTCTCATATTGGCTTGTGTTGGGAGCATAGGCGGCTTGGGAACAGATCCAAAAATATTAAGTTGGAGTAGATTGGCTAACTGGGTTACCAATGCTCCAGTGATGATGTTGCTTATTTCCAACATCAATGAGGTCCTTAAGTCTTTGATTTTAGCTTTTGACTTTATAAAGCCGAGGCACACTTTCTCTAACACCGCTAATTGAGCCTTGTTGAAAAACAATAAAGTATGCCCTTGGATATCCCCTTTTATTTCAGACAATACCACCATCTGTAGGCTTTTATTTTGGCTGGCCGTCTTTAATAATGCTTCTTGGTCAATAATGGTAAGTTGAGGAGCGTCTATATGAACTTCGTCTTTAGATAACAAGGCAAAAGAGTCTGCAGCTTTGGAGATGCCCATACTTACTATTTTATTTAAGACTTGCTTTTCTTTGGTTGAAATCTTAAGCATTAATTCTTCGTATTTAAAATTTAAAACTCTTCTATCATTTTTCGTGTGAAAGCTCTAGCTAAAGCGCCAACATCTAATAGCAGGCAAATATCTCCAGTGCCTAGAAGGGTGACACCACTGAAAAGGTCGATGTCTACAACTGGTTTTTGCAATGGCTTTACTACAATGTCTTGTTGTCTCAACAGGTTGTCTACAATGAGTCCTATCTTTCGATTGTTATAATTTACTATAATGATATTCAAGATATCCCTGCCAAGCATATCCCTGTCTATAATAGCCTCCGCATCCTCTGAAAAAAGAAAATGATTGAGGTATATGAGGGAAATATTCTCACCCTTGAAACCGGTGACGAGTGAGTGACCAATCTGATGGAGGTCTGATTTGGGAACAGTCAATACAGAATCTATCTGTAGCAGCGGTAGCGCATAATTGCCTCCATTCACTTCAAATAGCAAGGCGGCCTTTACTGCGATAGATGTAGGCAATGTGAGTGTGAATCGAGTGCCTACCCCCATTTTTGTTTTTATTTTTATGTTGCCACCAATTGAGTCCAAGGCGTTTTTCACCACATCAAGCCCAACCCCTCTACCTGAAAACTCTGTCACCTGTTTGGAGAGTGAGAAACCAGGTTCAAATAGCAGTGCAAGGGAGTCGTCAAAGGACATGCTTTTTCCCTTTTCGTGCGATATCATACCCTTAGCAATGGCAGCCTTTTTTATGTCTTCCACATTTATTCCTTTACCATCATCTTCTAGGGTGACTATTACTGTTTGCTTGTCGCTTGTTGCATTAAGTTGGAGTGACCCGCCAGTAGCCTTCTTGCTTTGTTTTCTTTCTTCTTGACGCTCTATGCCATGAACTATGGCATTTCGTATCAAATGCAGCAGAGAATCGGTAATGATCTGAAGGATATTGCGATCAATTTTGATGTCCTGTCCTGATATCTTGATGCTTACTTTCTTTTCTTCCGATAGGGCAATGTCCCGGACTACTCTTGGGAATTTACTGAACAAAGTACCCATGCTGACCAAGCGGGTGTTCATTACAGCTTGTTGAATTTCGTTGGTTACTCTGTATAAGTGCGAACCAATGGTGGTGAGGGCTTTGTCATCATTTTCTTTAGCAAGCGACAAAATCCTGTCCCTGTCTATGATTAATTCTCCTACTAGATTCATCAAATCATCCAGCTTTTTTACTTCTATTGACACCAGTTCAGATAGGGCAATATTTTGAGAAGTATATACCTTGTGGGCAGGAACAGCATCGAAGTTGTCAGGTAAAAAGCCTTTTACTACGTTTTCCAGTTGAGTGGATATGTTCAGTGTTAGTGTATGGTCTTGTGGCTTGTCCAGATTCTTAAGCAGGATTCCCAAATGATCTACTCCTTCAAACAGCAGCGTACCAATAGTTTCGTTGAAGGCTATTTTCTGATCTCGGATCGCACTGAAGACATTCTCGAGTTTGTGCGCATAGTCTGCTATGTAAGGGTATCCAATAGCATTGGCATTGGCTTTCAAGTTATGGAGCATTCGGAAGATTTCTACGACAGGCTTGAGGTCATGAGGGTTTTCCTCCAGGGCAAGGATGTGCTTGGCGATATTGTCGTAATCCTGTAGGGTTTCGGCAATAAATATTTTTTTATATTCTTCTTCTCTTGCGTTCATAGGCAATAAAAAATGAGCACCCCCTGTTAAACTTTCCGAGTATAGCCCTCTGATATCGATTTCAAATCTTATTCATGGCAATGAATAGGCACTAATTGAGGATATTGTTAATAACCTCTACTACTTTCTCTTCTATGAAGGGTTTTACCACATAAGCTTCAGCGCCAAGTTTCATAGCTTGCTCTACTACAGACTCTTGCCCTACAGCACTTACCACAACTACCTTTGTTTCAGGTCGGTCGTCTTTAATCTCTTTGAGAATGTCCAAGCCAGTATTGTCGGGAAGAATCAGGTCCAAGGTAATGAGGTCTGGCATGGTTTCCTTGGCTTTTTTAATGGCATCACTACCACTTGCAGCTTCTCCCACTATTTCAAACTGATGATCTTCCAATATATTCCTAAGAATAGTACGCATGTAGTAGGAATCATCTACCAAAAGGATTTTATGAGTCATTGGTGGTTAAGA
>CAYTTV010000019.1:57492-65832 GCA_964440915.1 uncultured Roseivirgaceae bacterium
TCTAATGTCTGTTTTCTAACATCTAATATCTAACATCCTCCAACTGCCGTATCTCTTCAAAAGAAAGCAGCTTGGCTATGTTCAATACAATAATCAGATGAGTATCAACTTTTGCGATCCCTTCCAGAAAGGCTTTATTGATCTGAGTTTCCCTTATTATATCAGGCGCTTTGTCCAGCATGGAGGAGGCAATGGTCATTGATGTCGGTACCTCTTCCACCATCAGTCCTATGGTATACTCTTTGTTTTCTATGACCAATGTATATTTTGGCGGATTTTCCCGTAGCGCTAACGGGCTCTTTTTATTGATCCCCATTCTTTTCTCCAAGTCCATAATGGCTATGATGTCGCCTCGTATGTTGGCTACGCCTACTATGAAATTTGGTGCCTTTGGGACTTTGGCGATCTTAGGGGTTAGTGTCACCTCTTTAATCTGTTGAATCCTGATCCCAAACTCCTCCCTTCCCAACTTAAATACGATCAGTTGGATAGGGGCCTCTTTTTTTTGCACTACAGCTTTTAAGTCTTTCTTTTTCTCCATAGAGATTATGCATTATTTTTTGGTTTTGGAAGACTGGCCCTTTTGATCAGTTGTGCCATTTTGCTTGTCCATCTTTGACTTTTCCTTCCCATCTTCCTTGGGCTTCTGAACCAAGGTTTTCTTCATAGCAGTGTCTTTTTTAGGCAAGTACTCAAGTTTGTTTTTGTCTTTCAAATTAAATCCCTTGATGTCCTGGTCATTCTTGAAGTGCAAGTTGTGACTGGAAAACATAGAATCCATGAGGTTGGACATGTGTTTTTGCCTGTTTAGGGATTGTTTTGAAGACTGTTTTTGCCGCAATTGTTCCTTTCGGAGAATTGATCGTTTGATTTGTCCATGATCGTCTACCAAAATAAAAGCTGCAATTCCGTTTTGGAGATCTTCGGCAATGTATTTCAAATTTTGGCTGGAATCTGTAAACTCTTCCATGGTTGAGGAAAGCTGTTGGGCTGTGAGGGCTACTTGCTGTGTTCCGTCAGCTGTTTGCTCCGCAATAGCCACCACCTCTTCCACATACTTTACTACATCTCCAATACTGGTTTTTTGTACCTCAGTGGCCATTAAGATATCTTCAGCAGTGCGTAGCGTTTTGCCGCTCGAGTTAGCAATATTTTTAAATGCTTCCGAAGCTTCAGAGGTAGCATCCTTTCCTTTATCCACAATAGAAGCCATCGTAGCAATAGCTGCGGAGGCGGAAGAACTGTCCTTTTTTACATCTTCTACCAATGTTTCGATCTCAATGGCTGATTTTCGTGAACCTTCTGCAAGTTTCCGGATTTCTTCTGCTACCACTGCAAAACCTTTGCCTGCCTCGCCTGCCCTTGCTGCTTCAATGGCGGCGTTTAGTGCCAAAAGGTTGGTCTGGGAAGCGATGTCGGTGATAACGCCCAAGTACCTGGATATCTCTTGGGAGCGTACACTCAATACCTCGATGGTTTTAGCGGTTAATGCTGCGGATGTGGAGATTTCTTCCATGTTTTTTACCACCTGAGCGACTGTTTTCATCCCCATTTGGGAAGTGTCTTCCCCAAGCACAGCCGCTTTGTTCACAATTTCTGCTTTATTGGCGGTTTCTTCCGTAGTCCGCATGATTTCTTCTATCAGCTTAAATGCCTGATCTGTTTTTAAGGCTTGGTTCTGCGCACCTTCTGCCATTTGCTGCATTGCAATGGCCACGTTTACCGTAATTGTATTCATTTCCAGCCCTTTAGAGGCCATTTCTTCTGAAGAGCTTCCCACGACAAGCGAGCTTTCATTGATTTCTCCTAGCAGAGCGTTCAGTGTGTTAACAGCCGTATTGAGTGCATTTGACATGGCCTGAATATCACCTACAGTTGGGATTTCTACTTTTTGGGTCAAATCCCCTTCAGATATGGCACGCACGATTCTACTTACCTCCAATACGGGCGACACAATGGACTCCAATAGATTATTCAATGTGTCCACAATTTCTTTCCAGCTTCCTCTCATGTCTGTGACTACAGCCCTTTCTGTAAGCTTTCCTTCGGTACCCGCTACCCTGGCCACCCGGCTTACCTCGCCAGCCAGTGTGTTCAACATCGTCACCATGTTGTTAATCGTCTTTGCCAACTGGGCCACTTCTCCCCGTGCATCCAGTGTGAACTTTTGGGTAAGATCGCCTTGCGATACCGCTGTAACCACTCGAACAATACCCCGAACTTGAGTGGTCAGGTTGTTCGCCATGATATTTACATTATCGGTAAGTTGTTTCCAAACGCCTTCTACATTAGGCACAGTCGCTTGTCCTCCCAACTTTCCTTCTGTTCCTACTTCTCGGGCCACCCTGGTTACTTCTCCAGCAAATATATTCAGCGAGTCCACCATCTGGTTTAAGTTCTCCTTGAGTTCAAGTAGCTCGCCTTTTACGTCTACTGTGATTTTTTGCGTCAAGTCTCCTTTTGCCACAGCGGTTGCTACCTCAGCAATGTCTCGTACTTGGTTGGTCAGATTGGTGGCCATGGTATTCACATTGTCCGTCAGTTCCTTCCAAACGCCCTCTACATTGGGCACAGTTGCTTGTCCTCCCAGTTTTCCTTCAGTTCCCACTTCCCTGGCTACCCTCGTCACTTCCCCTGCGAATATGTTCAAAGAGTCCACCATCTGGTTGATTATATTCTTCAGCTCTAGGATTTCACCTTTTACCTCCACTGTTATCTTTTGAGTGAGATTTCCTTTTGCCACAGCAGTTGCCACGGTTGCAATTCCTCGTACTTGGGTGGTCAGGTTGTTCGCCATGATATTCACATTGTCTGTGAGTTGTTTCCAAACACCTTCTACATTGGGTACTGCCGCTTGGCCACCCAGCTTTCCTTCTGTACCCACTTCTCGCGCCACCCGGGTTACCTCTCCAGCAAATATGTTGAGAGAATCCACCATTTTGTTGATGTTTTCTTTTAGATCCAGAATTTCCCCTTTTACTTCAACTTTTATTTTTTGGGTAAGGTCTCCTTTGGCCACAGCAGTGGCTACATTAGCAATGTCCCTCACTTGCAGGGTTAGATTGCTGGCCATGGTATTTACATTGTCAGTGAGGTCTTTCCATACACCGGCAACATTAGGAACCTTTGCTTGTCCGCCGAGATTGCCTTCCGTTCCCACTTCTCGCGCTACCCTGGTTACCTCATCCCCAAATATGTTCAAGGAATCCACCATCTGGTTAATGTTTTCCTTTAGTTCCTTAATTTCTCCTTTTACATCTACCGTAATCTTTTGGGTCAAATCGCCCTTGGCTACCGCGGTAGAAACTTTGGCAATATCCCTTACTTGATCGGTAAGGTTACTGGCCATGGTGTTTACATTGACGGTTAGCTCTTTCCACGTCCCTTCCACCCTAGGCACATTGGCCTGTCCGCCCAGGTTGCCTTCGGTGCCCACTTCACGGGCTACTCTAGACACCTCCGAAGCGAAAACATTGAGTGAGTCTACCATTTGGTTGATAATGTCCTTTAGCTCAAGTATTTCACCTTTTACATTCACCGTTATTTTTCGGGTAAGGTCTCCTTTGGCTACCGCTGTGGCTACAGTGGCGATATCCCTAACTTGAGAAGTAAGGTTGCTGGCCATGGTATTCACATTTTCCGTCAAGTCCTTCCATACCCCTGCAACATTCGGCACATTGGCCTGTCCTCCCAGTTTTCCTTCCGTTCCCACCTCGCGAGCTACCCTGGTTACCTCATCTCCAAAAATATTAAGCGAATCCACCATCTTGTTGATGTTCTCTTTAAGGTCAGCTATTTCACCCTTGGCATGAACAGAAATCTTTTGCGTCAAATCTCCTTTGGCTACTGCAGTGGCTACATTGGCAATATCCCGAACCTGAGCGGTCAGGTTATTGGCCATTAGGTTCACATTTTCTGTCAAGTCTTTCCAAACTCCCCCTACATTGGGCACTACAGCTTGACCACCCAGGTTTCCTTCTGTACCTACTTCTCTGGCTACCCTGGTCACCTCATCTCCGAATATGTTCAGGGAGTCCACCATTTTATTGATATTTTCTTTTAGGTCGGCAATTTCTCCTTTTACATCTACCGTGATTTTTTGGGTAAG
This sequence comes from uncultured Roseivirgaceae bacterium, assembly GCA_964440915.1. Classification (GTDB taxonomy): domain Bacteria; phylum Bacteroidota; class Bacteroidia; order Cytophagales; family Cyclobacteriaceae; genus CAMPJM01. Next base: position 61,601 of record CAYTTV010000019.1, read on the forward strand.
ATCTCCTTTCGCCACTGCTGTAGAAACTTTGGCGATATCCCTAACCTGTGCCGTCAGGTTGCTGGCCATCAGGTTCACGTTGTCTGTTAGCTCTTTCCAAGTGCCCTCAACCCCAGGAACTTTGGCTTGGCCTCCTAGGTTGCCTTCTGTCCCTACCTCACGTGCCACCCTCGTCACCTCATCTGCAAAAGTGTTGAGCGAGTCCACCATCTGGTTGATGTTTTCTTTTAGCTCTAAAAACTCACCCTTAACGTTAGCGGATACTTTTCTAGTCAGGTTCCCTTTTGCCACTTCTGTAGCCACATTGGCAATATCCCTTACCTGCGAGGTCAGATTGCTGGCCATCAGGTTCACGTTGTCTGTCAGGTCCTTCCACACCCCGGCCACATTAGGCACCGTAGCCTGCCCGCCCAGTTTTCCTTCCGTACCTACTTCTAACGCCACACGGGTTACTTCCCCAGCAAATAAATTTAAGTTGTCGATGGTTCGGTTGATGGTTTCGGCCATCACTTTGAAGTCGCCCGTTACAGGTATTTCAAATTTCTCATATAGATTACCTGAAGAAATATTTTTCAAAACCTTCCCTACCTCCAATACAGGCACAGCAATAGAATCTACTAGGCCATTTGTATTATTAATGATGTCCTTCCAAAACCCTGATGCATTTTCTGCAGATGCCCTTGCCGTGAGATTTCCTTCAATACCAGCCACTTTTGATATTCTTGACACCTCTCCACCTACGCCTGAAATCATCTCCACCATAGAATTATACGCTTCAGCTATGTCGGCAAAGATATCGTCCTCCTCTTTGGTAAGCCGTACCGAAATATCTCCTTTTTTAAAGGCATCTAAAGCATATAGGATTTTGTGAAGTTGGCGTGAAGCATACGCTTCGTCTTTAAGCATCTTGTTTATAGCATTTTGGTCTTCGTCTTTTTTTTGCTGTGAGTCATTCGATGCTTTGTCTTTTGTGGCAGTTTCCTTGTTGCTAATCTTTTGCGGAAGTTTATTTTTTCCTAGGGCCATGTTGTTCTGTTTAGGCTTAAAAATTTAATATAAAAATAATGTGGTTGACATAGCGTCACCTATAAAAATCCTTGTCGATAAGGATATTAAAAATCCAACCCTTACACGAAATAGATTTCATGTAAACCATAGCCAAGCTGAGGTTTGCCTTGATTATTGAAGCGGCAATGTTCTTCCAATTCTGATATATCTTTTATCTGTTTTTCTGCCTTTTGCAATTTTTCTACACCAAACTGTCAAAACTAAATTTGCAAGAATGAGTTAGATAACCCTAAGATGTTATTATATCCAAGCGAAACAAATGAATGTTTTAGTTTGCACATTTTGAGGAACTTAGCCTTCTTTCATGCTTTTAACGAGAAACAAGCAGTCTTTAAATTGATTGATCCTAGTTTTATTAACAAAAGAAAACGATAAAAAATATTAAAAAACTTTTTACTAATTTACACCTTTTCATTGCAGTTCAATATTATTCTTATGAATAAAGCCAACTTTTTTTCCCAAGGCTCGCCAAGTTCTACCGACGATACTATTCAAAAGCTTTTATTGGAAATAGATACATTAGTCGCTAGTAACGAAAAACTCAAAGCAATTGTTAGAAAAAATGAAACTTATCCTGAGGGCTCGAAAAAAGGTATGTTTCACGAAGCAGTGATCGACAGTTGTGTAGATGGAATATTGGCGTTTGATAAGAACATGAAGATAGTAGCCTGGAACAAGAGCATGGCTTTGCATTACGGCTACAGCAAGGAAGATGTATTAAACAAGAACATTTTCCACGTATTTCCTGAGTTCGAAGAAGAAAGGGAAGGAAAAATATTGAGAGATGTTCTCAATGGGAAACCTTCTTTCATGGGCGAGCGGGCTTACAAGTCTAGAAAAGGATATTTCCAAACCCATATAGTTGGATACAAAGATGAGGAAGACGCTATTGCAGGAGCATTGATCATTCTGCAAGATATCACTGAAATGAAGGAGGCGCTGGAAAAAATTCAGCATAAAAATAATGTGCTGAAGCAAACTAACCAAGCCTTGCTGAAGCAGATAAATGAACGCATAGAGGCAGAAAAAGCCCTAAAGAAAGCGCATGATGACCTGGAACAAAGGGTTATCGAGAGAACGGTCGAAATTGCTCAGGCTAAAAAAGAGGCGGAAGAAGCGGCACAAGCAAAAGCCCGTTTCCTGGCCAATATGAGCCATGAGATACGTACCCCCATGAATGCCATTGTGGGCATGTCCGCATTGCTATTAAAAGCCGATCCTTCAGAAAAGCAGCTTAATTTTATTAAATCCATCAACTCTGCTGCCGAAAACCTATTGGCGCTTATCAATGACATTCTTGATTATTCTAAAATTGATGCGGGGAAATTGGTCCTTGAGGAGGCAGGATTCTCAATTAGAGAGGTTGTTCAAGAATTGATGCAGATCGTGTCGTTTAAAACCGATCCGTCAAAAGTAAAAATCGGGACCCATATAGATGAAAATGTACCTGAAAGGATTGTGGGCGATAAGGTGAGGCTGAACCAAGTCCTCATGAATCTGGTGAGTAACGCTGTTAAGTTTACCGAGGAAGGGGAAGTAACTATAAGTGTTGAAACGATTCAGGACGCTCAGGATAAGGTAAAGGTGCGTTTTTCTGTGAAGGATACGGGCATTGGGATTGCTCCAGATAAAATAGAAATGATATTTGGGAGTTTTACACAAGCTAGTACTGACACAACACGGAAATATGGCGGTAGTGGGTTGGGGCTGGCCATTGTGAAGCAAATATTGGAATTGCAAGGAACAGAAATTAAGATCGAAAGCCAAGTGGGAAAAGGATCGAATTTTTACTTTAACCTTGACTTTAGCAAAGATAATGGCAGTGTCTACGAAGTCAAGTCTGAGCAGCCTGAAAACTTTCATTCTCTAGAAGGAGTAAAAATTTTGGCGGCAGAAGATAATGAATTGAACCAGATTCTCGCCACTCATCTGCTAGAAAGCTGGGGAGCGCAGGTAGATATTGCTGAAAATGGAGAGAAGACGCTTGAAATGCTCAAGCAGAATAATTATGACCTCATCTTAATGGATATTCAAATGCCTTTGATGGATGGATATCAGGCCACAGAAAAAATAAGGAAAAATTTTCAATCTCCTAAAAACATGCTTCCCATCATAGCAATGACTGCCAATGTACTTGATGGTGAGCGGGAAAAGTGCTTGGCTTGTGGCATGGATGATTATATCATAAAACCACTCTGCCCAGAAAATTTAAACTTTGTGATAAGGAATGTCGTTAACCAATCAGGTTTTAGATAACCGAAGTTTATCTTTTTACTTTTTAATCTTATCTTATGTACACCGACTTGTCCTACTTACAGGGTATTACAAAAAACAATCATGAAGTGATTCGCATGACCATTGAGAAATTCTCAGTCAATATGGCCGAGACTATGAAAAGAATGGATAGTGCCTTGTCAGAAGAAGACTGGGGAAGTATTGGTGCCGAAGCGCACAAATTACTCTCAAGTGTGGGAATTTTGAGGATTAAAGATATGGAAGGTCTTGTGCGCAATTTGGAGTCTTATTGTAAAGAAGGAGTAAACTTAGACAAGGTGCCTTCAATGGTAGAAGATGTGAAAGGCATTTCACAAAAAGTATTGTTGGAGCTGGAGGACATAAAAAAATCAGAAACTGAAAACTCTCATTCCTCAAAATAGTCCTCCCCTATGATAGGCATAGTAAAAATAGAGCAGCAGTCTCAACTGGAAAAAGCGTTGAAAATACGGGAAGAGGTTTTTGTAAAAGAACAGCATGTTCCCAAAGAGGAGGAGTATGATGAATACGATAAATCCTCCAATCATTTTTTAGCTGTTGACAATGATGGAAATGCTTTTGGAACCGCACGTTGGCGAAGGACCGACGAGGGCATAAAGTTAGAACGATTTGCCATACACAAGGACGCTCGCGGAAAGGGAATCGGCTCTATGCTTTTAGAGAGTCTCTTAGAAGACATCGCTGTTAATAGTAGTACAAACGAGCCTGTGAGGTTATATTTGCATGCTCAAACGCTAGCACTTCCTTTATATAAAAAATTTGGCTTTAAAATAGAAGGACAGGCTTTTGAAGAGTGCGGCATGGAACATTATAGGATGAGCAGGATGCTTTGATTTACATGAAAGCATTTTTAATGCTATGCATATTTAAGGTTAAATGAACATTGGTTT
>CAYTTV010000020.1:0-57096 GCA_964440915.1 uncultured Roseivirgaceae bacterium
ATGTAGAACTTATACAGGCAGAGCAATAATACTTTAACAGACATGATAAAGACAACCTTGCAAATGAATTCTTTTTAGAGCTGGTAATGTAAGTCATCATGATCATAATAACCTGAGTTCGACTTTGATTTCTCTTTTGAAGAAATGGATCTGGACGGAGAGCAAGCATAGAAAACCAGTACTATTAACAAAATTTCTTATGGTAAATCGAACTCAGGTTACTTTAACTCCTCTCGTCATTCCGGAAACCTGGCGGCAGGAAGGTTATCCAATAGGATGTAACTTGTTCAATACTGATACCACAACCCTTATTCTAGCATTCAGCACTAACGTTATGAATGATGATTTGCGTGTATAGTCTGAGGTGACTTCAAAATGGTAGGTGTCGCTGGGAAGGGTACTCGTTATACCATGAACGTACGAGGAGAATAGAAAGCACAAATGATCCTTTCGGTAAATACACCGCCAAGGAAATACCCTGCAAAAACTCTGAACTACTCTCCTACCTCCGCCCGCTCAAAAAATCTAAGACAATCTGAACCTGGGCTTTTACGCCATTTACAAAAGCCTCTTCGTCGGGATCGAACTTTGGATGGTGATTGGCAAAGCCGTCCCCCACGCCCAACGTCACAAATGCCACGGGGGCCTTCTGTGCGTAGTAGGCAAAATCCTCACTGGCGGTCATCATGGGTGCATCAAATACCTGATCTTCCCCCAAGGTCTTACCGGCACTTCTTCTGGCCAATTTGTTCAGGGCAGGATCATTCATAATGGACGGATAACTATTGATGTACTCCAGCACATATTCGGCGTTGTAGGCTTCGGTAAGGTTTTCAACGATGGCTTCTACCCGTTCTCTCACCAGCGCCCTTGTTTCGGGTGTAATCGTCCGAACTGTTGCCGCCAATTGGGCCTTATCGGCAATCACATTGGGGACATTCCCTGCATGAAATTTCCCGATACTCAGCACCGCCATCTCACCCGGCACGGTATTTCTCGAAACTATGGTCTGCAGCCCGCCTACAATCTCGGCACCTATCACGATCGGGTCCACGCCCAAGTGAGGCATAGATCCATGGGAACCTTTCCCTTTTATGGTCAAATAGAAAGCATCGGATGTAGTAGAGGCTGCTCCGTCAGGCAAAATCCCAATATGGCCCACCGGAAAATTGGGCAGCACATGCATCCCGAAAAAAGCATCGACCTCGTCCAATACGCCTGTCTCGATAATGGACAACGCACCGCCTGGATGCTGCTCTTCTGCATGTTGAAACAAGAAATATACCGTGCCACGGACTTTGTCTTTCATCTGTGATAGGGTAGCGGCCGTTCCTAGCAACATGGCCGTGTGCGCATCGTGACCGCAGGCATGCATCACCTCAGGCACTTGAGAAGCATAGGGCAGGTCCGTCTCTTCCTGAATGGGCAGCGCATCCAGATCAGCCCTGAAAGCCACGGTTTTTCCTGGCCTATCTCCTTTCAATATACCCACCACGCTGGTTTCCGTAGGCCTTATGACTTCAATGTTTTCAAAACCTTCCAATACCTGGGCCACGTAATTACTGGTTTCATATTCTTTAAAAGACACTTCGGGATTTTGATGGATATGCCTGCGCCACTCGATGACTTCATCTTCTGGTATTAATTCCTCCCATTCGGGTTTTGATATTGTATTGACATCTTCCTTTTCCATCGGCTCATCGTTAACTGTTTTAGAAATGCGGTCATTTCCGCCTGCCGCTTCCGCAGTGGCCGGACCATACACAAGGATCAATATGCAAAGCAACATTTGCCATGGCGAAACAGGTAATTTCATAGTGTAGTAGTTTTTCTATTCAACCGTGTCAATAGGAAATGGTTTTGCGATCATCCCACGATGACCTATCCTATCGCATTCATTGCTCTAAGATCATTGATAATGGCGGTGGCCGAGCTTTCCGCTTCTATCCTACCGCTGCTACGTTATCACAGGTGCGCTACTACATTTTCACAGTTAGAAAAATAGATGAAAAAATAAAATAACAATAAACAACTAATAAAATAGTTGTATAACTAAAAATTTAGTTATACCTTTATCTTATTGATCAAAAGCTGAACACCATGATTGAACTTACGAAAGCAGAGGAACAAATAATGCAGATTCTGTGGGACATCAAAAGAGGTTTTGTGAAAGATATCTTGGAGAAAATCCCTGAGCCCAAACCTGCCTATAATACGGTGAGCACCATTGTTAGAATTCTGGAAAAGAAAGGGTTCGTAGGGTACACCGCCTATGGCAAAACCCACGAATACCACCCTCTCATTTCAAAAGACAGCTATAAAAGCCAAACATTGAAGGCTATGATGGCCGATTATTTCAACGGATCTTTCAAAAGTCTAGTGTCATTCTTTGCCAAGGAAAACAACCTGGATATCAAAGATATGGAAGAACTGTTGCGGTACATATCAGAAGAAGACAACAGCTTGGACACAAACAAAACAAAAAATGAAAACGACTGATCTCCTCACACAATTCCTGATCTACACACTGGAATCTAGTATCATCCTTATTGTCTTTTATATTTTTTACCATGTGTTGCTTAGAAAGGACGCCACTTTTAATTTCAACAGATATTATTTGTTGATCACGCCCATTGTGGCCGCTGTTCTGCCCCTCCTATCCTTTCCCCTAGGCTATTTCAACCAGCATCCTCAAATCCAAACAGATTTTATTTTGCAATTACCCGAGGCTCAAATACATGCTTATATAGCACAAAGGCTTTCCTTTCAAGATGTCCTAGTCTGGATAGTTTTAGCTGCATATGTTATGGGGCTAATGATCTCTCTTTATGGTTTCATGCGTCAACTGTCTCATTTAAGGCAGTTGAGAAATGATCATGGTGTAGAAAGCTGGATGAATTATAAGGTGGTGCTTACCAATGGCCAATATCCTACTTTCTCATTTATGAAAGTCATCTACTATGACAACAAAACACCGTTGCCCAAAGAAGAAAAATCGATGATCCTTCTGCATGAATCCATCCATATCCAGGAAAAACACAGCATCGATATCATTTTTACGAAAATAGTTTGTGCCATTTTTTGGTACAACCCACTCTTTAGCTTGTTTTTGCACGCCATCAGGCTTAACCACGAATACATTGTTGATGCCAAGGTCATTGCTACAGTAGGAATTTCTAAACCAGCCTACCGCAAAAGTCTTGCGCTCAATGCGCTTCACACTTCGTATTTGAGCCTCGGCACTTTTTATAGTAAATCTCAAATTTTAACCAGAATGAAAATGATGAATCAATCTCCAAAATCAATCAAGTCAATCAAATTCCTGACTTTATCATGCATTACAATTTGCTTAGTCTTCGTGTTTTCTTGCGAAAACAATGTTGAGCAACTAAACAGTACGGAAAATGTGTCTATGACCGACAATGAAGATGTTGGTTCTTCTGAAATTAAAGGAAAAACTTCGGACGAAGTATTTACAGTAGTTGAGGAACAGCCGACCTTTCAGGGAGGGGGAAATGCTGCCTTTATAGACTATGTTGGCAAAAACCTTCAATTCCCAAAAGAATTGATCGAGAAAAATATCGAAGGGAGGGTATTTGTTCAATTTGTTATTGAAAAAGACGGCACGGTAGCAGATGTAACTGTGGTAAAAGGACTTGACCCCGACGCCGACAAAGCGGCCGAAAGGGTGATCCAAGGCTCTCCAAAATGGACGCCTGGAAAACAAAATGGAAATCCAGTAAGAGTGAGAATGATAATGCCCATACAATTTAGTTTATAGTGATCTGTCACTTTATCTACTTGCCTCGAAATGGGGCAAGTAGATGATAAACAAGAGATCGCTTCGCTGCGCTCACGATGACGGACAATCAGAAAGACCACAAAGCCTAGACATACCATCTTTGCGAACGCTGCGTGAAAACCTTTTCTCCTAACTTAAAATTTCAACATTTAACACAGCCTCCGTAGCTAAGCTTAACCCGTCTTTCCTTTGCGCTCTTTGCGTTCACCTTTGCGCCCGCTGCGTGAAACCCTCTTCTCTCAATTCAAAATTCCACGCTCATCTTTCAAATGCTCCGTTCTTCCAATCTCTGATAAAGTTAGACCAAGTGATGGGGTTAAGAAAATTGTTGGGTGGTGCCTCCCCAGTAAGCTCATAAAGTCTACTATAACGCATCTGGTCGTAATAAAACTTGTCAGTCTGCATTTGAGCGTCTAGGCTTTGCTGAATGTTTTTTTGAGCCTGAAGCTTTCTTGCCCCTTGCCGATCCTGCGGTTGCAAGGACAAAAACGCCGCCTCAAACTCCTCAAGTGTGGGCCAAGAGAATATTACCACCTCATCCAAAATAACCGTATCTCGCACCATAGTCTGTACTAGGCCATAGTGCTTTTGGTTAAGTCCAGGAGGGACAACAAAGGTGCTTGTTCGAAACCCTACATTGGAAAAAACCAAAGTGTCCAGTTCTTTTGCCAACAACGTAAAATGGCCATATTCATCTGTAATACCGCCCCTGCCAGCATGTTTTACCGTGATGGAAGCAAAAGGGATAGGAATGAGGCTATCGGCTTCAACTACAATACCGGATATTTGGAAGACAGTTGAATCGCTTTGACCATGTACGTCTACTAAGAACATTGTAGCGGCTAACAATAAAAGCAGGGTTCGTTTCATAGCATTACCATTGATGTATAATATATAGACTAAAAAATAGCCAAAAAGGTTAGCCGCTAATGCAGCTAGTGTTCCCAAGTATGCTTGTCTATGTTTTCGAGCGCACTTAGGATGAGATCGATACAATGCGCAATATCTTGTTTATGCGCCATTTCAATCACTTGGTGCAAGTGTCGAGTAGGAACGGACACGGCACCAGAAATAGCTCCACGCTTGCCCATTCGCTGCAAACCTGCCGTATCAGTACCTCCAGCAGTGAGTATTTCAGGCTGCCATTTTATTCCTTTATTATTGGCTGTGTCTTTGAGAAAATCTACCATTCGATAATCACAAATCACGGAGCCATCCATGATCTTGATGGCTGCCCCTTCCCCTAGCGCAGTAATTTGCTCATGGGGTTGTGCACCGGGCACATCGTAGGCAATTGTAGTATCGATGGCTATTCCAAAATCCGGATCGATGGTATGGGAGGCTACATTGGCTCCACGAAGCCCCACCTCCTCCTGAACCGTAAATACCCCATACACATCATAAGGAGGATTTTTCAATCTTTTGAGGGCTTCTATCAGGATGAAAACCGAAACACGATTATCCAACGACTTGCAGTTGACGCAGTTGCCCATTTCAACCAGCTCACGCTCTCTGGTAATAGGGTCACCAATTTTAATATATTTTTCCACTTCTTCTTTCTTCATCCCAAGGTCGATGAAGTAGTCAGTAGTCTTGGGCATTTTCCCCCTTTCTTCCTGTGACATCACATGTATTGGCTTGCTGCCCATTACACCTACCAAGTCTTTGGTTCCATGTACAATTACCCTTTGGGCGGTAAGCGTCTTAGGATCAAATCCGCCAAGGGTATGAAAACGCAGAAATCCACCTTCCTCGATATGGGTTACGATAAAACCAATTTCATCCATATGGGCTGCCAGCATTACTTTTTTTCCCTCAGGGTTATTCCTTCCCCTTACTAAAACGGAAACATTACCTAGGTTATCAACAGTAAGTTCATCAGCCAAAGCCGACATTTGCTCAATGACAAGGTCCCTCACCTTTTTTTCGAAACCTGGTGCTCCAGGTGTCTCACACAATGCTTTCAGCAAGCCAATGTTCAAGTTTTCCATAGGTTTATCGATTATTTTGTTTTCGTTTCTCAAGATCAATGCCCTTTTATACAAAACCAAAGGGCATAACGAATATGCCTCAATAGTTTGTTGAATAAGGCTTTAAAAATAGAGCTTTTTAAGGCAAAGATTGACTGGTTGAAGATAATTTATGGCACTAACATGTTATAAACAACAAAAGCGATGGAAACGTTATTAACGACTCCATCGCTTTTATCTATAAAGTAATATAAATAACATACTGAGGCCAATGGAAGTGTACATATCCATCGACCTTCAGATCATACTCTTAACGTTTTATCACCGAGTTGACGTGCACTGTACCTTCCTTAATGTCATTTTGTGCATTTGTATATACAAAGACAATATAATCTTGATCTCGCCAGCGCTTTTCTATCCTACCATCAAAATTCTCTTTATACCCCACGATCACATAATCATTGTCCAGACTCCCGCCAACAAAAATCACTTTCTGCCCTAGCTCCAAATGAGGTTCTGGTCCAGAATATTTTTTAGCTGGTTCGCATGATAAGAGTAGTCCTGCAACTACAGCGGTGTAGAAAAATCTTTTCATAACTGTCGTTTGTCGTTTTATTCAATTTAGACAATCCAAAAATAGGTGTTTTGTCACTATTATGGAAGCATTCCAGGACGCATGTAATTTCTAAGGTATAATTGCTTCAGAATATCAACGATCCGTTCTGCTGTAGCTTAGCATCCAATTGTAAATATCATGTCCTGCTGATAGATTATATGTTCTAATCCATGCATTATGACCTTTGTCTGGGTATATGGTCAGTTTTGGTGGTACACCTGAAGGCGGGGAGCAAGTTTGAAGTGCTTCTATCATATCTAAACTTCCCTTCGCAGCCACTATGCCATCTTCTGCATTGTGAAAAGCCCAAACAGGTACATCATTGAAAAAGCAAGCCTCCGTAGTGTCTCCTTCTCCTGAAATTGGCACAATGGCCGCAAGCCTTTTTGGAAAGTCGCCAGCATACTCCCAGGTCCCAACCCCACCTAAACTATTTCCTGTCATATATATCCGATTTTCATCTATCCTATAGCTTTTTATTATATGATCGATAAACTCATCAACAAAGTCTGTATCCCATCTGCCCGAATCTATCTGAGGAGAAACAACGACAAAGGGTAAATCCATTCCTTCGTGAATGAGCTGGGGAATAATGCCGTTCTTATACAGATTCAACTTATTCCCATCTCCGTACTCACCTTTGCCATGGAGAAAAATCAAAAGCGGGTATCGAGCATCTGGATTGATGTAATAATCTTCTAAAGCATAAAATAAGTAGTGTATTTGTTTTCCCCTCCTCACAGAAGGATAGTGTTCTTCTGTTTCTCTAGGAGAGATAAAATTGACATTCTCCTTTATTTTACCGCCGTCAATAAAGAAGAAAGCACTATCGTTTTCTTGGCTTTCCGCAATAAAATAAGTAAAATAATTTCTGCTATCTGTGGGCACTTTAAGTTGGAAACTGGCTGTATCATTGGCTTTTGATTGTCCGATATCCACAACGCCAGAAAGGATATTCTTGCCATATTCATTATGCTCGTTTTTTTGAGCAGTAGCTATTTCCTTAACCTCAGGACCTGTTATTCCCTCAAGTTGCTTGTCGGACACGACATAATAGACCTTTCCTGGTTTTGTGATCGAAACGACCACTTTTAATGTATGGGTACCAGAATACACTGCAGGAAAGCCTTCTACCCATGATGCAGGTCTGGTCTCTACTTCCTTTGGGACTTCAGCATCTTGAGGAACTACTCTTTCATCAATTTCGGAGTCGCATCCTAAGACTATGAAAAGCAAGAGGCAAAGGAAGCAGACAGGTTGTATTTTCATATGCCAAGTTTAAAAAATGCTTCACTTCATAATTCAGCAATTAATCAACAGGCATATTTCTGAAATGTTCAAATACTTATCTGGACATTCCGTCTTAAAAGCAATAGTCAAGCACTAGTGGATGCCGTTGCTTTTCTTTTTGTGCTTTCTATAACGCCGCACTAAAATCACAATTGCTATAATTATGAATACAAAAGGCCATAAACCTGCAAGGGCTATGAGGAACCATAAGAAACTATCCCAACCATCAAAAATAGCTTCACCCACTTTTGAGGCAAAACTAAGGCCAAAGCTATTCTTCTGATAAAAGCTCACCTCTAGGCTGCTCAAGGCCACATTGTCGTTTAAGTATTTCAATCGACCTTCAATGGCCTCGATTTCGCTCCGCAACTTTGCCATCTCTTTTTCGATATTCAAAATATCACCCACTTGATTGGCGTCTTTTAACAACTCTTTGTACCGAGCCTCCAGCTGTTTCTTGATGCCTATCCGAGCTTGCACATCGATGAACTCTTCAGTCACATCTTGCACATAAATATTTTTGCTCTCTAGGTCACCAGCCTTGCTTTCAATTTTGGTTAAAAGCAAATCAAACTGATCCGCAGGAACCTTGATGGATAAGTGATATTGTACTCTATCGTTATAGTCATACACATTGTCACTTGAAATATATCCTTTGCTCTCAGCCACCAGATTTGTGATATGCTGTTTGGTTTCGACGACATTGCTTGTCTCAAAAGCGATATCCCCTCTTTTGATCAGCTTCCTTTCGATAGCAGGCTGATCAACAACATCAGCCTGCTCTTCAATTTCAGCATAGGACTGCATATCATGGCTCGCTGCTCCCATGCGTGCATTATCAGTGCCACATGCTGTTATAAAAACCAACGCAATAAAAAAGATCGAAGCAATATTATGTCGTATCATATGTTTGTTTTCAAGATAGATTTATTCTTTCATTTTGCTGCCAAGACGTAAGATTGTGTTCCAATTCCGAGTAGTGATGGCCTTTCCAAAATGCTTTTCCAACTCATCCATTCCGCTGATGGTGGTATTTACAGACAAATCGAGCACACTGCATACCAGCCTGTCCTGGATATCGATGATCTTATAGGAGCCATCACCCGACATCCATGGCAAATCCAGATTTAATTTAGGGGATTCTTTCAGAAAGGAAATGTACAGACGTGTATTGTTAGTGACATCAATCTTTTGAAATGGATCTTTCTGAATAAGGGCTGTGATTTCTTGTCCTTTTATCACCCATACAGGGATGGAAAATCCAAAAACCCTTTCGAGATGCATGCCAATCTTTTCTTCAAGTTGTGCTGTGGAGGTGTCTATGCTGTCAAAAATTATATTGCCTGAATTGAGTAGTGTTACCACATTATTGAATTCCAGTGACTCCATTTCTTTTCGAAGAGAGGCCATTGGCACTTTATGGTGTCCTCCTACATTAATCCCTCTCAACAGTGCTACATAGCTATTTCTTGCCATAAGCTTCATTTATTATTACGTCATGTATCCCATTCATTGAACCTAATCTACTATGGCACTTACCGCCTAAAATGATGATAATATCAAGAAAAAAGTTGAGCTTATTCCTTATTGCGAATGCTTGCGCTGATCATCTTATAGCCACTTTCCGTTTTTAGAAACTGATAACTATTCTGATAAAATTCTCCTGGGCGAGTGTGGTTAATCACAAGATCCATCACGGGATATTGCCAGCCCTTTCCTTCCAGGCAATTGTTGAAATATCGTTGATAGTAGGCAGAAGTAAAAATATATGGATTTAGACTTTCTATAAAAACATGATATTCAGCTTGGTCATTTTGAAGTTTTGCCCATTCATTATTCATAAAAGAGAGATTTCGTTGAGCAAAATCTTTTCCTGTCTCTACAAGCCAGCCTATTTCTTCATTCCAATAAGTGACCGAGTCATGCGTTACATCTATCAGCTTTTCTATTGAAAAATCTTGCATCAAATCAGTAAAAAACCAAGTTTTAAAGTCGTTTGTAAAATTTACAAAAGTATAATACTGTCCGTCCACACCAAGAAAGTTCTCCTTTTCTGGGTCATCACTAGGTCTAGGATGTTTGGATATAGAATAAAAGTCCAAATCAGACTCCACAGAAAAGTTCTTGACGAGTATATGGTTGGCTGTATCTATGAGGTATGTTTTTCCTCCTTTCCACCGGTAATGCTTACAACCTGTATGTTTTTTGTGTTTGTCATAATGCTTTTTTGCCCCTTTTAATGCTACCACCATTCCGTTCATTACTCTGCTCAACATATTATACTCAGCAGGAATAGCCACTTCACCGTCACGATTCAGCATTCCTACCATGTCATTGTTCTTATCATGGAACCTGATAAATCCTTCACTTTCGCAATCTGAGGCGTTGTCCCAAAAATAAAGGCTGTCCCTGGCGACAATTTTCAAACTCTTAGTGAGGTAGTAGCTTTCAATACCATCTGAAGTCATTTCCATTGCAGCCATTATATGCTCTAGTCTATGGGCCATGGTAAGACCCATAAACGTAGGCGGGATAACGGTTTCCCCTGCTGCATCCTTAAAACCTATGCGTGTAGTGTCGTTATTCCAAAATGCTGTCCAAGCCTCGTTTTCTTGGGCCTGCAATGGGACATTGTGCAGCAAAAAAAATAACAACCATACCAAGTGCTTCATAAGAAAAAATAAAAAGGCTTTCAAAAATAAAAATCAGTGCAAAAATAAATATATAAATTGAACTTATTATAAACTGCCCTCTACCTGCGCCCTATCCCAGCCTATCATGGCAGCTTTGCGGGTGCTTCCCCACATATAGCCACCGAATTCCCCAGTGGAACGAATCACCCTGTGGCAGGGGATCAGGTAGGCAATGGGGTTGCTCCCAATAGCAGTGCCTACTGCCCTAGAAGCATTAGATCGGCCAATGCCCTTGGCAATAGCACTATAGGTAGTCAGGTTTCCAGTAGGGATTTTAAGTAATGCTTCCCATACTTTTACCTGAAAATCAGTCCCCTTCAAATGGAGCTTGACTTCAGATAATTGGCTCCAATCCTGCTGAAAGATTCGGAGGGCATTCTGTTGCAACGCATCAACCTCTTGAATAAAGTTAGCCATGGGAAACTTCTGTTTCAAAATATGGAAGGCATTGGCACGATCCTCCTCGAAAGCCATATGGCTTATCCCCTTTTCAGTAGCAGCCACGATCAGGTTACCGAATGGACTTTGCGCAAAACTATAGCGTATGGTCAAGTGCTTTCCGCCATGCTTATATTCTGCAGGTGTCATGCCTTCTATATTAACGAACAAGTCGTGCAGGCGGCTTGTGCTAGAAAGTCCTGTATCATGGGTTGCATCAAATAAAGAGGCCTGCTTGTTAATATCCAGGATATTTTTAGCATGTGCAATGCTAATATATTGCAAAAATTTCTTGGGGCTCGTTCCTGCCCACTCTGTAAACAATCTTTGAAAATGTGCAGGACTAAGGTGTACCTGTTGAGCGATCATTTCTAAGCTCGGCTGCTGTTTATAGTGCTCCCTTATGTATTCTATCGCAATAGCAATACGTTTATAATTAAGTTCCTCTTGCATGTTTTTCTACTTTCCTCTACAAAGCTCGCCAGAATTTCGCGCTTATAAAATCCGAAACTTGACAACTTTAGAACCATTATTATGAATTAGTGCCAAGGCTTATCATAAATAAAAAGAGATTTCTTCAGAAAAGCCGTTTTCTACCTTAAATTTGTTTCGATCAAGAGCAAAGCCATGATTAAGAAATGGATCCGCCTATCGTTTCTCTACCTTATTGTGGTAGGGCTTTTAGGCATATTTTTGAGAATGTTGTTTTTTTCTCCCATCGAAGGCATTAATTACCGTCATTTCCTTCATGCCCATTCACATGTGGCTTTTTTAGGTTGGGTTTTCAACGCATTGTTTGCCGGGCTGCTTTTTGCTTATATCCCTGACAAGGCAAGGAAGTATCGCCTGCTATTCTGGCTCCTACAAATAGCAGTCGTAGGGATGCTGATCACATTTCCAATCCAAGGCTATGCGGCTGCATCCATCACGTTCACGTCCTTGCATGTTTTTCTTTCTTGGTGGTTTGCTGTTAAATTCTTCATGGATATTCAAAAGCATGATCTTCACGGACATCGTCTTTCTTTGTCTTTCGTGAAGTGGAGCTTGTTTTTTATGATACTTTCGTCTATAGGTCCGTTTGGCTTGGGCGTCATTATGGCCAAAGGATTGTCAGGCCCTATAGCTAACCTAGCCATTTATTTTTATTTGCACTTTCAATATGATGGTTGGTTTACCTTTGCTGTTTTTGGTTTGTTCTTTTGGTTGGTAGAAAGACACAACCTACTTATGCCCACCTACTACACCAGACGATTTTTAATACTATTGGCCACTGCCTGCATCCCAGCTTATTCTCTTTCTACTCTATGGGTTCATCCTCCTTCTTGGGTCTATGCTACGGCTATGGTGGCTGCCGCATTGCAACTTTTTGCTTTGGCATATCTCATATTCATCGTCAAAAAACTTAGAAACCAGCTAAAACCAATCCTTTCAATAAGGGCTAAACAACTTTTCATATTTGCATTTACCGCCTTTGGCATAAAAATCATCCTGCAATTCGCCTCTGCTTTCCCGATGGTGGCAGACTTAGCCTATACCGTACGCGGTTTTACTATTGGTTATTTGCATATTGTGTTTCTAGGTTTCGTCACCGTGTTTCTCATCGGATGGTTTGCTCAATTGCAGCTCCTTCACCTCAGTCGGCGCATCATCACCATCGCCCTGCTTCTCTTTCTGTCGGGCTTTATACTGAGTGAACTACTAATTTTCCTACAACCAATTTTTGCCATGCAAGGTGTAGCATTACCCTATTATTACGAAACGCTTTTTGCCATTTCGATCCTTATGCCGTTAGGAATTGGCCTGCTAACTTATTTTTCCTTTGAAAAAATGGGTAAAAATTCAAAGGTTTAGCCAACCTAGGCTGTATACTGGCTCAACACAACGCTTCAGGAATTAAGAACATAATCAAAATCAAGAATGATTTTTTGATTTTTGAAAACAATGCCCTAATTTTATACCGATCAGTCTTTTATAGCATGAAACAAACTAAATCTGACCTTACCAAGCAGTTTATCGTGGAGCGCTCCTCTGTGGTATTCAATACCAAAGGGTATATGGGCACCTCCATGCAGGACATTATGGACGCGACGGGTCTTACCAAAGGTGGACTATATGGAAATTACAAAAGCAAAGAAGCCATTGCATTTGCAGCCTTTGAGTATAACGTTCAAAAAGTATTGGACAAAATGACACGGATGATCAAGGCAGAAAAAAACGCTTTGGACAAGCTCCATGCTATTCTTAATTTTTATAAAAGCTATTATTTTGATCCCCCTGTAATGGGAGGATGCCCTATACTTAATATGGCCATCGAATCCGATGACACCCACCCAGGTTTGCGTTTGAAAGTAGTTGAAGCCTTAGAATTGCTCCGAAGTTCGCTCATCCATATTCTTGAAAAGGGACAGTCCTATGGTCAAATAAAAACAGAAACTGATGTTAACAAATTTGCTACCGTATTCCTTTCTACCATTGAAGGGGGCATCATGATGTCCAAAGTTTATCAGGACTTTCGCTACCTCAAAGATTGCATTGCCCATTTGACAACGCTAACAGAACGGATTAAAGCATAATTTTTTTATCACAATATAAACCGATCGGTCTTTAATATTTTTAATATGGCTACCTCAACTACAACTCAATCCAGATCAACAGTCGTCACAAAGAAAAAGCAACGACCTCTGTTATGGCAACTCGTTCCTTTTCTGTTCAGACATCTAGGGAGGTTGTTCCCTGCTTTAGCTGCCAAGTTAGCTTTGAAGATGTTTATGACCCCAAAAAGAAGACCTGTTCAACTTCCTTACATTTTTGAAAAAGCACATGTGCTCTGCGTACCCTATAAAGATGGAAAAGTTTGGGCCTATATGTGGGGCTTCACGGGCAACATCGTCATGTTGATACATGGCTGGGAAAGCGGCCCCCAGGCTTATGAACGATTTATCGCTCCGCTCGTCAGTTCGGGACACCGTGTTGTAGCCATAGAAGGCCCTGCCCATGGAGCGTCTGTTAAACGCCAAACCAACATGATCGATTTCGGGAATGCCCTTAATGCTGTAATGACCCGATTAGAAAAGAGCGGCCCTGTAACATCCTTGGTCGGACACTCCTTTGGCGGTGCCACACAGATTCAAATGTTCACGAGGTTTTCAACCCCTGAAGCACTTGAAAAGGTGGTTATGATTGCAAGTCCGTCACGGATCGATCAGATATTTAAAAACTTTTTCGTCATGGTTCAGCTTCCTAAAGTGGCTCAAAAGCAATTTGAGGATTTACTCAGACAGATATTTCAACTTGAAATTGAAAATATGCAAGTAACCAATTGGATAGCTTCCATTCCGCACATACAGAGCTTGCTTATCCATGATCGGCAAGATAAGGTAATCCCGTTTGAAGAATCGGAAAACCTGGTGACCTATTGGCCTATGGCTAAACTCATTGAAACAGAAGGCCTCGGTCATAATAGAATCATGAAAAGCGAACATGTGGTAGAAAGTGTTGTAAACTTCCTATGATGTCTTTGTCTACTGTTTAAACTGCCTGCAGCGATATAAAAATGCTGAAGTGCACCTACATGATTCAAATCATATAAGAGAGAAAATGAGGTGTTTAGTTTTACATAAACAAAAAATAATTATGGAAACATTAAACACACTTGATGTACGCATCATTGAACCACGGCTAAAGCATCCTTCCATATTTCAGCGATTTGACCAGTTGAAAAAGGATGAAGCCTTTATCATCATTAATGACCACGACCCACTTCCCTTGTTCTACCAGTTCAAGGCCGAACGCCCCGAACAATTTGAATGGAAATATATAGAAGAGGGGCCAGCAACTTGGCGGGTATCCATTACCAAAACTAAAGACGCTGGAAAGACGGTTGCAGATATTCTTCTTGAAAACCCGAAAGCAGCAGGAGTTTTTAAAAAGTTTCACATCGACTACTGCTGCAAAGGCAAGACACCTTTTGAAGAGGCATGCGCTGAAGCGGGGTTAGACCCAGGAGAGCTGCAAGACCAAATAGACAAAGCAGGTGAGAACCCAGCTTTTAACATGAGAGCCCAAGATTGGGGTTTAGATTTTCTGGCAGATTATATCGTTCACAACCATCATCAATATGTCCGGGACACAACGCCAGATTTATTGACTCTGAGTGAAAAGGTGACAAGAGTACATGGAAACGCTCATCCCGAACTTCACACAATCAATGAAACAATCTATGCTATTGCTGAGGAGTTGTTGCAGCATATGGTGAAAGAAGAGCAAATGCTTTTCCCTGCCATAAAGAAACTTTATAAAAAAGAAAATTTATCTGGGTTCCCTTTTGCCACCATTCAGATGCCCATCAATATGATGGAAATGGAACATGCGAACGCAGGGGATGGATTCGAAAAGATTAGGGAGTTAAGTGACAACTTCACTGTTCCTCAAGACGCCTGCACTTCTTATCGCTTGCTTTTCGATATGCTGCAGGCGTACGAAGATGACCTGCACCAGCATGTGCACCTTGAAAACAACATACTTTTCCCCAAAGCAATTGATTTGGAAAAATCCAAGCATAATTAAAGGTGGTCGATTGATCCCTAGCAATAATGCGTTGCTAGTTTTTTAAAGGAACTTGCAACAAAATGCGAGTTCCTTCTGCTATATTTGAGGTAGCAAAATCTTACATTATTTTAAAACCGACCTTACTCCTTATCCGTAAGGCAATTGAAGTCTCATGTCGCATGGAAATAGATTTTCATCTTTGGTCTGCCGACCAGTTGGCCGATTATATCGCTACCGTAATCCATCCCAACATTCAAAAAAAGGTAGATGAGGTAAAAGCCGGTTTCCTTGTGATGACAACATTCCATCTTCCAGAAGCTGAGCGGCTCCTGGATGCGAAAAACCTGTTCTGGGAGAGCATGTCCACCATGGAAAATCATTTGAAAAAAGAAGCAGCAATTATTTTGCCTTTTGCGAAACGATACGTGAAGGAGTTGCAAAAAGAAGACAAAATGAGAAAACCTGGCCTTATATCGGCCTGCCATTCAATTCATGAAATGTACCAATATCATAAGACAGAAGACTTGCATTTTGATCTTATATTAACTATTATCAAAAAATTTGACGACCAACTACAGAATCTTCAAGCTTTCAATGAAACTTGTCTGGGGTTGATGGAATTAAAGAGATTATGGAACGAACAGGTCAGGTTGGAAAACGATATCCTTTTCCCGAAGATTGTAGAGATGGAAGCTCTTTTATATTGATTTATAACCTTAATTATATTACCTATGATAACCGATCTTATCGAACCGACCAAGCCTAAGGCGGGGAAAACCTACACCGAAGAAGAAGTTAAAAAAGCCAGCACCGAATATTTTCAAGGTGATGTGCTTGCGGCGGAAGTTTGGCTTAGCAAATATGCCCTAAAAGATAGCAAGGGTAATTTTTTTGAAAAGACCCCTGATGACATGCACCGCCGGCTTGCACGTGAATTCGCTCGTATAGAGGCAAAATATCCAGCGGCAATCCAGGAAGATGAAATATACGAACTGCTTAAAAATTTCAAATATATTATTCCTCAAGGCAGCCCTATGGCTGGCATTGGCAATAACCTACAGCTTTCTTCCCTCTCCAACTGTTTTGTGATAGGGGTTGAAGGAGGGGCAGACTCCTATGGGTCTGTACTCAACCTAGATGAAGAGCTTGTACAGCTTATGAAAAGAAGAGGAGGCGTCGGCCTTGACCTGTCGCATATCCGACCCGAAGGAAGCAAAGTGAACAACACCGCCCTTACGGCTACAGGCATCGTTCCTTTTATGCACCGATTTTCCAATTCTACTAGAGAAGTGGCACAAGGAGGAAGACGAGGCGCCCTCATGCTCACACTACACATTAAACATCCAGAAGCAGCAGCATTTGCCAAAGCAAAACGAAATACCACCTCCATCACGGGAGCCAATATTTCATTGCGGGTAGACGATGCCTTTATGAATGCTGTTGACAAAGGCAAAACCTATACACAACAATTTCCGCTTAACAGCACCAAACCCTCTATTGTGCAAGAAACAGATGCCTTGGAGTTGTGGAAAAGCATAACCGAAGGGGCATGGCAGTCGGCTGAGCCTGGTGTGATCTTTTGGGATACCATTGCTCGCGAATCACTTCCCGATCGCTATGCTGATGAAGGTTTCGAAACTGTATCGACAAACCCATGTGGAGAAATCCCGTTGTGTCCGTACGATAGCTGCCGTCTTATGGCCATTAACCTTACAGGCTACGTAAAAAATCCTTTCCTAAAAGATGCCTATTTTGACTTTGACTTATTCAAACAGCACGTAAGGATTGCACTCCGCATGATGGACGACATGATCGATCTGGAGATTGAAAAGGTCGATAACATTTTAGAGAAAATAGAAAAAGACCCTGAAGCAGAGCAGTATAAAGCCGTAGAACGCAATCTATGGCTTAAGATAAAAGATATGTGCGAGAAAGGCAGGAGAACCGGTCTAGGCATTACGGGGCTTGGCGATATGTTGGCGTCTTTGGATATACCTTATGGCTCTGACCAGTCTATCGCCTTTGCTGAAGAAGTCCAAAGCACCCTAAATGTTGAAGCATACAGAAGCTCTGTACAACTGGCGAAAGAAAGAGGTGCTTTCCCTATATACAGCGCAAAAAAAGAGCAGAACCATCCGCTAATAGACAGGATTGCTAAAGTGGATCCTAAGCTGGTTGAAGATATGTACAAATATGGCAGAAGGAACATTGCCATGTTGACCATTGCTCCAACAGGCAGCACAAGCTTGCTAGCGCAGACCACATCAGGTGTAGAACCAGTATTTAGGCTTTATTATTCGCGCAGAAGAAAAGTGAATGCCCCGAAAAATGGCACTCCCGAAAAAAAATATTTCATTGATGACAATGGCGACTATTATGAAGAATATGCCGTCTTCCATCACGGTTTCAAAGAATGGCTGGAGTCACAAGGGCACAGCAAAAAAGAAATCGAGAGTTTTGATAGAAACCAGCTGGATCAGTTGATTATAAAATCGCCATACGCAGGTGCAAGTAGTGATGAGATCGATTATAGGGCCAAAGTAAAGCTTCAGAGTGTTTTGCAAAAATGGGTAGATCACTCGATCAGCGTTACTGTTAACCTGCCTGAGGACACTCCGGAAGCGATGATTTCATCTCTCTACCTGGATGCATGGAAGCTAGGATGTAAGGGCATAACAGTATATCGAGAAGGCAGCCGCTCAGGCATATTGGTAAGCGAGGGCAAAAAAGAAAAGCCTGCATTCTTGGAGACTAACCCACCTAAACGTCCAAAGGAACTGGATGCTGCCGTGCTTCAGTTCAAAAACAATGATGAAAGTTGGGTGGCTGTGGTAGGTTTGTATGAAGGAAAACCTTACGAAATATTTACTGGCCGGGCAGCCGATTCTTTCTCCATTCTATCGAGCGTGAAGATGGGCAAAGTAATCAAAAGCAAAAACGAAAGTGATGGAAGAAACCGATACGATTTCCAATATCAGGATAAAGATGGCTATAAAGTAACCATAGAAGGGCTTTCAAGAACCTTTAACGAAGAATACTGGAACTACGCCAAACTGATCAGTGGCGTGCTTCGACATGGCATGCCGCTCAAATATGTCATTGAAATTATCGAGAACCTCTATTTGGACGAGCACACTTTAAATACTTGGAAAAATGGTGTTAAACGTGCACTGCTGTCTTTCATCCCAGACGGTACTGTTCCAACACAAAACACATGCCCCAATTGTAAGGAAGCTTCTATGATTTATCAGGAGTCTTGCTTGCAATGTAACCAGTGCGGCTACAGCAAGTGCGGGTAAGGACATGTAACATAGCACTAGAAAGCATCCTGGACTAATTCAGGATGCTTTTTTTATGCGTCACTATTAATAGCAATAGATCTGTAATCATCAATAGGAAACCAATTGTGCAATAGCAATACAGCCCTTTATTCTCATTCACCCATAAACCTTTTCCTTCTTCCCACCATTCTCATGCTCCATTATGACCAAAGTCATATTATAAGTCTTAAATAATGCCAACATTTGCTATTTACTTAAAGCAATACAATGGACACAGCAACGCTTCACAAATTTCATATACCTGTAATGGGCCTGGCATTTACCATCGACTCACCAATAAAGGTGGCGCGATATGGTATTACTTCCGCTATTTCTATCATTGAAGACAACCTTATTGAAGTGATGCGCAAGTTTTACTATAATGAAAACAATGAACCCTTTGTGCCCATTCCGACTAAGGTTGAAGACTATCGTGCCAAGCGTATTACCGATTATCTCAACCTTGTGAACAGAATTGTCAATAAGCAAATAGAAAAGCTTCAAAATTCGGCTTTCCAAGCAGGGTCGGACATTGTGAAGTATTATGAAATGCTACCAGAAGACCATCCTTTGAAACAATTATACCAAAAAATGGGTCGTGAAGCTTCCAGAGAGAAGATGCTTGCTATAGAAAACATATTACGAAAAGCCGTAAGACCAGGAGAAATAGAGGTCAACATCATGACCAAAATCGACAAGAACAATTATGATGTGGAAGGAAATATTTTAGAAGATGGCTCGGATGCCCTCAGCGCCTTGCGTGGTTATGCCAACAGCATGCTCCAAAACTCATCTATTATTTTTTCTGCTGGTATGAACCCAAGGCTTTTCAATTACATGGAAAGACTTGACAGTTTCGATGCTACGGCGTGGGGAAAATTTAAAAAGAAGATAATCATAAAAGTAAGCGACTATCGTTCAGCGCTTATTCAAGGGAAATATCTTGCCAAGAAGGGAATATGGACGAGCGAATTCCGTCTGGAATCTGGTCTGAATTGCGGAGGTCACACTTTCGCTACCGATGGCTTGCTCATGGGGCCTATTCTTGAGGAATTCAGGCAAAAAAAAGACGAGCTAATCGCTACACTACACGAGTTGTATTGCGCAGCATTAAAAGTTAAGGGAAAGCCAGTATTTGCTGAACCACATCCCATAAAAATTACTGCGCAAGGCGGGATTGGCACTTTTGAAGAGGCAGAGCTTTTGCACCAACAATATGGTGTTTCCAGCACAGGATGGGGAACACCATTTCTTTTGTGCCCTGAAGCAACCACCGTAGACGAAGATACTTTAAGCTTGCTATCCAAGGCATTGGAGAAAGATGTGGTTTCTAGCAAAAACTCACCACTAGGTGTCCGTTTCAGTTATTTAAAAGGCACGAGCGGTGAAAAAGAAAAGTTGGGGCGGATCGACATAGGAAATCCTGGAAGTCCGTGTACAGAAAAATACCTGGTCTCAAATACAGAATTTACAACCGAGCCTATTTGTACAGCTTCAAAAAAATACCAGAAACTAAAAATTGCACAATTAAAAGCTGCTCAACTGCCAGAAGCAGAATATAAAAAACAATCTGAGGAGGTGCTGACCAAAGAGTGCCTTTGCATAGGATTGAGCAATGCGGCACCTGTAAGATACGAACAACCATTCCTTAAAAACCTTCGGTCGGTGACTATTTGCCCGGGGCCCAATGTCGCCTATTTCTCTAAAGTGGTTTCATTGAAGGAAATGGCAGACCATATCTATGGACGAAGCAGCGTTATCGTACGAAAGGATCGCCCCCATATGTTTATTAAGGAGCTACAATTGTATATCGAGCATATCAGGGAGCAGATAAGCGAAAACCCTATGCCAGATCACAAATTCATCAAATATTGCATTAGCTTTTCTGACAACCTTTTCAGGGGCATAGCCTATTATCGCGAACTCTTCAAGGCTGGCCAGGCTTCTTTGGAACAAGCCTTCGAACGATCCCTAAATGAAGCAGAAGAGTTGCTACAGCAGTTGTGTGAACCTTATTTATTGTCTTCTGCAAACCAAGAAGCATAACTGTTGGGCGTTTCCTGAAGCGTAAGAGAATGAAGCATGAGCGGGGCACTTAAACGTGCCCTTAGTCTTTGAGCAAAATCGATCAGCATGTTTTCACAAGTAGGCTGATAGGTTGTCCTGATAATTTGCTGGCGTTCAATGGTATCCGCTTCAAAAGCCGTGAGCAAAGGGTCGGTATCTTTCAGCATCAAAGCGTGGTCAAAAACGGCAATGATTTCCTCATTCACTAGTTTTTTCAAATCCGAAAAATCCATGACCATCCCTAAGCAAGGATTATCCTCTCGCTCTATGGTACTCCCTATTACTGTCACTGTAAGGCGATATGAATGCCCATGGATATGGGCACATTTTCCCGTATAACCGTGCAGGGCATGCGCCATCTCAAAATCAAAAATTTTTGTTACGCGTACTATATTCATATCACTTAGATCGCTTTGCTGAACACTGGAGCATCAGAAGGCTTGGCACGTTGCAGCCGCACATCCAATACCATAGCAATGTTGCGGATAAATGCCCTTCCCAATGCAGTCACACTCAATATATTTCCACTGGCCTCAATCAAGCCTTCTTCCTGCATTACCGCCAACTGCTGCTTACCTCCTTCTGCCAATACTTTATTTAATTTTGTATCTATACATAGCGCATTTTGACATAATAAGGTGAGGATAGACCTCCTTAACATGAGATCCTCTTCGGTCATTTCATGTCCTTTAAAGACAGGCAGCCTGCCTTCTAGCACCTTTTCTTTATAAGCTTCCACTACTTTGGCATTCTGAGCATAGCCATATTTGGCATCGCTGATAGCAGAAGTACCCAATCCGATCAGAAGCTCGGTATTGCAAACTGTATAACCCATAAAGTTTCGGTGTAAGGTCCCATGTTTTGCTGCTTTGTAAAGTGTATCTTCTGGAAGGGAGAAATGATCCATCCCAATATCTTCATATCCAAGAGCGGTCAACTTGTCCTTGCCCAACTCGTACAACTGCCGCTTTTCCTCATTATCTGGCAAGTCCTCGTCAGCATATCCCCTTTGTCCAGTTTTGAGCCAAGGCACATGTGCATAACTATAAAAAGCTATCCTATCGGGCATCAGCTCCCCTACCTTATCGATCGTTTCTCCTACCCCTTTCAGCGATTGAAAGGGTAGTCCATATATCAAATCAAAATTAATAGAGTTATAACCGATGGCCCTTGCTGCTTCCGTTACATGTTTTACATTTTTGAAAGGCTGTATCCTGTTAATCGCTAGCTGTACTTTCATATCCAGATCTTGAACGCCAAAGCTTACCCTCCGGAAGCCTTGATCATATAGCACCTGTAAGTGTTCTGGTGTAGTATTGTTGGGATGCCCCTCAAAGCTGAAATCATGAACGGGATGAATCGTAACATCCTTTAGAATGGTGGTCACCAACCACTTTAAATTTTCTGGGCTGAAAAATGTAGGTGTCCCTCCTCCCAAATGCAACTCTCTAAGAATGGGCTTCTTGCCCAGAATATCTCTGTACATACGCCATTCTTCCAATACAGCTTCTATATAAGGGTCTTCAACTTTGTGATTCTTGGTAATGCGCTTGTTACAGCCACAATACGTACATAAGCTTTCACAAAATGGCAAATGGATGTACAAGCTTATGCCCTTTTCCTCATTTGTTTCTTCAAAAGCTCTCCTTACTATTTGTTGCCATTTTGTAGGGGAAAGCACCGAAGTGTCCCAATAAGGAACAGTCGGATAACTCGTGTACCGTGGGGCAGGAACATTATATTTCCGGATTAACGCTTCCATTTTTAAATCTTTCATACTTTCTTCAAAATTATATTAAACCAGTAGTATAAATCATGACGCTTTTCATTCAATTCTATGACATTCATCATCTATTGCACCAGAGGCATTGTTTGTAATAATTAAACGCAATGCTTAATTTTCCACCTATGATCATAGACGATGCAATTTTAGAGCAATACGGTGCGAAAGCCGTCCATCACCAAAAAAATGAAATCATCCTATCGGAGGGCATGCCTGCCTTGTTCTATTATCAGGTACGAAAAGGCATTGTGAAAATGAACAACTACAGTCAGGATGGGCAGGAGTTTGTTCAGGGGATGTTCAAGAATGGGGAAAGTTTTGGAGAGCCTCCCCTTTTTGCAGATTTCTCCTATCCAGCCAATGCTGTCACGGTTGTTGATTCGATCATCTGGAAGCTGCCGAAAAGCAATTTTATCCAACTGCTGAAAGAAAACTTTGACCTTCACTTTATGTTTTGCGCGATACTGAGCAGGCGGCTACAGTTCAAGGCCATGATTGCCAAAGAAATATCCAGCCATGCCCCAGAGCACCGCCTACTTACCTTGATCGACTACTTTAAAGAAAAGGATGATATCTCTCCTGACAAGTCTTATGAGGTGCCTTTTACCCGCCAGCAACTCGCCGATATGACAGGCTTAAGGGTAGAAACCGTTATTAGAACAATTAAGAACCTCACCGAAAAGAAAGAACTCAGAATTACCAATAGAAAAGTGTTCAGAGACAGGTAAACGATTACTTCCAGTTTTTGAACTGCTTATAAGGGTATTTCCAGGACAAAAATACGGATAATGCTACGTCCGCCTTATGCGCCAAGTCATAACCCAGCGCCATGTAATATCCTACTCATTTTAGACAAATCAAGGATGTGATTCACTTTAAAGATCACCCCCACTTGCGCTTTGGTGGCTATATCTTTGATTTTTATTATGGATTTGTGCAATTCTGAATAAATAAAAACTCAGCTTTACGATCAAACTTCGCCATAATGCCCTGCTTAATAAGGAAGTAACGCCCCCAATGGAATGCAAGTACGACATCATATAAACTTTTGAGTTTTAGGAAGAGTGTTTATTAAGGATTCGTGTTCATAATTACATGCGTTTGATAATAAGGTTTTATTTTCAAGAGGAATAAAACGGTATTTCTAATTTTAATATCCGGAATTAAATTAAATACCCGTCATAGCAGAAAGTTTATAATGGGAAGCTTGGCAGAATGGCATCATGAAAAAATTCAATCTAGGAAGTATAGGCAGAAGGGAGAATGTAGCCGTAGATTTTGGCAACAACAATATTGTGATAGCCAATCATCGCAATCAGGTATGGACCCAACCTTCTGTTGTTACGCTAAACGGCAATACCAAGAATGCCCATTCGGTAGGAAAAGAAGCCTACGCCATGATCGGCAAAACCCCAGAAAGACTCAAGGTAATAA
Organism: uncultured Roseivirgaceae bacterium; assembly: GCA_964440915.1. GTDB lineage: Bacteria > Bacteroidota > Bacteroidia > Cytophagales > Cyclobacteriaceae > CAMPJM01. Next base: position 23,962 of record CAYTTV010000020.1, read on the forward strand.
GGCCCATGCGAGGAGGCGTAATTGCAGACTTTTTTTCGGCCAGCAAAATGCTGAACGCACTGATTAAAAGCACTTTCACTGAAAAAACCCTTTTCTCCAATTTCAACTATGTCGTCACTGGGGTTCCATTTGCCACTACGGAAGTGGAACGCAGAGCATTGCGAGACACCATGGAGCAATTCCGATCATCAAGGTCTTTTCTATTGTTCGAGCCTATTGCAGCCGCATTAGGCCTGGGACTTGACATCCGTGAGCCTGATGGAAAGTTCTTGGTGGACATCGGCGGAGGAATAACAGAGGCTGTAGTAATGTCGCTGTCAGGAATCGTGAACTACCGTTCTATTAAAACTGGTGGAGATAGCCTCAACGACGACATCCAACAATATTTCAGGAAAAACTATAACATCGATATCGGCTTGCCTATGGCAGAAACTGTTAAAATCAAAGCCGGTGCTGCCCAAGAGTTAAAAAAAGAGCCACCAGAGCCTTTTCAAGTGATAGGAAAAGACACTATAACAGGAATTCCCAAAGGTAAAACGATTGATCATGTAGAAATTGCCTATGTCTTAAATACCAGCTTGGTAAAAATTGAGCAGGCCATCATTCAAGCTTTAGAAGAATGCCCTCCCGAATTGGCGAGCGACATATATGATAACGGCATCCATTTAACTGGTGGAAGCTCTTTACTAAGAGGCCTTGCCGAGAGGCTCGCTAGCAAAATAAAGATCCCCATACATCAAGATGACAACGCACTGCTTTCTGTTTCCAATGGAATAACCACCGTCTTGAAAAATCCTGAAAATTACAAATCGATAATGTTTCAATAGAACATGTTACCCCGCAAGCCCAAAGTAAGGAATAACACTGCCTCTGTACCAGTTTCGTTAAACACCCCAATAATATTGTTATAAACATTGAACTTATTAATCATGACTACGTTATGTATAAAAATATAAAGGACTAATTTGTCTTTTATAAAAAGTGTACTATATTTGCCTAAACAATAATTAATAACACCATGGATTTAACAAACACGACTATCGGAGAGATCGTACGCGCTGACTATAGAACTTCCGATGTATTCAAGAAATATGGCATTGATTTTTGCTGTGGAGGCGGAAAGTCTATCGCCGCTGCTTGCGAAGAACAAGAACTTGACGCTGATTCTATCATTGAAGAGATCAAAAAGACTGTCTCAGCTGCCAAAGGAAGCGATAGCGGTCTACCTTACGATGAATGGCCCCTCGATCTTTTGGCCAATTACGTTCAAAAAATCCACCATGGATACGTAGAAAAAGCTATTCCCGTGCTTACCGCCTACTTGGACAAGATAGCGCAAGTACATGGCGACAGACATCCTGAACTGTTTGAGATAAAGACGCTTTATAAAGAAACTGCTGGAGAACTAACCAAACACATGAAGAAGGAAGAACTAATGGTTTTCCCTTACATTCAAAAATTGATGCAATTGGAAGGAGCTGGAGCAAAAGAGCTACCAACACCTGCATTTGGGTCTATCGCCGCACTTATCGATAATATGGAGGAAGATCATGAAGCAGAAGGTGACCGATTTAGAAAGATAGCAGCATTGAGCAATAATTACACTCCTCCCCAAGATGCGTGCAATACCTATATGGTTGCTTTCCAAAAATTAAGAGAGTTTGAAGAAGACTTGCACTTGCATATCCATTTGGAAAACAACATTTTGTTTCCCAAGTCAAAAGCACTAGAAAAATCGATAGGATAATAATTGAATGTGGCTGCTATTATCTGTGCAGATATTAGTAGCCATATTATTCATATTTCTTGGCTCTAGCCTTCCTGAAATCAACGGTTAGTCGTTGCTGACTTTCTATTATTAAAAATAGCCAGGAACATTAATGTCGACATTTTACGAGCACGATCTTTGGCTAGTGTCGCCTTTTCCCCTTCAAAGTTTTCATCAATTGTCGAGAACCATAATTGCAACCAGCGTCCAAAATGCGCCATGGTGATGCTATTATCCATTTCCATATCTACCTTGTTATGCGCTGCTAATGGGTTCCCCTTATAGACTTTGTGTGAAAGTAGTGTCCTTTCCCAAAAGTCTGTTAGCTTTTGCAAATGCGACGGCCAATCTTGAATGATGTGATTAAAAATGGGCCCCAACGTTTCATCAGCCCTTACCTTAGCATAAAACGTGTTTACTAATAGGCTTATGCTTACCCTATCTTTCAGCTCCCTTTTTACATACTCTTCCATCCCTATAAATTTAAATCTTCAGGTTATCGTAATTATAATAACCAAAAATTTGATAAATTATGATTTTAATCATATCATGGTATTTAAATAGCGTGTTAATAGCATGAACCAAATAAAATAATTTTAATAAGATGCATGGTGTATAGATTGCTTTCGGGTAAGAAAAACTCGCCATATAAAAACATTTTAATAAAACATTTCTTTAATAAGGAAGATAAAATCTCAAACCAAACAATTTATTCCTATGGCGTGTAAGTATACTTTTATCAAATATTGTTCAATCTTAATTCTGGCGTTTGCAGCTAGTAGTTGTAACCAACAAAAATCAGACAAGGACGAGGGTCGAATAGTAGGTGAATACGAAGCTGAACTCACTTATGCACCACACGTCCCAGCATCTCCTGGCTATGACCGTTCGCAAAAAGTGATCATCAACTTGGAGATTGTTGAAAAAATCGGCCGTTTAGCCGATGGTGTAGAGTACACATTCTGGACATTTGGTGGTGAAGTTCCTGGTCCATTTATGCGGGTAAGAGAAGGAGACATGGTAGAGTTTCACTTGCACAATCATCCTGACAACAAGCTGCCCCATAACATCGACCTTCACGCCGTTACCGGTCCTGGTGGAGGAGCAGAAGCCTCGATGACAGCTCCTGGTCGCAGCACCCAGTTTACTTTCAAAACTCTTAATCCAGGCCTTTATATCTACCATTGTGCCGTAGCGCCAGTAGGTATGCATATCGCCAACGGGATGTATGGCCTTATTTATGTGGAGCCAAAGGAAGGATTGCCTCCAGTGGACAAAGAATTTTACATCTTACAAAGCGAGTTTTATACTAAAGCCCCTTTTGGACAAGCAGGCCTTACTTCTTTTGACATGGGGAAAGCCCTTGCTGAAAATCCCGACTATGTTGTTTTTAACGGTTCTGTAGGTGCTGCCATGGGCGACAATGCCATGCAGGTAAATGTTGGAGAAACCGTTCGCTTGTATGTTGGAAATGCCGGTCCGAGTCTAATATCATCTTTCCACGTTATAGGCGAAATTTTTGATAAAGTATATGTTGAGGGCGGAGGCCTTGTGAATACTGATGTGCAAAGCACCATGATTCCTGTAGGAGGCGCTGCAATCATAGAATTCAAATGCGACGTGCCTGGTTCATTGACAGTCGTTGACCACTCTATTTTCCGGGCATTCAACAAAGGAGCAATCGCTCAGATTAATGTGATGGGTGATGAGGATCATGATGTATTCAGTGGAAAACAGAGAGATATCGTATATCAACCTGAAGGTTCTGCTATACAGTCTATTACCCCTGCGGAAGCCCCTGCACCCATACCTGAGCGAACTTATGAAGAGAGAATGGTTCGCGGAAAGACCTTATATGAAACTAACTGTGCGGCTTGTCACCAGTTGAATGGAGAGGGCCTTCCGCCTGTTTTCCCTCCTGTGGCCAATTCAGATTACCTGATGGCTCAAGAGGATAAAGGTATTGGCATTATTCTACATGGGCTTAGTGGTGAGATCACTGTAAATGGTGTAAAATATGATAACGTCATGCCTTCCATGCAGTTAGCTGATGATGAAATAGCGAGTATTTTGACTTATATTCGAAATACATGGGGCAACGATGGTGATCTTGTAACTGCGCAAGAAGTGAACAACGTTAGACATGGTAGGTAAATTTTGCTATATTATTAAATACATTTATTGGTGTATTATCTTACTAATGCCAACGCTTGTCATTGGACAAATCGCTCTCCCTCAGGGCTCAGCAGTCGTGCCAGAGGGAGAGCATACTTTGTTTTTTGAAAGCAGGAGTGGAAAGACAGTCGATATCCCTACTTTTGAAATGGATGTACGGGCAGTTACAAATGAAGAGTTTCTTGAATTTGTAACAGCAAACCCAGAATGGTCAAAATCACAAGTTCCTAGAATATTTGCCGACAAAGGCTATCTCAGACACTGGGAAAGCGATTTCGACATTGGTCACCGATTCGATCAAATCAGAAATAGTCCTGTTACAAATGTGTCATGGCATGCTGCCAATGCATATTGCAAATGGAAAGGCAAACGCCTGCCAACATCAGATGAATGGGAATATGCTGGTAGTGCCGCAATTCAGGGAGAAGACCGGCCGCTTGAAGAAATAATCTTGGAATGGTATAGCAAACCGACACCTCCGGTACTGCCCTCTGTAGGTTCAACCTTCGAAAATATTTTTGGAATTCACGACATGCATGGACTGATATGGGAATGGACTTATGATTTCAACAGTATAGTAATGGATGGCGATTCCAGAAGTAATGAGGCCATCAAGCGGGAGTTGTTTTGTGCCTCAGGTTCCTTTGGAGCAGCCAACAAAGAGGATTATGCCTCATTTATGCGTTTCGCCTATAGAGGAAGCTTGAAATCCAACTATACCGTCAGCAACCTTGGGTTCAGATGTGCCCAGGACATAAACATAAAGCAACATGAAAATTAGTGTACATATATTGTATTCAGTACTTTTATCCTGCTTCACCTTGATACTTTTAGGGGCTTGTTCTTCCAAAAACGAACAAGAGGCAAAAACTGAAAAGGAGAAAGAAGTATTGGATGACGAATCTATTTACCAAGTACCTGGAGAGTGGCGCAATCAAAACAATGCCCCTTTCCAACTTACTGACCTTAATGGAAAATTGCCTGTTATATCCATGATTTTCACTAATTGCGGATATGCATGCCCCAGAATAGTGGCTGATATGCAAAACATAGAAGAGCAGGTGCCGCAAGATAAAAAGGACGAAGTTGTATTCGTGCTCATCTCATTTGACACGGAAAGAGATCATCCTGAACGTCTTAAAAGCTTCTCCAAAGAAATGGCACTAGGGGAAAATTGGATATTGCTCCATGGAAACGATGAAGATGTAAGAACAATTTCCATGTTATTGGATATCAAATATAAGAAACAACCCAATGGCGACTTTGCTCACTCCAATAGCATTACCCTCCTCAACAAAAAAGGTGTAATCCTTTCTCAAGTTGAAGGTCTTGGAAGCAATCCTCAACCCATATTGAACAAACTCCAAACGCTTTAAGAAACAAACTATAACACATTTTTATAAAAGATTTGAATGTCTTTTATAAAAATGTGTTATATTGCTTTTATCTCTGTAAGAACACGATGTCTCTACAAGGATTAAAGTAATCTTGACTTATAGTGTCCCAATCGAGTAACATTAAAATAGGTCAATTTTTGGATTTTAATTCCAATACACTAACACACTTATGATTTCTAAAGCCTGCAAATATGGGATCCGCGCAACTATATTCATTGCTTCTAAAGCGAATGAAAATGTAAAGCCGGGTGTAAAAGAGATCGCTAAACAGATAGATGCCCCAGTAGCATTTACGGCCAAGATTCTTCAGTCGCTCAACAAACACGGCGTCATCACTTCCATAAAAGGACCTTATGGAGGTTTCGTATGTGGGCCACACCAATTGAGCCTTCCTGTAATTGAAATCATCAAAGCCATAGACGGCCTTAGCATTTTTAAAGAATGTGGACTCGGGCTCAAAGAGTGCTCTGACGCCCACCCATGCCCCATGCACCATAAATATGCCAAAAGCCGTGATGCCTTGAAAAAATCATTTCAAGAGACTACCATAGGTACGCTTGCAGGAAATTTAAAAGAGGGAATAGTTTATGTAAACAATGTATAAAGTTTTTTTATACATTTGCAATGCGGTATCAAACATGTATACCAACTCCAGGATATGCTTCCCATTAGTGGCTCATCAAGAACACTTCACTGTTCTTAACCAGAAGCAATCCATATTAGTACATCTAAGGGTTCAGCACAATTGTGCCGTTGCCCAGACAGTCACTATCTGCCAGGCCAAGGACAGGTCCTAGCGCAAGCCGGTGTCAGAATAGAAATTATCGATATGAGGAAAACTTTGACAAATTCATTTCCTTTCCATTCATCAATGGATTGCCCCTAACGATAGGTCATCCCTCAAAATATGGCTAAAGCACAATTGCCTGTAGGCAGTGCTTATCCTATCCTTCCTGACAAATCCAACAAATTCACATATAATGAGTAATTTATATATAAACAATCCTGCGTTGCGGCCGAGAGCTAGCAACATCTCGCAATCACTTTTTTTCCATTTGTTCTTCCGTTTTAAGGACTAACAATAGAACTAACGATTGCACAAATTTTTCTGCCTATATTCCTATAGTGCTATGAAAAATTATTTTTACTTTTTCCTATATTTGCCCAAATTAAACCCTGAAAAATGTCAAAAGAAGAAATAATTGCCCGAGTAAGAAAGCGAAACCCCAATGAAACAGAATTCTTGCAGGCAGTAGAAGAAGTAATAGACTCGGTGAGCAGAGTGCTAGAAAAACATCCCGAATACAGTAATCTTAAGATTTTAGACAGGATGATAGAACCAGAGCGCATGATATCTTTTCGTGTAGTTTGGCTAGATGATTCTGGTGAGATCCAAATCAACAGAGGGTATAGAGTTCAAATGAATTCTGCGATAGGACCCTACAAGGGGGGCTTGAGGTTTCACCGCTCTGTAAACTTCAGTATCCTCAAATTTCTGGCTTTTGAACAGATCTTTAAAAATGCCTTGACCAGCTTACCTATGGGAGGAGGCAAAGGTGGCTCTGATTTTGACCCAAAGGGCAAGTCTGATGCAGAAATCATGCGTTTTTGCCAGGCTTTCATGCTTGAGCTTCACAGACACATAGGCGACTTTACAGATGTTCCTGCTGGCGATATTGGCGTAGGGTCTCGTGAAATAGGTTATCTTTTTGGTATGTACAAAAAGATCAAAAATGAATTTACAGGTATCATTACTGGAAAAGGAGAACACTGGGGTGGAAGCGCCATTAGGCCAGAAGCCACTGGATATGGCTTGATCTATTTTGCTTCTAACATGTTGGCAGTAAAAGGTGATTCGCTCAAAGGAAAGCGTTGTATTGTATCCGGTTCTGGCAATGTGGCGCAATTTGCCATAGAAAAAATATTGGACGAGGGCGGCATTCCTATCAGCGTATCAGATTCTACAGGTTTTATTTTGGACAATGACGGTATAGACTATGAAAAGCTTAGCTGCATTAAGAAGATAAAAAACCATGAGCGAGGAAGGATTCAACGTTATACAGATGTTTATCCCAATGCAAAATATACGATTTACGAACCAGGTGAAACTTTCAATCCACTTTGGAAAGTAGAAGCTGATTGCGTATTTCCATGTGCTACTCAGAATGAAATTAATGAAGAAGATGCCCGCAATATTGTAGCCAATAATGCCATATTGCTGGCTGAAGGTGCCAACATGCCCTGTACGCCAAAAGCGATCGACATCATGCAGAAGTCGGAGATGCTGTATGCTCCAGGGAAAGCAGCCAATGCAGGTGGCGTGGCTGTATCGGGTCTAGAAATGACTCAGAACAGAATGGGCGTATATTGGAACAGGGATAATGTAGACCAGCGCTTAAAAGTAATCATGAAAAATATTCATGATGTATGTTTAAAGGCAGCAGAGGATTATGGTGTACCAGGAAATTATCTTGAAGGAGCCAACATTTTTGCATTCTTAAAAGTAGCCGAAGCCATGAAAGCCCAAGGTCTGGTTTAGAAGCAAATGAGCTCTCTTCACTGGTCGTGGAGAGAGCTCAACCTGTTTGGTTATCTGGTCTGTGCGACTTTCTCCTCAATCTGATCAGGAAGCCTATACCCAATCTTTGCAAAAAGACCAAAAATGATATGTGCCACTAGGAGTTGCATATAGAAACCTTTATAGTGAGTTTTGGGAGGGTTTGGGTGTGCCGAAAAGAAAGTCTTCCAACCCATTATGCCAATAACTCCACTAATAGCCCCCATGACCAAACTACTTTTAACTGTAGGAGAAATGGGCGTTTTCCTCCAAATATAATCATACACGGCAGAGAATGTAAATCCTACTGCATAGTGCATGAGCCACCCGGTGGGATGCTTTTTTGATATTTTTGATGAATTGATCGGTGCCTTATCCACCAGTTTGTTGAGCAATTCAGGTTCTCTGTATTGCCTTTGCTCCTTATTGGCAACACCATAGCTATAAAGTGTCATAAATGTTGTTCCAATAGCTCCGGCCAATGCAATCCTTAATATATTCATACGGCTAAATGTTTTGATATATAGAATAAAATCTAAGCTTCATATGTTTAAAAACAGTTAAAATTGATAGCGAATCTGGCATTTCACATCGGTCTTCGTGTCACCATCGATCATCTCCAGACCCGACCCAATCTGCTGTTGATCGATATACCTCGTCCTTCCAATCCTGGCCCAGAAGGTAAGGTTGCGGATAGGTTTATACTGTATCAATAAATAATTTCTAATACCTTTTCCATAATAGGCTGGAATAGAATAGCTATACAGCATATCTTTTTCATAAATATATTGCCTGTTGTCATAGTCATCCGTGTCAAAGACAGCTGCCCTAGCACTGATCTTTACTTTCCAAATGGAGAAGTTGATGTCTTGTGCGATAACAAAACCCCTCCCCACCGAATGCGCCAATCTATAATTACTCCATTGTATCCGTGATTTGAGGTTGAGCCGAGACTCGGGAGACAAGTCTACATTAAGCGCAAATTGTTGTTTCACACCGTCCGCTACCACGTTCAAAGGAGCTGTTTCATCTTTTGTGTTCATGCCTTTTGCCTTTCTCCGGTATAAACCATAGATCAACAACTTTTTTGAAGGTCGAACTTGGGCGCGTAGGAATATTTCATGGCCTTGGGACGGAGCATCAACCCGGTACTTTAGCCAAGGGAAACGAAATTGATCAAAATAGGCTGTAAAAACCAATTTGGATGAAGGAGTGTATTTAACCCCTAAATAAACTCCCTCCTCATTGATGTTTCGACTGTTCTCACTGAAAGAAGCACCATGCAAAGCGTGAAAATCTCGATCGTAGCGTCGGTATAAAAAAGACATTTCCCACTGCTTGGTCATACTGATCATTGCCCCTCCAACAACTCCCACCCCTCCGCTGGAAGATATAGCGGTCTCCCCAAAAAAATTAAAATTATGCCATCCGACACTAAAATAGACCGAAGCGTTAGAATTGTCTGTTCCATTAAATTCAAATTGATTGTATTTCCGGGGTGTCCTATTAAGTGGTATGGAATACTGGGTATACATTCCCGTAACTCCTAAAATGACCTGCCCTTTAGGAGAGGCGTAGTTAAGGTTACCTCCTACAGTCCTTTCTCTTGTGGTGGCCATAGCCGCTATTTCACTATCCGTTCGATGCAAGCCACTGGCGCGGATCGTTGTTATATAGAATTGATCATTCATTAAGGAGTCCTGTATCTGATTTTCCAATGCGTCGCGGTATACGCTGGAATAAAAAGCAGTAAGATCAATATTTTTATGATTGATAGTGGCTCCAACACCTCTAAAGAAGCCGCTTTCCATAGCAGAGGTGTATGGTCTCAATCCCAAATTCCCTCTTTTGATGGAGGTAATGGATTCCGCTCCTTTGCCAGGCGCAAATCCAGCGCCCAACACCATCCCTTGGCCAATTTGAAGAGCGTAATCTCCCACCACAGCCGATTTAATTTTGCCTTTGTTTCTTACAGAAAGATGAAATGATCCAAAATCAAATCCATAACGATGCGTGGCATGATCCCATATAAACTGCTCTCCGGCATCCTTTTCGGCAGTAAGTCCTACTTGTAAGTGCTTGGAAGGTTTGGCATTCATCCGTAAGTATATTTTATCGGGCGAACCTTTGTACCTAGAAGTCCAACTACTATCCGCCTTTAAATCTGGTTGCCAAAATCCTTTCTTCCTTTCCAAAGTCCGCTCATATCGTATCAGGAGCTGATTCTCCTTTCGAGCCTTAATGCGCTGTCCAGTCCCTGAAAAAACTTCTGATCTCCTCACATAAACAAACGGAAGCAATTGAGCAATAGTAGGCAGGTCAAATCCAGGGATTACCTGCAACTCATATACGGAAAGAATGGGGCCGTAAGCCTCCCTATATTCCAAAAAATGGTGGACTTGTGCCATAGACAGCAAATAAGTGGCTTGTAGCATTTCTCTATCTGCACGATTAAGGTCTATCGGAGACTGATACAACATATACAGGCTTTCATACAATGCTTCATAATCCAGTTCCTCATCTTGTATGGCATATATATTTTCGGCTAAGTGCTCTAGGTCTATATCATCTTTCACAAACTGACCATATCCTGGCAAAACCATGAATAGCAACAACAAGAAAAGTGAATCTCTCCTACTGTTCATGCTCACAATAATTAGGGTCTCCTATAAAATTTGTATGTAATCGATAGCTGGTGAGAAAGCCCTAAGATATTGTGGTTGTCCAATGCATAATCTAAGGTGAAGTTATAGGGACTAAAACCCAGACCATAATATTGCTGAAAAGGTGCTGTGGATATACCACTTCTTAAGTGGAACTTGTGGAGAAAATTATACTCCAGTCCAGCTCCTATCCTGACATCCTGTTCAATATTTTTTTCTACCGCAACGCATATTGTCAATTCATCAACAGGTATATAGGCAAAACCAGACTTTACGATTACGGGCAAGGAGACACCTCTTTCCGTGTCTAGTTTTGCTTGGGTAAGGTTATAGATATGGGCACCAAAGGAAAGTGTGGGAAACAACTCAGCCACACCTCCAAACTCAATATGAGGCACACCAGCTGTTCCCATTTCCAAAACTGTGTACTGAGAGTAATTGATTTTAACACCAAGACTCACAATGCCAAGCTTGTTGCTAAATCCAAGACCCAAGTGCTGTTCATGATATAAGTCAGTTCCAAACCGGCGCAAAGAAAAAGAAAAGACGCCCATATTATGAGGATATAATATGCCTGCCCCCAAATTTCTAAAAGGTGCGAATCCGAACTTGTGCGAAAAAGAAGAAATAAGTGTTATATCATCAATTTCAGCAGAAGCGCCAATATTATTAAAAATAGAAAAATCGTCTTTTAATGCTACTGCGGCATTTCCTATGGCATGAGATCTCGCCCCTAAATTGATGTGATCTGACTGACCCGACACTGCATGCACAATAAAGGTCGCCAGGATTATGCCGATAGCTGATTGAAATAATCCCATGCATAAATTAAACAAATAACAAGCTGATTACCAACTCAGAAAGAAAAAAACAGGAAGGAAGGGTATGGACTAGCAATAATCACCCGCATCTGAAGCAGGTAGAAGGTCTTTTATCTGCGGAGTTGATTCTAAATTAACCTACACCCTGAAATAAAATCTGAATTAATATCCCAGCCAAGATAAGTAAGAAGAACCAATAGCGCTCGTAAATCATAGAAAACAAGCAAACTATCAATGCAAGTAAGAATACAAAGAAATTGTTGACAATTAATGAAATATTCATAATAGTGGGCTTTGTACAAAAATACCCAAATTTCATTTTCATTAAAATCAGGCTAATGGCTAAACCTTACAATGTCAGCAAAAGGCTGCATTTGTTCATCCATTTATAATGGCGTAAAGAGATTATCCATAAATGCCTGGACAGCAAATATTTTACTTAATTACACCTCTCAACTCATAAGTAAACGAGGGGTATTATTGACGGATCCTCTTATGCTGGATATAAAAATATTAAAAGTTCCGCTATGCCTTACACAATATCCCTCATTGTATTGACATCCGATAGAGTTTCTATTTTAAATGAATGGTGAAAAAAATATCGCGGACATTCGCGCGTGTTTATTAGAAAAATACTATTTCTCTCTAGGGAATAAGCAAGTGATATATTGATTATACTTTTACTTACTGTCCTATCCCCTTATTCGTGAGCATCTCTTTATTAAAACCATACATTTTTCGATACACCTGCTTCCTATTAGCATGTATCGGCTGTCCATAAGCAAACAGTAATTGTTCATTATCGAACAACTAGGACAACGCTATATTTACAAAACCTTTCAAAACAGCTCCTATTCTGCTTTTTATTCCTTTGGCACGAATCTTAAAGCATGTGCATCTAAATATTAATACTATCATCAAAAATAAAAACAATGGATCACCGCACTACAAACTTTTTTACACACATCGCCTCTAGTAATAGCGCCATGCATTTCACTTTTACATCTCGTAGATTGCACAAATGGATTATATGCATTTTTCTGACTACCCTATCGGTTTATCCCAGCTTTGGTCAGACCAAGAACGCCTTGACGGGACAGTTAAAAGATGAAAAAGGAGCTGCAGTTGCTTATGCTAATATTGCTATCCTGTCTGTTAGTGATTCATCTCTGGTGACAGGGGACGTAACCGATGAGGAGGGGTACTTTAAAATCAGCAGCCCGAATACTGGAAAATACATACTCAAAGTGAGCGCTATAGGATTTGTTGACTTTACAATACCATTTGAGGTAGGTGAGGCTGGTTTTCAAAAGGAGTTTGGTGTTATCATCTTAAAAGAAGACATTCAACAACTGAACGAAGTAAAGATCAACTCTCTTCGCCCTACGATCGTCCACGAAGTGGACAAAATGGTGGTGAGCATAGAAGGCACCGCTTTGGCAGCGAGCAGTTCTGCTTTTGACATTCTATCCAAAGCACCAGGCGTGTGGATTGATCAAGATGGAAGTGTACAATTGAATGGCAAGGCGGGTGTACGCATCTTGATCGATGGAAGGCCCACTTACCTATCAGCAAAAGAACTACAGAACATGTTGGAGGGCATGTCGGCCGAAAACATCAAAAACCTCGAGATCATTTCCAACCCTTCTTCAAGGTATGAAGCAGAAGGCACCTCAGGCATAATCAATATAACCCTGAAAAAAAATCAGCTGGCTGGCATAAATGGGAGTGTTTATGCAGGTTATGAATACAGATCAATGCATGGATATTCTGGAGGAGCGAATATTAACATTAAGAAAGGGAAGTGGAGCTCGTTTGCCAACTTAGACATGGCAAAAAGGCCTTGGCGCCGCACTAGTGAAATGAAAAGGGCCTTTAACGAAGAAACGGTATCTACGACTTTTGATCAAGAAGGCAAGGAAGATGTCGTCAGGTATACCCCCTCTATCAGGCTAGGAACCGACTTCGACATGGACCGCAAAAACAGCATCGGAGTGATGGTGAATCTTTCTTCTCATGATGCATCCCACGACTTTAAAACAGCCTCCTATTTAAGGAACGGAACCCCCGACAACAACATGCTAATCAATGCCAACAATTACACAGCCTATCAAACTCAAATGGGAACATTTAACCTTCATTATACTAGAAAGCCGGACACTTTAGGCACTGTAATCGCCGCAGACCTTAATTATGTAAGGCTTAACAATAGTGGGAACGCGGATTTTCACAATCAAATCTATCGATTAGAAAACAATGCGCTGGTTTCTGATGAGCTACTTACATCTGATAACCCTACATATTTTGATATTTATGCAGCCAAAATAGACTTTGAAAGACCTTTGAAGAAAGTAGGCAAACTTGAGCTTGGATTAAAAGCCAGCTATGTGCAATCTGACAACCAACTCAATTTTTATAAAGTAGAAGAAGGCAATAAAATCAGGGATACAAATAGGAGCAATCACTTCATCTATAAAGAATACATTTACGCAGGCTATGCTAACTTCAGTGCCAAGCTCAATGACACTTGGAATTTGCAAGCTGGGTTACGGGCAGAACAAACCGTAGCAGAAGGTCGCTCCATGACCCTTGACACCACCACCCCAAGAGATTATCTCAACTTTTTCCCAAGTGTATTTTTACAGCAAAAAGTTAACGACAATTATCAAATAAGCTATAACTACAGCCGTAGAATCAATAGGCCAAACTACGAAAGTCTTAATCCCTTCATTTTCTATCTCGACCCTTATACTTGGGCAAAAGGAAATCCGTTGTTGAAGCCACAATACACCAATTCTTTTGAAGTGAGGCAAACTTGGAAAAACAGTTATAACCTAGTTTTGAATTACGCCCTGTCGCAAGATTTCATGGCTGAGGTACCCGAGCAAAATAACGAAGACAAGACCACAGTTTTTTCTCAACGCAATGTAGATGACTTTAAGAACATTGGAGCGACACTTGTGGCTCCCATCCAAATTACCAAATCATGGTCTACGAACAATACGCTAATCTTCGCCTATCAGCAATACAGCACTGTCATGAACGATTTGAATCTTGAGAACAACCAGATGTTCTTTATGGCACAGAGCGTACACAATTTTATGCTGCCTCAAAATATCAAGATGGAGATGAATGCTGGTTATCAAGGCCCTCTTGCTTATGGATTATATAAAATAGAGTCGCAATGGTGGGTAGACTTAGGGCTTAAGCGCACCTTCATCAATGACAAGTTGGACGTAAGCCTAAATTTTACTGATATCTTCCGCACACGTCAAGTAATTGGAAGTGCCAATATCAATGGTAACATCAACTCTTTTGATCAATACTTTAGTGCCCAGAGCATCAAGATCAATCTCCGATATATGTTCAATAAAGGAGAAAAGTTTGAGATCAAAAACAAAGATTCCAATTTGGAAGAACTGAACAGGGCGGGCGGCTAAACAACAGCCTCAGGTATCCATAGAAAGTGAGCGGCAGGCTTGAGCTTGCTGCTTATTTACATTTAGGTACGAGCAAATTCATTTGGAATTTAGGAAAATGAACACAGAATAGAGGCAATAATCATCTTTCCGTTATCTTTACTGCATGAATAGCGACCATCTTTATACGATAATTGTGGCTGGAGGAAGCGGCTCTAGGATGAATGCCAATGTTCCTAAGCAATTCCTAGAATTGAACGGACTGCCTATCCTCATGCATACTATTAAGGCCTTTCACACTTACAACAATGGCATGAAAATAATCTTGGCACTTCCTCAGGGGGATATTGCTTATTGGGAGCAGCTTTGCTTAAAACATGCTTTTAACATTCCTATTACCCTAGCCAGAGGTGGCAGTTCACGGTTCGAATCTGTCAGGAATGGGCTGGAACTTATTGAGGATCACCAAGGAGTAGTAGCTGTACATGACGGTGTTAGGCCTTTAGTTTCTCAACGCCTTATCCGTGAGTCCTTTTCAACCGCTGCGGAGAAAGGTAATGCCGTGGCAGTAGTAGCACTTAAAGATTCTGTTCGTAAAATAACACAAAAAGGCAGTGAAGCAGTAGATAGGGCAGCCTATAGATTGGTGCAAACGCCCCAAACTTTTGCACTTTCAGTTCTCAAAAGTGCCTACAAAATGGCAAAACACACCAATTTTACAGACGATGCCGCTGTCGTAGAAGCCAGTGGGCATCTCATTCAGCTAATAGAAGGTGATGGAACTAATCTAAAGATAACAACTCCTGAAGACCTGCTAGTGGCGGAATACCTCCTCAAGTCAGGGATAATAAGGTAGGTTTAAAGTCGTTTTGCCGAATAGGGTATATTCGGCAAAACAATGCAATCAAGACGTCATATGTCCCGTAATTCGACTTCATAAATACTGAACTTTAGTATTCATCCTCATTGAAGAAGAAGTCTTCCTTTGTGGGGTAGTCGGGCCATATTTCTTCTATATTTTCATAAGGTTGGCCATCGTCTTCAAGTTCTTGTAAATTCTCTACCACTTCCAATGGGGCACCGGATCGAATAGAGAAATCAATCAATTCATCCTTAGTGGCTGGCCAAGGCGCATCTTCAAGGTATGAAGCCAATTCTAATGTCCAATACATAGATATTTCCTCCTTTTAAACTTTCTTTAATAATCGTGCAAAAATAAAATTAATTTTGATATAACAAACAAATATCATCTCGTTCCCTAACAATGCCCTCCCTAATCTCGCCTATTTGCTCACAAAAGGCCTTTTTATTTATACAGGGCTTGTATTGCTGCCAATACGCTGAAAGGACTCAAAAAGTTCAAAATACCTTAATATATTGAATTATTTTTTCTTAATTCCTTTTGTAAGTCATTTAACAGCCTTTTTCTTGCAAAAACTTTCCTCGACTGTTGGCTAATTCTTGGATCGGAGGGTTTGTTCGCCCCTACATCCATCTTCTGTATACTTTGCTGTAGGCTATCCAACTCCTGCTCATCTTGGGCTATCAATTCTTTCGTGAGATCGATCTTTATCCGTATCTGCTCCTCATAGCCCATATCTTCCAAATTTGGGAATTTCTCTTTAGCCTTGCCTATTATGGCATATTTTTCCATAATCAAGTTGCCAGCGTTGTAAAAAGACCTTGTCAGCATTTTATTTTTCTCGTCCGTGATAAAAGGAAGCTGCTTCCACTTTCTCTGCAACATTGCTACTCGGCTCATATTAATTCCTGTAGGTGTATGAACACGTGCTAAAGTCTCCATCTCTTCTACTATCTGCTCCCTTTCCTTTAAAACCGTGGAGACATCTACGTCCTTTCGCTCCCTTTGTCGAAATATTCGATTGCGAATGCGCTGAAACTCCTTATTCAAAGCCTGTGCTGGCGGCCCTGGAATCTTTCCTACACTTTTCCACTCTTCTTCAAGCAGTTTTAATGCTTTTTGCGCTTCATCTGACGGTAAGCCTATAGTCTTCTTTGCCTTATAAAGGATTTGCCTGAGTTGAGGCAGCTTGCTTTGGGCTTGTTGGTATTTTATTCTATAATGCGCCTGCTTTTGTACAAAGAAAACATCTACTACGGCTGAAAAACGTCGATTAAGATCCTCCTCAAATGCCGCATCCACGTTGCCTGTTTTGATCCACCGACTTTTGAGCTCTTTCATTTTCTCGGTGTCCTCTTTCCAATTGGTGGATCCAGCGAACATTTCTGCTTCCTCTACTATGGCTTGTTTTATCTTGAGGTTGCTGATCCTATTGGCTGCTATCAATGCCCTGAGCTGTTCTTCTAATCGCTCCAATCGAGCATATAGCCCTTCAAAATCCCCTATTCCATCAAATTCCGTAAGATTTTCTTTCAAATGCACTAAACGCATGAGGTAAGAACCTTTGTTCTCAGCTTGTTCTACTTCCTGTTCGAGTGTTTCTACTTTTCTCTCTATGAGCTGAAACCTACTTTCAAAATAGGCAAAGGCAGCGGACGCATCAGTCCTCACCTCTCCTACTTGCTTGTCTGGGAAGTCGCGAAAACCTATGCGGAAAACTTTGCCCTCTTTTATGTAGGCATGGTCTCTTTCCATCTTTGTGGTGGGATACTTTAATACTTAAACACTATTTCAATAACAATATTAATTAATAAAGCCTTATTAAATAATTTGAAAAGGGAATTTTTGCCATATTTGTAATAAATTATTATTTCTTAAAAGCTTTTGTTTCACATTATTAAAGGAAAGGGTGCTTGTGTATGAGCAATGAAAAGATTATTTTTTCAATGGCGGGGTTAAATAAAATATACCCTCCCAAAAAACAGGTTTTAAAAAACATTTATCTTTCATTTTTTTACGGAGCCAAAATTGGTGTGCTTGGTCTCAACGGCTCAGGAAAATCCTCTCTATTGCGCATTATTGCTGGCAAGGACAAGGAATATCAAGGCGAAGTGGTGTTTTCTCCTGGCTATACTGTCGGGATGCTTGAACAAGAACCAGAGCTTGACAACCAAAAGACGGTAAGACAAGTGGTAGAAGAGGGAGTTCAAGAAATAGTAGATCTTTTAAAAGAGTTTGAAGAAGTAAACCTAAAGTTTGCTGACCCTGATGTTCTGGATGATCCTGATGCTATGGAAAAGTTGATAGAAAGGCAGGGGGAAATCCAAGAGAAGCTGGACCACCATAATGCGTGGGAGCTAGATACGAGATTGGAAAAAGCCATGGATGCGTTACGTACGCCCTCTGGTGAAGCCATTATCGGCAACCTTTCAGGAGGGGAGAAAAGACGTGTGGCTTTATGTCGCCTTCTGTTGCAAGAACCAGATGTGCTGCTCCTAGACGAGCCAACAAACCACTTGGACGCTGAATCGGTCCATTGGCTTGAACAACACTTGCAGCGCTACAAAGGCACAGTGATAGCCGTAACCCACGACAGATATTTTCTAGACAATGTTGCCGGCTGGATATTGGAGCTCGACAGAGGCGAAGGGATTCCTT
Organism: uncultured Roseivirgaceae bacterium; assembly: GCA_964440915.1. Lineage (GTDB taxonomy): Bacteria > Bacteroidota > Bacteroidia > Cytophagales > Cyclobacteriaceae > CAMPJM01. Next base: position 42,282 of record CAYTTV010000020.1, read on the forward strand.
GGAAAGGCAATTATTCTTCTTGGCTAGAGCAAAAACAAAGCAGATTAGCACAAGAGGAAAAAACAGAATCGAAACGACAGAAAACTCTTCAACGAGAGTTGGAATGGATAAGGATGAGCCCAAAAGGCAGACATGCCAAAGGCAAGGCCAGGCTATCTGCTTACGACAAGCTTGTGGGCGAAGAAGCCAAACAAAAAGAAGAGAAACTGGAATTGTTTATTCCCCCTGGGCCGCGTTTAGGAACCAAAGTGATTGAGGCTAAAAATGTATCTAAAGCTTACGGAGAAAAACTTTTATTTGAAAACCTCAGCTTTGCATTACCACAAGGGGGCATAGTAGGCGTGATAGGGCCTAACGGTGCGGGAAAAACAACGCTTTTTAACCTCATCACCCAACAAGAAAAACCTGACAGCGGCACTTTTGAGGTGGGTGAAACGGTAAGAATCGCCTATGTTGACCAAGAGCACGATCAATTGGATCCCGAAAAGTCGGTATGGGAAAACATCTCTGGAGGAAACGAGCTGATCGACTTAGGCGGAAAGCAGGTGAATTCACGCGCTTACGTGAGTAAGTTCAATTTTGCAGGAGCAGACCAGGAAAAGAAAGTAAGCAAACTTTCTGGAGGAGAACGGAACAGGGCCCACTTGGCAATGACACTCAAGCAAGGGGCAAACCTTATCCTTCTGGATGAACCCACCAACGATCTGGACATAAACACCTTACGGGCACTGGAGGAAGGTCTTGAAAACTTTGGTGGCTGTGCCGTTGTGATTTCTCACGACCGGTGGTTCTTGGATAGAATTGCTACTCACATCTTAGCTTTTGAAGGTGATTCTCAGGTGTATTTCTTTGAAGGAAATTACTCAGAATACGAAGAAAACAAAAGAAAGCGACTGGGTAGCGAAGCAACGCCTAAAAGGATCAAGTACAAAAAAATGGCATAAATTGGAACTATCGACGGGCCCTGCCATTGACTTTGGTAGGGTCTGACGAAAACCCGTCAACTCAAATTAGTTACCTGCTTTTACTCCTCTGTATATTTCTTCTTCTGACTGCTCTTCTTCTTCCGTTATTTGAAATTCTAGCTTTTCACTAGGAAACTCCAACAGATTAGGCTGTCCGGCATTTACCCAACAAGTAAACCAAACATCTCCTATCATCTTTATGGCCCGCTGCATTTGACGCTCCACCTGGCCGGCTAGCATACTATGATAAAGGGTTGAAAAAGGCTTAGAATACACTTTTATCGTACGGTTGCCCCGCTCTTCATAACCATACTTCTGGCCTGAAGAAAATTGCTCAGTCAAAGCCCGTTCAATGGTGAGCACAGAATCAACTGCCTCATGTGCTGCTATTACCGCTTTCCAAGCACTCATTTGTATGCTGGGGAGATAAGAGGCTCTGCCCACAAAAAAATCATACCCGTCAGCAAACAATTCTGGTAAGCGCGACTCCCAAAGTCCATGTATGCCATGCTGCCCTGTGAGTTGTCCATTGTAATTTTCAGTTGTATGCAAAGGCACATGAGCATCGGCGATATAATGTCCAATGTCTGCAGAAAGTCGCAAGATGGCACGAACATCTCCTGCCTCAAATGCATGCGTGAGATTATTGGCCACCTTTTGTATGTGCCAAGGCACGGTACCATAGGCCAACAAAGTATCTTCTGTATAGGCCTCTACCGCCTCGGACCAATATCTTGGAAGTTTATGTACGGCACTATCGCCATAAACATCAACGTCAATATAATGCCGAGGGGCTTCGCCCTCAACCACGTAGCGCCTTTTGTCTGGTGCCACCGCTTCCTCTACTATATAGTTCAAATGATGTTTGTAGAAACCGATCATTTCCGGAGGCAAAATGAAAATGGCCGTTTCATTGATTTTCTTGTGAGCATAAAACCCCCAGCAGCCTCCAGTATGACTCACCATGGTAAGAATGAGGAGAGACAGCAAAAAGCCTCGCTTGCTACAAGAAGGTTTTCTAAAATCCATAGCGGTAAGGTTGAAACTAAAATATAATCAAATTATAAAACAACTCAATTTTAGAGAACTATTTTTTTTAAATTCAAGACAAGCATTTTGTAGATTCAAATAATACAGTTAGATTTGCAGTCTTATTTCAAGGATTATGTCTCAGCACACAAGCTGATACTATTATAAAAGAAACATTATACAGTAAGGAAATATAAATACAAAATGGCTAATCACAAATCTGCACTAAAAAGAATCAGGTCAAATGAAGCAAAAAGGTTGAGAAACCGCTACCAAGCCAAAACAACGAGAACCTTCATCAAGAGGCTTAGAAACACTACGGACAAAGAAGAAGCTACTTCATTGTTAAAGCAAGTTTCAGGCATGTTGGACAAATTGGCCAAAAAGAACGTGATCCATAAAAACAAAGCTTCTAACAACAAATCTAAGCTTACCAAGTTTGTAAACAGCTTGTCTTAAGATATTTAGAACAACCCTAAAAGCCCTGAGATACAAGTTTCAGGGCTTTTTTTATTTGTCCATATTGCTTATTTTGGCTTCCCAACCAGAATACGAGATATGGAAAGTTTTAAGCCTTACACTGGCCTCAACATACTGAGCTGGGCCGAGGAAGACCGTCCCCGAGAAAAGCTCTTGCTAAAAGGAAAAGCCGCTTTATCTGATGCAGAGCTTATTGGCATTTTAATAGGCTCTGGCACAAGATCGATGAGTGCTGTAGACCTCTCAAAACTTATACTGAAGGAAGTTGGCAACAACCTAAACGAATTGGCTAAGTGCTCGGTTAGCGACTTGCAAAAGTTCAAGGGAATCGGAGAAGCAAAAGCCATTACAATTGTGAGTGCGCTAGAGCTAGGCAGGCGGCGCAAAGAAAGTCAATATTTAGAAAAGCCCACCATCACCTGTTCTAAAGATGCTTATGAGGTTATCAGGCCGGAACTCCTCGATCTTGCTTATGAAGTCTTTTGGGTCTTATTGCTGAACCGTGCCAACCAAGTGATCAAAAAATGCCAGATAAGCTCGGGGGGCATATCAGGAACAGTAGCCGATCCCAAGATTATTTTCAAAGCTGCCCTGGAAAGCATGTGCAGCGGCATCATCTTGGTGCACAACCATCCTTCAGGCAATCTCAAACCCAGTAGTGCTGATATCAATCTTACAAAAAAAGTGAAAGAAGCTGGCAGCCTTCTGGAAATCCCAGTATTGGATCATATCATCTTTACGGACAAAGGCTACCTAAGCTTTGCTGACGAAGGAATGATGTAATCTTTGCCCAACTCTCGCTACTGACTATATTTGTATCTTTATTGAAAACTGATATTGACAATGAAGAAGAAGAATATTGTATATACACTCATGGCTATCGTAGGGCTCATCATTATAAGCTACTCAATGGGCTTATGGGATTCGGGAAGTTATGAGCAACAGATTCTGAAAGCTCGAGAAGAAACGGACCAATTCATGCGAAGGAGCAGCGAGTCTCCCCTAACCGACCAACAAAAGAGAACTTTTAGTCGGCTTGAATACTTCCCTCCCAACCAAGATTATATCGTAAATGCCAAGCTGATACCTTTTCAAAGGAAAACCACGATTACAATCCCTACTTCGGATAATAAAGAAACATCTTACATAAAATACGCCATGGCAGAATTTTCCATCAATGGCACACCCCAAAGCTTGTTGTTACTACAATCGGAGGAGGAAAATGACCCTAAAGCATTGTTTTTGGCCTTTACAGACCAAACCAGTGGCAATGAGACCTACGGGGGAGGCCGCTATATAGACCTGAAACTAAATAATGAAAGAAGAGTGATCATTGATTTTAACAAAGCCTACAGTCCGTTCTGCATGTTCAATGAGAACTATAGCTGCCCATTTCCTCCCAAAGAAAACCATCTAGAAATAGCCATACTTGCAGGCGAAAAAACATATGGAAAATAAGTTGGCAGCTATAATATACCTTGATTGAAAATACCCAATAAAAAAAAGTGTGAAACAGAATCTCACACTTTTATATTATTGATACTTCTATGAATTCTTACGATCCGAGCTTTAACTCAAACCCAAAAAGATTATAGTTGGATTTGCTTAAAGTTTGAAAAGGTACCACTAGTTACAGTCATGTTGTACATGCCGCTGTGCAGCTGAGAAAGGTTAAACAACGCAGCATAGCTCTCATCTCTAATATCTGCTATTTCATGCAACACGTTTCCATTTCTGTCTGTAATTCGTAAGGTTACAGGCTCTTTCAACTCATTATTGAATTTTACAAAAAGTTTTTTGTCAACTTCTTCATATTTCAAAAGATTGTGGAATACATAATCTTTTTCGTCGAAGGAGAGCCCATTGTTATCCTTAACAATAAACTTCCTTATCACTCCTTTATCTTTGGCAATGTCAAGGTAATAAACACCGTTTCTAATATTGGCAAAATCCAGCATTTTCACATACAGTTCGCTAGTTAATTTGTCAGAGAACAAAACAGTGCCGTACTCATTCGTTAAAGTCACCTTAGCCTCAGTGCCCTTTCCCATCCCTTCTACTTTAATCTCGGCAATTTTGGTATTAGGCTTATACAGAGACAGGTTGATGTTTGACTGGGCCATGCTTGCTGTGCCCTGCAATACTAATAAAACAGCTACTAATCCTAATAATTTTGCTCTAATTGACTTTGTTTTCATGTTGTAATAATTTTTGATTCTATTTGTTGTACGTAAACCACTGCCCATTAGTTATCATATCTTCAAAAAAGTAACCTCATCATTGCATTTGCAATAATATATACAGTCATTTAATATAATTTTGTTAATAATTTGATTATCGCAACGGTTTGAAATTTACCAAATTGACAATAGGGATCGTTTGCGAATGATCAAAAGATGAACAATTTTCGCATTATTCAATCTCGCTTCTTTTCTTACACGATCCTTACATAGAATCAAATTCAGTGGATTTGTGACCGTTTTCTTAGAGGAAACAAATACTAAATCTTATTTTAGAGGAAGTGATTTCATTTCAAAAATTCACTCCAACAAGACAATAATCTTATAACAAAAGTGGAGAATTGTGTAAAATCCCTTTAATATAATTCTGTAGATTTGTGTTGATGAAAAAAGTCATGGCTATATCACTCGCTTTAGTTTTGCTCACAAGCAATATAGGGCTCGCTATGGTTACTCATTTTTGTGGTGGTAAAGCTGTAAAAAGCCAATTCGTGATTGGACACGGCAACCTCGGCTGTGGAATGTCTGATATGGAGATGGCTTCTGGGCAAAAACCTGCGGGAATGGAATATGAACCCTCAGGATGTTGCGAAGATCAGTACCACTCTTTTGAAATTGAAGACGATTTCAATCTTCTCCAGCTATCACTCAACCTAGACTTTGTAGCGGCTTTTGTTCCTGCTTTTTTGGATTTTGCATTATCATCAGAAGATGAGCATCCAATGTATGGCCACTACTCTCCTCCCCTCCTTCTCAAGGATATTCCCATCCTGCACCAAGTTTTCATTATATAGCATTATATAGAAATGATTCTGTAGCGGTGTTACACTTGTAGCATGGCTTTTGGGCTATTTTAGTCACTGAACTGTCCTCTTAGTTCATCATTAACCCATTATATTATGCTTAACGCAATCATTAAATATTTTCTAGAGAACAAGCTGATCACGGTTCTCATTCTTATAGGTTTTGTTGTTTGGGGCTTGATTACTGCTCCATTTGGCTGGCAGATAGGCATCTTGCCGTCAGATCCGGTGCCAGTAGATGCAATACCCGATATTGGCGAAAACCAGCAAATTGTTTTCACAGAATGGCCTGGCCGATCCCCACAAGATATTGAAGACCAGATCACTTATCCCCTTACCACTTCACTTCTGGGCGTCCCTGGGGTAAAATCTATCCGAAGCTCTTCTATGTTCGGATTTTCTAGTATTCATATCATCTTTGATGAGGATGTAGAATTTTATTGGTCCCGGTCTCGCATCCTTGAAAAACTCAGTTCTTTGCCTTCGGGCCTACTGCCTGCTGACGCCCAACCGACTTTAGGTCCTGACGCCACTGCTCTAGGCCAAGTATTCTGGTACACTTTAGAAGGGAGAGACAAAGACGGCAATCCAACGGGCGGATGGGACTTGCATGAGATTCGCAGCGTGCAGGATTTTTATGTCAAATATGGCCTCAATGCCACAGAAGGTGTTTCAGAAGTAGCATCTATTGGAGGTTTTGTTCAAGAGTACCAGATTGACGTAAACCCTGATGCACTAAAAGCCTATAATGTGCCGCTACATCAAGTAATGCTAGCAGTACAGCAATCAAATAAAGATGTTGGCGCAAAAACAATAGAAATTAATCAAGCGGAATATTTGGTTAGAGGGCTTGGATACATTAAAACGATAGCCGATATCGAAGAAGCTTTAGTTGCAGTAAAGGACAACACGCCAATCCGTATCAAGGACATAGCTGAAGTGACTTTGGGGCCTGCAGAGAGACAAGGACTACTGGATAAAGATGGTGCCGAAGTAGTTGGTGGTGTTGTGGTGGCCAGATATGGGGCTAATCCTTTGCAGGTTATCAACAACGTGAAAGATAAGGTAGAAGAGATTAGTCCTGGGCTGCCTAAAAAAATCTTGCCAAACGGTGTGGAAAGCCAGCTGACCATTGTGCCTTTTTACGACCGATCTGGGCTGATCTATGAAACCCTGAGCACACTTGAGGAAGCTCTATCGTTGCAAATTCTTATTACTTTTCTTGTAGTGATTGTAATGGTTCTGAATCTGAGGGCTTCTTTCCTCATTTCAAGTATGCTGCCTATTGCCGTGCTTATGGTTTTCATCGCCATGCGATATTTTCATGTCGATGCCAACATTGTGGCACTTTCGGGTATTGCGATTGCGATTGGCACCATGGTGGATCTCAGTATAATCCTTTCTGAAAACGTCATCAAACATATTGATGAGGCTCCTCCAGGCCAAAAACTCATCGACTCCATATATAAAGGTGCTTCAGAAGTAAGCTCTGCCATTCTTACAGCGGTGTCTACGACTGTTGTGAGCTTCATTCCAGTTTTCACTATGGAAGCAGCAGAAGGAAAACTATTTGGACCCCTGGCTTTCACGAAGACTTTTGCACTAGTGGCAGCGCTTATCATTATAATTGTGATCTTGCCTACTTTGACCCATTGGTTCTTTGGTATAAGAATTAAGAACAACCTAATAGCTAAAGGCTTGAACATTGCATCGATCGTTTTGGGCCTGTTCATTGCTATTTTTCACAGCATATTTTCTGGTCTTATTCTAATAGCTTTTGGAGCCGCATGGTTTGTTAGAAAGTATAGTCCAAGGCAAAACTGGCTGGTATCTCACCTCCCGCTAGTCATTGCTGTGATTGCCGTTTCATGGCTTTTGGCTGAATATTGGCATCCTTTGGGCCCTGCAAAAGGCTTGTTGCTTAATTTTATTTTCGTAGTACTGATAGTAGGATTGGTACTTGGGTTCTTCAGCTTATTGGAGTATTTATATCAACCAATTTTGAGATGGTGTCTAAAAAACAAAGCGGCCTTCCTTGTTATCCCCGCTTTCCTCATTTTTATGGGAATAACTATCTGGATCGGTTTTAATGGAACCTTTGGTCTTATCGCAAAGGGGTTTGATACAGTAGGATGGAACATTAGAACCACCAAAGGATGGTCAAACTTATCCCATACCTTCCCGGGAATAGGAGAAGAATTTATGCCATCGCTCAATGAAGGAAGCTTTCTTTTGATGCCCACTTCCATGCCCCATTCCGGAATTGAATACAATCGAAAGGTATTAGGTCAATTAGACATGTTGGTAGCTAACATTCCAGAAGTGGAATCATCGGTAGGAAAACTAGGTCGTGTGGAATCTGCCTTGGACCCTGCCCCTATTTCCATGTTCGAAAATGTCATCAATTACAAACCAACGTATATGGTGAATGAAAAAGGACAACGCCAGCGGTTTAAGGTTGATGAGGAAGATCGCTTTATGCTTACAACAGGAGAAATGCTTACCAATCAGGAAGCTCTCGCCAAAGGGGTGGCAAGTAACGAGTTAATCCCTGATGAAGATGGACAATATTTCAGGAATTGGCGCACGCATATTCAATCACCTGATGACATTTGGAATGAGATTGTGAAAGTCACTAGAATCCCGGGCATTACTTCCGCACCTAAACTGCAGCCTATAGAGACCCGCCTCGTAATGCTCCAAACAGGCATGCGTGCTCCCATGGGCATCAAAGTATATGGTCCTGATTTACAAACCATAGAAGCGTTTGGGATACAATTAGAGAACATCCTCAAAGAAGTGCCTTCGGTTAAATCAGAAGCGGTTTTTGCAGACAGGATAGTGGGCAAACCCTACCTTCATCTGGACATCAACCGGAGTGCGATAAGCCGATATGGTCTGACAATAAGTGATGTACAAGAAACCATAGAAGCAGCGATCGGTGGTATGCAAATCACCACAACAGTGGAAGGCAGGGAGCGCTATCCAGTAAGAGTAAGGTACCCAAGAGAGCTGAGAAACGACCCTGAATCGCTAAAAAAAATCCTTATTCCAACCCCTGATGGAGCACAGATTCCCCTTGGGCAGGTTGTAGATTTTGAATATGTAAGAGGCCCTCAAGCTATCATGAGTGAGGAAACATTTCTTGTAGGCTATGTTCTATTTGATAAAAGAGAAGGTTATGCCGAAGTGGAAGTGGTAAACCATGCTCAAGAGACGATCCAAGAGAAAATAGATGAAGGAAGCTTAAGCGTGCCGACTGGTGTCAGCTACAAATTCTCGGGCAGCTATGAGAACCAAGTACGTGCAGAAAAAAGATTGTCCATGGTAGTTCCATTGGTCTTGCTCATCATATTTCTTATTCTGTATTTCCAATTCAGGTCTGTCAGTACTTCATTGATGATATTTCTCGGTATTGCAATGGCCTTTAGCGGTGGATTTATGTTGCTCTGGTTTTATGCACAGCCCTGGTTTGTTGATTTCGCCATTTTTGGCACCAATATGCGGGATCTTTTTCAAATCCATACCATCAATTTGAGCGTGGCTGTTTGGGTAGGTTTTATCGCACTGTTTGGTATAGCTACAGATGATGGTGTTTTAATTGGCACTTATCTCGACCAGAGTTTTGCTCACAACAAACCTTCTACGATAAAAGATTTAAGAAATGCAGTAGTTGAGGCAGGCCAAAGGCGCATAAAACCCGCCATTATGACCTCTGCCACTACTGTTATTGCCTTGCTTCCTGTACTGACTTCTACAGGAAGAGGTTCGGACATCATGATCCCTATGGCAATTCCATCTGTAGGTGGAATCTTAGTCTCTACCATCACAATCTTCATTGTTCCCGTCCTGTATAGCTTGAGGGAAGAGCGTAAACTTAAAAAGCTACAGTCATGAAAAAATACTTGATAATCATATTCTCAATGATGCTCTTTGGCTTCCAGAAAACAAAAGCACAAACTTTAGAGGACTATTTCAAAACTGCTGCAGAGAACAACCCGGGCCTTCAAGCGCAATACAAAATGTTTGAGGCTACCCTTGAACGCATACCACAGGCGAGGGCGCTTGAGGATCCTACTTTGTCTGTCGGATATTATGCTCCCAGTATGGAAACGCTGATGGGGAAACAAGTAGCCGACATTTCTCTATCCCTGATGTTTCCGTGGTTCGGTACTTTAAAAGCTCGGGGCGATCAAGCAGCATTATTGGCCGATGCTCAATACCAGGCTTTCTTAGATGCTAAGAACAAGCTTTACTTCGAAATCGCAAAGGCATACTATCCTATGTATGAGCTAAATCGGTTAAGGGCAATAGAAAAAAAGAACATACGACTACTAGAAGCTTTCAAAACATTATCAACCCATCAGTTTGAAAATGGGAAAGGATCTATGGCAGATGTACTAAGGGTTGATTTACAGTTGAAAAGCGCAGAAACGAACCTGGAAATATTGAACAAGAAGGAAGTAGCATTAACCAGCCAATTCAACAGCCTGCTGAACAGAGACTATCATGCGCCAGTTTTGATTCCTGATTCCATAATCATAGGCTCACTACCAATTGTCTATAGAAAGGACTCGCTTTCTCTGAATCCAAAACTAGGAGAGATAGCGCTTCAAGAGCAAGCAAGCGAAGCTGCTAAAAGAGTGGCCTTAAAAGAAGGGCTTCCCAAGCTAGGCGTCGGGCTGGATTATATGCTGGTGAGTGAAACTGATAACAGCATGATGGAGCATAATGGCAAAAACATGCTCATGCCCATGATATCAGTAAGTCTGCCTGTATTTAGAAAAAAATACAAAGCTGCCCAGAAAGAGGCCGAGCTAATGCAGGAAACCTATGCGCTGCAAAAGCAGGAAATCGTCAATTATCTCCACGGTAGGTATCAAAACATAAATTTTCAGATAAGGCAGCAAGATGCTTTGATTGCTCTTTATGAAGCGCAGATTGAAGAGGCAAAACAAATACAAGATTTGTTGTATTCCTCCTATAGCCACTCAGGACAGGGATTTGATGAACTGCTAAAGATTCAACAGCAACTATTAGAATATCAAAAAATGAAAGCTTCCGCAGAGAATGAGTATTTGATTGCCGTCGCGGAAATGTACTACATCACAGCAAAACAATATTAGCATGAAGACAAATTGGAAATCTATCATAATGGTCGCCCTCGTATTGACGATAGGCATATTCCTTGGCTGGGCCTTCTCTGGCAACTCTGAAACTCAACCAACAATCGAACAGGTGCATACCAACAGCGTAAATGAAGAAATAATTTGGTCCTGTTCTATGCACCCCCAAATTAAGCAACACGAACCGGGCGATTGCCCAATATGTGGAATGGATTTGGTTCCGCTAGAAGCAGAACAAGGAGAAATAGACCCTCTGGCAATTAGCATGTCTCCAACCGCAATGCAGTTGGCCAATGTTTCCACAGCCATTGTTGGAACTACTCTCCCTATAAAAACGGTGTATTTAAATGGCAAAGTTCATGAAGATGAACGATTGGTTTCATCCCAATCTTCTCACATCGAGGGCAGGATAGAAAGTCTTAGGGTAAATTATACAGGAGAGTATGTGAATGCAGGGCAACCTATTGCCTCTATCTATTCTCCCCAGTTGGTAACCGCCCAAGAAGAACTTTTCCAGGCGTATAGAATCAGGGAAACTCAGCCACAATTATACAATGCGGCTCGCGGGAAACTCAAGAACTGGAAATTGTCAGATAAGCAAATTGATCAGATTATTCAATCTGGCAGTGCAACGGGAGAATTTCCGGTTATGGCAGATATTTCCGGCTATGTTATCCAAAAAATGGTAAACCCCGGTGATTATATTCAAAGAGGCCAAGCTATTTTTAAGATAGCCAACCTTTCTCAGGTATGGGTGCTTTTTGACGTATATGAGTCTGATATGTTATGGATAAACAAAGGGGACGAAGTTACATTTTCCGTCGCCTCGCTACCGGGAGAAACTTTTAAAGGAAAAGTTTCATTCATTGATCCCGTCATCAATCCACAGACAAGGGTAGCCAGTGCCCGAGTGGAAGTTAATAATAAAGACTTGAAATTGAAGCCGGCAATGTTTGTTTCTGGTGTGGTTAAAGCACAACTGCCTATAGAAACAGCAACTGTGGTCATTCCTAAAAGTGCAGTAATGTGGACTGGCAAACGCTCAGTTGTTTATATCAAATCCACCAACGATCAAGGGGTTAGTTTCACCATGCGTGAAGTGATTCTAGGACCGGCGCTTGGAGAAAGCTACATCATAGAAAGCGGTCTTTCGGAGGGCGAAGAAATAGCGGTTCATGGCACCTTCAGCATCGATGCGGCGGCGCAATTAGCAGGAAAACCTAGCATGATGAATCCAGAAGGGAATCTTGCAAGAAGCGAGCAAGGCGAACAGGATCCAGAGGAAATAACACCGATCATCATAAGTAGCGAGGCAAAAGCTTCAATCAGACCTTTATTAAGAGAATATTTGGTACTTAAAAATGCCTTGGTAAACGATGATTTTGGGGCAGCAAAAAAAGCGATCCAAACTCAGGCAGATGCTCTATCGAAGATAGATGAATCGCATTTCATAGGGGAATCTCATGATCTATGGATGCGATACAGCAGCCTCATAGGGCGGTCTTTAAAGCAGGTGGCAAATGCAGGAACCATAGCCGAAGTGCGGGATAGTTTTTTAGTTTTATCAGATGCGATGATTAACTTGGTAGAAACCTTTCGCCCAATAGAGGAAAATCTTTATATTCAGCATTGCCCTATGGCTAACAGCGATAAAGCAGCACTTTGGCTAAGCCGTTCTCGAGAAATCAAGAATCCATATTATGGTGCAGCCATGCTCACCTGCGGAGAAGTAACTAGGGAAATTAAGTAATCTGTCGAAACCTAAATGACCATGAAACATACCTATCATATACACGGCATGACCTGCAATGGCTGCCGTAGCCACGTAGAAGAAACATTATCCAAAGTACCGGGCGTTAAGAAAGTAAGCGTTGACTTAGAAAAGGCAGAGGCAGTCATTGAAATGGCATCGCATATTCCCCTCGAAGATCTTCAAGACGCCTTAGCGAAAGATGGCGACCAATACAGCATCCATGCTCCAGGCGATCATCACCACCATCATGCCAAAGCCCATAAGGAGAAAAAACCCACTGGCAGTGGTTCCGGCGTGTTTTATTGCCCCATGCATTGCGAGGGCGACAAAACTTATGAAGCACCTGGCAATTGTCCTGTTTGCGGAATGGATCTGGTGGAAGAGCAAAATTTAAACACCGTAGTCTCCACACTATGGACATGTCCGATGCATCCAGAAATCGTTGAAGATGAGCCAGGATCATGTCCTAAATGTGGTATGGACTTAGTGCCGATGCAACCCAACCTTTCTGCTGAAGAGACAACTTATAATAAACTACGCAAGAAATTCTGGATTGCCGTTGGCTTTACGTTCCCGATTTTCATAATCGCCATGAGCGAAATGATTCCAAACAATCCCTTGTACGGTATCTTGGAGCAGAAAGTATGGAACTGGGTTCAGTTTGTCCTGTCTATTCCTGTAGTGTTTTATGCTACTTGGATGTTCTTTGAACGTGCATATAGAAGTATCAAAACCTGGAACCTCAATATGTTTACCCTCATTGGCATTGGTGCCGGTGTGGCGTGGGTGTTCAGCTTTTTTGGTATGTTGTTTCCCGATTTTTTCCCGGACCAGTTCAAAACAGCGTTTGGTGCTGTTCACGTCTATTTTGAAGCTGCCACAGTTATTCTAACCCTCGTCCTATTGGGGCAACTTCTGGAAGCCCGTGCGCATAGCAATACCAATTCTGCCGTGAAAGCGCTATTGAAGTTAGCACCCAACAAAGCTACAAAAGTAGTAGATGGGCAAGATGTAGAGGTAAGCATAGACAAAATTGTCTTGGGCGACATCTTAAAAGTAAGGCCTGGAGATAAAATTCCTGTGGATGGAGTCATTACCGAAGGGCATACCAGCATTGATGAATCGATGATCACGGGAGAACCCATTCCCGTTGATAAATCCGAAGGTGACAAAATAAGCAGTGGTACCATTAACGGCAACCAATCCTTTTTGATGAAGGCCGAAAAAGTAGGAAGTGATACGCTGCTCTCGCAAATTATACACATGGTGAACGATGCCAGTAGAAGCCGGGCACCCATTCAAAATTTGGCCGATAGGGTTTCTGCTTATTTTGTGCCTGCTGTCATTATCATTGCCATCCTCACTTTTGTGGTTTGGGCTTTCTGGGGTCCTGAACCTGCGTATGTATATGCTTTGGTCAATGCAATTGCAGTTTTGATTATCGCCTGCCCTTGTGCACTTGGGCTGGCCACACCTATGTCTGTAATGGTAGGTGTGGGAAAGGGCGCCCAAAATGGCGTCTTGATAAAAAATGCAGAAGCACTAGAGAAAATGGACAAGGTCACTACCTTGGTTATTGATAAGACCGGAACCATTACAGAAGGCAAGCCGACGGTAGAAAAAGTGGGTTCTTTTGACAAGAGCCTCAATGAAAGCGACATACTGCAATACATTATTTCCTTAAACAATAACAGTGAACATCCATTGGCCGAAGCAACAGTGAAATTTGGCAGAGAGAAAAATGTTGCCCCATTAAAATCAGAAACATTCAGTGCTGTCACGGGCAAGGGTGTAGAAGGAAATGTAGCGGGTAAAAAGACCGCTTTAGGCAACCCCAAAATGATGGAATACGCCAATGCTGAAATTTTAACAGAAATGGAGGGAGAGGCAAAAACATACCAAAGACAGGGTAAAACAGTATCTTTTCTGGCCATAGATGGTGTCGTTAGTGGTTACGTTGTAATAGGCGACAAAATCAAAGCAACCAGTGCCAAAGCCATCAAAAGCCTACAAGATAAAGGTATTGATGTAGTTATGCTCACCGGTGACAATCATGATACTGCACAGGCCGTGGCCAAGGAGCTCAATCTTGCCGATTTTAAAGCAAGCATGCTGCCGGAAGATAAACTCAGGGAAGTTGAGCGATTGCAAGAGCAAGGTAAAGTAGTGGCTGTGGCGGGTGACGGTATCAATGACGCACCAGCTTTGGCAAAAAGCGATGTAGGAATCGCAATGGGTACAGGTACCGATGTGGCCATTGAAAGTGCCATGATCACTTTGGTTAAAGGAGACCTACAAGGGATTGTTAAAGCAAGGAATTTAAGCCATGCAACCATGAAAAACATTAAGCAGAACCTGTTTTTCGCACTCATTTACAACACGCTGGGCGTCCCAATAGCTGCGGGTGTTCTGTTTCCGG
>CAYTTV010000021.1:0-56099 GCA_964440915.1 uncultured Roseivirgaceae bacterium
TCGGTTGGAAGAAATTCTTTAAAGCGGCAAAATGCTCGTTTCCAGTTTTTCCCCATACGCCATTTGTCCCCAAAATCTCTACAGGTTCATTGGCCAGTTCAAACATCACATTATCTACATTCTTTAGGCCGGGATGTTGGGACAAAAACGTCCACACTGTTTTTAGGTAGTCATGATAGGCATCATTCACGGCTATACGTTCTGGACAAACTCCAGGAGGGCGAAGAATCACGTACATGCCTCTCTGGCGGGCATGATTGATGAGTGGAATAATCACCTGATCCGTGTAGGTTACTAATCTGTTGTAGTTGAATCTGGAAATATCGTTCTCGGGAATCGGAGATCCTGGATCGTTGGTCCAATACGGATCAATATGAAGCCTTATATAATTAAGGTACCATCCATCTGCAGTATTGGTAAGCCTGTCCATAACAGCCTTATTATAATTCAAAGCACCTTGCACATCATAGTTGTCCCAAGTACAATACTGGGAATTGAATCCATACTGACATCCATTGAACCATGGGCTAGGCGTGATGGCCACGCCATGCAGCAATACCTTGTTACCACAATTATCTTTTAAGTCTCGGCCGTCCACATGGAGCGGCGGTAGCGGCATGCCTGGCCAGGCAGTAGTTTGCAAAGGGAGTAACCCTATAAAAAAGGTGAGTACCAAAAAGTAAGTTTTTCTCATAGCATTATAATTTTAAGTGATTAAAAAATGGACATTAGGAAACCTCATTGTTGTAAGGCTGGTATAATAGGCGTTAATAATTCCAGCAGGAATCCTTATTACAAGAGGTGCTATCATAATACTAGCATTAAAAAATTGGAAAAGTTTTCATAATATTTTTGATGCCCTAGTGCATTTTTATAATAGAAAGTCCCGTTCCTTGTTCCGTTTTTAGATGCCTTAGTAAGATTATGAAATTTTAACAGTGCTGTTAAAGTGGCTGAATATGTTATCTATAGGAAGGCAAGTACTCATGATCAGGTATATGTTTTCAAAATGAAATGGTTAGCAACTCAGACCGGTCGAAACCAATCTTTGTTGCTAACACATTACAAACTAACCAAATTAACTAACTAAACGAACTAAACTAATTATCTTTGAGCCTCTTCAAGTCCATCAGCTACTGCTGTATAAGCTGGTTTTCTTACAAGGTTCTCCGTCCACAAGCCTATTGGCTCGCCAGCTCTCCAGAAAGACCCTGCCGGGCTATCTGTCGGGCTCCATATGGTGATACCATATCTTTGGCTCGGAGGAATGATTTCAAAATACTTCTCAACTACATACTTGTACATGTTAGCTTGGGCTTGGTATTGCTCAGCCGTAGCTTGATTGGTAGTTACACCCCCCAATCCAATATCCAATTCAGAAATCTTGATCAACTTGCCGGTAGCAGCCAACAATTCGAACATTTCTGCTATTTTTCCTTTATCAGAATTGATATCAATGTGCATTTGAGTACCTATCCCATGCACAGTTTCTCCTTGGCTCTCAATGTATTCAACCAATTCGATAATGCCTTTGCATTTGTCTAGGTTGTATTCCAAATTATAATCGTTGATAAAGTGGATATCGTCTGAATTGCCATACTCACGGGCTAGTCTGAAGGCATCTACCACATAGTCTTTGCCTAGATAGTCTTGCCAATAAAACTCATCCGCTGCCAAATCTCTGCCTACGCCAGTCTTTAATTCATAAGGATTGCCATCATCCATAGGCTCGTTCAACACATCCCATGCTTTCACATAATCCTTTGAAACTTCTAACATGCCTGCAATCCACCTTTCTAATTCTTCAGCAATGATTTGTTCTTTTTCTTCTGGGGTTTTTTCAACGATTATATCACCACTGACCTCCCAATTCATTGTAACATTGTCGATATAATAATCTGCGGATCCAGTAGCAGAACCCACTGCCAACGTAAAGCTATTCAGTCCTTTTTGTTCTTCTGTTAGCGATAATCCTGAGATATTCAGCTTAATAACCCCTCTAGCCCAGTTGCCATCGGTAGCGCCAGAATTAGCGGGTGAATCATATTCGCCTAATGGACCACCATTTATGCTCATTCTCATACCCTGACCGTACATGCCTGTGCTGCCTGTTCCCAAGAAATCGAGGGTTACAGAAACGCAGTTGCCTAATGTTATGCCAGGAGGCAAAGTCACCTCAAATTGAGGAAATGTCTGAACCCCTTGTATATTAAGCACTTTGCTTCCCCCGCCCTGAGGATCGTCTACTACAGTTCCGCTTCCGCCGTTAGTCATTGGGTAAGATTCTCCTAAATCATCTGTGTCAAAGTCTGCTATTGAGAAGTCCCCTCCAGAGCCTCCACCAGATGGATTCTCACGTCTAATTGAAATGTCATCTATGTATATAGTTCCGACATAATGGCCATGATCAAATAAAAAACGTATTGCATTATCACCTGTTACATTTGCTTTTACGGTTATTTCTTTCCATTCCTGTGTTATAACGATTGTTTCGAAATTACCTCTGCCGAGCCACCCATCGGGATTTTGGAAACTAGCGGTCATAGAACCGTCTACAGTTCCTTTAACTTGGAAGGTTAGAACATAAGTAGATCCTTCTTGTAAAGCCACCGGGAAATCATATGCTGTCTGAACTTCATAATTATGAGTCGTTGCTGAGGGGTTAGTAGCAGTAAAGGCATAACCTGAACCGCCATACCCTTCGCCATCGGCTGAAAGTCCTCTAGAGGATGAACCACCCCAGCCTCCCCAGGCACCCTGACCATCCTCAAAATCTGAGGTTGTGAATAAATTATCCTCCAATGCTGGTCCCCCGGTACTGGGAATAACTGTTGGTGCAAGCGTTCCATTTAAATACACTGCATTCTGATTGGCATGCCATGCAAGTGTATGGCCATATACTGTTAGGCCAGCGGCTGCGGCTTCTGCAAGCAAACCTTCCACATTGGCTAGGTCAAGTGCACCATCTTCTTTCACCACCGCACCATGCTTCATCTCATACCCAAGCGTAATTTCATCGAAATTTCGATTGAGCAATCGGTACATTAGACCCTTTGCCATGTAATCCGATAAGGATGCACCAGCGCCCAACTTAAAGTTGGGATTCTGGTCCGTGTTAATATACGACTTCAAAGCTGCGTAAGAGTCAATCTCTTCTTGGAGCACTATGCTCTCAGGCTTATTCACCTTGATATTCTCTACCTCATGATCTACGCAACTTGATGTGCCAATCGCAAGCAGCACCATGAAGGAGCACATTTTATATAAGTGTTTCATAAATTTATATTTAATTATATAGCTGTAATTACTGTTTAACAGGAGAGAACAACTCCATTGCCACACCCCGGTTTCTCATGACCAAAGTATCGGTTGTACTATAGGAAACTTGTTCTATGTCATCCGGCAACCCTTCTGTTGGATATTTAATCTCTACCTCATATTTAACATCGTACTGCAAATACATGGCGTCCCTATCCTGGTTGCCCCAGCTCTTCTTTTCGCCTTTTTCGACGAACCTGCCCGTTCCAGATGCTTCAACATTATATACTCTAATGGTGTCATTTACCTGATAAGATAATGCCTCAGGCGCAACGGTAAAATTGTTGTCTTCATCGAAACTAAGTTCAACTTTTACACCCAAGTCATGCCCTACTTTGCTCTTATAATCCAACGGGAAGATGAGGTCGTTGAAGGATGATGTAGTTAATTTCACTACCTCATCATCTTCTACAAACTCGTTGTGCCGCACCGCTGAAGAAGCTACACCATCTTTTATAACTTCATCAGTTCCTCTTCTCAGGTAAAACCCATGCCACGGATTGATGTATTTAACTGCATAAAGTACATAATCTTTGGGTGTTACAGCCCAGTGATCCGGATCAGCCCTATTAGGGTTGTCTGTTACAGGAGCTCCTGATAAAATAGAGTCTGCATTGGTTACTCCCGTCATGACTACGGGAATAACATAGGTGTTTTGGATGGCAAGAGGGTCGGCAAAGAAGGCCTCAGTCAGTTGAACCTCTACTCCACCAATCAGCTTTCCTTTAGGAATGACAATTTGATTTGCTGACAAGGTATAATATTCATTGGGCATGGCAACAACGTTGCTTCCGCCATTACTGAATAATAACCCATTAGCCAAAGAATTATCTATCTCGATATCAATTCCCACCGTACCAGATTCATAGACTCCACCCGTAGTGGCCATGATCTGAAACTTCCATTCATTGTCAAGCGAGTTATCATAGATGTCATCGCCTAATGTAATTGTCCTAACCGGATATTGATGGGCGAAATAGACCGTCTGATATTCAAAATCCGGAAATTCCCAATCCTGATTCTTGCATGAAGCAAAGAAAACAGCAAAAATCAAGAACACATATTGTATATTTTTCATGTTGCTAACTTTTATATTATTATAGATCAATCAAGGTCTTACCACCCAGTATTTTGCTGTAATGCACTAAACTTCAAGATTTCGCTATATGGTAAAGGACCATAAATTGCTTGGGGACCGTACACACGTTGCTCAACATCTATGATCTGATGATTACCGCCTTGGATTTGTACGCCTTTTGCTGTCTCTGTAAGGTTTTCATTCCATCTTCTTAAATCCCAGAATCTGAAACCTTCAAAGCTTAGCTCCAGCCTTCGTTCATTCCTGATCAAAGTCCTCATGGCTTCTTGGTCGCTCTTGATCGACTCCAAGTAGGCGTCGCCACCGGTTATTCCTGCTCTTTCCCGGATAGCCTTGATCACGTCATAGGCAGAATAACCACTGCTCCCTGCGTTCAATGGCCCCCATGCTTCGTTAGCAGCCTCTGCATAAATCAAGTATATTTCGGTATATCGAATGTGCGGCTTAATATGCGTTTGTCCATTCACACTGTTGGGGTTTAAGTTCACATCTCCACGAAGCAATTTCCGCATGTAATAGCCCGTTCTGGTTGACGTTTCTACACGGTTCAACCCATCGTTTGTGCCACCGTCAGCAGCGGTATAGATAGTCGTACTATTTGGCCCCAAAGTACTTCCATTCACGACTATGAATTGCTGTAAACGTGGATCACGATTCGCATAGGGATTGGCAGCATCATAAGAGGAAAGAGGATGACCAATAGGGTATCCATCCAACATCGGGAATGCATCTACTAAATTCTGTGATGGGTTAACCAATCCATCACCGAAAAGCGTAGGAGGAAAATTCTGCTCTTCAAGCTCTGTATTGGATGACAAAACGTTATTTCTCCATAGAATTTCTCCTGGATTAGCCCCTGACCCCAATCCATCAATCACTCCAGCATTGTTATACCAAGTGACCCCATTAGGATCTATGCCTCCAATACCTCCATTCATGTCAATCACCTCGGCTGCATAATTTGCTGCGTCTTCCCAGCTAGTAGTATTACCTTCAGTAAATACCGGACTTGCGGCTAACAAAGCCGCTTGTGCCTTCACTGCCCTTACAATACGCGCAGTTAACCGTAGCCTCATAGCGTTGCCAAAGACCCGATCATAATCTGATTTGGTAACACCCTGATCCGCATACTTTGCAGGTACTTGTGCATTGCTACTTACATCTCCGTAGTCTAACGGCAACATTTCTATAGCTTTTTCAATGTCGGCATATAACTGCTGCATGCAGTCTTCGAAAGTAGCTCTCGGCTGATTGAAGTCAGAAGAAGGATCTTCTGGTTCTAATACTATAGGCACACCCAAAAGTGCTCCGTTAGCCATACCTCCGTGCCCCTGCAAGAGATAGTACATATGGATAGCACGTAATCCATAAGCTTCCCCTTTTGTACGTTCTCTGAACATATTATTGACCACTTCAGTATCAGAAAATGTGATGGAATCGACCTCAGACAACATCAGGTTGATATATTGGATAGCAGCCCTTGAGCGCTCCCATTGCTGTAACGGGTTATAATTGGCAGACCAACGGCCATTTGCCATCAAAGCGTACTGATTACCTTCGTTACTGCTGACAGCATCATCTGTGGCCATTTCGCTAAAGGACCATCCATTGGTAGGGAGCCGATTATAAGCATTGTAAAGAATTCCTATACCAAAGGCAGGGTCTTCGCGGCCTGATTCCAGTATGCGTTGATTGTCTATTGCAGGCTCAATGACATCTTCACAGGAGCAAAGTGCTATCAAAACGCCAATATAAAATAGTATTTTCTTATTCATATCAATATGTTTTTGCAATTAAAACTGGGCTTTAACCCCTAAATTAAACGAACGCATCTGCGGATGAGACCCTATGCTCATTTCCAATATATCCTTATTAGGTGCAATTGTCAGGAGGTTGGAACCACTCACATATATCCCAAGATCGCGAACAAAATTTCCACCAATGATATGCTCCGGGAATGTGTAGGAGATCTGAACACGTGCCAAATCGAATCGATCGGTGCTGTAGATCCAGAAGTCAGAGTTTCTAAAATTGTTATCTCCACTTTCTGTGGTAAGCCGAGGGAAAGTTGCTGTTTCCTTGGTGGCTTCGGTCCATCGGCCGCGAACAACCTCTGAATATTTATCATCGCCGCTCACCCAGAAGTAGCTCATTGTATTGCCATTAACTGTTACATCTGATTTCATTGCTTTGGCACCAGTTCTAGCTACACCCAAGGCAAAGAAGGTGAAGTTTCTCCATTTGGCTGTCAAATGGGCACCTAATGTAAGTGGGGCACCATACCAGCCACCTCTACCTAAATAAATACGGTCTTGGTCATTTACTAACCCATCATTATTTTGGTCTACATACTTTATATCTCCTGGCGCTACTGAAACAAAAGAGTGGTAAGGTGAATTGTCGATATCTTCCTGACTGCTGAAGAAACCATCACTTTCCAGTCCCCAGATAGCATCCAACGGCCTTCCTTCAGTAAGGAGATACTCATCTACCTCAATTTCGGAACGCTTCAAAGCTTTGGTTGTATAATAGGTTCCAGTAATCCCGAGTGTCCAATCTACAGTACCAATGTTTTTGTTCAGGTTTACATTGAAATCAAAACCAGAACGCTGATTACTATTGTGATTTGTATAAGGAACAAAAGAGGATACTGGCCAACCAGTAGAAAAGTAATTAGGATATAAGTTGTCAATTTGACCTACCATATTGGTCATATTGCTTACAAATACATTACCAGTAAGCGTAACTAAATTGTCCAATAAGGCAGCTTCCAGCCCCAAGCTAATTTCTTCTCTTTTAGCAAAAGTAAGATCGGGGTTCGCACTCCATCTCGATTCTGTAGATTGAAAGCCGGATCCATCATTCCAGCCATACCAAGATCCGCTTGGTGTATAAAGAATATCGTATCTAAGAAAACCAGGAATGTCCATATCGGTATGTAAAATACCTGCAGAAACAGATAACTTGAGGTGATCTACCACGGATGAAGATGCCAAGAAACCTTCCTCACTAAGCTTCCAACCTAAGGAAAGGGTAGGAGAAAATGCCTGGCGATTATGCTTCGGAAGTTTGGCAGAGTGTATAAGTGCACCACTGAAGTCTGCGTAATACTTGTCCTTAAAATTATAGCCTATATATAGCCCCAGATTAGCATTTCCAACCCGACGATATTCGGATGAGGTAGATTGTTGATAAATCCCCCCTATAAGCATAGCAGAGAAATTATGCACATTGTTCAAACTAGTATGATAGTTAAACTGTCCAGAATAGGAAAGCGTCTGCCTATAAAGACTACCATTGATATTCTGCTTGCCATCATTTGCATCTTGACGGAACTTGGTCAAGCTTCCGATCATATCCTCGCCTGCATAATTCGTCCAAGAAGCCTGGTAGGTTGCGTATTCAGGATTAAAGGATTGGCTATAAGTGGTATGGTAATCGATACCAAACAAGGTGTTAAAAGAAAGGCCTTTTAATACCCGGTTTAGATCTGCATCGACCCCAGCGTTAAACTGAAACTGACGACGTGCTATGGTGTTCTTCCCACCAGCATAAGCATCTGCAATGGGATTGGTCTGATGCAACTGCGTTCCTCCCAACAGATATTTGCCATCAATAATGTTCTGACTGTTGCGCACCAAAATACCGGACTCGACATCGGTCTCTTCTATCATGTCAATAGGTATAAGTGGTGCAAACCTATTGGGTCTCAAAGTAGCAGCGCCACCCCAGTAATCACTATTTATTGTCTCCATATCATAAAATATAGCAGCGGCGTCCACTTTAGCAGAAATAAAATTATTAAGTTTCATATCCACATTTCCACGAATATTATACCTTTGGGTACTGTTACCCTCTGCCTCTCCGAAATTTAATAAAGACCCCTCAGATACAAATCCAATATTGGTATAATACTTGGCACGCTCATTTCCACCGGTAATTTCCAAGGTAGCATCGTAGTAATTATAGCTATCCTTCAAATACTCTGGAGAGTAATAGTCTACATTCGGATATCGATAAGGATTAGCTCCAACAGCATGATGGTAGATCTCTTCGTCAGAATACAAAGGAGACAGACCATCGTTTACACGCGCTTCATTATAGAGGGTCATATACTCTGCCGAACCTAAATATTTAGGATAAGCTTTTGGCGTATTAATCCCTGCATTAGCACGAACATCTATCTTTTGCTTTCCTGCAACGCCCCTCTTGGTAGTCACCAATGCCACTCCTTTAGCCGCCCTACTGCCATATAAGGCTACGGCAGATACTCCTTTTAAAAAGGTAATCTGATCTATTTCCATGGTCATAATACTAGCAAGGTCCCTAGGCACGCCATCCACCAATATAAGTATATCATCCATCCCCCACAGGTTTCCACTTAGCCCAGGAACGAAGGCACTCATATTATCAAAGGGATAAGTAAAGTAGTTCTTCTCCATCAATTCAGGTATGTTCACATAAGACACACCTGATGGCAAGTCTTTGCTCTGAACAGTCCTGTAAGCTACTTGTACAACCTCATATTCCGTGTCAGGCACAAGAAAAATCTGCTGTAAATCTAGTGTTGCCACTTCAAGCTTTGTGGCATAACCATCAGCACTTACCGAAAGCGAACTATTCGGTGTCACACTTATAGAAAAACTGCCGTCGCTATTTGCAACAACTTCCTCTTCATCCTGTATGCTTGTTATCACAGCGCCTGCTACAGGGTCTCCTTCTCCTGCCAGGACTACTGCGTTCAAATTAAATCTCGAGGGGCTCTGCGCCCAAAGGGCCATAGGCAAGAAGGCCACTAAGGCGCACAGAACCATTCCTAATTTTATATGTTTCATTATATCTTCTATTTAAGATTTTATAGTAGTCACCATTACCATCCTGGATTTTGAGAGAACTCCGGATAAAGATTCACATCCGCCACCTTTAAAGGCAACCAATAATGTTTCTCCGTGAAATTTCGCTGTAGAATTACCTGCTCTCGAAGGTTGAGCACCCTGTTTTCCGAAGGAGGATTGTCTGGATCAAACGGCTCTACGCGATCGAACTCAATGGAAGTCTTGACCGTATAAGGCTGCTCAATCAGCAGCAACCAACGACGAAGGTCATTGAAACGATGGGCCTCGAATGCCAACTCCACGGCACGCTCTCTTCTAACTTCTGAAAGAAAAGCATCTGTAGAGCCGATAAATTGTGCCGCTACGGGATCAACACCAGCTCTGTCTCGAACAGTATTGATCGCATCGACGGCAGTGCCATTAAACTTAGCCGATGAGGCCGTTGGTGATCCAAAGCCCACTGCCGTAGCCTCAGCATACATAAGGTATATATCTGCCAATCGCATGTAGGGAACCATTATATGGAGGGAGTTACTATAACTATGTCCGTTGTCCAGCTCGTTGGCAGAGAGTGGAACAAATTTGCGGTTAGCATATCCCGTACGACTTTCCGTTGTGACAGGCACCCTATAGCTGCCTCCAGTATAAAGATTCGCCCATTTGTCATCAGGGTCTCTGCTACCCATAGAACCTTGGACCACCATTACACCATCATAAATAATATCATTGTAAAAACGAGGATCACGTCCGCGCCACGGATAGCTAGGATCATAACCCGACACAGGATCTGCCTTTGTTATATCATCCGGAAGGGGCAACCCATTGGCCATGCCATAGAAATTGACATAATTGGCTGTAGGCAAAAATTTAATGGGATCTCCTCCTCCAACAACTTGAGGTATATACTGCTTGCTAATTCCCCAGTTAGACGCATTAGCATCGAAATACGGTGGTCGAAAAATTGCTTCCGTTCCACCAGGAATCCGCCAGTTTTGCCCTGTTGTATAGAAGTTTCTATGATACTCTTCGAATGGAAGCAATGCATATTGAGTTTGCCCACTTTCTACGAGTTCCAACAGCTCTCCAAAAGCATCGGATGCCTGTTTGCTAAATTCTACATTGTAAGTTCTGCTACCAGTAGATTCATAGTTCATCAAGGGGCTTCCAGCAAAAAGTAAATTTTTGCCTAAATAGCCTAAAGCCATGATCTTGTTAATCCTTAGCTCGTTCTTACCCGCAGTTTCACGGCCTACAGTGGTATTGTCCCAGTTAATAGGAAGCAAGTCTGCTGCTCTTCTTAGATCTGCAGCTATTTTCTCTGCAGCTTCATGGTAACTCAATCTTGGCTCAGCCAACTGTTCATCTGCAGGAAGCACACGGTCTATATAAGGAAGCCCTCCAAAATATTGGATCAGCATAAAATGAAACCATCCTCTGAAAAACAATAACTGCCCTTCAATCAATTCTCTTTCCTCAAGCGTAGCGTCGGTCATAAGATCCAAATTGGCCAGACCTACGTTAGCCTTCCTGATTCCATACCAAGCCAATGGCCACAAGCCTTTTCTGAATCGTGGGTCCTGATTCGAATCAGTGGTGGTAGAAGCATTGTTCTTGTCCAACCATCCTGCGCCCCAGCCATCATGTTCGCGCTGCCAGCCCCAGAAGTCGCCGTTTTCAATTTTAACGCCAAAGTGGAAGGTATTGGCAGTAGATTGTATCTCGTCATCTCCCCAATTAAAAGAAGTGGTCCAGTAGTTGGTAGTAAAGTTGGGGATACACATGTAGAGCTCTTCGGTAAATCCTTGGAAGTTTCGGAAATTTTGAAAAGCAATTTCTTCCGATACCACTGCATCTGGCGTTTTCTCCAGATAATCCTCACACGATACTACCACCAGGAGCATTGCAGCAACAAGGCAGCTCCTTAATATGGCTTTTGTATAAGCTATCATATAATATATTTTTAAAATGTAACACTTAAACCTAGATTAAACCGTCTGGTAGTAGGATATGCCCCTTGAGAAGCCCAACCAGTCGCTGCAAAGTTCGACTCCCTGTCATCAGGCATGTCTGTCCAAAGCAATAGGTTATTTCCACTGGCATAAATCCTGAAGCTCTGAAGGCCAAGGCCTTTCACAAATTCGGAATCAAAACGATATCCAATTTCAGCGTTCTTCAGACGGAGATAGGAAGCATCATAGAAGTAACGGCTTCCGCTATTGTACCCAGCAGGGGTTGTAAGCCAACGGGGCATCGGTGTTTCAGGATCTACGGCGTCTTTTGACCAGTAAGTGCCTTGTTCATATACCCTATTCAATTTACCTCCAAGGCTACCTAGCACTACTTGTCGCGTTACGTTTGTTACTCCGTAGAACTGCACAAACATGCTAAGCCCTCTCCATTCAAAACCAACACTAGAACTGTATGTGTTTTCTGGCACTCCAGTAAAACCGTAAGGAGCACTATCGAAATTATCGATCACCCCGTCGCCGTTGTAATCCAGGATATGAAAATTACCAGGGATTTTAGCCAAATTATTGGAGTTATGCGTAGTGCTTGCATATAATTCATCCCAAGAATTGTAGAAACCGCTACTGATATGTGTACGGGCTTGATCAATTGCATATCCTTCATCCTTTTGATAGTCGTTGAGCAACTTAGGATCATCCCTTTCTATAATTTCATTTTGCGCATGCGTCATGGCAAACTTTGCCCATACATTCAGGCCATTGTCAAAAGTGTGGTTGAGTCCAAGACTGACCTCATAGCCCTCAGATTTCACGCGTCCTAAATTGGCCGCTGGGGCATCCATCCCAAAGTAATCAGGTATTGCCCTATCATTGCCAGGGATTAGAATGTCCTTTCTGTCCTCTTTAAAATACTCGACAGTGCCATCGATCAATCCGTTAAAAATCACGAAATCTAAACCCGCATTGTATTTGTAAGCGGTTTCCCAACGTATAGAAGGATTACCCAAACTACTAACCCGATACCAGTCATAAGGACTTGCCTCCCCACCAGCGCCAACTAAGCCCAAAGAAGAAGTTCCTCCATAGGCCCACTGGTCAGTAAAGAGCCATCTTTGATCAGGATTTAAAACCCTGTCATTACCTACTTCACCATAAGAACCACGTAATTTCAGCACATCAATAAATGAAATTGACTTCATGAATTGCTCTTCAGAGATGTTCCACCCCACTCCGCCTGAAGAGAAAAAGGCAAATCGGTACTCTGGGGCAAACTGCTCTGACCCATTATAAGCACCATTATACTCTAGCATATATTTGCTCTTATAATTATAGGTGGCCCTAAAAACCCAATCCTCTCTATATCTTGGCACTTCACTATCGGTTGCAAATTGCTGACGGTTCATCAGTCCCATAAGCGAGTAGTTGTGGTCATCGGCGATAGTCCCTGCATAATTCAATTGAAGCTGATAAAAGATCTTACGATAAGTTCTATCAATTCTTCCACCGTCTACACTCCACTTTGCTCCTTCATCGTAAAAATCGAAGTTGGTAGTAGTCTGAAAGCTGTTCTTATATTGCATCTCACCGGTGGCAGGATTCATCCATCCCAATTGAAGGGCATTGTTAGCATCATTTACACCCCTATCAACCTCTCTGAACTCGTTGTCCACCGCTAACGTACCTTTAAAATCCAAGCCTTTCAATATCATGTCCAGGTCCTGATCCAAAACAAATGTGGTGGATATACGGGTGTCGGTCAATTTGTGGAAACCATTTGTGGCGAGAATACGCACTGAATTTTGAGCAGCCTGCTCATTGAGCCCGTAATATGCCCAGGTGCCATCAGGGTAGCGCGGCACAAAAACATCTGGTGCACCGTTATAAGCAGCGTCCCACACATTATATTCGTTTAGGAAAACCCTTGGTTTTTTACGCACGGCATAAGTTCCTCCCAAGTTGGCCTGAAGTTTTGTAGTAGGCGATAACTGAAAGTCCAAATTACTCCTGAAATTCAACCGGTTATAGCCATAACCAGCTTGGTAACCACGGCCACTATCGAATTTCTTGAACATATCATCTTCATTCTGAAAATCTATATTAGCGAAGTACTTCACCAGTTCGGTACCACCTCGTATGCCCACATTGGCATTGAAAGCCATCGCATAGTCTTTGAATAGGGTGTTTTGCCAATCCACATTCGGATAGCGCACAGACTCATGAAGATTCGCTGGGTAACGGTATTTATACCTGATATCCTCTGGGATAATCTCAGACCAGCCATCTGGAGCAATTGCAAGTTCGTTTTCGATCGCTCGGTTTCTCACACCAATGGCATCGTAAGAATCATATTTTCCTGGAAGCTTAGAAACCCATTTCAAGGTAGAATTAGCAGTTGCTGTTATCTCTGCCTTTCCTTCACGTCCTCTTTTCGTAGTGATGATAATAACACCGTTGGCTCCTCTCGAACCAAACACGGCTGTAGCAGAAGCATCTTTTAATACAGATATCGATTCTACAGAACCTATATCCATTGTATTAAAAAAATCTTGCCGCTCAATGCCATCTACAAGGATCAAAGGTTGGGAACCATTCCATGTATTTTGGCCCCTAATATATATTTCGGGATTTTCCTCCCCTGGCATACCAGTACTGGAGTTTGTAATAAGGCCTGGCAAGTTGCCCGTCAGCGCAGCGCCAACGTTTGAAATACCGCCAGTGCGCTCAAGTATATCTCCTGATACCTGAGTAACGGCTCCTACTACGGTTTCCTTTTTCTGTTCGCCATAACCAATGATTACTACTTCCCCTAGAGAAGTGATGTCTTGGATCATGGTAACATTGATGGTAGTCCGGTTGCCCACAACTACTTCCTCAGTCTCATAGCCAATAAAACTGAAAATCAACACTGTTTCTGGTGACGGCACGCTTATGGCATAGTTTCCATCGATATCTGTTATCACACCGACATTGGCATCTTTTATTCTGATATTAACTCCGGGAAGACCTTCGTCGTCCTCAAATGAGACAACCTTTCCTCTAACCATGATGCTGGCCTGCTCTTCGCCTAACTCGGTTGCCCACGAGTCCTCCGCAAAGAAAACGCTTCCTCCTACACATAGAAATGCATAAAGCACCATGTACAGACTCTTTCGTAGATTTTTTTTCATGTTTAACTTATTATTTTAACTATTTAAATTGCTTTTTAGCCCTTATTCAACAGCGACCTTTTAACAAAATGCTCGAATAAACTCATTCTTAACAGAGCTGATTTTTTAAAAGGCCTTAACTTGTATCATTCTTCATGCACTATATTATTTAGGTAAGCTATATTTATTATTATTTGAATTGATTCCATCTATTTCACTTCTTTCTGATTAAGCCCAATGGTTGCGCACCGCTACGCAATCGTTTGTTAATATTTAAATTTTGCTACTCTAACTTTGTCTTCCAGTTTTTTGAGTTTAGAAGTTCAACTGATAGACTGTTTAATCTTTAAAATGATGAGGTACGAATGAAGTACCAATATGTCCGGACGCTTTTTTATATTGGTAAAGACAAATATATCTGGCAGGGATACAAGACAAGAATATTTATGTTACCGATCCTATCCTCCATGTTACATATAGGGAATAGCATGTTACAAAAGTTTGTCGCCATGTAACATTTACCTTCTGGATGGCTCTATGAATGGTTTTTATGGATATTACAAAGAAGCTAAGGAGGGCTACGAATTCTAGGAGGAAAAAATAAAATGTATCAAGAGGAAGGAATGTATCAAGGGAAAATTGAATAAATTGATTGCGTACCCATAAGTAAAATTTTGGATTTCAATACAGCGGATCTCGGATATTACAACCATTTTCCATAATAGGCTTAGCTGAATATCGGATCATTTGACATTTATCTTTTCAGGAATGAACCATGATTTGGCTAAAGCCTTGTCCACATATACAACCATGCCTCCGGACGAATCCAGAGGCAATTGACCTTGTGATATTGTATTGGCCGATTTCTATCTTAACAGGCCTTGCACCGGTTGGCAGAGTGCTTATATCCACTGTTCATTTTAATGAAAGAATGCGGGAATTCTACTAACCTTAGTCTTGCGTTAATCAGGTTGTGACTTCATCCTGACTTCATCCCATGTTATGATATTTGTTCCCATTCTTATTTTTGCATCATTAGGAATGTGGGTAAAGCCATTTTCCATATAATAGGCTTAGCTGAATATCGGATCATTTGACATTTATCTTTTCAGGAATGAACCATGATTTGGCTAAAGCCTTGTCCACATATACAACCATGCCTCCGGATGAATCCAAAGTCAATTGACTTTGTGATATTGTATTGGCCGATTTCGGACCAAGCAAGATTTCTGGGGGGCTGGCATAAAAAAAGCCTGTAGATAAAATCTACAGGCTTTTGTCGGGGTGGCAAGATTCGAACTTGCGACCTCCTGGTCCCAAACCAGGCGCGATGACCGGGCTACGCTACACCCCGTGACTATTTGGAGATTTTCTGATTTGTTGACCTTTCACCAAATCAAAAGTTAATAAATCAACAAACGTCCAGCGGAGAGGGCGGGATTCGAACCCGCGGTACGATTTGACTCGTACGACGGTTTAGCAAACCGCTCCTTTCGGCCTCTCAGGCACCTCTCCAAGGCTTCCCGTTTCCGAAAAGTGATGCAAATATAGTATAAGTAATTTGACATAACCAAAATCAACCCCAAAAAATAATAAAATAGTTGATAGGCGACCCTTCACACACCTGTAATACTACAGTATAGTCCTGAAAACATTCATTGTAGGCCATTTCAAATATTTTACCTTTACAAAGGCTTTACTATATTTGTCCACCACTATCCATAATAAAATACTTTACTAAACAGTTCTATTGGAAGCACAAGCATTAACCCCCTCGATGAAATGACATGGTACAACGCATTTGGCCCGACTGAATATCTGCTCATTTTTGGCTTTATTGGACTGTATTCTCTATATGTCTTTCGCATAATCAAGATAGCCAAACAGCTTGGGTCAGATTTTAAAAATATCTTTATAAAACTTTTACTAAGGACAGTCTATTTCGGTTTATTCATTATTGCTTTATTAGGGCCTTCTTTTGGTGCCGATAGAAAAGAGGTAAAAACCATTGGGAAAGATATCTTCTTTGCTGTCGACTTAAGCGAATCCATGAATGCTGATGACATTGCACCATCACGGCTGCAAAAAGTAAAGTTTGAACTCAAGAACCTCATTAGAGCATTTAGCTCTGACCGAATGGGAATTGTCATCTTTTCATCAGAGGCCTTTATCCAATGTCCCCTTACCTTTGACCAAAGTGCCCTTAATTTATTTGCAGAAACGTTGAATACAGGGCTTGTGCCCAGTTCAGGTACAGATTTTGCCCCTCCCCTTAAAATGGCACTTTCAAGACTAAATGTAGAAACAGAAAATCCTACCCAACAAAAATCTAAGGTCGTTATCTTAATCAGCGACGGAGAAGATTTTGGCAACGAGTCTTCCGATGTAGCAAAAGAAATGGCCAGCAATGGCATAAAGGTCTTTACGCTAGGGGTAGGAACAACGGAAGGGTCGAGAATTCCGACACAAAGAGGTTACAAGCAAAACAAAGAAGGCGAAATAGTAGTGACCGAGCTCAAGCCAGAGGCACTGAAGCGAATCGCCAATATAACAGGTGGTGAATATTTTGAACTCAGCAACTCCAACAATTCTGTTACTCAGCTGATCAGCGCAATAAATAGCATAGAAGGAGAGCTTAGAGGAACTAGAACAATAGATATCACCGCTAATAAATACTATTACTTTTTGGCACTAGCTTTATGCTTATTGGTGTTAGATTTATTAGTAAGTATAAAAACTGTAAAAATATAGTCTAAACGACGTTAAGAATAAGCAGTAGAACTTCTTACGATTGGCTTACGTGATTTTAAAATTTTATAATAGATGGGATTCCTTTTAGCTATATTACTTTTCATCAACCCGGTAAAAGACCTTAACAAGGTAGCCGAAACCAATGCTTTAAAAAAAGAGGCTAAAGAGGCCTATGAAGCAGGCAACTTTGAAAAAGCTGTAGAACATTATGAAAAGTTGACGCAAGCCTTGGAAGTCCTCGATGAAAACCTCTTGATGAACCTAGCCAATGCTTATTACAAGCAGGGAAACATTGAGCAGGCCACTAGCCAATACCAAAACCTATCTCAAAGCGAAAACAATAATGTAAGGGCCGACGCTTATAACCAAATGGGGATTATTGCCCACCAGCAACAGAAAAATGAAGAGGCCTTAGAGTTCTTTAAAAAGGCCTTGAAAGCAAACCCTTCCAACGAGGCCGCCCGCTTCAACTATAGCAAATTAAAAAAAGAGCAAGAGGAGAACGAGCAGAACCAAAACGAAGACGATCAAAACGGCGACAATAAGGATCAGCAACAGAACAAGGATCAGCAAAACCAGGACCAGGACCAACAAGATCAGGAGAATCAAGATCAGCAAGATCAGTCAGGGGACGCTGAACAAGAAACTGACGAACAGGAGCAACAAGAGCAACAGGACCAAGGTGATGAGCAGGAAGAAAACCAAAAATCTACAGCTGAAAAATTGGAGGAAATGAACATGACGGAAGAAAAGGCCAAAATGATCTTGGAAGCGATGAAAAACAACGAAATTCAATACATTCAACAAAACAAGAAAAAGCCACAATCAAGAGTTGACGATGGCAGACCGGACTGGTAAATAACTGAGCGTTAGATAAGATACTAATGAGGTTGGAAGAGAGCCTTTTAGAAGGCTAAGCGGAAAAGTGGGAAGCAGCTATCAATTGCAATCATCAATAAAACGGCTGAGCGGCGGTCATCGCTAACGTCGCTCTGCAAGATCCAGTACTGGCAAGTAGGAATCTCATGTTCTGCGCCAATTAGGTAATGAAACAAGAAACTTTGGGTGTGAAGGTTTTGTTTTTTGGGCATCTCCCATGTGTCCTTGCTTGAGGAAAGGAAAAAAACCCAAGTTATCTTGGTATGGGACAAGCAATAACCTCTAAAAAAAGAAGAAATGAAAGAAGTATATATAGTTTCAGCAGCAAGAACGCCCATTGGTAGCTTTGGAGGAAGTCTTTCGGCTATCTCTGCCACAGAACTTGGTTCAATTGCCATTAAAGGGGCACTGGAACGAGCAGGCATAGATCCCAAAGAAGTCGATGAGGTGCTGATGGGAAATGTAATATCAGCCAATCTAGGACAGGCGCCAGCCCGCCAGGCCGCTATTGGGGCGGGGATAGGCTACGAAGTGCCATGTGCTGTTGTCAATAAGGTATGCGCTTCCGGCATGAAAGCTGTTATGTTCGCTGCCCAGTCGATCATGATAGGCCAAAACGATGTGGTAGTAGCTGGCGGCATGGAAAGTATGTCCAATATCCCCTACTACATCCCTAAAGCCCGATACGGATATAAATACGGCAATGGCGAGATCGTAGACGGACTTTTGAAAGATGGACTGTGGGAAGTGTATAATGAGTTTGCGATGGGAAACTGTGGCGACCATACAGCTAAAGAAATGGGCATTACCCGTGAGGAACAAGACAACTATGCCATAGAGTCTTACAAAAGGGCAGCGGCAGCCGGTCAATCGGGCAAGTTTGCAGTTGAAATCGTGCCGGTGCCCGTACCTCAGCGAAAAGGCGATGCTATTATGGTGGAAGAAGATGAAGAATATCACAATGTAAATTTCGATAAAATCCCCTCTTTACGACCTGTCTTCTCCAAAGACGGCACAGTGACAGCTGCCAATGCCTCTACGATTAATGATGGCGCAGCAGCCTTAGTACTGATGAGCAAGGAGAAAGCAGATGCTTTAGGCATAAAGCCGTTGGCCAAGATCAGGGGTTTTGCCGATGCAGCACAAGACCCGCTATGGTTTACCACAGCCCCAGCTCTCGCCATTCCAAAAGCAATCAAAAATGCGGGGTTAGCGCCAGCCGACATCGATTTTTATGAAATCAACGAGGCGTTTTCAGTAGTGGCTATTGCCAACAATAGAAAGTTGGGCCTTGATCCGGCCAAAGTAAATGTATTGGGCGGTGCAGTAGCTTTAGGACATCCCCTGGGGTGTTCAGGTGCACGGATCATCACCACACTCACCAACGTTCTGAATCAGCATGCAGCACGTTTTGGAGTCGCAGGAATTTGCAATGGAGGGGGTGGTGCTTCTGCCATTGTTATAGAGAGAGTTTAAACCAACAATCAATTCAATATATAGTCAATCCCCAGCACTATGATATCAACTTGCTGGCCCTTATCACAAAACATGAGATTCTATTTATTCATTCTTCTTTTTTGGCTAGGGAGCCACACGGCCATGAATGCACAAACGTTGGTCAAAACCTATTATGACAGTACAAAAACCATTCTAAAAGAAGAATATTACGTTTTGGAGAAAGACAGCACTATGGTGGATGGTCCTTATTTGATGCTGCATGAAAATGGAGAAAAATCTGTAGTCGGCCATTTTGAAGCGGGTAAAAAACATGGCCGCTTCATCGAATACTATGCAAACGGCATCCTAAAACGAGAAATGGATTATATCCAAGGATCCAGGGAAGGAAAAGTCATGGTATACACTCCAGAAGGAAGTTTGGCCCAAGAGGGGAATTTCAAAAACGACACCCTTACAGGCATACTAACGGTATACTATCCCAGCGGCAATACCCGAAGCATTTCTGAATTTAAAAACGGAAAGCCAGAAGGAGATGTGAAGGAGTTTTATCCAGATGGCAACTTAAAAGAGCACCTACAATACACAGACGGAAAGCAAAATGGCATTGCCAAGACTTTTTATGAAGATGGCACCCTGCAAACTGAAGCCAACTATAAGAATGGTGCCTTAGAGGGCTATTTCAAAACTTATCATCCTAATGGGCAATTAGATACGGAATCATTTCATGAGGGAGGTGTCCGCAGCAGCAGCTTTAAAACTTATGCAGCCAATGGTCAAATTCTGATAGACGGATTCTATAAGAACGGCAAGCTAGACGGTCCCAATCAGGCCTGGTATCCTAACGGTCAGCCTAAGCACACTTATACTTATAAGGATGGTTTTCGGATAGGTCAGGGAATTCTTTACCATGAAAACGGAGAAGTGAAAGAAAGGACCACCTATAGCAAGGAAGAAAAGGAAAGGAAAAGCACCGAATACTATGCTGACGGAGGCGTGAAAACTGAAAAATACTTTAAGAATGGAATGCCCTCTGACACCTGGAAGCACTATCATGAGAACGGGAACGTAAAGAAAACCGAAAGCTATGTTAATGGCAAGCTCACAGGCATTCAAACAATATATAATGAGAAGGGAGAAATCGCAGAAGAAACGCCCTTTCAGAACGGCCTTAAAACTGGGGAAGCCAAGACTTATTATCCCTCCGGCAAATTAAAATCTACCACTACTTATAGGCTAAACAGAAAAACCGGTACGTATACGGCCTATCATGAAAATGGCAATACGGAGGCAACTGGAGAATATATAAGGGATATAAAAGTCGGAAAATGGGAAAGCTTCAAAAAAAATGGCAAATTGATACAAGAACAAACCTATAGGAGAGGTGAATTAACCGAAACCATAACTTTTGAGCCTGATGAAGAGTAAACGCACGATTTTTAGATCAGCTGTAGGAGTCGTTTTACAAAGTTATTAGGTCATTCGGGTAGAGACACTATTGGTAAACAAAGGTGAAGTTATTCAAGCGACCCACAATTGACTTCTATTAGTTTTCAATAGATTTGGAGCTGAACGACAGGGACTTTTTAAATTTCACACAGGGCTTCGATTAATAAATTTTTTTTATAAAATCCTCATGGCTAAATTTGCTCTTCATGAACATAGGTATAAAAGAAACAAACTTTCAATTTCCAGGTCAGCTTGGACTATATAAGGGCAAGGTCAGAGATGTTTACTTTTTTGACCGAAAAATTGCCGTTATTGCCACCGACCGTATATCTGCATTTGATGTAGTGTTACCAGAACCAATTCCTTATAAAGGTCAGGTGCTTAATCAAATTGCTGCAAAATTCCTTAAAGCAACAGAAGACATAGTCCCCAACTGGTTGCTGGAAGTACCCGATCCCAATGTGAGCATTGGCCTTAAATGCAAACCTTTTGCCGTAGAGATGGTTATTCGTGGATATCTTGCAGGCCACGCCTGGCGAGAATATCGCGATGGGAAAAGAAGTCTGTGCGGAGTGCCTCTGCCAGAAGGACTCAAAGAAAACGACAAGCTTCCAAAGCCTATCATCACCCCGTCCACGAAAGCGGAACAAGGGCACGATGAGGACATTTCACGAGAGGATCTCATCGCAAAGGGGCTGGTAAGTGAACAGGATTATGCACAGATAGAACAATATACGTACGCTCTGTTTGAGAGAGGCACCTTGTTGGCGCAAGAGAAAGGGTTGATATTGGTAGATACCAAGTATGAATTTGGTAGTATGGACGGCAAAATCTATCTTATTGATGAAATTCACACACCTGATTCATCACGCTATTTTTATTTGGAAGGCTACAAAGAACGACAGGAAAAAAATGAGCCTCAGAAGCAACTTTCAAAGGAATTTGTACGTCAATGGTTAATCTCCAATGGGTTTCAAGGAAAGGAAGGGCAAGTGATCCCACCCATGACACCTGATGTAGTAAATGCCATTTCCGAGCGCTACATTGAGCTGTATGAAAAAGTGACAGGAGAAAAATTCACTAAAACCGAAGACACGTCGTTAGAACGGATAGAACAAAATATTCTAAAGAGGATTAATGCATAATTCTCTTTAGAAGCATAAACTATTTAAAAAGTTAGTTATGAAATACTCAATAGACAAGCAAGAGAAATACTGCCTGATTAAGTTAAATGAGGAAAAGTTAGATTCTACTATTGCTCCCAACCTTAAGTCGGACTTTATAACGCTCCGTGCTGAAGGGGTCAAAAATGTGATCTTGGAACTCGCAGACGTCAAATACACTGACTCATCTGGCCTGAGCGCTCTCTTGGTTGGCAATAGGATCTTTCATGAAGATGGTGGCATATTTGTAGTTTCGGCAGTAACCGACCATGTTATGAAACTGATCAAGATCTCGCAGCTTGAGGGCGTGTTAAACTTGCTTCCTACAGTTGAAGAAGCCATTGATGCGGTTTTTATGAACGAGATCGAAAATGACCTTAAAGCAGGCGATAACGGAAACAACTAACCCATACTACTTTTGCCATTTGCATTAAAAATATTAGGTTCAAACTCTGCAGCTCCTGCACATAACCGCCACCAGACTGCCCAGTTGCTCACGGTAGGCCAACATGTGTTTCTAATAGACTGTGGAGAAGGAACACAAATGCAGCTGATCAAATACAAGGCAAAGGTCCAGAAGATCCAACACATATTCATCAGCCACCTGCACGGAGATCACTACCTAGGGCTTATGGGCCTTATCTCAACCTTGCATTTGCAAGGCAGAGCAGCCGATTTACACATTTATGGCCCAGCAGGGCTTGCCGACATTATAACACTACAGCTCAAGCATTCCGAAACTGTACTGAACTATAAGATCATCTTTAAAAAGCTGAATACGGCTATAAAAGAGACAATTTTTGAGGATGATGCCCTCACCATTGAGACCATACCGCTGAACCATCGAATAGGCTGCTCAGGGTTTCTATTCAGAGAAAGGCCAAAGAAAAGAAGAATTATCAAAGAAAAGCTCCCTTCTGGCATTTCGCTAACCAACATCCTTGCTTTAAAAAATGGAGAAGACATATACGACGAAAACGGCGAAGTGCTGTATCGCAATGAAGACATAACGCTGCCGCCAAAAAAGGCTCGAGCATATGCCTACTGCTCCGATACAAAATATGAGGAGCAAATCATCCAGCAGATTGCACAGGTAGACCTTCTCTACCACGAATCGACATTTCTGAGCGACAGGGAAGAACGTGCTGCACAAACCTATCACTCTACTGCTCGACAGGCAGCTACAATAGCCCTGAAAGCCCAGGTGGGACTGCTCTTGCTTGGCCACTACTCTATCCGCTATAAGGAACTTCAGCCAATCTTGGATGAAGCCCGGCAGGTATTCCCTAATTCGCAACTCGCCATAGAGGGAGAAACCATTGAAATACCCGATTAATCCTCCTGCTTTATACCAATGCGCCTGAAGTTGTCACAAATCACTGCTGTGGCGATGGCCACGTTGAGCGACTCGGCTTGGCCAAATCCTGGAATGCTGACCTTTGTGTCGATAAACTTTTCTAGGGCAGAGCTTATACCATTCGATTCATTGCCCATTACAAGCAGGCCATTTCCATCAAAAGTGCAGTCATGCACACTTTGCCCTTCTAAATATGCACCAAATTTGGGCAGCTTGTTACGCTCCAGGTATTGCTGTAAATCCGTATAGAAAAAATTCACCCTAGTAAATGACCCCATGCTGGCAGCAATCACTTTAGGATTGTACTGATCGGCACATTCCATAGAGCAAATAATATTTTTTATGCCATACCAATCAGCGATGCGCACGATCGTCCCGAGATTTCCCGGGTCTCGTATGTCGTCCAATGCCAATGTGAGCCCTGTGGGATTCTCAATGGGATTGTTTTCTTTCATTTTTACAATGGCTATTGCAGCATTATTGGTTTTATAAGAGCCAGCAGCAGACAAATCCTGTTCGGAAACAACAGAAAATTGCATATTTTTGGTATCGATTAATTGTTTTTGGCTATTTAAAAACACCTCTGTAGCAAAGAGCGTTCTTATGGTAAAATCAGAATTTAAAAGCTCTAGTACGCTTTTAGCCCCTTCAACTAAAAAACTATTTTCTATCTTGCGATACTTTTTTAATTGTAGGGATTTGATGTATTTTAAAGTTTTTTTAGCAATCATAACTCTCTGAAAAATATTCTGCCTTGAAGATACCTTTAAAATTATTTTTTTCAGCATCTCTCTTGTTTCTTTCGGGTTGTTTGGGCACGCGATATCTCGATGAAGGAGAGTATTTGTTATATAAGCAAAAAATAAAAGGTGCCAATAAAACCAGTGCCTCTGAATATGAAGGGTTTTATCGTCAACAACCCAACAAACGTATACCGCTACTGCCTGTTTCCCCTTATATATACTTTTACCAATGGGGACTTCAAAATTACGATCCAGAAGAAATAAAGGAAGAAAAAGAGGAAATTACTGCAAAGTTTGACAGAAAAATAGAAGAAGCTACAGAAAAAGGCAAAGACAAAAAAGCTGTTCGACTAAGAGAAAAACAAGGGAGGAAGTTAGCAAAAAAAGACAAGGTCCTAGATGAAGGCAACCTGCTCATGCGATGGGGAGAGCCCTTGGCAGTTTATGACAGCGCCAAAACCTCTGAAGCTGCAGGCCAAATGCAAAACTACTTGCATACAAAAGGCTTTTTTCTTGGGAACACCTCCTACGAAACCGACACTAGCGGAAAGAAGATAAAAGTTACTTACAACATTGTCGAGCAAGAGCCTTACGTCATTGATAGCCTGATTTTCACTAGCAGCGACTCCAATATCGTAGCATTATATAGGGCCAATGAGTCCGATATATTGTTAGGGAAAGGCAACATTTACGATCAGGATGTCCTTACCAGAGA
This sequence comes from uncultured Roseivirgaceae bacterium, assembly GCA_964440915.1. Lineage (GTDB taxonomy): Bacteria > Bacteroidota > Bacteroidia > Cytophagales > Cyclobacteriaceae > CAMPJM01. The sequence continues at coordinate 24,878 of CAYTTV010000021.1, forward strand.
AAGGGAAAGAATTGACAACTTGCTCAAAAACAACGGCTATTTTGACTTTAGCCGACAATATATTGAATACAATGTAGACACCACCATATCAGATGAAAAAAAGGTGGCCATAGAAACGGTAGTACTCGATCCTGCAAAGCGTGGCCATCATCAGGTCTTCCGACTAGACTCAGTATATTTTACCACAGATGCAGGCTTTAGGAGCCAACTTACCAGGCAGCAGGAAGAATTTAAAGGCGTGGTCTACAGATACTATCGGGATGAGTATTCTAAAAAGATATTAGATCGGCGACTGTTTTTGTATCCAGACAGCTTGTATAGTAAAGAAAACACCTTTGAAACCCAAAGGCAACTTTCTAACCTAGACATCTTTAAATTTGTCAATATTAACTACGACAGCAGCGGGGGGAAATTTATTGCCAACATCTACACAAGCCCTTTGAAAAAGTATACCATGTCAAATGAGTTCGGACTCACGGTGACCGAGCAGATTCCAGGGCCATTCTATAATTTCACGATCAAAAACAGGAACATTTTTGGCGGATTGGAAATATTGGAATTTAGCGGCAGGGCAGGTATGGAAGGTGTCGCAGCTGCGTCCGATCCTAGCCAGGCTTATTCCAGTCAGGAAATAGGGGCCAACTTGTCGATTATCTTTCCTCAGTTCGTTTTTCCTTTGGGTGAATCCTTAAAATCTAGACTTGGTACTTATAACCCTAAAACCAGGTTCCTCATTGGTTATAACTATACCAATCGGAATGAATATACCCGAAGCAACGCTAAGGTATCGGCCATTTATACTTGGCAAAAGGATCAGAAGGTATTTTACAATTTTTCTTTGATGGATGCGAGTATTATCAACTCCAATATAAAATCTACCACGTTCGACTCATTGCTCTCCAGATATGACGCATTGGGCTATAATTTGAGCCGATCGTTTGAGCCCTCTTTCGTTTCCAGCATGATCCTTTCCACTGTATTCAATTTCAACCAATACGGCACAAGTGGCAAGAACTCTGCTTACTTAAGGATGTTTGGCGAAAGCGGTGGTACCCTTCAGAACCTTATCGGCACTTCTCTGTATGAAAACTTAGGCAGCAACTTACAATTTTATAAATTCTACAAGCTTAGTGCTGATTTCAGGCAGCTAATAAAAATTTCAAGCGTTAGTGATTTTGCTTATAGAATCAATATCGGTGTGGCGAAGCCCTATGGAGGGGACGATATTTTGCCTTATGAAAAATACTTCTTTGCGGGAGGAAGCAGTTCCAACAGAGGCTGGAGGCCGCGCAGATTGGGACCTGGCTCTTATACGCTTCCCGACTCCATTGGCACATATGAACCTGGAAAAGATGGCCCTATCAATAACAGTTTTGAGCAGCCAGGGGAAATCATCCTAGAAGCAAACATAGAATTCAGGAGGGACATTATCGGATTTTTAGAAGGTGCCATATTTTTGGATATTGGCAATATCTGGACCTTTAAGGAGCAAGGAAGGCCAGGATCAAAATTCGAGTTTAATGACTTTTATAAAGAACTGGCGATAGGAACAGGAGTAGGCTTTCGGTTCGATTTTAATTTTCTGGTACTGCGGCTGGACGTAGGCATGAAAGTATACGACCCTGCCAGAGAAGTAGGCGATCGATTTGTTCTGAACAAGGTAGGTTTCAGCAGGCCATACAACAACCGGTATCCGTTGGTATATAATATTGGCATAGGTTACCCCTTCTAAAGCCCTGAGGCATTTTATTGAATTACATTTACACAATAGGGAGAAATATTCATGATGAATAAAGAAAATATTGCTGCATGGTTTCAGCAGCTTCAGGACAATATTTGCAAACAGTTGGAAGATGCAGATCAGGGAAAGTTTCAGGAAGATATCTGGGAAAGAGAAGGCGGTGGCGGCGGGAGAACGAGAATCCTCAATGGCAATATTATCGAAAAAGGAGGTGTCAACTTTTCTGCTGTCCATGGTGCTACACCACCCAACATCCTCAAAGCATTAGGACTTCCTTCTGCCGATTTTTTTGCGACTGGGGTGTCTATCGTCATGCATCCCAAAAGTCCAATGGTGCCGATTATTCATATGAATGTACGCTATTTTGAGATGAGCAATGGTGTTTCATGGTTTGGTGGTGGTATAGACCTTACCCCGCATTATATAGATACAGAAGATGCGCAGTATTTTCACAACCAGCTCAAAACAGTATGCGACCGACATCACCCTTCCTATTACCCTGAATTTAAAACATGGGCAGACAATTATTTCTTCCTTCCTCACAGAAATGAGACACGAGGAGTAGGCGGAATATTTTTCGACAGATTGTCTGGCGATAAAGGCATTACTATGGAACAGCGCTATGCTTTCATTCAAGACGTAGGCAACTTGTTTGCGCCAATTTATGTCCATTTCCTCCAAAAGAACAAAGATCTCCCCTATGGCGACCAAGAAAAGGCTTGGCAAATGCTCAGAAGAGGTCGGTATGTAGAGTTTAACCTGGTTTGGGACAAAGGGACAAAGTTTGGCCTTGACACCTCCGGCAGGACAGAATCGATCCTCATGAGCTTACCTCCACAAGCCAATTGGCAATACAACTTTCAACCTTCTGAAGGTTCTGCGGAAGCAAAAACTACAGAATTGTTAAAAAAAGGTATAAATTGGGCGAATGAATAGCTTATTGGAAAAACTACTGCTTTGGGATCAAGAACTGTTCTTGTACCTGAACGGCCTTCATACCGATAGCCTTGACCCCATCATGGTTTGGATAAGTGGTAAACTGACTTGGTTGCCCTTTTATGTGGTTATTTTAGCGTTCATCGCATGGCATTTCCGAAAAAGGACACTCATAATTCTGGTAGGGATTGCCCTGACCATTTTGTTCGCTGACCAATTGGCCTCTGGTCTCATGAAGCCTCTTTTTGGACGACTACGCCCTTGTCACGACCCTGTGCTCGAAGGCTTGGTTTATCTGGCCAAAGGCTGCGGCGGAAAATATGGCTTTGTTTCTTCTCATGCGGCCAATACTTTTGGCGTGGCCATGTTCTTATGGCTAACTTTCAAAGACCTCTATAAATGGATCGCAATCATGTTTGTTTGGGCGGCTATCGTATCCTATAGCAGAATATATTTGGGAGTGCATTATCCGTTGGACATTATTGTCGGTGGAGCAGTAGGAGTAGGAAGTGCCTGGATAGCTTATTTGCTTTTAGAAAAGGTTATCTTTAGGAATAAGCCCCAATATCTACGCCCCCTTACTCAATAAACGCTGGACATATTTTCCAATAATGTCGAACTCAAGGTTCACTATATCTCCAATTTTTAGCTGGTGGAAATTAGTGTGCTCATAGGTATAGGGAATAATAGCCACCGTAAAACCTCCCTCTATAGTATTAAAACAGGTTAAGCTGACGCCATTCACGCTGATAGAACCTTTTTCAACCGTTACATTGCCTATGGCAGGGTCATAGCGGAAATCAAAGAGCCAACTACCCTCTACCTCGGTGATCTGCACACATTCTGCTGTTTGATCCACATGCCCTTGTACAATATGGCCATCAAAACGCCCGTTGGCCGGCATACACCGCTCAAGGTTTACTTTGCTGTCTATGGACAGGTTGACCAGATTGCTTTTCTTCAAAGTTTCGTCTATGGCCGTAACCTTGTAGCGATCTTCTTGCTGATGCACTACCGTAAGGCATACTCCATTATGAGATACGCTCTGGTCGATCTTTAGCGCTTGTGCTAGGGGGGTTTTAATCGTAAATGTTATATTTTTCCCTTCCTCCTCACGCTCTACCACCTCTCCTACCGTTTCTATAATTCCTGTAAACATGCTTTGGTTGTGTGCTATATGGTTTCTGCTTCCGCATTATGATCAAAGTTAGCGATAGAATATAACATCTCCCACAATTCTCCTCACACCTTCAAACAGATTATTAATTTCTGGGTATAATCTCTATATTCGCATAATTGGAAATGCGTTAAGGTTCATAGGCAGCGAGCAACACGATGGAAGATAGTTATAGACATAAAGGATTGCGTAGAAGTTTGATAAAAACCCTCAAAGAAAAGGGAATCCAAAATCCTGCGGTGCTCGATGCGATCGGAAAAGTTCCTAGGCATTTCTTTTTTGAAAAAGCTTTCATTGACCACGCTTATCAAGACAAGGCCTTTCCGATTGGAGAAGGCCAAACCATATCACAACCTTATACGGTAGCCTTTCAGTCAGAGCTTTTGGAATTAAAACCTGGGGACACCGTGCTTGAGATAGGGACTGGTTCAGGGTATCAAGCCTGTATATTATTGGAGATGGGCGCCAAAGTTTTTACGATTGAATATAACAAAGTGCTTTTTGATAGGACAAAAGACTTTCTTCCAAAAATAGGCTATAGGCCTCGTTTCTTCTGGGGCGATGGTTCGAAGGGCCTACCTGCTTTTGCTCCCTATGATAAAATAATTGTAACAGCGGGCGCACCGGTGGTTCCTAAAGCCCTGATCGAACAATTGAAAGAGGAAGGGAAATTGGTAATACCCGTTGGCGATGATAGGACACAACGAATGCTACGCATTACAAAAAAGGAAGACAACAAACTCATAAAAGAAGAGTTTGATAATTTCAGCTTTGTGCCTCTCCTAGGCAAACATGGCTGGAAGGAATAACTTCTCATAGCTGATATATACATCCAAAGAACTTGATACAATCCATGTTGCGAACAGAAAAACTTGCCAAAGAATCCGCTGTTGTCATGACAGAGATGGTGCTTCCAAACGATACGAACACCTTGAATAATCTCATGGGAGGAAAGTTGATGCATTGGATGGACATTGTCTCGGCTATTGCTGCCCAGAAACATGCTAACAGTATTGTTGTGACAGCCTCTGTAGACAATGTGTCGTTTGGCAAACCTATTCAACTGGGCAATGTCGTCACCCTTAAAGCGCAAGTGACCCGCGCCTTCAGCTCCTCTATGGAAGTTCATATAGAAGTATCTGCCGAAGACATTCCTGCCGGCAAGAAGATCGAGAGCAATAGGGCGTTTTTCACTTTCGTGGCGGTAGATGAGCATGGCAAGCCCAAGAAGGTCCCTCAGTTGGTACCTGAAACTGAGGAAGAAAAGGCACTCTATGAAAGTGCTTTAGAAAGAAGGGAGCTTAGGCTCGTACTGGCAAAACGCATGAAACCACACCATGCTACGGCTCTAAAATCTATATTTGAGGAAAAGAAATAAGATATGCTGATTCAGAACAATCCCCACGCCCTCTCCTTGTTTTTAACAGAACCCGTGTACCTTGTGAAGGAGAAAAAAGCGCACGGTGAAGAAGCTAAAGCACTGGAGGAAAATCCAGCAGAACTGGGGGAAAAGGCCATATCTCCCCAGCCAATTAATTATGAAGGCAAGAATTTGAAGAAGGTCCTGCTTTTATACAAAGGAACTGGCTCACGGATTCCAGAGGCACAATATACTTTTCTAGGAAATATTCTAAAAGCAGTGAACCTGGACTTTGAAGATGTAGCCTTAGTGAATACCCATCTTTTAACTGCCGAACAATATCCTTTACTCAACGAATTCGATGCTAAGGTATGGTTATCCTTTGGAGTGGCTCATGACGCTTGGCCCATTCAGGAAAACGCTGTGCAGTATAAAATCATTAAAACTAAAAATGCTTCTCTCCTTTTGGCCCATAGCTTAAATGAAATTGAAGCCAACAGAGATAAAAAGGTGCTGTTATGGAACAATTTGAAATCTTTGTTTGGCATATAAACTATTGAGCAAGAGCTACGTATAGGTAGCAACGAAACTTTCAATTTGAAACAGCTGTTAAAGGGTCATCATCATTTTAAAAAATATGATTCTGTACAGGACCTATCAATTTTTAAAAAGATTAGGGAAACAAGGCTTTACTTATTTTGTCATTGGAGTCATTTTTTTAATCCTCTTAGCCGACAATCATGCTGAAGCCTTAAAAGAAGGCACTTCCAAAACAAGAGCAGCATCTTCAGAAATTAAGCCTATAGAAGTTCCTACCAAAGCAGATAGCCTGATCGATTTTGCATTGACCTTAGGTGGCATTCCCTACCAGTATGCGGGTACTTCTTTACAAGGATTTGATTGTTCCGGGTTTACTTACTTTGTTTTCAAAAATTTTGACATTTCCATTCCCAGAGCCTCTTGGCAGCAATTTACCGTAGGTGTTCCAGTAAATAAGGAAGAAATCAAAAAAGGGGATTTGCTCTTTTTTAAGGGGCCTAAAAGCGCAACTGTAGGGCATGTAGGCATCGCCATTACTGACCATGAAGATAAACTTGTCTTTATCCATAGCTCTTCTGGAGGTGGCGGAAGAGGTGTTACCGTCGACAGTCTTTCCCAACCTCACTATGCTGCAAGATATTTAGGTGCCAGAAGGATTAGCAGCTTATAGTCGCTTCAGCTTCAATCCATACCTTTTCAATTCTCAAAAACTTGCTTATTGCCAGGTAATATTTACCCATCTCCTTTACGGAGATAATCCCCTTCAGACATCCATAGTATTTTTTAAACAATTCGATTTGCTATTTGTATTTGACTTATGGTTAACGGTAGAAAAACAAACTATTCATTTTTGACGTATTTTTTTGAATAATTTTTAATTTAAGGTAATTTTTATATGGATACGTGTTTTAATAATGTATTACTGGTAGATGATGATTCGGTGAGCAATTTTATCAATGAACTGACACTTCAAGAGATGAATTTTTCCAACCTTATACATGTCAGTGAGAACGGGAAAGAAGCTTTACATTACCTGACACAATCTTTGAGAGGGTTCGAGGAATCTCCCGATCTTATTTTCTTGGATATCAATATGCCTGTAATGGATGGATTTCAATTTCTAGAAGAGTTTGAGAAACTTCCATTGGCCAAAAGGAAATCTATACGTGTCATTATGCTTACCTCTTCTTCTGCCACCTTGGATATGTCAAAGGCAAAACGCTACAATATAAATGGTTATATTGTAAAGCCTTTGTGTAAAAGCAAACTTGAAGAGGTTTTTAAAAAAGCTTAATTTTGCAAAAATGTCGATATGACATCTATCGCCATATATCCGTCTCTAAGGCCTTGCGCCTATGTAGCCGATTCAATATGGGGTAGATCAAGACTGAAGCAAGGATAATAAGGGTGCCGACATAAAAGCCATCTGTCATTTTTTCATCATCTCCAAAAATCAAGACCGCTAGGATAATCCCATAAACAGGCTCGAGGTTTACAGTAAGGTTAATGACAAATGCAGATATCTTTTGCATCAACTGTACGGCGATTGAATACGCATATACGGTACAAACCAAAGCCAGCAATGACAAATAAAACCAATCGAGAGAGGTTGGAGAAAGCTGCAAGGTTCCTTCTGGTGCAAAATAGCGCACGTACAAAGGCAAAAACAGCACTGTGCCTATAAAAGCACCAATCATTTCATAAAAAGTGATCATGTAATGGTTGTGGCGCACAGCGAACTTCCCATTGATGACCGTGAACAATGCAGAAAGGAAAGCAGCTACTACCGACATTGTCAATCCCAAGGCATGGTCAAACTCAAACTGGAAAATGACATACAGCCCAACCATGCCCATACTGCCAAGGGCTACCTCAAACCATTTTATTTTTCTATGGGTGAGCACAGGCTCTATAAAGCTGGTCCAAAGTGAGCAGGTGGCCAAGCCTGCCAAGGCTACGGAAACTGTGGAGATCCTTGCCGCTGCAAAAAATAAAATCCAATGAGCCGACATCAGAAGTCCGGTACTGAGCATTTTCAGTATTTCTTTGGATCCCAGCCGGAAGTTCATCTTCCAGGCATATAACAGCAACCCAAGCGCAACAGAAGCCATGAGTGTGCGAAAAAGGACGATCTCTACCGCTGGTATTGTAATGAGAACACCCAGAATTGCTGTGAATCCCCAAATGAGCACGAGAAAATGGAGGTGCAGGAAGTCTTTTGAGCTGGCTGGCATCACCTAGGCACTGTTTTATACATCACTATGCCCACAATCGAAAAAATGATATTGGGCAACCAGACTGCAAGCAAAGGATTCATGGTGCCCGCCTGTGCAATACTTCGGCTCATGATATAGGCAATAATAAAGATGAAGGCGATCAAGAACCCGAGGGCAATTTGAAACCCTGCCCCTCCCCTAGCCTTGCGCGAAGAAACCGTTAAACCGATAAAGGTCAAAATCAAAACGGTAAAAGGCATCATGTACCGAATGTACTTTTCGATTATATAAATCTCGGCTTCGACGCTTCCACGGCCCTTTAGCTCTTCAATATGATCGTTCAATTCATCTATTGTCATGGCTTCGTTCTGCCGGTAAGTATTACCAAAATCCTTGGGATGAATTTTCAACACTGTGTCCATCTCCTCGCCAAAAGCCACTGTTTCTTTAAAGTCATCAAAACTCCTCAGCTTCCATTCTTTTATTCGCCATCGAGCACTATCTTCCAGCCATTCGATACGCTTGGCCGTCAACTTCTCCTTCAGCTCATTATTTTCTATCGTTTCCAGCGTAAACCTATAGCCTACATTAGCCTGATTGTTATAATGCTCCATGTATAGATAGGAAGTCGGCGCGACCTTGATATGAATATTACGCTCATCAAAATAGAACGTTTTTTTTACATATTCTACTTCAAAAGCCACTCGATATTTATTGGAATCGGGGATCACCCAGCCATTGAAATAAAAACTTACGGCAGCAATGAGTATAGCCCCTATAAAGTAGGGCAACATCAATCTTCTGAAACTGATACCACTGCTTAGGATAGCGATTATTTCCGTCTGGCCCGCCATTTTTGCGGTGACAAAGACCGTGGCAATAAAAACCGTTATTGGGGTGATCAGGTTGGCAACGAAAGGAATAAAAGCAAAATAATATTTGAGTATTGGTTTGAAGGTAAGATTATGCTGGATGAAATCGTCATTTTTTTCAGTAAGGTCTATCATCACGATGATCGCAACCAAGATCAAAACAACGAAAATGTAGGTGCTTAGAAACTTTTTTAAAATATACCGGTCTATGATCTTCATGAACTATCTTTTCACTTTTTTGATTGACATCTTGGCTTTATACAGGCAATCAGACTTTAAAGCCTTAAATCTAACCTTTCTACAACCTTGTCATCAATTTTACTGCCATTTTATTCTTCCATTCCAAAAAGTCTCCTGCCACAATGCGTTCACGTGCTTGCTTCACCAACCAAAGATAAAAAGTAAGGTTGTGAATGCTGGCAATCTGAGCCCCCAATATTTCTTTGCTCACAATTAAATGCCTCAGATAAGCTTTTGAATAAAACGTGCTAGCATACCCTCCTAAAGATTCATCTATCGGGCTAAGGTCATCTTTCCATTTTTCATTGCGCATATTCAGAATACCTTCTGTTGTATACAGCATGCCATTTCGGGCGTTCCGAGTGGGCATCACACAGTCGAACATATCTACGCCCAAAGCAATGCATTCCAATATATTGGCAGGTGTCCCGACCCCCATTAAATATCTTGGCTTATCATCCGGAAGGATGCCGCAGACCAATTCGGTCATTTCATACATCACCTCCGCCGGTTCCCCTACGGAAAGTCCTCCAATTGCATTTCCCTCCCTGCCAAAAGAGGCAATTGTCTCAGCAGACTGCATCCTAAGATCTTTGTAAGAACTGCCTTGTACAATAGGAAAAAGGGTTTGATCATAACCATAGAGAGGGGCCGTTTTGTCAAAATGATCGCAGCACCTTTTAAGCCATCTATGGGTAAGCTCCATAGACGTACGTGCATATTCATATTCACAAGGGTAAGGTGTGCACTCATCAAATGCCATAATGATATCAGCTCCGATCTTCCTTTGGATTTCCATAACGCCCTCTGGGGTAAAGACATGTTTGGAGCCGTCTATGTGAGACCTAAAGGTAACGCCATTCTCTTGAATCTTCCTGTTTTCTGACAATGAATATACTTGGTACCCACCGCTATCAGTCAAAATGGGTCCGCTCCACCCATTGAATTTATGCAATCCGCCAGCCTTTTCCAGGACATCCAATCCTGGACGTAGATACAAGTGGTATGTATTGCCCAATATGATTTCAGCCTTTATATCTTCCTTGATCTCCCGCTGGTGAACGGCCTTAACAGTGCCCGCCGTACCCACAGGCATGAAAATAGGGGTTTCTACTTCGCCATGAGCAGTCGTAAAAGTTCCGGTTCTGGCTTTGCTATAAGGGTCACGGGCATTTATTTTAAAATCCATAAAAACATTTAATTTCAATAGAAGAGGGCAAAATTAATGTGATTATATCAATTTCACCCTATTGCCCCACAAAGCTTTTGAAGGTGCTTACTTTTGCTGAAGTATAGGCATTATGTTACTTAAAAAACTATCCTTCTTACAAAGTTCCTCTTTAAAGTCTATATTTGTCCACTAATCGGTTAAACTGCTTACTCAATGATCGCTACCGGCTTGCTTGTCCTTTTTGCAGTATGCCTGCTCACCCAACTCATCTATCATTTATTTTTCTTTTCAAGGCTAGCTTTTTACAAAGAAAAAAATGATGGGCCAACGACTGCTTTCGAAGGGGTGAGCATAATAGTGTGTGCACGAAATGCCGCGGAAAAGCTAAATGCCCTCTTGCCTGTTTTATATGCTCAGGACTATCCAAATTTTGAGGTAATCGTGGTAAATGATCGTTCTACAGACGAGACTTTTCCTTTTCTGGTAAAAGAAAAAGAAAAAGTTGGTAATTTGAAAGTGCTCACGATCGATCAGACACCCTCACATATAAACCCTAAGAAATATGCTATAACGCTGGGCATAAAGGCAGCCCAACATGATCTTATTCTTTTTACAGATGCCGATTGCATGCCGGCTAGCAATCAATGGGTGAAAACCATGGCTGCCCCGTTTGCTGATACCTCTGTAGAAATCACATTAGGTTATTCACAATATAGAGCGCATCCAGGATTGCTCAACCTTTTTATCCGGTATGAAACGCTTTACACCGCCATCCAATATGTTTCGTTTGCCCTGTCTGGAATTCCTTATATGGGAGTGGGAAGAAATATGGCCTATAGGAAAAGTTTATTCCTTGATAACAAGGGATTCAGTGGTTATCAAAAAATTACGGGTGGAGACGATGATCTTTTTATTAATAAGCATGCAACCAAAGCCAATACTCGGGTGAGGATAGGCAGCGATAGTATTGTATATTCCATTCCAAAAGCCACTTGGAAGGAATACTTTCTTCAGAAAAGAAGGCATTTAGCTGTTGGCAAATTATATGGGTTGGGAGACAGATTGCGATTAGGTATTTTGTCTTTGTCTCAAATTGGTTTTTGGTTGAGCCTAATCGCAGTATTGTGCTTATGGCATGAACCATACTTTGTAATAGGGGGTTTTGTGTTCAGGATGCTGATTCAATATATTATCTATTATAAGGCTTCACAAAAGCTGGGAGATAAAATTAAGCATTGGATGCTGATCCCAATACTAGATGTTTTATATGTGATGTATTATATTGGCACTGGCATTTCCGCAGTTGCTTCAAGAAATATTAAATGGAATTAAATAAACAGTTTTCAGAAAAGGCACTAGAAGATTTTAGACTAATAGATGCTGCAACACTAAACAACGATGAACAAGCTTATGGCGAACTAATGAAGCGCTATAAAAAGCCTGTTTATCATATGATCTTAAAAATGATCCGCAATGTAGATGATGCAGAAGACCTCACAATCGAAGCCTTTGCCAAAGCTTTTAAAAATCTGCACAGATTTAAAAAGGACTATACATTTAGCACTTGGTTGTTCAGGATTGCCACCAACAATACTATAGACTTCATAAGGAAAAAGAAATTAGAAACTTTTAGTCTCAACACGTCTTTTAAAAACGACAACGGCGACTCTGTGAATATAGATGTGGAGGACCATAACCTAGACCCTCAGGAAGAGGCGATCAAGAGCCAAAAGATAGAACTCGTGCATGTATTTGTCACTAAGCTGCCACCCAAATATCAAAGGCTGGTAAGGCTGCGCTACTTTCAGGAGTTGTCTTACGATGAGATTGCCAAAGAGCTGGACGCTCCTCTAGGAACAGTAAAAGCACAATTGCACAGGGCCCGAGAACTGATGTACGATCTGGTTAAAGGAAAGGAAGATCATATTTAGCGGTACGGGATAGAGGGCAGATATAAGATGATAGACATTAGATTTTAGACATTAGATTTTAGACATTAGATTTTTAGATATTGAATTCCGACATTATTTTTCGCTACTTTCCTGAGGTCAACGCAACCCAAAAGGCACAATTTCAAGCTCTGGAAGGACTGTACAAAGAGTGGAATGCCATGATCAATGTCATTTCCCGAAAGGATATAGATGAGTTATATCTCAAGCACGTTTTGCATTCACTGGCTATTGCCAAAGTCACCTCCTTCGCGCCTAATGCTGAGATATTGGACGTAGGTACAGGAGGTGGTTTCCCAGGTATTCCTTTGGCCATCTTGTTTCCGGAGGCTCACTTTCATCTTGTCGATTCCATTGGAAAGAAAATAAAAGTGGTAGAAAATGTAGTGGAGCAACTAGACCTGAAAAACGTTAAAGCTGAAAAAGAAAGGGCAGAGCAACTCTCAGGGCAATATGACTTTGTGGTAAGCCGGGCCGTGACAAGCATGGCAGAATTTCACAGATGGACAAAAGGCAAAATCAGGAAAAAAGCCAAAGCTGGAACACCTCTACCCAATGGCATCCTCGCGCTCAAAGGCGGAGACTTGAAAGAAGAGCTTGCAGAAGTAAAAGCACAGAAAAAGGTTTTTAACATCGGCGACTTTTTTGAAGAGCCGTTTTTTGAAACCAAAAAAATAGTGTACATCCCTGGATAGGCTTGTGCTTTATTAATCAAAATGCTTTAAATCTTGCCACACTTCTTCTAAAGACACCTTGGGTTTCCTACCAACGAAAATAGGCAAGTTGTTTTCATAAGGCATGGCATATTGAGAAACTACTACACCTTTCTGTTCTACAGACTCAAAAAAACGAGCATTCGCTTCCATATTACTGCCCATAATGATGAGTACCAGGTTTTCAGAAGTTTCTCCAGGCCCCCATATCCAATAATTGTTGTGACTGCTGATTGCCTCAGGAAGAGGATATTTTCTCCTATAAAAATTTATTGCACCTGCTTCACCATAGTTTTGTCCAAAGAACTTGGCATTTGCCTTTTCATACTCCGGCAATGCCACATAAACTTGAGAGGTAGTTTTGGCCATATTCTCCCATCCATGCATATCGGCATAAAACTGTGGTAGCGGCCCTATTTCTTTTTTTTCTGTGGTCGACGGTGCCAATCCCAAAAACTTGGCGTAGGCTATATATCTTTCTACAGGGAGCACCGGAAGCACCAGAGGGGCCGTGACCACACCACCAACAATGAATAAAACAATGATTGTGATTTGGCGCCATCTAACGTTTCTGAACCATCCTCCTAGCATGACGGCACCTCCAGCGAGCAACATAGGAAAAGCTGGCACTAAATATTCAGCTTTACTGGTCTTATTTACGGCTAAAATCAGAAAAACGGTAATAAAAACTATGCCCACAATACGATACTTCTTCCCTTCGCTGTAAAATAAAAAGTAGGCCAATCCACACGACCACAATAAAAAATTCAATGGATGCATGGTCATGGTCGCATCCAAGGTAAAATCAAAGAATGACCTTTCCACATATTTATGAGCAGTGGCGTTCTCAATGAATTCTATAAGCGGCCAACCATGTATTTGTTGCCATATGATATAAGGCATAAAAATCAGAAATGCTATGAGAGCCGCCAAATACGGCCCTGGTGTCTGTAAAACATTTCTGTTTGGAGTCAAAATAAGCCCCATGAAAATACCTGCTCCTAGCCATAAAACGCTGATTTTGTTCATTAGGCCTAGCCCTAAGACAAGACCTAACAGTAACCATAGTTTCAGGGCTGGCTTCTCGACAATGAGCATCAGGATATATACAGCCCCTACCCAACATAAATGATCATAGACATTCATAGAATAAAAACCATGCATAGCCAGAAAGATGGGAGCAATGAAAACACCTATACTCGCCAAAAGGACCTCAAAAAGTTTCCCACCCAGCTTCATCACAATTAAGCCTGTAATAAAAATGACCCCTGCACCTGCCATAGCAGGAAAAACACGAATTGCCCAAAGAGAATCTCCCCATAAAAAGCTGCTCAACTTTAACAAAGCGACAGATAAAGGCGGTTGATCCACATATCCCCATGCCAGGTTTTCGCTGCAAGCTATATAGTAAAATTCGTCACGAAAATAGCCATAAGCGGTGGTGGCATTTACTATAACATGCACCAATACCTTGATAGATGCAATAATGCCTAACAATAAAAAGGTGTTTGCTTTTTTGGAAATTGTACTTAGTGAGGGGCTCATAAAACTAATTTTGTATTATTGACAGGGATTGTACCCACTTTAGGCTTGGCATAAGTATATGAACCTATTGCGAGGTTTTTAAGAAGATGCTAATTACTATAAAAGAGTTGCAAAGTTTTTCTATACAAAACTTATTATTTCATTCCGCAAACCGTCTGGTGTATAATTTCATAAAACTATAGGGTTTTTAAAATTATCTGTAATGGATATATCAATAAAAGAAAAGTTATTTAGAAATGAGCAGCGATGCTTCTTGTGAACAAAATACTTTATTGTGCAGCAAAACCCCGAAAACAATTGTACTTAAAGGAATTACACGAAGGTTTAGGCTGGTTCTAGCAATGGAGGAAATCGAGAATATAATATTTAAAAGAATTAACCATTCCCATTGAAATCAAGTTTAACTTTATTGTCTAATTTTAGTCTCTTAACTAAGATTACAAAGTCTAAATAAAAATAAAATACAACATGGAAGAAGAGAACATAGGTGGCCATGGCAACTACATGGAAAACTTTAGGAGTACCGAGGACAAAGAACTATATCCTGGAACACTTATCAATTTCCGCCAAGAAAACACACAAAAATTCTATTTTGAAACTGCCTTTACCATTCTTGAAGTTACAGTAGTCAGCGATTTCATCTTCCGTTTCCGATATGCAAATAATTTTATTTTCGAAGATGACTTTTCCTATGCTATGGCAAAGGACTTTTCTCCAACACCACCTACTGTAAATTGGAAAGAAACGACGGACCATTATGAGATTAATACGGCTGTTTTAACATGTCATATATACAAATACGACCTAAGGAAAAAAATCCTAGATAAGGAAGGAAATGTTATCAATGCAGACGAAAAAGGATTTCATTGGGAAGAGGACAAAGAAACAGGCAGCAACATTGTTATTGAAACTAAAGCTTTACAAAAAGACGAAGCTTTTTTTGGTTTGGGCGACAAGCCTTGCCAACTCAACTTAAAAGGCAAACGGCTGCAACTTTGGGGCTCTGATACTTATGGATATGGCAAAGACACAGATCCAATTTACAAAAACATTCCATTTTTTCTTGGCCTCCACGACAACATCGGTTATGGTATATTCCTAGACAATACCTTTCGAAGTTTTTTTGATTTCGGCCATGAAAGAAAAAGTGCTTATAGCTTTTGGGCACATGGTGGCGAGATGAATTATTATTTTATCTATGGCCCAGAGCTTGTGAAGGTATGCGAAACCTTTGTCCATATGACAGGAAAACCTGAGCTCCCTCCGATGTGGGCGCTTGGCTATCAACAATCAAAATGGAGCTATTATCCTGAATCGAAAGTAAGGAAGCTTGCACAAGACTTTCGTGACCACCGCGTGCCATGTGATGTGATACACATTGACATAGATTATATGGAAGGTTATCGCTGCTTTACATGGAGCAAAAATAATTTTCCCAATCCGAAACAACTCATTAGTGACCTCAGCGATCAGGGCTTTAAGACGGTAGTCATCATTGATCCGGGCATAAAAGAGGATCGGAATTACTGGGTATATCAACAAGGCATTGAAAATGATCATTTCTGCAAAAGGACAGATGGCCCTCTCATGAGAGGAAGTGTGTGGCCCGGCATATGCGTTTTCCCTGATTTTACCAATCCCAAAGCCAGGGAGTGGTGGTCAGGGCTCTTTGAAGGCCTCATAGACGACGGCGTCCGTGGCATATGGAATGACATGAACGAACCGGCAGTGTTTGAAGAAGGCACTTTCCCTGATGACGTAAGGCATGATTTCGATGGACATCCTTGCAGTCACAGGAAGGCGCACAACGTATATGGCATGCAAATGGCACGCGCCACGAACAATGGCATAAAACGGCTTTTAAAGCCTCATAGGCCATTTACCATCACAAGATCGGCTTATGCGGGAACCCAACGCTATGCTGCTGTATGGACAGGAGACAACGTGGCCAACTGGGAACATTTAACTATCGCCAACATACAATGTCAGCGACTCAGCACATCGGGTATTTCATTTGCAGGTTCCGATGTGGGTGGTTTTGTTGAGAAACCAGAGGGTGAGCTTTATACGAGATGGATTCAGATGGCTGTCTTTCATCCATTCTTCAGAACGCATACTTCAGGCGACCATGGTGACAAGGAACCGTGGACATTCGGCCCTGATTATGAGGGCATCATCAGGAAATTTATCGAATTACGCTATCGCCTATTGCCTTATATCTATACTACCTTCTGGCAATATGTTCGTTATGGAACCCCCATGTTGAAGTCCAGCTTCTTGGTAAATCAGCATGATGAAGAAGCTTACAACCGGCAGGAAGAATTCTTTATGGGGGATCACCTTATGATTTGCCCCATTTCTCAGCCTAATGCCGATGGACGGTGGTTGTATCTTCCTAAGGGCACTTGGTACCACTATTGGGATGACACCCCTTATACCGATGGCGGAGAGGTTTGGATAGGAGCAGATTTGAACCACATTCCTTTATTTGTTCGTGCTGGTGCTATAATACCCCACTACCCTGTGCAGCAATTTGTTGGAGAGAAAACCATAGAAATTCTTACACTGCATGTCTATTACAATACCGAACCAACCAAAAGTGTACTGTATGAAGATGCGGGAGATGGCTATGAGTACCTAGAAGGCGCAAGCAATGTGAAAACTTTTGTGGTGAGCGACGCTGGGAATCAGTTTACCATTGATCAAACCAAGGAAGGTGGCTATGCCCCTTCGTACCATACCTATGAGATCATTTTACACGGCGTACCATTTGACATAAAAGCCTGCAAGGTAGACGGTGTGGAAGTTACGGTGGAAAGATCAAAAGAAGAACCCACTAAAGTGCTTGTCCCATCAGACTTTAAAGAGATAGTAATAGGATAAAGATTATAGACGTCAGATGTCAGATTCGCGACTTTAGCCGTAAGACAGGAGATGCGATATTAGTAAGGGAATAATGGGCAACTTGCAATAGGCAATGAAAAGGCTTTAGATGTTAGATTTGAGAAGGTGATCTAAAACAAGAGAATTATTCTGCGATATATGTATATGCATTTTTGCTTATCCTCCAGTAGATATCAGAAATTTACTTGAAGGAACAGATAATAGATGGGTGAATTTAGATCTTGGAAGATAAAATAATAGGCACCAGAAAGAAAATAATTGCTGCCTATCATCCTGCAAGGAACTTGTTGGAGGGAAGTAAAGCACTACTACTTGATCCCACAACCCTTAGACAAAACCATGGGTATTCGTGGATTAATCATTTCCTTTCACTGGATAAGTTCACATCCCCAAGATTGTGAAATCTATCCTTCTATTGGTTTGTCGGTTTTCCTCTGAGTCGTTAGGTACCAGGGGCTGTGCTTTTCCATAGCCCCTATACAACAGCTGCTGCTTGTTTACCCCTTGTTGGAGCAAGTAGTCATACACGGCCTTTGCCCTTTGCAATGAAAGCTCTTTATTGTATTCATCGCTGCCTACATCATCGGTATGGCCGCCAATGCCAACTCGTACGGTCTCGTTTTCCTTCAAAAACCGAACAATCTTGTTCAATTCTGTTTTCGACTTTTCTCGTAAAGTATACTGATCCGTATCAAAAAATATGTTTTTTAAAGTTGTCGTTACTCCCTTGGTAAGTGGCTCCAAAAACACATCGATGTTAATCGGCTCAAAATCTACGACCTCACTGTAGTCAAAAGCCAGGCTTTGGAACAGATAGCCTGGCTGTGACACATAAAGTGCATACTCAGAACCTTGTGTGAGCACCATCAGGTAATCGCCAGTCACGGCGTCGGAAGTGACGGCACTTATCAGCTCATCCTTGGCAATGTCATACAATTCTATTTGAGCACCTATCGGCAATTTACTTTTGGCATCATAAACCTTTCCTTGCACATAGTTGCTTCGGTTCTCTACTTGAATGATTTCGGGCACCCCAAATTCAAACAATCTGCTGACATAATGGGCTGTCCTATAATTTTCCTCATAGGCATAATAGCCCTTCTTTCCATCAGACGAAATAAACAATGACACCTGGTCGTCGCTGTTGTTCAACGGAAAGCCAAGGTTTACGGGATTGGTCCATCCTACTTCCGTTAGTTCTGCCGAAAACAAATCAAATCCGCCAAATCCGGGGTGGCCTTTTGAAGAAAAGTATAGCGTTTGATTGTTGGCATGAATAAAAGGAGAAACCTCATCATCAGCCGTATTGATTTTATTGCCCAGGTTGGTTGCTTTGGTCCAACTGTCGTTTTTATAATAGCTCACATAAATATCTCTTTTGCCAAAACCAGCAGGCCGGTCGGATACAAAATACAATGTTCGACCGTCAGGAGAGAGCGACGGTTGGGATTCCCAAGATGCTGAGTTGATATTGGGTCCTAGGTTTTCTGGTTCGCTCCACTCATCCCCTGTTCTATAGCTAACATATAAATCGCAACTTCCATAACCCTTTCTTCCAACACATGAAGTAAAAATCAACATCCGTCCATCTGCTGAAATAGCAGTAGTTCCTTCGTTGTTAGGTGTATTGATCTTATCAGATATAGGCTCGGGCTTCTGCCATTTTCCGTCAGTCCCTTTTCGGCTTACTACTATATCCTCATCATATTGAGCCGACACTCCCGCTCTTCGTGTAAAAAACAAAGTATTCTGATCTGCAGTCAACACAGGAAAATACTGCAGTTGGAATGAGTTCAGCGGTGGTTGTAAAGGCGATGGCTTAAATGGTAAGGTATCTTTTATAGCTACTTGAGCGAAATCGATGTTCCGCATAAGCTTATCAATTTCTGGAAGCAGCCTTTTATCTGGCTCCCCTACCCTTTTAAATGTCTCAAGGAGTGACTTTGCCTCAGTATATTTATACTGTTTGAATTGCATCTCGGCCAAGGCATAATAAGCACCAGATGTTCTTTTATCTTCCGGCAGAATCTCTATGGCGCGACTCAAATGATATTGGGCCCTTATAAAATTACCAACATCTTTGTACAATGATCCTACCCTTAAATGCGCCTCGGCAAAATTCTTATCGTTCTCAATCGCTTTTTGAAGCAGCTCTATAGCATGAGGAACCTGACCTCGCATCATGAACATTTCCGATTGCTCAAAAGCGGTGATGGCCTTCTTCTTTTTGGTAGAATATGCCGGTTTGTTCTGTGAAAACCCGCTGGACGCACAGCATAATAAAAACAGAAGTAATAAAAATCTATGTAAACAAACCATACAGTAGGGACGCCCTGCTTGTAAGGCAGGGCGTCTTTAAATATTGAAACAGACTAATTATAATGAGGCAGGAAAGAATACTCTCGGCTATACTCTAGCATTTGCTCAACAAAATCATCGGGATATTCTACTTTGACATCAGTGATTACACCATCTGTCATCACAGGCACTAATTTTGGCTGAATAAATCCGGAATAAGGGGTCGACTGCATATTTTCATACCTTGCCTTTACTTCCCTTAGAATATCCTGATCAACTTTTACACCATATGTCTCGATCAAAGCCCTTCCAGCATCATAGTCGCCCTCAGACTTAATCCGCTGCATTTCCCTTAACAACTGTCCAAAAAGCGCTCTTAATTTATCATAATCATTGATTACAAAATAAGTCTTGCCATCTTCTACTTTTTTCTCGATCACGTTTTCTGCCTGCCCTTTCTCATATGCCCATGAAGCCACCATCTGACGGTTGCGCATATGTGCTTGCTCGATATTGTCACCTTCATTTAACCTTCTCAACTGCAGCATTAAGCCATTGCGGATATAGCCATCATATTCAGCTTTGGCCACTTCTATTGAAGGCATAACGCCTATTTCCAACATTTTAGGATCCATAATAAAATAAAGCGCTACCAGATCTGCACGGGCTTCTTCTAGTGGTGATGCATAGTTCTTCAACGTTTCGGTAGGGTTTTTCACACCTTCGCTAAGCTGTCCCGATGCATGCCCTATTACCTCATGCAAAGCAGTATGTAATTTCCCTGCCAATATCCCATGCTCTCTTGCCCTAGCTTTTTCCTCATCGGAGTAGGCAAACTCCTCCGTAGCTCCCCCGCTTGAGGCTTTGGAATACGCATCTATGATATTACCCAAAGACACAGACTTAGATCCATGTGCCTTTCGGATCCAGGCAGAGTTTGGGAGATTGATACCAATGGGCGTAGAGGGGGCAGCATCGCCTGCTTCTGCAGCCACTGTTACCACTTTATACGAAATGCCCGTTACCGCTTTCTTTTTATACTCATCCATTATAGGAGAGTTTTCTTCAAACCATTGCGCATTATGGGCAAGCACTGCCATCCTTTCGCTGGCTTCCTGATCCCTTACCGAAACAACAGATTCGTATGCTCCTTTATAACCCATCGCATCTCCATACACCTCAATAAAGCCATTGATCAAATCAACAACGGAAGCGGTATCGGCCACCCAGGCAACATTATAAGTATCAAAATCTTTTAAATCACCCGACCTATAGTATTGGATAAGCTTATCAAAAGCAGCCTTTTGCTTATCATTTTCTGCTACAGAGGAGGCCTTCTCCAGCCAATGCACCATTTTTTCAATGGCATCAGAATACATGCCTCCTACTTTATACACCTTTTCTACCAATCTTCCATTTTCCTTCACCAGTTTAGAATTCAATCCATAAGATACAGGCCTATCACCCGCACCTTTCATCATGTTGGCATAAAACCTTTCGACCTCTTGCTCTGTCACACCTTCGTAGAAGTTATTGGCAGACTCTGCCACCATATCCGCATCTTCATCTTGGTTTACTCTTTTGGCATCGATCGTCATATCAAATATGATGGGCGTAAGCTTTTGCAATAAAGCTTGCTTGGTTTCTCCTTCCACAAGCGGCAGCTCATTCTCTGGTATGCTGTTAAACAACTCGGCAAAGTAAGCGGAAGAATAGCCCGGTGCTATCTTCTGTGTAGAATAGTGATGATGAATTCCATTTGAAAACCAGACCCGCTTCACGTAAGTCATAAATTCCTCGTACGCACCCGTAGTTTTATCTCCTGAATAGTTGTTGACAATGGCTTCTAGGGTTCGCCTGATCACCAAATTATGCTTATAATTTTGGTCATATATAATGTCTCTTCCCGATAGACCTGCTTGATACAGATAGTAAACCAGCTCCTTTTGTTTAGGCGTTAAGTCTTCAAAACCTGGAATCTCGTACCTTAATATCTGAACATCAGCAAACTGATCTACTTTTACCTCAAAATTATTTTCGCTTCTTTCCATTTCTGCTGTTTTCCCTTCGTTTCCTGTATCAGCGCCACAGGAAGACAACATGCAGGCTAGTATTAAAGAATAAAAAAATGCAATTTTTCCTTGTTTCATGAGTTCATCATTAATGAATTGTACAATAATTAAGTACAGCTAAAGTAAGCGTTTCTATGGAAATATAATAATCTGATCTACCATTTAAGCTATGTCGAAATTTCAATCGAATAGCTGTATATTTAATATCTTTGTAAAGAGCACAATACTTACTTATACTAAACTTTAAACATACAACGCACTCATGAAGAAATCTATGCTTATAACACTCGCTTTTTTATCTTTTTTCAGTATGTCTTTTATTGCTGCTGAGGATCAGCTTCTTTCTACTTCATTAAGGATTACTATTCTCAATGAGCTAGGCAACATAGAAGAAGGTGCCACTGTGGTCTTGTACAAAACTGAAGAAGATTATGAAGAAAGTGCCAATGCCGTTGCTACGGAAGTAACTGATAAAAAGGGAAGGGTTAATTTCAAAAACCTTGAGCCAATCATATATTATGTACACGCAGAAAATGGCGAACGCAACAATTACGGTGCAGGCATACAAACAACTCCCCTCACAGAAGGTAAGATGAACAGAGTCAACATTGTAATCGAGTAAGGTGCCTCAATTTTTATTGTCAGATTTTCGTTTGCTTCGATTTATTGTTCTCTTTAATCCTTATTAACCGATAGTTCTCAATGCCTACATTTAGCCACTTACATTGCCATACTCAGTATTCTCTTTTGGACGGTGCGGCCAACATTGCTTCCATGATGAAAAAAGCCCAAGAAGATGGTATGCCAGCGGTAGCACTCACCGATCATGGCAACATGTTCGGGGCCTTTAAATTTGTGGCGGAAGCGAGCAGGTTCAATGTAAAGCCCATCGTGGGATGCGAGTTCTATATGGTAGCAGACCGCCACAAAAAGCAATTCAGCAAAGAAGATAAGGACAATCGCCACCATCAGTTGTTTCTAGCCAAAGACGAGCAAGGGTATAAAAACCTATCCAAGCTCTGTTCGCTGGGGTATATTGAAGGAATGTATAGCAAATGGCCCCGGATCGACAAAGAACTGGTATTAAAATACCATGAGGGGCTCATTGCTACTACATGCTGCATAGGCGCCGAAGTACCACAGGCTATTTTAAACGAGGGAGAGGAAAAAGCCGAGGAACTTTTCAAATGGTGGTTAGACCTGTTTGGTGAAGACTACTATATCGAATTACAGCGTCACGATATGAAGGAGCAAGACAAGGTAAATGCTGTGCTCCTGAAATTTGCCAAAAAATATAATGTCAAAATCATTGCTTCTAATGACTCTCATTATGTAGACCAAGAAGATTACAATGCACATGATATCTTGTTGTGCGTCAATACTGGAGAGAATAAAAGCAAGCCCGTTTGGAAAGGGGAAGGATTTGGCGGTAAGGACTACCGTTTTGGTTTCCCCAATGATCAGTTTTATTTCAAGACCCAAAAAGAAATGGCAGCGCTTTTCCATGACCTGCCCCAAGCGCTAGACAATACCAACGAGATTGTTGACAAAATCAACACGCCACAGCTCAAGCGTGACATTTTACTACCCAATTTCCCTTTACCTTCAACTTTTGCTGACGCTGACGCTTATCTCCGGCACCTGACCTATGAAGGGGCAAGGAAAAGGTATAAAGAGCTGACGCCAGAAATTGAAGAGCGGCTCAATCATGAGCTGACTATTATCAAAACGATGGGTTTTGCAGGCTACTTCCTCATCACTGCCGACCTTATCAATGCAGGCAAAAACCTTGGGGTAATGATAGGGCCTGGCCGTGGCTCTGCAGCAGGTTCAGTAGTGGCTTACTGTACAGGTATTACCAATATCGACCCCATCAAGTATAACCTGCTTTTCGAGCGTTTCCTTAATCCTGAGCGTATATCCATGCCCGATATCGATACGGATTTTGATGATGAAGGACGACAGCGTGTGATTGACTATGTCGTAGATAAATATGGTTATAATAAAGTAGCGCAAATTATCACCTATGGTACCATGGCTGCCAAGATGGCCATTAAAGATGTTTCCCGTGTACTGGAATTGCCTTTGGCAGAAGCAAATATCCTGGCCAAACTGGTGCCTGAAAGACCAGGCATCTCCCTGAGCAAGGCTTTTCAGGAGGTAAAGGAGCTCAATGATATCCGCAAGGGCAACGACTTGCGAGCAGAGGTCCTCCGAATGGCCGAGAAGTTGGAAGGGTCGGTAAGGGGTTCTGGCATACATGCTGCTGGGGTCATTATTGCTCCTGACGACCTTACTAATTATATTCCGGTATCTACATCAAAAGACTCCAACCTACTCATCACCCAATTTGACGGAAAAGTGGTCGAAGATGCCGGCATGTTAAAGATGGACTTTCTTGGCCTGAAAACGCTCACCATCATAAAAGATGCCATGGCGATGATCAAGAAAAACCACGGTGTGCAAATCGATATTGATGAAATCTCATTAGAAGATGAAAAAACCTTTGCCCTGTACCAAAAGGGAGAAACAGTAGGTACTTTCCAGTTTGAGTCTCCAGGGATGCGGAAATACTTGCAGCAATTGAAACCTACCAACATAGAAGACCTGATCGCCATGAACGCCCTCTATCGACCAGGACCAATGGAGTTCATTCCAAACTTTATCAAGCGGAAACATGGACAAGAAGAAGTTAATTACCCTCACGAACTTCTAGAGCCCATCCTTTCCAACACATACGGCATCATGATCTACCAAGAGCAGATCATGCAAGCTGCGCAAATCATGGCAGGCTACTCACTTGGACAAGCAGATCTGCTGCGAAGGGCCATGGGTAAAAAGAAGCTGGATGAAATGGCCAAGCAGCGTGAGATATTCGTGAAGGGTGCAAAAGAAAAACATGGTATAGATAAGAGAAAGGCAGAGGATGTTTTTGCTGTGATGGAAAAATTTGCCGCTTACGGTTTCAACCGCTCTCACTCGGCTGCATATTCTGTAGTGGCATACCAAACAGCTTACCTCAAAGCGCACTACCCTGCCGAATACATGGCCTCTGTGCTCACACACAACAAGAACAACATTGACAAGGTGACTTTCTTCATGGATGAATGTAAAAAGCAGGATATAAAAGTGCTTGGTCCTGACATCAATGAAAGTAATTTGTTTTTTGATGTGAACAAAGAACAGCAGATCCGTTTTGGAATGGGTGCCATAAAGGGGACAGGAGAAGCAGCAGTTGAAGCCATTATCAAAGAAAGGGACAAAAATGGGCCGTTCAAAAACATCTTTGAATTTGCCGAACGGATTGACCTCCGAAGTGTAAACAAGAGAACTTTCGAGAGCCTCGCCATGGCTGGTGGTTTTGACTGCTTTGAAGGATTGCATAGGAGGCAGTATCTCTATGCGCCTGACAATGAAAACAACCTTATAGAGAAAGCCATTAAGTATGGCAATATGCACCAAACGGAAAAGAACAACGCCCAACAATCACTATTTGGAGGCAGTAGCGGTGTGGAGATCCCCTTGCCAAAAGTAGAAGAATGTGAACCCTATAGTGAAATAGAAAAATTAAAGATAGAGAAGGATGTTGTTGGATTCTATATTTCAGGACACCCTTTGGATCAGTTTAAACTTGAGATAGAAAACTTCTGCACCTGTACAGTAGACAAAATAGAAAACTATAAAGGGCAAGAGATCTCAGTAGGGGGCATTGTGACCAAAGCCATGGAACGGTATGGAAAAAACGGGAACCCATTCGGCATATTTGCCATAGAAGACTATGCCGACTCCCTAGAAATGATCATGTTTGGCGAAGAGTACCTTAAAAACAGACATTTATTGGCCATAGGCAATTTTCTCTACATTAGCGGAAAAGTAGAGGAGCGAAGAGGGCAGGCCGGCGTGTGGCAGCTTATGCCGAAGCGGATTCAGCTATTGCAGGAAATCCGTGATAAAATGGCCAAGTCGTTGGTACTGAAACTGCCAGCAAATAATGTAGATGCTGCTTTTATGGAAAGCATAGAACAAATGCTGCAAGACCACCCTGGCCAATGCAACCTTGAATTTCAACTGTATGACCATGAGGAGAAAATATCGGTAAGCTTACGCTCTAAGAAGTACCGTATCAATCCTGAAAATACTTTGATTGACAAAATAGAAAGCTTATCCGCAGAAGTTAAGTATCAGGTACTAGGATAAACCATATTTTAAAATAAAATAAGTCTTTTTAATTTTTTTTGATATTCATGGCACATAAGTTTTAAGAGGAACTTTTTATATTACATTTGCGTATTGATGTTTTACTTATCATTCTAAAAAATAAAATAATGAGCAAAGCGATTGAAATTACAGATGACAACTTTGAGGAAATCATCGCCACGGACAAACCAGTGTTGGTAGATTTTTGGGCTGAATGGTGCGGACCTTGTAAAATGATCGGGCCCATCGTGGAGGAGTTGGCAGGTGATTATGACGGTAAAGCTGTTGTAGGTAAAATCGATGTTGATTCTAACCCTAATCTTTCTGCCAAATACGGCATTAGAAGTATTCCTACGCTATTGGTCTTCAAAAATGGCGAAATCGTAGACAAGCAAGTTGGCGCTGTTCAAAAAAATATACTAGCGCAAAAGCTAGATGCACAACTATAATCTTAGATTAGACTAACACAAAAAGCTGTTGAAGATAGTAATTGGCCGGAAAGCCTCTTCTATCTTCAACAGCTTTTTTTATCCTGTTTTTTGCCAGATATTTTTCCTTGATGTTAAATGCTCATTAATGTCAAAGCTATCCGCATGCACAACGTTAAGCCGCAAAAGCTCCATAAATATTAAAAGTCACTCGAATCCTTACATCAACTTTTCCTTAAAAGAAAAAGGAGAAGGTTACTTATTAAGTTAAAGAAGCATTAACATCAAAATGCTTAATCACATATGAAAACCAAGTTAAACATATCTCCAAAGACGGCTACGAAGGTGGGGATAAAAAATACCGTTATTTACTTTGCTGCTGGCCTTGGAGTATTGGCTATACTGTTTGTGGGAGCCTTTTTCTATTTTAATCTCGGAAACACTGAGAAGGCGCAAGCAGCAACAGAAATTAAAACTGTGCAGGATGGTAATTGGTCCACTAGGGCAACATGGGACAATACAATGGTAATCAGAGATGGTCTTAAGATCATTGTTAACCATAAGCTTATAGTAACCTCAAATGAAGTGATGAAAAAGAATGAGGTGCATATAGAAGTTTATGGGACTTTAGATCTTGATAATGGGAAAATTGACATAGGGCCAGGTTCCACTATTGTCATTCATGAAGGAGCCACTGTTATATCCAACAAGGGCCAAAGTGACCAAATCACTATAAACGGAAAACCTTGGAAAGGTGCTCAAATCAATTTTAAAGGACCAATGGTTCTTAATGAATTTGGCGAAACGATTCTTCCCATTGTTCTCGAGCATTTCGATGCTTCATTCACTGTTGATAATACAGTACAAGTGGCTTGGGGCACATATTCCGAAAAAAACAACGACTTCTTTACTTTGGAACGTAGTACAGACGGCAAAAACTTTGAAGTGCTAGCGACTATAGATGGAGCTGGCAACAGCAATAAAAAATTGAGCTATAGTTATGAAGATACCAATCCTGGGGCAGGCATGAATTACTATCGCTTAAAGCAAACAGATTTTAATGGAGACTTTGAATATTTCAAAATTGTAGGGGTGAACAATAAGTTGGGAGTTGTGGAAGAAAAGCGAGCTAAAGATGCTATTCATATCGGCAAAGTTTGGCCAAATCCCTTCACGGACCAGATGAACATAAACTTTGAAGTCGAAATGGATGGAGAAGTAGAGGTGATTATCCAAAATGCGATGGGCCAGATAATACACAAAGACTTATCTCCTTCCTTTTATGGAGAAAACTCCTATGTCTTTGAGAAAGGCATGCAATTAGAGGCAGGGGTGTACTATGTTACCTTATCGCAAGATGGTAAAAAATACAAAACACAAAGGGTAGTAAAAATATAAGCAAGCGGCTTTAATTACGCAGGAAGGGGAAGCTGTACTAGCACAAAAGCTAGATGTCCTAAATCCCAGGTTATACTATCAATAAGAAGCTGTTGAAACATAGAAAGTGCCTTGCTGCACCTTCTGCATTTCAACAGCTTTTTTTGTTTAGGCGAAAGTTATAAATCTACCGTTACCAAACACGCCAATCGGTTAGGCTTGGATTTCATTTGGCAAGCCCGCTTTTATGACCATATTATACGTGATACGGTTTCATATGAGAACATTTCGAATTTTTTCGCCAATAATCCTTTAAATTGGCAAAACGGTAAATTCTATTGAAAGCAGTAAAAAAGTGGCAGACAAACACCTCACCGGTGGCAAATCCCAGCATAAGGACAATAGTCGCAAATTCGTAAATTATCCGTCTGGTCAAAAGGCACTTTAGGATCGAAGACCTCTTCCAGCAGTTTTCTCATTTCTACTTTCACTTCTGGCAATAAACCCCTGGCATCTACCAGAGGCGTAGTATTCCGTTTTATTACCTCATCTCTTTGCATCAAATGCACATCAAAACCGGCCGAAAAAAGCTCCCGTACATTGTAAAGCCCAGGGGTTACGACATGGTCATGATCAGCTTCATTTTCTGCATATAGCAAGCTGTACATCAGCGTTTGCATTGCCGCCTTATTTCGTTTATTGTTGCTGCGATCAAACAAAGAGGGCACGTTACCAAAGCGTTTGTCATCCTTTCCTGTCTTATAATCAAGCACCCTTACCACACCATTTTTCAGGTCCACCCTATCAATTATTCCTTTTATCCAGACCTGCTTTTCACCCTGTTCAGTACTTATCGGCACCGCCAAAGTGTAGGCGTCCTTGCTGCCCTCTATCCTCAATATCTCAAAAGGGGCATACGCCTGATCATTTTTCAAGATCCGTTTCCCCATCTTCAAAATTATGTCCCTTACAATCAAGTTTCTCCCTTCAAAATGCACTTCTTCGGGCGTTTGCCAATGATAATGTTCCATGAAAGCCTCTTCAAGAGAAGCGTACAGCAGTGTGCTATTGCTTAGATCTTGCGGCTCGATAAGCTTACTTTCTTTTTGGTTGCAAAGGCTCGTATAAAATTTCTCCATCATGGTATGAAAGAGGTTGCCAAAGGTTGGTGCATCAATTTCTTCTTGCATGCTATCCGGCTCATACATCCTCACTACATATCGAAAATAAAACTTAAGCCTACAGTCCAAATAGGTATTAAAAGCCGAAGGAGTGAGCATCCGCTTTCGGTGCTGCTCTGAAGTTTCATCACAATAGTTGTCCAGTAAACTTAGTACACGCTCATCTTTTGCAATGGTGATCGGTTTCGGTGCCGGTACTTTTATCGGGTTAGACAATACATGTTCTTGGACTTGTATAGGAGCCTCATATTGCAATTGGTACAAAAATCGGCTCATCTCGCCACCTGTTTTTATGCCACTTTCTGTATTATAGAAAAGCACTACCTTTTTCGCCCTTTGAAGCAATCGGTAAAAGCTGTAGGCATAAATGGCATCTTGATGCTCATAAGTAGGCAAGCCATAGCCTTTCCGCAGATTAAATGGAATAAAGCTACTCTGATTGATGCCTGGAGGAAAATTCCCTTCATTCATTGAGAGAATGTACACATTGTCAAAGTCCAGGTTTCGGGTTTCCAAAACACCCATTACTTGAAGGCCATTTAACGGCTCCCCAGAGAATGGAAGCTTCAATCCATATACAATCTGCCTAAATAGTTTCAGAAATGTAGGCATTGTCAAGACCACCTGCCGCTCTGTGGCGATCTCCTTCAGCCGTTTCAAATGCGTATAAAAATGATATACATATTCTCGTTCCACCATCACCACCCTGTCCGATTCTTCTTCGGTTTTTATCTCAAGGTGTATCCAACCCAATATTTCCAGCAGATAGTCAAAGACCGCTTCAACATCCTTCGTCTGTTGAAATACCTTTCCAAACAGCCCCTCGCTGGGCAAGTCCTCCAGCGCCAACCGCATCGTATTCGTACTTTCAATATTTTTTATGATGGCATTGGATTGCTCAGGATGGAAATTGAGGAAGTAAGGATGCTTCAGCAAGCCCACCACATGGGCATGATATAAGGTCACCTTTCCTGACTTGCTCTCTTGAATATGTTGCTGAAGATTGAGCACATGTTCCAAAAATCCATTCAGCGCAGTGTCTCTCAGCGGATACCCCATCGTGATGTTGATATCCTGAAATGCTTCTGGCAAAGAATGCAGCACCGGAAACAATATTTGCTCATCAGGCAGCACGATCGCTGTACGCTCTGGATTATTCTTATCAACACTATCTAGCAACTCTCCCAACAGCTTGGTCTGCCCTACCGTCAATGGTACGCCCACCATTTCTACCTGCTTATCTCCTCTCCCGAAGTTATCCGGAATATTTTCAGGAAATGTCGCTCCAAGGTTTTTATGTTTTGCATACCGCCGCAAAAAATAACCCGCCTCTTGGTTTTCGTCATTAAAATAATACTGATCTATATCCCAGTACATCGCTGCGCCCGCTTTCTGCAACATCGAGGCAATGATCACTTCCTCCGCTTTTGTAAGGGCATTAAACCCTGCAAAAATCACTTGCCTGCCTTCATACACAAACTCATCCTTTACTATCCCCTCTGCCACTTCTCTAAAAATCATCCCATCATATCCAATCCCTTCCTCTCTCAACTGAGCCTTGAACTGCACATATACCCTTTCCAGAATATTCCAAATCTTCAAAAAATCCTCCTGATGGCTAGAAGGCTTTTCACTAAAGCTATTCCAAAATCTTTTGATTGTCTCGATCTGCTCTGCGGTCAGGTATTGAAACTGCTGCTCAATATCCTTTTGGTTTTTCAGGTCTACAAAAAGATCCGCTGCCCTGACCATGTACTTATCTATATCATCGAAATCTCCAAGTAGCATCTCCCCCCAATAGTAAAATTGGTCGAACGTCTCCTGCTTGGGGCTAGCCTTCGCGTAGGCGTCATAAAGGATAAACAATAGCGTGAGCTGGTCTGCACCCTGTAGCGCCGACATAGACTTCACAAAATCATCTATACTCATAATTTGCGGTGCCCAAACCGGCCTTTCTATATGTTGAGCAAGGTACTTTCTGAAGAAAAGCCCCGCTCTTCTATTTGGAAAAACCAACGTGACTTCCTGCAAATTATCCTTATACTGCTGATATAATTCCTCCGATAGTTCGGCTAAAAAAGGTTTCATCAAAACACTCGATTAAATGCTATATTTTTATTTATCAGGGCGGTGGCCAGGCTATCCGCTACAAGTCCGGCCACCCGCCAACCAGCCCGCTGCGGGCTTTCCGCTACTATCCTTACCGCTCCTACGTTTATACAAACTCTCTCAGAGTTCAGCAATTAAAGCTTAGCAATTTTACTTTGCAAGCTACCATGATTCGTAATCAGCACATTACCCGTGC
>CAYTTV010000022.1:0-37535 GCA_964440915.1 uncultured Roseivirgaceae bacterium
GCCTTTCGCTGGCGCACGCGTGTCGCGTGTGCCTCATTGTTCATAATTGATCTCTAAAATTCTCTAAACACTTCTGCTACCTACAGGTTATTTGACCGAAATAAATCTTACTTTTTAAACTTTACTGATATGAAAGAGAAACTATTGTGGATCGCATGTTTTATTTTTATCAGCTTCTCCACAGCACAAGCTCAAGAAGTGGGCACTCGATTTGGATTGAAAGTCGGTTTGAATTCGGCCAATTTTGGTGGGGACGAGAACACAGAAACCCGATTTGGGTATCATGTAGGACCCTACCTCAGCATAGGCGTCGGCGATAGGTTTGCTATACAACCAGAACTGCTATACTCAACACAAGGGGCCGAAGTAACGGCCAATAATGTGAGCAGGAAACAAGACCTGTCGTATATCAACTTGCCCATTATGGCGAAAATATACGTGGCCAATGGTTTCAACATTCAAGTAGGCCCTTATGTGGGGGTATTGCTCGATTTTGATTCTCATGCTGATGACAATACTGCCAGTGTGAAGGTCGATTACAAAGGATATGACTTTGGGGTGGGCCTAGGATTGGCGTATGAATTTACTGGAGGGTTTAATTTTGGAGCGAGGTATAACTTTGGGCTGGCTGACATCTCCGACATCGATGCAGACGCAGAGGGAATATCCATTGATGGTAGGACCAATCAGGTACTCCAGTTTTTTGTAGGTGTTACATTCTAGTCTAGGTATTTGATTGATTTCCTACCGTAATCCGTGCGATTGTTAGAAAGGGATAGGGATGAGTTCCCCTCTCTAGTCCAAACTTACAGCAATGCTTGTAAAGAAAACAGAAATGGTTCAATGCGTCCGCTTGGACCTTTTTGTTTTCTTGTACCAATTATGGGTGCGTTCGGTCATGTAATATGGCGATAAAGGATTAATTGAAATAAGTTATATCGGTAGAGGAGCACAAGCGGGCCTTCGCTATTGGAGGAGTTTTTTCCCTTTTCACAATACTCCAATCCAATTTTCTAGTTTCCGTTTGAATTCGTTAACCGCTAACCAAGTATTACAGGATTACTGCTTAGCCAGACGTAGCAGCGGTAGGGATAGAGCGGAAAGCCCGCAGTGCGAAGGCCTTGAGGGTGGCCGGACTTGCAGCGATAGCCCGGCCACCGCCCTAAAGATTTTATTTCTTTAAAAACTAGAGGTCTTATAGATTAAGAGCGGGTAGTCTACAAAGTAGGACATGCGCTTGCTCAAGCTTTGGATAAACAGTTTTTCGAAGAAGTTGCGCTCTTGGGTGAGCAGCACGAGGAGTTCTGCATTTTGTTCTATCATGTACCGGTCTATACCGAGATTAATCTCTTCTTCATATACCTCCACTGTGAAGGTGAGTTTGTCGTAGTTGATGTAACTTTTCAATTCATGCTTGAAATCCTCATAAATGGCTTGGTCGAAGAGACGATTGTGGTGGGTAACATGCACCACATTGACTTCGGCATCGAATGGGGCAATAAAATCGAGGAGCTGGGCTACCGCTCTTCTGTCCTCTTCCTGATAATCGGTGGCGTATACTACTTTTTTGAATTTTTTGTAGGAGGCCTTTTCTGGCACACATAATACCGGGCAAGTCGTTTTTTGAATCACCTGTACGGTATTGCTGCCTACATAGGCTTCGGTAATGTCGCTCACGCCTGTAGTGCCCATGACGATGATGTGCGCTCCAGATTCGGCTACAGCTTCTTTCATGCCCTTCACCAAATCTCCTTGTTTCAGCATAAAGCGGCAGTCTCTCAACCCTTTTTTCAGGCTGGTAGCTTTCACTTCGTCGATAAGGCCTTGAAGTTTTTCTTCTGTCTTGAGGCGCCATTCGTCAAAAGAGACATCCTTGTTGCTCCTTAATAGTACTTTGTGCTCCTCTTCTGTGAATATGTACAACAAGGTCAAGGTGGCTTGATGTTTTTCACCGATACGTGCAGCGAACTCCAGCGCATTTAGCGAAGTATTGGAAAAATCAATAGGGCATAGTATTTTTTGCATAAGTTTTTTGATCAGATACCCACCTAAAATACGGAAAATTCACGAGAAACTAATAACCTTTGTCCAAATCAACCTTGTTGTGCAGTGGTTCTCCCTTTGCAGCAGCATGATAGTTTTGCACCACTTGTGGGATAGCGGCCTGGGGATTGGTAATGCTGGCAATATGGGGCGTCATCATAATGTTGGGATGCTTCCAGAAGGGATGATCTTGAGGCAGTGGCTCCTCTTGGTAGACATCCAAAAAGGCTCCTGCCAAATAGCCCTTTTCTAGTGCCAAAAGCAGATCCTCTTCTACCAAATGACCTCCTCTGGCCAC
Source organism: uncultured Roseivirgaceae bacterium (assembly GCA_964440915.1). Taxonomy (GTDB): domain Bacteria; phylum Bacteroidota; class Bacteroidia; order Cytophagales; family Cyclobacteriaceae; genus CAMPJM01. The sequence goes on from CAYTTV010000022.1 coordinate 2,342, forward strand.
ATTGATAAGATAGGAGCCTTTCTGCATTTTTTTGAAAAGATCGATGTTGAGAATATCTTTTGTTTGTTGTGTTAAGGGCAAAAGACAAATGAGCATGTTGATAGATTCTATAAAAGGCTGAAAACCCTCCTTTCCTGAAAAGCTCTTGATACCTTCTATTTCCTTAGGAGAGTTGCTGTAACCACAAACCTCAAACCCGAGGGCAGATAGCTTTTGGGCTGCATCGGTGCCCAAAACACCCATGCCCAAAACACCTATGGAAAGTGGTACTTCAGGAGGTGCTTCTTGGTCCCAAATGGCATTTCGCTTGTCTTCGGTGTACTTGTCGATTCGCCTATGGAAATAAGTAACCGCCGCTATGATATACTGTGTCATCGCGCGGGTAAGATCTGTGTCTACAATCCTTACTATAGGCACTGGCGGCAAGGTCTTGTCTTTGAGCACATGGTCTACTCCTGCCCCCATGGAACTTATAAATTTCAAGTTGGGGAAATCCAGCAAACTGCCTTCGGGATGGTTCCATACGACAGCGCCTATAACTTTTTCCTTGTCTTCTACTTCGGGCCACACCTCTACGCTTATATTTTTGTCTTGGGCTGATATCCCTTCTATCCAATCTAAAGCATCTCTATCCGGTGCTATAATTACTAATGACATTTGTTTACTTTTTACTCTTTTTGATATTGCTTACCCATTCATTATTTTCAATATAAAATCGCCAGGGAAGAAGGGCATCTTCACCTGCATAGTCTACTCCTATCCTCTTTCCTGACACAATTTTAGTTTCTGGAATAGACACATTCCTGTCTTCTATCCATACCACGTTTCCTAAAAGTGACTCGCCATAATGCTCTCTGGATATGCCTAGTGCTTGGCTTACCACACCAGGTCCAGCTGTCAAGCGTGGCATGATGGACGTCATATTTCTCCTTTGTTGCATGGTTTCTAACCCTACCGTAGGCTCTATTGCCCTTACCAGAACCGCATCGGCCAAACCTGCCCTGTTGGTGGTAATGTTAAATAAGTAGTGGATTCCATAACATAAATATACGTAGGCCTTGCCTCCTGGTTCATATATAATGGCGGTTCTCTTGGTCCTTTTGTTGTTGTACGCATGGCAAGCCTTGTCGCAACGGCCATTATAGGCCTCGGTTTCCACAATCATGCCTCCACTCAGGACTCCTCCTATATGGGTAAATAAATATTTGCCCAAAAGGTTTTTACTTATCGCCACAACATCATCTTGTTCATAAAACTGCTGGTCAAGCTTGGGGTAATTCATACTCTTTTTACTTTATATATTGCCCTTCCCTCGGCAATCAGTTCCTGGGCATGTGCATGAAAGGCTTTCATTTGGGTAAAGATAATATTCTTACCATCCTTTACGATTGTTCCCTCCACCAAGATATCTTCAGGTCTTCCTGGAAACAGGTAATCTACTCGGATATCGATAGTGGAGAGCTGGTCCCTTTTATTGGCCAACGTGGTAATGGCGGCAGCTCCACCTGCAGCGTCCATAGCCGTCGCAATCACGCCTCCATGTATCCTGTCCGTTCTTGGGTCTCCCACAAGTTCGGGCCGATAAGGAATCAGAATCTGGGCACTGCCATCCCCTATCGATACCAACTGCAAGCCCAAAACCTTATGGAAAGGGATTATTTCCTCTATGATGTGCTTATAGTTTTTTATATTAAACATATCTTTATGCTTTTTATAGGAACAGCTTGCGCACTGCCGTAGTAACGTTCAAAAAATCATTCTGGTTAAATTTACAGATAAATAAATATAGGTGCTTTGAACAAAATATTTGTAGAATAAAATGTTTTTAAGTAATCTCGAAGCCTATAAAATCGTTTTAACGCAACTAAAACTAAATCAATCCAATTTTTATGAAAAACCTAATATTATCTATGATTGTCCTTGGGGCTCTCTATTGCATGCCATTGGTAGCCTCGGCACAAATCAGAACACCTGCAGCTAGTCCTACTGCTACTCTTACACAACAAGTAGGGCTGACAGATGTAAAAATCACATATTCCAGGCCTAGTACAAGGGGAAGGATCATTTTTGGTGGCTTGGTACCTTATGGAGAAATATGGAGAACAGGTGCCAATTCTGCTACAAAAATTTCGTTCAGCGATGCTGTTACGATCGAAGGAAATAAGGTTCCTGCTGGGGAGTATGCTTTGTATACGATTCCAGAAAAAGAACAATGGACTATTATCCTTCACAAAAACACGGGATACTGGGGCACGGGAGGTCCTAATTACAATAAAGATGAAGAAGCAGCAAGATTTGTTGTAAAATCACATCAACTTGGTGAGTCTGTCAACTCCTTCACCATTGGTTTGACCGACATGACTTTGAGCACGGCGAATGTGGAAGTAGCGTGGGAAAAAACCGCAGTAAAATTCCAAATAGAAACAGAAGTAGACTCGAAAGTAATGGCCGATATCGATCGCCATATAATCAACAGAGATGCACAAAGTGCCGGCATGTACCACCAAGCGGCAACCTATTATTATGAAACTGGAAAAGACCTAAACCAAGCGCTAGAATGGGCAACCAAAGCCTCGGAAGCAAGTGGTGGGGCGTTCTATATCGTTCACTTGAAAGCTAAGATACTTGCCAAGCAAAACAAGAAAAAAGAAGCCATTGCTGCAGCCGAAGAATCTATAAAGGCATCAAAAGCTGCTAACAATATGGATTATGTGCGTTTAAACGAGGAACTGATCAAAGAAGTAAAAAAGAAGTAAAAAAAAACGGGAAGCCTAATACACTGGCTTCCCGCTTTTCATGGAATGTGTTTGGCTAAATTTATATTTTTGTAAATTCTCTTTTTTATAATCAGATGTATTATAACAGCCACATTAGATTGTTTTAATAACCAAAAGCCATATAATTTTAAGAAAATAGCTATTTCTTTTTATTTATGGTCCGTGTAGTTTTGCTCATCGCAGTTTTTGCTGCTTTCTTCTCTAATATCGCCCTAAGCCAAGAGCTTTTAACATTCCACAATATTACCAGCAATGATGGCTTATCACAAAATCACGGTTTCTGCATAACAAAAGACTATAGAGGGTTTATGTGGTTCGGGACCATGAATGGGCTGAACAAATATGACGGATACAACATTAACATATACAAAACAGATCCTACTGACGAATCAAGCATAAGCGATAACGAAATCTCTACCATCATAGAAGATAAAGACCTAAATCTATGGATTGGCACCAATGATGGTCTAAACCTGTATGATAGGGCCAATAACAATTTCATTCGACTAAAGCGCAATGCGAAGCAATCCGGAACAATTAGCAGCGACCTTATAAACATCATATATGAAGATAGCAAAGGCAATATTTGGGTAGGAACAGGAGATGGATTGAACTTGTTCCATAAAGAAGACTCGACTTTTACCAGCTTTTTCACCACAGGAAACGTGAGTTTTATCAGCCCATCATTTGTACAATCTATTTATGAAGATCATGAAGGGATTTTGTGGGTAGGAACAGCCAGGGGTCTCATACGATTTGACGTTGAAGCTGACTCACATCAGAGGATCCCTTATGATCATAGGATATATTCCATTGTGGAAGACAGTAGCCAACTGTGGTTAGGCACAAGAGGTCGGGGCATTGTTATCTATGACAAAGAAAATAAAGCCTTTGTAAAGCAATACCAGCACGACCCTCATGATGTGCATTCTATAGGCAACAACATTGTCTTTGTCTTATATAAAGACAGCAAAGGACGATTATGGGTCGGGACAGAAAACGGGGGGCTTAACCTTTATAATGCTGATCAAGATAACTTCTTCCGATATAATCACAACAGTAGCGACCATGAAAGCTTAAGCAACAACTCCGTAGCCGATATTTATGAAGATACGGATGGAGCACTCTGGGTGGGTGTACATAGGGGCGGCATCAATTATCACAACCCAAAAGCAAAAAAATTTCAGCTTTATAAGCATAAGGCCAATGTCAACAGTGTTAGCCATAACAACATCAACGCTTTTGCTGAAGATGAAAACGGTGATGTATGGATAGGCACAGATGGCGGAGGTCTTAACTATTTTGATAGAAAAAACAATCGTTTCAATAGTTTTCAGCACAATCCAAATGATCCAAAAAGTATCCCTACCAATGTCGTGCTTTCACTTTTAGCCACCAAAAGCGGAGACATCTTGGTCAGCTCATACCCTCAGGGACTAAGTGTATTCGATAGAACCTCCCAAACTTTTTCTCCATACAAACCTTATGCTGACAAGGGTTTCAATAACATTACAGGTATCATTTGGGACATGAGACAAGATAATAAGGGTAATATATGGCTAGCAACTATGCGTGGACTAATGATGGCAAATGACACTTTACTAGTGAATTACGAGCATGACCCCAATGACCCTACCAGCTTAAGCCATAACCTCGTAAACAAACTATATAAAGACCAGCACGATAATATATGGGTAGGCACCAATAATGGACTAAATCTCCTTCGGCAGGGCAGTGAAGAGTTTGTCCGATATTTTTACGATAAAGAAAATTCCGGAGCTAGCGAAAACAATATCCTTTCTATACATGAGGACAGAAATGGCAATATATGGGCCGGTTCCAGCAATGGCATGCATTTTTTAAGTGCAGACAGAAAGCACCACAAAACCTATGGCATATTAGATGGACTTCCTAGTAATGTAGTCGCAGGAATAGTGCCTGATAAGGCAGGCAACCTTTGGATTAGTACCTTTATGGGCCTCTCAAAGTTCAACATAGAAAAGGAATTCTTTACCAACTACACCCAAATGGATGGCCTCCAAGGAAATGAGTTTACAAGGAGGGCCTATATGCTAGCCAGCACTGGAGATATTTTCATGGGAGGTACTGAAGGGTTTAATGTGATATCGCCAGAAGACATCCATATTAATACCAATATTCCACCAGTAGTGATTACGGACCTGAAAATATTCAACGAATCCGTTCAAAACGTTGGGAGCAACCATATTTTAGATAAGCACATTAGTGAAGCCAGTAGTGTAACACTATCACATCAGGCGTCCGTATTTTCTTTCGAATTTTCCGCTTTGAATTTCACCTTACCGGAGAAAAACCAGTATGCTTATATGCTGGAGGGCTTTGACAAACAGTGGAATTATGTAGGAACGCAAAAAAAGGCTACTTATACCAATATTGATCCAGGAGAATATGTGTTCAGGGTAAAAGCTTCCAATAACGATGGGGTTTGGAACGAAGAAGGCGTCGCGCTACAAGTAATCATTGACCCACCATACTGGCAGACTTGGTGGTTCAAAACGCTGATAGGGATGATCTTCAGTGGCGCCATTATCACCATTTACAACTACCGTGTTAAAAATATTGAAGAAAAGAAGAAAGACTTGGAAGAGCAGGTGCATCAACGCACCGCAGCTTTACAAGAGGCCAACCGAAAAGTGATCAAGCAAAAAGAATATCTGCAAGAGCAGGCTGAAGAGCTTCAGTCTATGAATGAGGAGTTGGAAGAACAGAAAGAAGAGATTTTAGCGGGAAGGGAGGAAGCTGAAAAAGCCAAGCAAGAAGCCGACAAGGCCAATCAGGCAAAAAGCACTTTCCTAGCGACCATGAGCCATGAAATAAGGACGCCCATGAATGGTGTAATCGGCATGACCGCTCTTCTGGGAGAGACCGCCTTAACAGAAGAACAGAATCAATATGTACATATTATCCGTACCAGTGGTGAGAGTTTACTCACTATTATCAATGATATTCTCGACTTTTCAAAAATAGAATCGGGAATGTTCGAGTTAGAGGAAAATGACTTCGATCTGAGAAAGTGCATAGAAGATGTGATGGACTTATTTTCCGGAAAGGCAGGGCAAAAGGAAATTGATTTGATTTATCAAATCGACCATCGAGTGCCTATGCAGATTGTGGGTGATGGTCACAGATTGAAGCAGGTATTAATTAATCTAATAGGCAATGCTTTTAAGTTCACCGACCAAGGAGAAGTCTTTTTGGATATAACAATAGCCAGCGAGAATCTCGAAGAAATTGAGCTTTTGTTCGACATAAGGGATACCGGTATTGGAATTCCTCAGGAGAAAATTCCGCTTTTATTTCAAGCCTTTTCCCAAGTCGATTCTTCTACCACCCGGAAATATGGGGGCACGGGACTCGGATTAGTAATTTCTAAAAGGTTAGTAGAGCTGATGGGAGGAACAATAACCGTAAACAGTCAAATAGGAATTGGCTCCACCTTTACCTTTACGTTAAAATGTAAAACAAGTCAAAAGTCTTCCCTACAATATATCGTACATAGCGCTGGAGATATGGCAGGGAAAAAGATCCTTGTGGTAGATGACAACCCAACCAACCTGACCATCCTGAAAAACCAACTGAATTATTGGGATTTTTCGCCTATTATAGCCCAGTCTGCTAAACAAGCCTTGGAGATACTATCTTACACTAAGGACTTTGATTTGGTCATCAGCGACATGCAAATGCCAGAAATGGATGGTTTGGAACTGGCTGAGGCAATAAAGCAAATAATGCCTAACATGCCCTTATTTCTATTAAGCTCCATTGGGGATGAAAGCAACAAAAAATATCAGCAGTTGTTTTCTGTGGTACTTTCAAAACCTGTAAAGCCAGAACATCTATACAAATCCATTCAAGCGCAGTTTAAAAATAAAAGACCTATACTTGAGAAAAATGAGAAAAAGTTAATAACAGAAGATTTTGCCCAAAAGAATCCTTTAAATATTTTGGTAGCGGAAGACAATTTGATCAATCAAAAGCTCATCACCATCCTCTTAAAAAAACTTGGTTACCTGGCCACAGTGGCTTACAATGGCCGTGAAGTATTGGAATTCTTAGAAAAGCAACATTTTGACACCATCTTAATGGATGTGCAGATGCCCGATATAGATGGACTTGAAGCAACAAAGCTTATACGAAACGGAGAAGGCCCTCAACCTATTATCATTGCGCTAACAGCCAACGCCATGCAGGAAGATAAAGAAGAATGCCTACAGGCTGGAATGAATGATTATCTAAGCAAACCTGTAAAACCTGAAATGTTGATGAAAGCCTTGGAAAAGGCCTCTCTGAACCATAAAAAAAAGCAGTAACCTGTGGCTTCCAGAAGCAGTAGTTTTAAAAACGGAACAGCTGGCCAGCTCATTTGAAAGCCATTCTTTATATTGTTCTTTGATATCCTATCTTTGCATAAAGCAACGCATAAACACAAAGGCTGTAAGCCATAAATTTACTTATGATTACCATTATTTCTGGCACCAACCGTGCAGATTCTATATCTTCTCTCGTCGCCGATTACTATCAAGAGCGCTTTAATCAAAAGGGCGAGGCTAGTAAAATATTGGATTTAAGCACTTTACCTATCGATTTCATCCACTCAGCACTTTACGAGAACACGGGTAAAAACCCTGCATTCAATGCTTTTCAGGAAATGATCGACACCTCTGACAAGTTTGTATTTGTTGTGCCGGAGTATAACTGTTCTTTCCCTGGCGTGCTCAAGGCATTCTTGGATGGCCTGCGTTACCCTAGTAGTTTTGCAGGAAAGAAAGGAGCTTTAACGGGGATATCCTCAGGAAATCAAGGAGCAGGTTTGGCCCTTAGCCACCTCACCGATATCATGCATTACCTCGGAATGATTGTAATGCCTATTAAGCCTAAACTCTCGAGAATTGAGAAAAACATAGCAGATAGTAAGATTGATAATAGTTTTTACCTAGAGCTTATAGAAAATCAAATAGACCAATTGATATTGTCATAACATCAATTGGTCTATTTCAGAATTCCTAACAAGAGAATCTACTTTTGATTGCCGCCCTAGCTAGCTTACAGTGGAATCTGTTCAAACTTAACAGACGCTTCACCTTTAAAAGCTGCCCTTGGTTTTAGGTTCAAGGTTTGGAACATGGCCTTATCACTGTCATCACCTGGATTGGGAGTGGTTAGTAATTTATCTCCAGCAAAAATAGAATTGGCACCAGCCATAAAACACAAGGCTTGCTCCTCTACGCTCATTTTTACGCGACCCGCAGATAGCCTTACCATCGCTCTTGGCATGATAATCCTTGCTGTGGCGATCATCCTCACCATTTCCCATACCGATACTTTTTCCTGATGCTCCAATGGTGTCCCTTCTACGGGCACTAGGGCATTTACAGGAACAGATTCAGGATGTTCAGGCATCGTGGACAAAGTATGCAACATGCCAATTCGGTCTTCAACCGTTTCTCCCAAACCGATTATTCCTCCCGAGCAAACAGAAATCTTAGCATTTCTCACATTGTCAATGGTTTTTAATCTGTCGTCATAGGTCCGTGTAGTAATGATGTCTTCATAGTGTTCTTCACTAGTATCCAGGTTATGGTTATAGGCATATAGCCCTGCATCTTTCAATTTTTCTGCCTGCGATTCGGTCAGCATGCCCAAAGTACAGCACACCTCCAGCCCTATGGAGTTTACCCCTTTCACCATGTCTAGCACTCTATCAAAATCTCGATTATCCCTCACTTCACGCCATGCAGCCCCCATGCAAAAACGGGTGCTCCCTGACTCCTTTGCCACCTTCGCTGCTTCTAAAACTTCCTCAGTGGGCAACAGCTTCTGTACTTTCACATCAGTGTGGTAGCGTGCAGCTTGAGGACAATAGGCACAATCCTCTGGGCATCCGCCTGTCTTTACAGACAATAAAGTGCAAACTTGCACTTCCTGTGGGTCATTATATTCCCGATGTACGGTAGCAGCACGATATATGAGATCAAGGACGGGAGAATGAAAGATAGCCGCTATTTCTTCTCTTGTCCAATCGTTCCTTATTGCAGTCATTTCTTTTTATTAAATATTGAGGTATTAATTTGGCCTCAAGTTATAAAAGATTTGTAAAAATCTGTTCAGGAAATCGTCATTCCTATAAATAATCATAGAAAATTATATTTGTTTATCCCTTTTAAGATCCAATAGCATCTTAAAAAAAAGAGGGATGAATACACGCCATAAAATGGTTGACGGAGCAGCAAATATTGCAAGACATGCCACCTTCTTTCTGGCAACTTATCTCTCTGAATTTGTCTTTTTTTAGTGTCTGGTGTCCTGACGTCTTGTGTTTTATATAGCGGCTACTCGATGACAAAATCAAAAGGCAATCTAGCTTGAATACCCGTCATCTCTTTGATCCCTTTTAGTTGCTGTATGTATGGATAGGCCGCACCCATTTCCTGCTTGAGCAACATGACCCTTACATTGTCTTCTAATCCTGACAACAATTGCTGTAGCATGTCCTTTTTACGCGGATAATAGTTAACCTTGTAGTCACCTTCCTCTACTCCTGCTGCTTGGGCAGCAATAGTCACAGCATCGTCTAGTGTTCCAAATATATCCACAAGACCATTTGCTTTTGCCTCTACGCCAGACCATACCCGACCAGAAGCCACCGCTTTGAGGTCTTCTAGGCTCATTCCTCTACCTTCTGCTGCTTTTTGGGTAAATGTTTCATATATTTCATCAACGCTTTCCTGAAAAACCTTCTTTTCGAAATCGGTTAAGCTTCTCGTAACAGTGTACATGTCTGAATACTTGCCTGTATTGACTACGTCGGTAGTCACGCCCAGCTTATCTTCTAAAAAGGGAGCAATGTTGGGCAATAAACCAAACACACCAATAGAGCCTGTAATAGTAGTGGGGAGTGCTACAATAGTATCACAGGCCATGGCAATATAATAGCCTCCTGAAGCGGCAACGTCCGACATAGAAGCGATTACGGGCTTTTCTCGTTGGGCTAACTTTACCTCCCGCCAAATCACATCCGAAGCTAAAGCACTGCCTCCTGGAGAGTTGATCCTTATGACTATCGCTTTTACTTTATCGTCCATCCTAGCCTTCTTTATTTCTTTTGCATATTTGTCTGAACCTATTGATGTTTCCGAACCTTCTCCTGTAACGATATTGCCATCTGCATAAATGACGGCAATTCTATTTCTGGAAGAAGAGGCTACAGGGCTCAAGGTTTTTAAATATTTGGTATGGGATACGAAATCAATCTTCTTGTCCTCTTCTATGCCCAACCGCTCTCTCAGGTCGGTTTCCACCTCATCACGATAGCGCAATGCAGTCACCAGCTTGTGTTGCAGCGCATCTGAGGCCTTGGTCACCAATAGTTCATTAGATATCTCTTTCAACTGGGTTACTTCCATACCCCGAGCGTCAGCTATCCTGTCCAGGTAATGGTCATAAATAGCATTTAAAAAAGCAGATGTTTGTAACCTACTGGCTTCACTCATATCTTTCCTGTCAAAAGGCTCTACCGCACTCTTGAAATCTCCCACCTTAAATATCTGCGGTTCGATGCCAAGCTTATCGAGTGTACCTTTTACAAAAACAACCTGCGAACTGAGCCCATCAAACTCTAACATCCCCATTGGGTTCAAGTAAACTTCATCGGCGACAGAAGCTAAGAAATAATCGGCTTCACTATAATTTTCACTATAAGCGATGACAAACTTTCCAGAACCTTTAAAATCTAAAAGCGCCTCTCTTATTTCCTCTAGCTTGGCATAGCCTGACGTAACGAACTGAGGCTCCAACAATATCCCTTCTACCTTTTCATCTGTTTTAGCCGAAGCAATGGCTTCCTTTAGTTCTTTCAGCCCTATAGACCCTTGTCCATCACCAAGCACTTCACTTAAAGCTTCCAGTGGGTCATCTGATTTTCGCTCAACAATCGGCCTATCAATTTTTAGATGCAATACAGACCCTTCTGCTATGACTACTTTCTCGGTAGTTGATAAAGCACTGGCAATACCAATCAGTATGACAAAGCACAGAAAAGTGAAAATGAACAACCCTACCAAGGTTGCCAAAAGATTTCTTAAAAATTTCATTATTAGCGTATTTGGTTCTATGGAAATATTTGCGTCTTCTTCTTTTATCCTGTCATGTGAAATTGCTAGGCAAATTTTTCAATGAAAGGCGTGAACAATTATACGAAGAATAAGCCTATTAGTAAAAGTGAATTTATATTTTTGGGGGATGAAAATGATGGAAGGAATTTACTTGCTTTTGGGTACTAATTTGGGCGACAAAAAGGCCAATTTAAATAAGGCACTTCTGGAGATCGCTTCTAGAATTGGCAAGATCAAGGAACAGTCTTCCGTTTACGAGACCGATGCATGGGGAAAGACCGATCAAGCTGCATTTTTGAATATGGTAGTAAGTGTTGATACCTCCCTCAACCCACTTCAAGTATTGGAGCATATCAATCTCATAGAGCAGGCACTCGGCAGGGTAAGAGTTGAAAAATGGCGCGAGAGAATTATTGACATAGACCTCCTGTATTATGGCAACATGGTAATCGACCTGCCTCATTTAAAGGTACCTCACCCTGAAATTGCTCATCGACGTTTTACTTTAGTTCCTTTAAACGAAATTGCAAGCGAATTCCTCCACCCAATTTTTCATAAAACCCAAAATCAATTGTTGGATGCTTGCCAAGACCCACTTGCAGTAAGAAATGTTGGAGCACTCATAGATTCTCCCATCACATAAGAAGCCTTTCCAAGCCAGACCGATATCACAGCTTGGAAAGACAACATCACGCTTCACTAGATGCTTCTAGTTGCTACTTCTCTGTCTATTTTCTTTACAAGCCCCTGCAATACTTTACCCGGACCGCACTCGATGAAGGTTGTAGCACCATCACCGATCATATTTTGAACTGTCTGCGCCCATCGTACTGGCGCAGTGAGTTGAGCAATAAGGTTGATCTGGATCATATCTACATCAGAGGAAGGATTTGCATCCACGTTCTGATATATAGGACATATCGGAGCATTAAACTTAGTCTTTAGTATAGCTTCCTGTAATTTCTCCTTTGCGGGATCCATTAAAGCTGAGTGGAAAGCTCCCCCAACCTGTAATGGAAGGGCACGTTTTGCACCAGCTTCCTTTGCCAACTCACAAGCTTGTGTGATACCATCAAATGTTCCGGAAATCACAAGTTGCCCAGGGCAATTATAATTAGCAGGCACCACCACTTCGTCAATTTGTCGGCAGATGTCTTCTACTATAGCATCCTCAAGGCCTAGAATAGCCGCCATGGTAGAAGGATTTACTTCACATGCATACTGCATGGCTGCAGCCCTTTGTGCCACAAGGTTCAACCCATCTTCAAATGACAGCACCCCATTGGACACCAGTGCAGAAAACTCCCCTAATGAATGCCCAGCTACCATATCTGGTTTGAAGTCTTCTGAAATCAGGGCCAGAATAACTGAATGCAAAAATATGGCTGGTTGCGTCACATTGGTCTGCTTCAACTCCTCGTCTGTTCCATTAAACATGACATCGGTAATCTTAAAGCCCAAGATTTCATTGGCGGATTCGAAAAGATTGCGGGCCTTTGCTGAACTCTGATAAAGATCCTGCCCCATTCCCGAGAATTGAGCTCCTTGACCTGGAAAAACATAAGCGTTCATTATGGATAAGTTTTAATGATGAAGATTCTAGTTTAATCTTAAATAAAAAAAGCTTCTCTTTGTTTGGAGGAGAAGCTGCTTAGCAATATGAATGCAAATAAAGCTTATCAAATAGAATAAAAAAAGCTTAGCGCATTATTATTGCTCTAATACATTATATGAACCCAGCCTTTCATTTTTTTACGTGCTTTCGCAGGATCCAATACATTAAATTTAACTTCTGCAAGGTAATAATACACACCTGCTGGCACTCGTTGGCCGTTGTGAGAGCGTCCATCCCACTTAATAAGAATAGAGTTTTCTCCATTAGACTCAAAACTATACACTTCTTTGCCCCATCGGTTGTAGAACCTTATCTGAACCGATTCTACAAATCGAGGGCATTTTTCGTAGCCGTAATGGTATAGGCCGGGGTCATCTGGATAGAAGGCCTGAAAAACATCATTGTCTCCATCTCCATTTGGCGTAAACACGTTAGGCAACTCATAATAAGGGCAATTGTCATTACAAACAGTCTCGCTTGGCTCACTTCTATTATTGGACCGATCCACTGCTCTTATGAAATAACAACCGGCCAACGATGATAAGTTTTCATGTTCAAAAGAAGTTGCGTTGACCGTAGCCAGTAATGTAAAACCCTCTTCGGCACTAGTGGGAGAAAAATATATTTCGTACGCTTTAATATCATCATCACAAGCGTCATCATCGTTTCTGCTCCAGCTTAGTGTGTTAGAGAAGGTGTTAAAACTGCATGGCTTATTTTCCAAATAAGTCTCACAATCTATCGTTTCCAATACTATTATAGGACTACAAGGAGGAATTGTATCGTTTGGCTGAGCACACAAGCGCTGTGATCGGTTGATTAATGGATCTACTTCTGTCAACATAGGATGTCCATAAGAACCCCTGGTTGTGACAAAATAGCAGTATTCCAGTTTATCGGACAGCCCTTCATCTCGATAGAACAGTCCTACACTGTTAACATTTATTGAAGCAATCAACTCAAAAGCTTCCGGATCGTTTGGATCAGTTCGGTTCCTATATATATCGTGCGTTGGATAATCCTTTGTCTGAATGGACCATGGCACTTCAGCCTCCCAATGCAACTCTATTGCCCCTACAAGTGGGGTAGGCACTAGCCTGACAGAAGAAGCGACTGCAGAAGTATCTACAACATCATCTGCGGCGGTACCACCGCTGTACAAAACCACCCTGTAGTTATAGACATTATTCAATGTGTTGATGCCACTATCCACCGCTGTGGTATCAGAAGAACTGATTAAAGGCACTTCAACCAAATTTCTGTTTCCGCTAAAGCCTTCTGCCCTAAAAAGTTTATAGGAATAAGGAGGTGGAAACAATGCTGGATCTATCTCTAGGGGGCTTGTCCATCGAACGAATATCTCTCCTTGGCTGACATCCGTTGTTTCTATGTCTACATTGGTTATTAGAGGAATATCGATTACCATTTGGGCGCACACTTCCTCCGAAACATAACTTTCGCCACCGTTAGGTTGAGGAAAAACCGCAACTAAACGATAGCAGTAATCAGCACCGGCAGCTAATCCTTTACCATCATTATCATCTAAGTAGCCCGTTGCATTTGGGGAAGTTTCGGCTATTAGTTCATATCCCACCCCTTGCGGAATTCCCGTTTCACAATTTTCTGGCTCGTATTCATAGCTCCCTACCCGCCTCCATACTTGTATAGTTTCTGCTCCCGTACACATATCTTCATAGTTCTGCCAATTCAACTGCACGCTCCTTCCAGGAACTATGGCCGCGGACAAATCTTCAGGTGCTGGAGCCACTACCCTAATTCTCCATGTCTGAAGATCGATGAGTGGGGGTGCTGGGACTGGTGGACGGTCCGTAGCCTTAAAAATCACTTCGTAAGGTTGATCCCTGATATGATCGCAGCTCGTGGCCCACCTGAATTCTCCAGAAGCAGGAGAAGGCAAGAACTCTCCATTTGGTGTAAAACTTGCAGATCCGCCTACCAAAGCAGTAAAAACACCGCCATAGGCCTCGATCTTAACGTCATGGCCGTCTGGGTCAAGGGCAGTGACGAAAGCTGTAAGCGTGGTTCCTGCTACAATACAAGTATCTTTGGGAATGGTCAGTTCAGGAGGCAGGTTATCCGTCTCCTCAATGATTACCTGCATATCCCTTGTCACATAACCTAGGCGAAAAGGTTTCCCATTTATGGTGCGCCACTCTTCGATAATAAAGGCAAAATTATATTCTCCAGCTTTGGCCGGAGAGTCCCATACCACATCGCCTGTGTATGGATCTAAGGTAAAAGTGGGCGGCTCGTTGCTGTTTTGCCTCGAGCCACCAAACATGGGGTCATTGGGCAAAACAAAATTAGGAACGGGTGAATCTTGGGCATCTTTACTAGGCACCAAGCGGTAAGACAAGCTATCTCCTTCCCTGTCGTAGGCCCCAGGATTGTGCAAGTAAATCAATCCAACAGCACCCTTGTCAATAGGCGGAACTGTGAGAATAGGCGTAGCATTTAACCCTACACTAGGGTCTATCACAATTTGAGTTTCTATATAAAAGGAAATCTGATCTGAAGCACCGTTGTTGACATTCAGGATACCATTGTTCCTCATAGATTCTGCATAGCGGATAGTATATGGCCCTGTAGAAGGAAAGGTATGGGTAGTAACATAAGTGTTGATTTCAGTGCCTTCATCAAGGTTTACCTTTGTCCAATCACCAACATCCAACTTAATCTCCTCATTGTCATGACCAAAACTCAATATGCCTTGCCCCCACTCCACGCCTGATCTATCTCGATAACCCGTAACAGTTATCTGATAGGTCAATGAAGATATTCTAACCGCCGTAATTTCGCCTGCCCTAATATGCGTAGCATGGGCATTACCGATCGAAAAGCATAAGGATATCAGTACAAATCCTAATAAAAAAAATAACTTTCTCATCAACAGCTAACGGTTTGTTCAGTTTTTCTGCTTGTCGCCCTAGGTACACTTTCTACTATTCGAGCCATTCTACAGAACATATATCAAATGCATATTGGATCAAAGGATGTTTAAAGATAAGGTATTTTCAGCAAAGTAAACACGCCATTTCATTTTTACATCATCAAGTTGTTTCCCAAAAAATGGTCCTTTATCCCATGTACGAATACCGTTCGGGAAAGATCAAGACCTTAGGCCATCATTTTATAAAGAGAGTGGCATGAATTACAAAACCCTAAAATAAAAGGCATCATCAAATATACTAACTAATCTCAAAATACATGAGCCCAACATTTTAAAAGAAGTAGGTTTTATCTTTCCGTCCATTTTATAGTGAATTGGCTGCTCACCCAATAAAAACCTGTTTTTGCCTAGTAAATGTTTAAGATATATGATCGAATAACCATGCCTATTTTCTATTCCAAAGCCCTAAGTAATTCATCTCTAATGCAATCGATAGCACATGGCGACAATCTTATGAAAGACTGCTATTTAGATTAAATCAAAATAGCAAATGCTCATTGTGTGATAAGCGTTTGGGACTTAACTTTGAAAAAGATTATAAGGCAAACAAACTATCTTATTTCATAAAAGTAATTCAAAAAGATGAACTGGTTTACAACTACATTTTCAAGTTCGCTGGGAAAAAAACTAATCATGTCCCTTACAGGACTTTTCCTTATTATATTTCTAATAGGGCACGTGGCGGGCAACCTATTACTATTCAAGGGAGATGGGGGACAAGCCTTTAATGAGTATGCGTATTTTATGTCTACCAACCAACTGGTATTCATCCTGAGGGTACTTACGTTCACCTCAGTCATATTTCACCTTGTTTACTCCATCATCTTAACAAAGAACAACAGAGAAGCTCGTCCTGTCGGATACGCTGTAAGCAAGGCCTCTCCCGGCACCTCTTGGATGTCGCGCAACATGGGCATCCTGGGCTTCCTTATTTTGGTCTTTTTAGTCATCCATTTGCGCACATTTCTCTATGAGATGCAGTTCGGTGATGTACCTTACGTGACCTATGAGTCTGGCCAAGTAAAAGATGTCTATACTATTGTAGTCGAAGCTTTTTCTATGCTTTGGTATTCAGCACTTTATGTTATCTTCATGATTGGCCTTGCTTTTCATTTAGCTCACGGATTCCATAGCTCGTTTCAGACGCTGGGGGTAAGACATGCCAAATACACCCCGATCATCAAGAAAGCAGGTATTGCTTTTGCCATCATCGTTCCTGCGCTATTTGCTTCGATGCCCATTTATATATTCATTAAAAGTTTAGGATAAGCTATTTGCATATTATGACAAAGTTAGATTCAAAAATTCCCGAAGGGCCGTTATCGGAGAAATGGTCCAAGCATAAATTTAACATCAAATTGGTAAACCCTGCCAATAAGAGAAGATATGACATAATAGTAGTGGGCACAGGGCTGGCAGGTGCTTCGGCGGCGGCATCACTAGGAGAGTTGGGCTACAATGTCAAAGCTTTCTGCTTTCAAGACAGCCCTCGTCGAGCGCATAGTATCGCAGCCCAAGGTGGTATAAATGCCGCAAAGAACTATCCAAACGATGGAGATAGCATTCAGAGATTATTTTATGATACGATAAAAGGGGGCGACTACCGTTCACGTGAGGGGAACGTGTACCGTCTGGCCGAAGTAAGTGTCAATATCATAGATCAATGCGTTGCCCAAGGGGTTCCCTTTGCCAGAGAATATGGAGGTTTGCTTTCCAACCGTTCATTTGGAGGTGCGCAAGTATCCAGAACTTTCTATGCGCGTGGCCAAACCGGACAACAACTGCTTATCGGTGCCTATGGTGCACTTAGCCGACAAATTGCCAATGGAAAAGTAAAAATGTATCCTAGGACCGAAATGTTGGATTTGGTCATGATAGATGGGAAAGCCAGAGGTATTGTAGTCCGTAACCTCATCACTGGAAAGATAGAATCGCACAGCGCCCATGCTGTAGTATTGGCCACAGGAGGATATGGTAACGTATTTTATCTGTCTACCAATGCAATGGGCTCAAATGCCACAGCCGCATGGAGGGCACATAAGCATGGGGCATTCTTTGCCAATCCATGTTTTACGCAAATCCACCCTACATGTATCCCTGTATCAGGAGATCACCAGTCCAAACTTACGCTCATGTCTGAATCGTTAAGAAATGATGGACGTGTATGGGTACCCAAAGTAAAAGGAGACAAAAGAAAGCCTTCTGACATTCCCGAAAGCGAAAGAGATTATTTCCTAGAAAGAAAATATCCGTCTTTTGGTAACCTTGTGCCACGAGATGTTGCTTCAAGGAACGCAAAATACGCCGTAGATGAAGGAAAAGGAGTAGGTGCCACAGGAGTAGCCGTATACCTTGATTTTGCTGATGCCATTAATCGAATAGGCAAAGCTGGAATATCGGAAAAGTACGGCAACTTATTTGAAATGTATGAAAAAATAACGGGCGAGAACCCTTACGAAACCCCGATGCGAATTTACCCAGCAGTGCACTACACCATGGGAGGATTGTGGGTAGATTATAACCTCATGACAACTATTCCTGGCCTTTATGCTACTGGCGAGTGCAACTTCTCCGATCACGGAGCTAACCGACTAGGAGCCAGTGCCCTGATGCAGGGGCTGGCAGATGGTTACTTCGTAATCCCATACACTATTGGAGAGTACCTGGCTGGCGAGACCAGAGACCAGATCGACATAAACCATCCTGCTTTCATTGAAGCAGAGCAAAAGGTAAAAGACAGCATCAGCAAACTTTTGAGCATCAACGGAGAAAAAACAGTAGACGAATTCCACAAAGAGCTGGGCAAGATCATGTGGGAATATTGTGGTATGTCCAGAACAGCGGAAGGGTTGAAGAAAGCCAAGGTGATGGTAAAAGAACTAAGGGAAGAATTCTGGAAGAATGTGAAAGTGATAGGCGAAAATGAGGAGCTTAACATGACCCTTGAAAAGGCTGGCCGAGTAGCGGACTTCCTTGAGCTTGGAGAACTAATGATCGACGATGCACTCCATCGAAACGAATCATGTGGTGGGCACTTCCGCGAAGAATACCAAACTGAAGAAGGAGAAGCCCAAAGAGATGACGAAAACTATGCCTACGTGGCAGCTTGGGAATACAAAGGAGAAAATCAAGATGCGCTAATGCATAAAGAAGATTTAGCTTTTGAAAACGTTAAGCTGACACAAAGAAGCTATAAATAATTTGTCTGATTACTGATGTGCCAATAAACGCTAATGTGCCAACTGTTGGAATCATTAGAACATCATCAAATGGATAAAACATTTGCCCATTGGTACATTAACATGTTACATTGGTATATTAAAAAAATCGTACGTTAGTTATGAAACTCTCATTAAAAATATGGCGTCAAAAAAACGCCCAGGACAAAGGCAGCTTTAAAACTTATCCCATTGAGGATGTTTCTGAGGACATGTCCTTTTTAGAGCTGATCGATGTGCTGAACGAAAAGCTCATAAAAAAAGGTGAAGATCCTGTTCAGTTCGACAATGACTGTAGAGAAGGTATATGTGGTGCCTGCAGCATGTATATCAATGGAAGGGCGCATGGCCCCGAACAAAGAACAACTGCATGTCAGCTTCATTTGAGGTCATTTGAAGATGGGGAAACCATTACAGTAGAACCCTGGAGGGCAAAGCCTTTTCCAGTCATCAAAGACTTGGTTGTAGACCGCAGCGCATTTGATAGAATCGTTCAGGCTGGCGGTTATGTATCAGTAAACACGGGCGGTGTTCCAGATGCCAATGAAATCCCCATCTCCAAGGAGGTGGCGGACAAAGCTTTTGATGCAGCTACCTGTATCTCTTGCGGTGCCTGTGTAGCGGCGTGCAAGAACGGTTCAGCAATGCTCTTCGTTGGAGCAAAAATCTCCCAATTGGCCTTGTTGCCTCAAGGACAGGTAGAGAGGAAGGCACGCGCAGAAAGAATGGTAGCGCAAATGGACGCAGAAGGTTTTGGCTCATGTACCAATACGGAAGCTTGCTCGGCAGAGTGCCCTGTAGGTATACCGCAGTCGGTAATAGCCATGATGAACAGGGAGTACTTTTCTGCTAAAGCAACTTCTGAAAATGTGAAGTAGAAACAGCATAAATTTAAAACAGAAAAAGAGACTGAGCATCTTAATGATGGTCAGTCTCTTTTAATTTAATGGAGATCATTTGTTGGAACACCAACATTGAAATGGCATAACCTTAGATTACGCAATGACAGAGTAGATATGAGCGATTGCGGATAATATCGGCGTTACTAGCCACATCAGAACATTTCACTGATTTCCTGCCCACTTCTCTCTATAGCGTTATTACCATTATTGCTATCGTCATTTTGTTCATTGCCATCCAGGTAAATGTCGGGATCATAACTAACCCGTACGATAAAGCTGGGCGGGAACTCCATTCCTGCATACCATTCTCTTTGGAAGGAGACTTCTAGTGTTTCACCTGTATCCAAATCGGTAAATTCCTTTATGTCAAGCATAATACTCTTGCCTGATCCTGCGGGCTTTTCTAGTAGATGAACGGCTTGACGACCTTCCGATGATCGGAAATCATCCCCAATATTTTTAATCGTACCAGTTATAGTAACTATGCCGGTAAACGCTTGGGTCTTTTCGATATCAAAATCAAGAGAGTGGGCCGCCAAGTCTATGTTGAACCCAGGAGTTGGTTGTTCTTCCTTATCATCGCATCCTGCCGTGATAATACTGGCTAACATCAAGTTATAAAAAATCAGTTTTTTCATTGAAATTATTCTTTTGAGTGAAAGTATCGATATTCATATCACAAATGTCTCAAAGGAATAAGGAAGCCTATTGTAAAAAACCGACATTTTCGAATAAACAGGTTTATCCGCTATAACTTGTTGCAATGCTGGCCAATAGATGTGGGAGGTCTTAGAGGAGAACGGAAGTATCCTTCTATTTCTCATTAGAAAAGGGACAATGAGGTTTCGGATAATTTGGCCAAATACTGCCCAGGCGTTTTGCCAGACAATGCTTTAAATTCTTTTATAAAATGGCTTTGGTCGTAGTACCCAAACGAATAAATTATTTCATGCCAGTGGTCAGTTGGATTCTTGTCGAGCGTTTCTTTTACTGCATTAAAGCGGCATATGCGTGCATACCTCTTAGGACTCAATCCAATATGGCTATCAAAATACCTTTCCAAAGTACGCTCCGAAAGAAAGGTTCGCTCCTTAATCTCCTGCAAAGAATAGGTATTGTGATGCATATAATATACTGCCGCTTCTAAGCTTTTATTGATCTCTCTTTTCCGATTAGCTCTTAACTTTTTATATAGGAATCTTTCCAACAGTTGGATCATTTGCTGGGTATTGGTGGCTTCGTACATGGCCTCGCACAACCACTCTACCTCTCTTCCCCATACACAGTCAGCCGATACAATATTGTCAGCCAGATGCCGCATCCCCAGGCCCGTTAAAGTATGGAGTCCTGTTGCGGTAAACTTTACTCCCAGTATATCTACCCCCGTGGGATTGCTTAATGAGAGTCGGTGCTTTGCTGGCTGCCCAAACAGATAACAATAATCCTTCATTTCCATGGTATTGTCAGAGAAGACCATTTTCTCCGTTAGCCTGTTCAGATTAAAAGTCATTCCCTGCATAAGGGGTGTTTGAACTTCTTGAGTGAGGCTCTCTTTGAGCGGGATGATAGAACGCCAGTAATATTCTACTATGTGACTTAATGCAGGCGAAGGGAAATAAGTCTTAAAGTATACCATAGGAAAAGTCTATACCACATCATATCATAAAGATAATCAGAAGTATATAAACTTAAAAAATAATTACTATCGGCTCTCTATTCTCTCTTAAAAAAAGCAGCATAACGTTCAATTTTTGGGCACCTACACACACTGAATCATTCCAAAATTAATGCATAAAATATTCAGGTTATTTTTCACTCTCATGTTGTAAATAATAGATCGATTAATTATGTTTGCAACCCAATTACCAGTAAAACAACTTGCCCAGGTGGCGGAACTGGTAGACGCGTTGGTCTCAAACACCAATGATTTCACGATCGTGCCGGTTCGATTCCGGCCCTGGGTACAGGCCTCTAAAGCAATTTAGAGGCTTTTTTTATTCCCCGAAGTCTGGCTTCCATATCCCCATAAATTTATTTCAGTGGATAGGAACAGATCGTGTTACTGGAATGTTAAGGAAAAGACATGACCTTAATTCGGAATCTGCGACAGAAGCGTGAATTATAACTGTAACATTGACATTTAAATACATAATTATTGGCACTTTAAGCCTAAATGCTTAACTTAAGAAGCATTCTCATTCATACGACGATGCATTAGCCTAATGAGTTGAAAATAACACGCATATATATCTGCACACAATGACTTCTCTAATTAACTCTCATAACTTATGGAATCGTCAGCGCTTAGAAATACAATATCATTTTTAAGCATAACTCAAAACGATCCTAAATTAAGGAGTCATTTGTATACGACTCAAAATTATTTACAGACTACCATTATTGTAAGATTTTAGAACGCTATCCTTTTAATATGAAAAACAGACATCTACTATTCTTGTCGTTTCTATTAATGGCTATTGGGAGCAATGCCCAATCTGGAAAGCTATTCACCGTAGACAGAGAGTTGTCCAGCAGCTTGATCAACAATGTTTACCAAGATAGCAATGAACTTATTTGGATTGCTACAGAAGATGGCTTGAACCGATACGACGGTTCAAAATTTACCGTGTACAAAAAAGATGACACAAATGAAAATTCACTGTTAAACAATTACGTACGCCTGGTTTATGAAGACAGCAAAGGCCATCTATTGATTGGCTTTTTCAACGGCTTACAATCATACGATTATGCAACAGATACCTTCAGAAAAATTCCAATATTGCTTGAAGGCGGGTATGAATATGGCTCTCATATTCTCACCATTATGGAGCGAAGAAATGGCGATGTCTTGATAGGCACATCTGGACAAGGGCTTTTGCTACTCAAAGGTGAAGGAGATCAGCTATATGCCGAGCGAATTACTAATCTTAATATTCCCAGTAACTTCATTCATTATCTATTTGAAGATAAAGAGCAAAACCTCTGGATATCAACTCAAGATCTTGGTCTGTTTCAACTAAGTAAAAACAATGAACTTAGAGGCTTTTCCTATTCAGAAGGTATGCCGTGTAATAATATATCCAGCATGGTGGAGGACAAGATGGGCAATCTATACGTTGGGTGCATAGATAAAGGACTTTTTTTATATGGTAAAAATTCGAACACTTTTTCAGCGATTCGTTCACCTGAGCATCCAAACTTACCTGTTAATACTTTATACCTAAGCCAAGAAGGTGAAATCTATATAGGCACTGAAGGTAAGGGGATGAAGATCTACAATCCAGCTTTAAAGAAAATATCCGATGCAAATTACAATGTCACTGCTATTGATTTCTCCAAAGCCAAGGTAAATGTCATTATTGGAGATGCTTCTGGAAACATTTGGGCTGGAATATTTCAAAAAGGTGTTTTGTTGCTCCCTAAGAGGGCCAATAATTTCAAATATATCGGCCACAAATCCATCAAAACTGACATTATCGGCTCCAATGCCGTGATAGCGGTACATAAGGATCATGAGGGCACACTTTGGGTTGGCACGGATGGCGACGGACTATACGGGATTGGACCCAATGGAGAACAAACAGCCCACTTCAAACATTCATCAGACCCGAACGCTGTTCCTGCTACCATCATGACGATCTATGAGGATTCCAATAACGACTTGTGGATAGGCTCTTACCTCAACGGAATGGCAAAACTTGACCGGAGAACAGGGAAGTGTGAATATGTCAAAAACCTAAGAGACCACAATGGTGACCTGGCCCAAAGGGTTTTTAGTATCACCGAAGATAAAGACAAGAACTTATGGATCGGAACCATGGGATCAAGCCTTTTTAAAATGAATTTGGAAACAAAAGAAATCACCCATTATAACCCAAAAGGCAACAACGACTATTCCCATACTAAAAACATCATCAACAATGCCTGGATTGACTGTCTTTTGTTAAGCAGTAAGGGCAAACTTTATATTGGGACTTATGACGGTCTCGGTTGTTTAGACATTGAGACAAATGACTTTGTATCTACCCATGGCACAAACCGAATGCTGTCTGGACATATCATATATTCTCTCCATGAAGACGCAGAAGGCACTATATGGATCGGAACCTCAAAAGGACTAATGTATATCGAGCCGGGTTCCGACCAAATTCACTCCTATACCATATCAGACGGTTTGCCTAGCAACGTGATTTGTGCCATCAAAGAAGATAAAGACCACAATCTATGGATTAGCACAAACTACGGTATCTCAAAGATGGATCTCCAGAACCGTGATTTCATCAATTATTATACTGACGATGGCCTGCAAGGAAATGAGTTCAGTAAAGATGCAGCATTTGTCGATCCCGACGGCCAAATTATTTTTGGGGGTATCAACGGCATTACTTTTTTTCATCCTGAAGAAATAGTAGTTCAGGGCCGGGAGTTCAATATTCGTATAACCGATTTCTATATCCATGACAAAGCCGTGAAAAAAGGGATGATGTCAGGTGATAAAGCGATTATAAACACTTCAGTAGTAAAAGCCGATACTTTTCATTTGTCTCATAACGACAACTCTTTTAGCATTGAATTCTCTGCTATGGAGTTCAATAATCCAGAACGTGTCACCTACCTGTACGCTATGGGAACTGATCAATGGATCAAGCTGAGGCCGGGCACCAACAACGTCACCTTCAACAACTTGTCGCCGGGCACCTATACTTTTAAAGTGAAAGCGGAAGACTACAACACTTATTCGGATGAACGGGAAGTTTCCATCATCATCTCTCCAGCATGGTATTTCTCAATATGGGCAAAAATTGCCTATGTGATTATCATCGTAAGCATAATATCCCTCATTGCTAAGCTCCTATATAATCGCTATAGAACCCGCAAAAAGATGCAGGAGCACATTCATGCCAAACAAATAAACGAGGCTAAACTTCAGTTCTTCATCAATATCGCTCATGAGATTCGAACTCCGATGACATTGATTATTAGCCCCTTAAGAAAGCTGCTAAGCAATGACAACAGCAGCCAGCATCAACACACGTACCAAATGATGTACAGAAATTCGGAGCGGATCCTTTCGTTGATCAATCAATTAATGGATGTCAGAAAAATCGATAAAGGACAACTACAGTTAAAGTTCCAGGAAACAGAGATCGTTGGGTTTATAAAAGACATTTGCGCCATCTTTGAAGAGCAATTCGAAACAAAAAAAATAGCACTGCTATTTCGGCACGATATAGAGCAACTTCATGTGTGGATCGATCCTAAAAACTTCGATAAAATTATCTTGAATGTGCTTGCCAATGCCATGAAATTCACTCCAGAAGAAGGGGAAGTCGAAATTGACCTCACCACCGGGGTAGATAAAAACAACCCCAATCATCTGCAAAACTATTTTGAGATCAGTATTTCCAATACGGGAAGCGGCATTGAAGAAAATGAACTGGAGCATATTTTTGAATGCTTTTTCCAAGCCGAAGCCTCCAAGAGTATTTATAACGGAGGCACAGGCATTGGGCTGCATCTTTCAAGATCTATCGCGCAGCTCCATAAAGGACTCATTAAAGCTGAAAACAATCCTAATGGCCAAGGTTGTAGGTTTATAGTTCGGATGCCTCTAGGAAACGAGCACCTGAGCAAAGAAGATTTGGCGCATATCGCCGCTACCACCCAAAATGCAGAACTAATAGCACCACAGATCGTGCAAGATGCGGTTGATCAGGATAAAGGAAAAACCAAATCGAGAAGCAAATACCGTATACTAGTGGCAGACGATGATATCGAGATCCGAAAATATATCGATCAGGAATTGGGAGCAGAATACCATATCACCACATGCTCCAATGGCAAGGAAGCCTTTGCGCTTGCGCTTAAGGAAGCCCCTGATCTTATCATCAGCGACATTATGATGCCTGAAATGGATGGCATTACGCTGTGTCGCAAGATCAAACAACATGTAAATGTTAATCATGTGCCTATAATCCTACTTACTGCCAAATCAGAAGAAGAAGACAATCTGGAAGGGCTAGGAATGGGTGCAGATGCTTATATTGTAAAGCCGTTTAATGTGGATATTTTGAGTAAGACTATTCAAAATATCATTAAAAACAGGGAGATTTTGCGGAATAGTTTTACCGGGAACCAGCAGCAGGAAGACAAAGTCCAAAAAGTACAGATAAAGTCTTCCGATGAAAAACTGATGGAGAAAATCATGGACATTATCAATGAAAACCTCAGTAATCCTTCTCTCAGTGTCGAGATGCTAGCAACTGAAATCGGGATAAGCCGTGTTCACCTGCACCGAAAAACGAAGGAACTGACTAATCAATCGACCCGTGATTTTATACGCAATATCCGTTTACAGCAAGCAGCCAACTTATTGGCCACTAAAAATATCAATATTTCGGAAGTTGCCTATGCTGTCGGTTTTACTAATCTTGCTACTTTCTCCAATTCTTTTAAAGAATTTTACGGAGAGACTCCAACCAACTTTATGGAAACGCATTTGAAAGTGTGAGCATTTAAATAGGCCTAGGAACTAATCAATTCCTGATAAAAATACCGAATAGAAGTAGTGTTACAACCTCAATTAAGCGTTACCATTGCTTTTATAACACCATTTGCAGGATCGAGCCAACCTTCAAATGTATCCTTTACTTGGTCAAAAGACACCCTGTGCGTAATATATACGGTTGGGTCAACGAGGCCGTTTTTCATAGAGGCAATGACATGTTCAAAATCTTCTCGAATAGCATTTCTGCTACTCATTAACGTAGCTTCTCTTTTGTGGAACTCAGGATGGCTCACACAGATTTCTCCTTTTTGTAAACCCACCAAAACATATCGGGCTCCATGGGCCATGTATTGAAAGGAATTGTTAATGGCCTTTTGATTTCCAGTGGCATCAATTACAACAGTAGGCATGTCTCCGTTGGTGATTGTCTGTAGTCTTTCTTGCACATCCGAGGTATTAGGATTAATCACATGATCTACCTTTAGCAGGTCCTTACAGAGGGCAAGCCGCTTTTCATTTATATCAAGGGCGATCACCCTAGCGCCAGCAATGCGTGCAAACTCCATAATCCCCAATCCTATAGGGCCTGCACCAACGACCAGTACATGTTCACCTGGTTGCACATCAGCTCTCCTCACCCCATGTGCCCCTATTGCCAATGGCTCTACCAAAGCAAGGGCATCATAATCCAGGCCCTCACCGTGTAACAAAGCACTCGATGGCACAGAAAGATACTCCACCATACCACCATCGACATGTACCCCACATACTTTCATATGGACACAACAGTTAGGTTTGCCCGAGCGACAAGCAATACAATTACCACAGTGAAAATAGGGAATGAAAGTGACCACCTCCCCTACTTCAAATCCTGGAGCATTATCAAATTCTACCAATTCTCCTGACAACTCATGTCCTAAGATCCGTGGATAACTAAAGAATGGCTGGGTGCCTTCAAAAGCATGAAGATCAGTTCCACAAATGCCAATGCGTCGAATTTTAATTATTGCGCTACCCTTGCTCAATATTGGTCTTTCTCCTTGAGTATAATCCAATTGCCCAGGAGTGGTACATACTAGTGTTTTCATATATTTCAAAAAACATCTTTCTAATTTAATCTTAACCTAACTTATAAAATGCTGATGCATTCCCTCCAAAAAACAATGCTTGTTCATGGGCAGAAAATGAAGCAAAATAATTTTCGACCAACGCTACTACTTGACTATAGGTTGCCGCTACCTGGCACACAGGCCAGTCCGAACCAAACATAATCCGCTTAGGGCCAAAAGCTTCCACAATCACATCCATGTATGGGGTGATGTCTTCAGCTTTCCAATTGTTCCAGTTAGCTTCTGTAACCATACCAGAAATTTTACAATAGACATTTTCATGTTCTGCCACAGCTTTGATATCCTTTTCCCAATCACCTATATTTTGCTCTTTGATATTAGGCTTAGCAATGTGGTCGATTACAAAAGGCTGGTTAGGAAAGGCGGCAACAAACGCTTTTGTATAGGTTAGTTGATCTGGAAATATGAGGATATCATAGGTATACCCAAATTTGAGCAACTTACTAATCCCGTTTTTAAAATCAGGCCGAAGCATAAGGGCACGGTCCGCTTCTCCTTGCAACACATGACGAAAGCCTTTAAGTTTCGGAAACTTCGTATAGCGCGACAAGCTTTCTTCTATATCCTCCGACCGCAAATCGACCCATCCTACTACACCCTTTATAAATGCGTGCTCCTCAGCGTTATTCAATTGAAAACTGTTTTCCAATTCAGATTGGTCGGACTGCACCACTACACATCCTTCAATTCCATGGGCTTTCAATAATGGTTCAAGGTCCTGGGGCATAAAATCCCGACGGATAGCACTCATGTCGTCCGATATCCAACTATCCCGGACTGGGTCAAATTTCCAAAAGTGCTGGTGCGAATCAATTCTTTTCATAACAACTTAATCTTCTTTTTTCACTACTACTTGGTAAAACAGATCTTTCAAAAAGTCGGAATGTCCCCTATGGGTTTACAGGCTGTCGCACTCTTTCCTTTAGGGCATATACTGCTATTACTATAAAACATATGAAGGGTATAAAGAATGCTAGATTAACATGAAAAAGGTCAGAAATATGACCCTGCACTGCAGGAAGGACAGCACCTCCCAGAATGGCCATGATCAGACCTGAACCGCCTATTTTAGTGTCACCTTTTAACCCATAAACACCCAGCCCGTAAATTGTAGGAAACATGAGTGACATACAGCCTGAAATGGCAATCAGTGCATATACACCAAAGAGGCCGCTTCCATAGACGACAGCCAAAGTGAGCACTGCTGCTGCTAGGGCAGTAATCATTAACAGTTGTCTTGGGGCAATAAATTTCATTAAAGCGGTAAATACAAATCGGCATACTCCAAATAAAACTAATGATGCCATATAGTAGGAAGAAGCCTCGTCCTCATTGAGATGCAGTTCCTGCATTACATAGCGGATCGTAAACGACCAAACTCCTATCTGTGCGCCTACATAAAAGAACTGTGCGACCACTGCCCATACATAGTGGGGCATCTTTAACAGCCTTTTGAAGGTTGAAACCAAGTTGAGTTCTGTCCCCGAATCAGCAGCTTTAGGCATTTTTGTAAACTTGATCATGATCCATAAGATGACCAGCACCACGGCAACGCCAACATAAGGCCCCATTACTGCAGCTAGCTCCTCTGATTGTATAGCGGCCAGATGCTCCTGATCCATTATTGCCCGCTCACTCGCTGTTGATTGATTGAGTTGCGAAAGAATAAATACCTTGCTTAACAACACGCCTGTAATGGATCCGATAGGATTAAAAGATTGGGCAAGGTTCAAACGCCTGGTACCTGTTGCTTCTGGCCCCATCGCCACGATATAGGGATTGGCAGACGTTTCGAGTATGGAAAGCCCACCAGCCAAGATAAACAATGCTATCAGGAAGTGACCATAGGACATGGAGATACTAGCCGGATAAAACAATAACGAGCCCAAAATAAATAACCCCAATCCTAATAGCACACCGGTTTTGTAGGTATACCTTTTAATCAAAATAGCAGCCGGCAAGGCCAGGCAAAAATAGGAACCATAGAAGGCAACCTGAATCCATGATGTTTGGAAATCAGACATGCTCATAATCCGTTTAAATGCTGCCAGCAAGGTATCGGTCATGTTATTGGCCAGGCCCCAAAAAAAGAAAAGGCTGGTAATAAGTACCAATGGCAAGATATTATCACGCCTAATTAATTGTTGGTATTTGTTCTTTTTCATTGTTGGTATTGGTCATGTATATCTTTTATAGGCATAATCCTAATGAGCTTTTCTGATTTCATAGCATCCCAAAACGCGGAAGGAATTACCGCATTGGCAATGTCTATATTTTCTTTTACCCGTTGCGGATTGGTAGTACTAAGCGCTATGCTGGTTACTCCAGGAATGTTTAAGGCAAATCGCGCTCCTGCCTCTGATGGCTTGACACCAAACTCCTTGCAAAGTGCATAGAACTGATCTCTCCATTGAAACAGTACTTTACTTTCTTCTTCTTCAAGCTTTACAAGTCTATAATCGTAATAATTGCCCCCGATCACAAATCCAGAATGAAAAACGGCGGAATTAAATATGCGAACGCCCTTATCGGATAGAGATTTTATAAATATCATCAAATCTTCTGGGTGGTTCATAATCGTCATACTATTGGCAACCATGACCCAATCAAGCTGAACATCTTTTGATATTCGCTTAATAGCACGCCAATCCTTTGCCCCTACCCCTATTGCTTGCACTTTACCTTGGGCCTTTAATTCCTCAAGGGCGCTATATGCTTCCAATATGTCATTGTATAGCCGCGCATCATCTGCTTCGCTTTTTGCTCGAGCAAGGTACTCGTCCGGATCATGTACGGAAACTAGTTGGGGGATATATCCATCCAATAACTCATTGCCCTGCTCAAAGCACTCAATAATGCCGGCATAGCTAATCTTTTGAACAGCATCGTGTTTTAGATCTTTCCACACACCTGGTTCAAAGGTCGGCTCCTTTGTTTTGAGCTCAGTTCTTACCCATCCTAGTTTATTACTGATAATTACCTCGCTCGGCTTTACGTTCAAGGCCTTTAGGCTTTTCCCCAAAGACTCAAGCGCAAGACCAGCCCCATATTTTCCAGCCGAGTCGAAAACAACGGGCCCATTGGAGTGACGTACGCATTCTTGTACAATTTCAAATTTCACTTTTTCTTCTAGTGCCACGAATAAGTTTCCCAAACCACTAGTTCCAAAGATGATTGACGGGAAATTTAACTTGGGTTGTAGAATATAGTTTCGCCCACTTTGTTCCTTCTTTCCTTTCTCTTCCACTAATTAATATTTTAATCCTTATTGCAATGCAATGTCGTTTAGTTATGAAAAACTTTCCAAGGTACTATCGTCAAAAAGTTACACTTGAAAATGCAACCAAAAGGCTGTCGATTACTCCTTGTTCTAAGGCAACTTCTCCACTTTCTTTATTCAATCTTTAAAGCCCTAATCCATTGGTTGTAATGAAGCAGTAAAACCTCCCCTACGAAGCATTTTCACCTCTAATGCGTCCGAACGGTCCACCACCTGGTATTGTGTAGTCAATTCCTGATCATGGCCACCGTCAGCAATCAAAATAAGCCTGTACCGTTTGCCTTCTGGCAGGAAGTCCAACCCTATTCTTTTGCGCTTTTCCTTATTTTCTCCATTGATTCCTGACACATACCAGGTCTCATCTTTTCTTCGTGCCATGGCAACGTCCTGTCCAGGATAACCCGCTACCAGCAGGGTCTCATCCCATGTGACAGGTATATCACGAAGGAAGGTCCTGACAGCAAAAGGCAGTCTTTCATAACCTTCTGGTCTGTCGGCCATATGCTGGAGGGCCGATTCGTACAAAACACCGAGTGCGATCTCATGTCCAAACGATGTGATGTGAGGATGTTGCGAGTTGGTGAAAGTGACCGGCGTATAATCCATAGAGCCTACCACATTCCTAGTGAAGGGCATAATAGTATTGTGCACCGGAGCCTCATAGGTGAAATCAGGGGTATTATTGTACCATTCAGCACCTCTGACACCCTCATAAGTCATCAGATGTGGATATGTTCTTCCCCATCCTCTAGGAACCAAGCATCCATGGAAATATATCATTATTTCGAATTCAGCAGCATCTTCGAGAATATCAATGTAGTAGTTGATCATATCTTGTTTCTCGCTTTCGAAAAAGTCTACCTTCACGCCCACTATTCCTTTCTCTTTAAGTTTAGTAAACTCCTCCACCCTATTTTCATGCGTGAGCATACGATCTTTTGGGGTTGATGCCACCCAAGTGTGATCACCACCTGAGTTATACCATATGAGTGGCTTCACGCCTATGGAGTGAATGTATTCCAGAGCATCGTCCAAATTTCCCCCGTTGCCCATGCCATCCCACTCCCAGTCTAGAAGTGTGTACGGCCAACCCATTTCCGCTGCTAAGTCTGCAAACTTGCGCACCACCTGATAGTCTCTGGTACCATGGTTATCTGACCAATAGTTCCAAGAAACCAAGCCGGGCTTAATCCAATCTGTATTTTTAACTACTGACGGGGCCGATACGTCATCGACAAGGTTGGAAGAAACAATATCTTGTAGGCTCCCTAACATGATGACCCTCCAAGGAGATTTCCAAGGCAATGAGATCGTAGGCTGCACCTCTCCCTGTCCACGGCCATTCCATTCATCGGGGAAGGTAAGTTTATATTTCTCGGTCTCTCCATAGTTGGCCAACTTGGTACCGCAGTAGGTACGGTCAAGATCAGCCTCATGTACCAAGAAAAAACATGCACTGTCGGGCGCCTGGAACAGTGCTGGATAGGCCCAATCTTGCTGCAGTTCACCAGATACTGACTCACGGTAATATCCCTCGTTGGCAGGGTTAAACTTCTGAAGCCAACGTTTGGTGCTATCAGGAATTGAATACGCCGTAAGTTCGTCCTTTACGATAAAGGTGCCACTCTTTTCGGGAAACTCGTACCTGAAGACTGCGCCGTCATTGTAAGCACGGATTATGAGGTTCATTTTGGCTTTGCTTGGATTCTCAAAATGTGCTACTATTTCATTGCCTTGATTGCTTCTCTCCAGTGCTTTTCCATGCATAGCAGTGTATTGTTCATTTATCTGACGAGGCTTTCCAGCCTTTACGAACTTAAGCTGATCGGAAAAGTCCTGATCGCTTCTTATCAATCCCAAGTCAATACGGGGAATCGCCTCGGTAACATGACCGTTATTGAGATAGCTTACCTTTAAGTACCATTCACCAGATTCATTTTTCTGATCATTGAATAGATCTACCTTTACTTTCATATTAGGTGAAAGCACAGTCATTTTTTGAGAAAGTGCAGGGGATATAGTGAGTACAAATAACAGGACTACAACACCTAGGCGTCGTTTTAAACTAAAAACGTTTTTTACCGTCATAATTTCTTTTGCATTAATTGTTTAACAAGTTGCTGATCTGATATCTATCTTTAAATTCTTCAATTCTATTTCTGCGTATAACCAAAGAATTATAGGCATTCTTTCAAGCTGTGTTGTAAACTAACAGCGGATTGAACTTTAAGCATATGTTCAATCAGTTAAATTTTAGCACTTCCATCCTGAGAGATAGAGTGAACATGGCACTATTCTTTATTGGTTCTCATATAATCCTCTTTTGGATTCACACTAGGTAAATCGCTCGAAGGAAAATTATGAGGCAGTGGATAAGTAACCTTACCAGTGCCAAGCCACTCAGCAGCCCTAATCACCGTGGTTTGGTACCCTACACAGCGATAAGCGGGAGGATACTTTTCTCCATGCCAAAGATGCCCCAAACTTGAATTGTAAACCCTCCCCTTGCCGTAACTCACTACCCACTCTACTGGCCATGTCATTTGCGTATCGGTACTGTCGTAAGCATAAGATAATACCGTAATATTTTCTGCCGGACCTCTTGGAAAGCTATATACTTCTGTATTGACAGTTTGCCATGCAGACGGATACCCTTCATTGATCGGATGCCTATTCATAATTTCAATGAGCGCATTAAATCGCTCGCCATGATTCGTCCCTTTCCCTTCTCCTGGAGCGTGACAAATTATATTCTGGTCGGCACCTATTTCCAAAGCATAGCCCGTTGATTGCGACCTCCACCCCAATCCCAACATCAAATCGTATTGTTCCCAATGCGAAAAAGCATTATTGGCAGAATGAAGAATATACAATCCTCCACCATTTTTTACGTAGTTTTCAAGCGCCTTCTCAGCTTGCAGAGGCCATCTCAATTTGGGGTTATGGATGTTGTTGGTATTTTGAATTACTACCTCATATCTATCAAATTGTGGAAGCCACTGGAAATTGGCTGCACTGTCTGTTGGCACGGTACTCACATCTACTTGAAAACGACCTGATTGCTCCAATATCATTTTGGTAATCTCTGTTGTTTGTTTCCAGTCGTGATTGCTAAAGCCGTCAACGATGAGAACTTTAATCGTTTTACTATATTTTTGTGCGTGGGATTCCAATGTGAATACCACTGTTGCTATCATTGTATATAAAAAAAACTTGGCCGCAAAAGTGCGAGAAATATTTTCTAACATGTGGTCAATACTTGTTTCCTGTAAATTCGGCTCTGCTCATATTATCGCCCGTATCCTATAATCACTAGGGGTGTTATTATAACCGGCTTTTATAGATTCACAACTTCACTAAAATGCATACAAAGGAGAATTGCACAAACACCTTTAGCAATTCAAAAACTTTTAACACGATTGTCGTAATGATTTTTCTGTACGGAATTTCCCTTATATTTTTTATAGAAGAATAATTTTATAAATATTACAAATAGGCACAAGGAAATTGAGAATATAATTTACGCAAGCCTTTGCACAAAGCTTTGTGTTAATTTTTACTTTTATCTAAAAGAGAAGGAAATGGGAAAAAGAAGAGTTTCTTTAAAAGACATTGCTAAGGCGCTAGGCGTATCTGTTTCTACCGTCTCTCGAGCTTTGAAAGATCACTATGACCTAAGCCCAGAAATGATAGCAAAAGTAAAGGCGCTAGCTGCCGAATGGAACTACACACCCAACCCTTTTGCTATGAGTTTGTTGAATCAACAGACAAAGACAATTGGCGTGATTGTGCCCGATCTCGTTACTCATTTTTATTCTTCTATCATTAGCGGAATAGAAAACAAGGCAAAAGAAAGTGGCTACCATATCGTAATCTCATCTTCTCAGGAATCGTATCAAAACGAAAAAGAAAACCTCAAGAATTTATTAAACCTAAGGGTTGACGGATTGATTGTTTGCCTTGCTCAGGATTCTAAAAACTATGCTCATTTTAATAGTATCCTCAGTTCCGAAACTCCGCTGGTGTTTATAGATAGAGTTTGCCGCACGGATGAATTTTCCTCAGTCGTCATCGATAACATCGAAGCTGCAAAAGACCTGACTGTTCATCTTTTTAATAATGGATATCAAAAGATCGCGCATATAGCAGGGCCGCCGAACTTAAACATTTCACAAGAAAGAATAGAGGGATATAAGTTGGGTCTAGACGAATGTGGATTACAATTTGAGCCAAGCTTCTTGACGCATTGCAACCTTAGTATTGAAGAGGCTGCCAAGGTTACGAATAGCCTTATTTCTCTCGAAAATCCGCCTGACGCCATTTTTGGCGTGAATGACACGGTAATTTTTTCAGCAATGAAAGAAATTAAGAAGAAGGGACTAAAGGTTCCGAAAGATGTAGCACTGGTAGGGTTCACTGATGAGTTTCACGCCACAGTAGTAGAACCTAACCTAACGGCAATTGCCCATCCGACTTACGAAATAGGCAACGAAGCCGCACGTATCCTCATAGAGGAAATCAACTCTGATTCAAAAAAGGCTGTGCAAAGGGTAGTCTTGAAAGCCAAGTTGGTCGAACGAGCGTCTTCTGCAAAAAAAAGTTAACGCCTTTCTCATAAAATAGAGGCAAGGTATTCATACACT
>CAYTTV010000022.1:37635-55812 GCA_964440915.1 uncultured Roseivirgaceae bacterium
CACTCATAGAGCATTAACCTAATACTGAAGTTTACAGAGATAATAATCTATTCTACAACACAATAAACCTTGCCGTATAAGGTTTGTCTTGAGTGATTATCTTTAAATAATAAATCCCAGAAGGCAGCTCGAAATGTAGCTTGTTATATTCTTCTGTCTGTTGCAAATGGACGTTCACCAACTGCCCCTTATTATCAAAACACTTAACTTCAAAAACAGGAACCCCTCCAGGGATATCCAACAAGATATACCCCAAGGATGGATTAGGATATACTTTTACTTCCTTTGATGTTAAGGGTTGGGTCCTACCATAACATGCCGATATGCCCACTCCTAAAGAAGTCGCTGTTCCTTCACTCCAACCGGCTTCATTGTATAGATACATGGAAGATTCGCCGATTCGCCCCCTATCTAGGGCCTGGTAAGTGGCAAAAGTATCTACAGCAGCATTGTAGTTGATTTTATATCCTACGAACAATGGGCCGGTTTCTTTTATGACTGCATCAAAAGCGATATAATTAATTTTGTTTGGCTCCAAATCCTTTATAAAAACTAATTTCGAATAAGCTTCTCTTTCGGGATACAATATACCCTCCCAGACCTTTACTTCGATATATGACAGAGGATGGGCCGCATACGCTTTGGCCACATCAAGATACACTCCGTTAATTTGCAAAACTCCTGGTGACTCATAACGTTCAGCAAATTGTGTATGACCTCTAGCATTGTGACCAGATATCCATCCCCAGGCCAGATCTTTATTGCTAATTTCCTTTTTGTCATAGGCCAAGAAATTCCAAGCTGTATCACAATGTTCAGTGTTAAACCCATACGGATCATATCCATCCATCACCTTTCGCTCAGTTTGGCCAGGATCCAGCCAGTATTTAAGCTGATTGGACGGCTCGGGATAAAAGTCCCAAGAAGCATTGAGCTTAGTAAAGTAATCGTCCTTTGCATATCCGCAGGTTGATCGTCCGCCTGTTAAGGTGCCTACGATCCGATGTTGTTCGTTAAACAATGGAGCCCCTGAAGAGCCCGCTTCCGTAGTCCCCACCTCCCAGTGCGATACTTTCCAAGTAGAATTTTCATCATACCCTCTTCCGATGTCTTCGCTTTCTAATGGGTGATATTCTATAGCAACCTGTTTGGGTCCGCCAAAAGGATGATGGATACTCACCGCGGAATTTGCTATGATATTTCTAGAATCCCATCCCGCATAATAAGGATTATAAGCCTGAGGAGGCTTCTCAAAGAGTTCCAATAAGGCGAAATCTACCAGATGGTCTGTCGTTGCCAAAAGGGTAGCACCTGATATGCTTTTTGAACTGGTTGCTAAATCTTCCTGACAACCTGCGGATTCATAATTGAACAAAAACAATGCTTCTGCAGCCATTTCTACAGTAGATATTAAATGATGGGCAGTGAGTACATACGGCACATCGCTACCGCTTGTATTGCCAATGAGTGTCCCTGTGCCTATGCCACCATTTGTAATTATTTTGCAAACTGCTCGCTTTTCTGTTTGCCAAAAACGGCCATTTGCACAGTTGATGTCTTCATCACACTCATTGCTCCCATAAAATTTCTTGGCTTGCGTTGTTTTATCCTTAAGAATATTTAGAAAATCGTGGTATACTTTGGTGATCCGCACGTTACCAAAAGTATATTGAGCAGTGGTTAGATTCAACTCTACGATAAGTATATCGCCCTGTATGGGGGCGATTGTCAGTACTTCAGCGGGATTGTTGTTGCGAGAAGTATAGGCGCCTTGCAAGTTTTGATATGCTGGGTCGTAAACAAATAATTTAGCCCCAGGTTGAAGCGAGAAATCCATATTAATATATAGGGAATAAGCTTTATCCGACCGAATGGCTAGCCTCCAAACCCTTCCTCTAGTCGTTTCTGTCCATCTGCCTGAATTTTCAGGATCTAAATCCACATAAACAGGGCAGGCAAATTGTGTGAGCTTCTGATGAGATACTATTTCATTGAGGCAGTGCTCCAAATCGATTGACGGCATATCCTCATATTCAGTGATAGGCGAGAGACTTTCTGTCACACTCAGGGGAATAGCATCCTCCCAAACCTGAGCAAATATCCAATGGGGGCAACTACAAATAAATATGACTAGCAGATAGAACTTAGACTTCATTCGCTACGCTTTCCCTAAAATTAAGAGATTTCGGCAAAGATTGCCACGGCAATGGTTAAAAGCAACTCGATGCCGTTGGTTCAAAAATTTGTTTTATAAAGAGCGACAAACTCTAAAGCCTTGGTCGGGTCCTTTGCCACTGGCCTCAAAACTATGTCGGTTAGCGGACTCACAGCGGTAGTCAGCTCCAATCCAGCCCCCACCTCTCTGAACACGAACATTTCCTGAAGCGACCTCATCATCTTCATACCAATCCTCACACCATTCCCTTACATTTCCCGACATATCGTAGAGTCCTAATTCATTAGGATTTTTGCCACCCACAGTCTTTGTTCGATTGCGGTTATTCTCCAGCATAGTCCAACTCCAAGCGCCTGTCAATACAGTATCGCCTGAATTTTTCCAATACCATGCCACTTTGTCTATATCATTGCTTCCGCTATAAGTATAGCGCTTACTCAATTGTCCCCCTCCAGCAGCATACTCCCACTCCGCTTCTGTCGGCAACCGATAACCATTAGCGCCCTTATTGGTAGTTACTGTCCATTTAATACTGTCAAATTCACTTGTATTGTGAACATCCTTTACCTCCCTATTGATATTATAATATGGCTTCAACCCTTCTTTGAGGCTTCTTTCATTGCAATACTCGATACAATCATACCAACTTACCATTTCTACTGGCAAGTTATCGCCTTTGAAGGCTGAAGGGTTGCTCCCCATTATTTCGACCCACTCCTTCTGTGTGACTTCATGTATTCCGATAAAGAAGTCAGCCACTTCTAGGCCCTTTCCATAGAAATTGGATTGGGTATTTACAAAAGCACCGCCTTGCACCAGGACTAAATCATGTTGTGTTCTCTTGGAGCAGCTCCATGTAATAAAGGAGGCCATTAACAAAAGGCAAACAGATAATTTTTTCATGTATTAATTTAATCTTAAGGTCCTAATCCTAGATAAAAAAACCGCCCCAATCAAGGGGCAGTCCTAATTTGTTGTTAAGAAAATTGAAAATCAACCTTTCTGACATATAAAGAAATATCAAGGCGTATTGCCAAATCCAATAGATCCGTTGCAATGCATCCACTCGCTGTATGAACCTCCACAGGTATTGTTTTGCCAAACAGCAGTATTGTAACTCTGATTCTCTGCTTGACGGGTTTGATTGCCTACAATCAGATAATCCACCTGAACGTCTCTATTGCCATCGTCATTGATGTACTCCACTTGGATGTCGCCCCTGCTTGTCCATAAGGAGATGCTTCGGTTGCTCATGCTTGTTCCCAAAGTCCAAGTCGCTACGGTGTTGCCGCCAACAATGAGCCGAACTTGCTCAGTTCCTGTGGTGCCACGTGCCCTTAGCGTTATGGGGAGTTCTGTTCCTGCCGGATACTGGCTTCCGCCACCTCCACCGTCTCCACCGGAAGTACCTGCACTCCAGACTGTTGCATTAACATACCCCGTACTATTTCCACCATACGCTTCTGTAAGTAAAATGGCGGCAGGTGACCAATCGCTGCCCAGACTCAGCCCCACGCTTGCCCATGCACTATTGTGGTTGGCAAAAGTAATCGTACGATTCTGTCCTGTGGGCGCTTCCGACCTTCGCGTACTCCACACCTGCCTGAAAGTCTGCGTTCCATCTATAGAAGGTGCATTATATCGCATGGCCGTATAGATGTCATAGGTTGCGCCGTCACTGTTCACAGTGCCTCTGTGCTCACCCGTAGGTCGGCTTGCCCCCCATCTTTCGTTTACATAATATTCTATGAGCGGACTTCTCGTCCATCCATAGTAACCAAAAACACCCCCGCCATTGTGATCGTGGGTACCAATATTATAGCCTACTACCCTATTAGAGGCGCCAGTGCTCCAACCTTTCCCGCAGGTAAAATTTCCCTGGTAGTTCCATGAAACACTATAATTTCCACCTGATCCGTTTTGGTAATCGACCCAGCCTGATTGATCATCAGTCCATAGTGACCAGAAATAACCGTCGTGCGTACCCGACTGGTAAGATTTCAACTGAACATCAGGAATAAGCTCCTCTTGATTGTCCGAACAGCCTGAAACAACTACGAGTAGTAGAAATGCTGATAGTTTGAATAAATTTTTCATAATTTTTGAGGTTATAATTAAAAAAATACTAAATAATTCTCATGGTGGACCCTTCGTTCTTTTCAAAAAAAGAGCAAGTATGCGAATCGTTTCAGTCAATCTTATTAGTGAGTATGCTGTATCAAAATGATGGCAAAAAAGCTTCAGAAAAAAATCCCGCAAACGTTTGCGATAAGCCAAAAAATTCAACACCCAATCTCTATACAAATAAGGTTGGCGCAGCTCTTCTGAAGCAACTCAAGAACAAGCATATGAGTATGACAAATATAGTCAATGAGGGCTTTAAAAAGGTTGACTCGGTGTAACAAGTTCTTATGCCTATGTTACATTTCTAAATAATTGATTACAAATATTTTATCTCCTGTAACATCTGGATAATTTTAACAACATAGTCTTAAAGGTAGGGCCACAAATAACGCATAGAAAAGGTATAAACTAGAAGCAAGTTCACTTCATATGAACTATTATAAATGCTTACTGATAACGGTATAATTTCTATAGCATTAAGCTTTGAAAGAGTATATAAGTGTTCCCTACCCATCGTTGATTTTCTTTGATTAATAATCCTTACCAAGTAAGTTATCTTTTTCAAAAGGAATAATTTGAAGCTTATAATCTTGTATCCTTGTAAAGGCCATATAAAATATAAATAAGCTGTAAAGCTTTAACTCATAATGCGCATACAACTTCCGATTAGCACTCTTTTACTCGATGATACCAATATTAGGAAAGTCATTAACAGGAAATTCATTTTTAACTATCCTGTAATATTTGGGCTGCTTTTGTTGCTATTGCCCCTACAGAGTACATCTCAAGTCCTAAACTTAAAATTTGATAGGCTAGGATACGAAGAAGGGCTCTCTAACAATTTTGTGGTGTGCAGTTTTCAAGATAGCAAAGGCTTTTTATGGTTCGGCACTTCTTATGGTTTGAATAGATACGACGGCTATACATTCAAAACTTATGTCAACGATTCAAAAGACCACAATAGCATCAGCAATAATTGGATCACGGACATAGCTGAAGATATAGAAGGCAATCTTTGGGTAGCTACTCAAAATGGGTTGAACAAATTTGTCAGGGAAAAAGAGATTTTCAAAAGATATTATCATTTATCTAATGCTCCGAATAGTATTTCCAGTACAAGTGTTACTTCGGTGACAAGAGATAAACAAGGAAAAATATGGTTTGGTACGCAAAGCGCAGAGCGCCCAGGAGGCTTAAATGTATATAATGCGGATAACGACAACTTTCATTACTATCCATTTCATCAAAGAATCACTTCAAATAAAGATATAAGTGAACATCAGGTTACCACTATCCATGAAGATAGCAAGAACAACTTATGGGTAGGTGCAAAAGATTTTGGCTTGCTATTATTCGATCGTAAAACCAACGAATTTACCCGTTATGGTGAAGGCGACATCAACAGCAGCAGCATCAATACAATCTTTGAAGACAGCCAACAAAACCTTTGGATAGGCACGATCGACAATGGGTTATATTTGATCCAGGTCGATTCAAACATCCT
The DNA here is from genome assembly GCA_964440915.1 of uncultured Roseivirgaceae bacterium. Lineage (GTDB taxonomy): Bacteria > Bacteroidota > Bacteroidia > Cytophagales > Cyclobacteriaceae > CAMPJM01. Next base: position 43,440 of record CAYTTV010000022.1, read on the forward strand.
TGAGAATTTTAAACACGAAGCAAACGCTCTTACAAGCCTTGCCAGCAATACCATCCTGTCTATCAGTGAAGACAATAAAGGTAGAATATGGATAGGAACAGAAAATGGCGGGTTATCCATTTTCAACTACCCATCCCATTCTTTTACAAATTACAAGTCAGATAATAGTAAAACAGGACTCTCTACAAATAGTATATATTCTATAACAAAAGACGAGCAAGGCAATATGTGGTTAGGTACCACTTACGGAATCAATTTCTACAGCGCTGAAAGCAATAAATTCAACCATTTCTCTAATGCGCTTCCTGATGGCTTAAATAACAACGTAATTTTTTGCATTAAGGAAGATTCCCATGGCAATATATTAATAGCAACTGATGGAGGTGGTTTAAATATTTATGATCCTAACACCCAGGCTTTCACCTATTATAAACATGAAAAAGGCAATCAAAACAGTATCAGTGGAAACAATGTCCTTTCCGTCTTAGAAGATAGCGATGGCAACATATGGGTTGGAACTTGGGGAAACGGCGTTACAAAGTTTAATAAGGAAAGAAATACTTATAGTCACTACAAACATGATGCAAACGATGCTCATAGCTTAAGTGGCGATAATGCTTGGACTATTTTCGAGGATAGTAAAAAAACAATTTATATAGGTACCTATTGGGGCGGTTTAAACATTTACAATAAAGAACAAGACAATTTTACTCGCTTTACAAAGGACTCAGCCGTTCCCGGAAATATTCAAGGAAATGATGTGAATTTTATTTTCGAGGATAGCAATAATAGAATTTGGATAGGAATTTATAATGGGGGACTAAGTTTATTTGATCGAACCACCCAAAAATTCACGTCTGTGTTTAATAGCAATAATAAAAATAGCATTAGTAGCAATATTGTCAACGCCATGCATGAGGATTCACTCGGGAATTTTTGGATGGCAACTTCAGAAGGACTCAACTTTTATGACGCAAAAGAAGAGAAGTTTTTTTACTTCACTGAAAATGATGGTTTATGCCATAATTATGTCATGAACATAGTTGAGGATGATAATAGAAATTTATGGCTTAGTACTAAAGGTGGTGTTTCTAAATTCAACATAGAGGAAGAAGCCTTTACCAATTATTCTATTACTGATGGTTTGCAGGATATGGAATTTAAAAACCATGCTGCTTTTAAAAGCAGTAGCGGTTTGATTTATTTCGGGGGAATTAATGGTTTTAATGAATTCCATCCTGACAGCATCAAAAGTTCTCTTTATGAACCTCCTATTGTAATTACAGATTTTTTAATCTTCAACAAGTCTGTTCCGGTTGGAAATGACCAATTTCCTGGCACACCCTTGAACAAGGACATATCCGGAACCGAGGAAATTACACTTTCCTATAAACAATCTGTTATTTCATTTGAATTTACTTCCTTAAATTATGCCAATAAAGACAGAAACGTATACGGCTATTTTTTGGAGGGTTTTGATAAAGACTGGAATACGGTAAGGAATCAACGCACTGCCACCTATACAAACCTCGATCCAGGAAAATACATATTTAAGGTAAAGACATTGAATAATTTAGGGAAATGGTCTGACAATATTACTTCTATATCCCTCATTATCAAGCCTCCCTTCTGGCAAACTTGGTGGTTCCGGAGCCTCTCAATCCTGTTTTTCATAGGCGGTATAGCAGCTTTTTTTAGGATTAGAATAAAGGGTATAAAAAAACAAAAGGAGTATCTGGAAAAACTGGTCCATGAAAGGACTGATAAACTGGAACGCGTAACCTTGGAAGAAAAGCAAGCGAGACTAGAAGCAGAAAATTCTAAGGAAGAAGCTGAAAGAGCAAAAACGGAAGCTGAACAGGCCAATCAGGCAAAGAGTGTTTTTCTAGCAACAATGAGTCATGAAATACGGACACCTATGAACGGGGTAATTGGCATGGCTTCACTATTGACTAGGACGAAACTTGACCCAGAACAAACAGAGTATGTCAAGACAATTCAGAGTTCGGGGGAAAGCCTGCTTTCTGTGATCAATGACATACTTGACTTTTCCAAGATTGAATCTGGCAAGATGGACTTGGACGAACATGAGTTTGACCTGGTTACCAGCATTGAAGACCTGATGGATCTCTTTGCTGAGAAGGCGGCAATGAAGAACCTGGATCTTATCTATCATCTGGAATGCGATGTCCCTTATCAATTTATTGGCGATGGTTTTCGGCTGAAGCAAATATTAACAAACCTCATTGGCAACGCTATTAAGTTCACTGCTGAAGGCCATGTTTTTATACGAATTTATCAAAAGCAAGCTGAAGATGGATATTGCAATTTGGGTTTTGATGTGAATGATACTGGTATTGGGATACCTGAAAACAAGTTAAATAAGCTGTTTGTCTCTTTTTCACAAATAGACTCTTCCACCACTCGTAAATATGGCGGAACTGGGCTTGGCCTTGTAATCTGTGAAAAATTGATCAAGCTGATGGGAGGAAACATAAGTGCGGAAAGTAAAGCTGGTGAGGGCTCTACATTTAAATTTAATGTGAAGCTCAAGGTGAGCGAGACCCCTTCAGTAAACTACTTAACCTCTAGCCCAGCATTGAAGAGCAAAAAAATCCTCATCGTAGATGATAATGAAACGCTTAGAAATATACTAAAACACCAGATCCAACAGTGGGGAGCAATACCCATCCTTGCTGGATCGGCCACTGAAGCGCTGGAAAAACTAAATCAAGATTCTTATGATTTAGTACTGACTGATATGCACATGCCAGAAATGAGTGGCTTGGAACTGTCAGCAGCAATTAAAGCAAAATTTGCTTCGCTGCCCATCATTCTGCTCAACCCTATGGGCAATGATCAATACCTGAAGCAAAGCGCCCTTTTTTCTTCCGTTGTCACAAAACCGCTTAAGCAGCACACATTGCATGACCACATGATTGCCCAATTTCAACAAGAACAGAGCAGTAGCAATAATTTCTTGAAAAGTCCCAAGAAACTTGTAGTAGAAGACTTGTCAAAATTATATCCCTTAGAAATATTATTAGCAGAAGACAATCTCGTCAATCAGCGTTTATCATTAATTGTATTGGAAAAATTTGGCTATAAAGCTGATGCTGTAGAAAATGGCGAAGAGGTCATCGAAGCATTAAATAAGAAGAAATATGATTTGATATTCATGGATGTCCAAATGCCCTTAAAAGATGGCTATGAGGCCACTAAGGAAATCCGCAAAAATAAGGCTATCTCTCAACCTGTGATTATTGCAGTGACTGCAAACGCCATGCAGGGCGACCGGGAGAAATGCCTCAATGCGGGCATGGATGATTATATCAGTAAGCCCATAAAGATCGAAGAAATCATGCAAGTGCTGACAAAGTGGTCGGAGAAGACAGCATAAAAGATGGTTCATTGTATAGCCTAACATGGCTTGCCAAACCTATAGCAATTAATGTTTAGGATTTAATCTAAGGAACAAAGGCAGATAAATGATAATAGCAATCACAGAGAAAAGCAGTCCTCCTATTACACCAGACGCAAAAGCAAACCAAAAAACCTCATTTTGACCTCCCCATATAAAAGGAATTAACCCCACTACGGTGGATATTATGGTTAGGAATATCGGAATTATTTTATGGTTGAACGCCTTAATGTAGATTGATAGTGGCGATCTATTCCGGTTGCTCTTACGGAAATTGTTAAAATCATTTATAATGAAAATCCCTGCGTTTACGGCAAGACCCGACAACATAATAAACGAAGCATATCCACCTTGGTCAAAATTGATATCAAATAAGTAAAACGTAAGGAATGCCCCAATGAAAGATATGGGGATTAGTGTAATGATCACAAGCGGTTGCAGCAGTGATTCGAATAGTATAGCACTGGCAAAATAGATAATTACGATGACGACCAATATCAGATAGTACTGTTTTTTGTCGTCTTTATCCCACCAACCTCCCCAATTGCCTACTTTGACAGAGTAGCCCAATGGCAGTACCTGCTTTACCTGCTCAACGTGGTCTTCTTGCACAATTTTTGCCAATTGGTGGGGTCCAATAAAATCGTAAGCTACTATCAGGCTATACTGCTGATTATTCTTATAAATGTTATTGCCTGTTCTTCTCCTATCAAGCGTGGCAAACTCTGACAGCTTATACATGCGATCGTTTATGGCAATAGGCTCGTTGTTAAGACTCCAAGTATTAAACTCTTCGTGTCGATCGGAAGCTAACACGACCCACTGCATTTCGTTTTGACTATATACAGGAGTCAAATAATTTCTATAAGCCCTATCTTGAAGGAAAACATAGAAATCTCTCATACTCACCTCTCTTTGAGCCAGGGCCTCTTTATTGAAATCGAGGAAATATTCATGCAAGACATAGCTGTTCCATCCTATTTCTCCAGCAATCTCAACCTCTTTGATCCTATTGTTTTCTAAGAGTTTTGCTTGGAGCAATTCCGCATAGCGATAAAGTTCATCATAATTATAACCTTCTAGCACTATCCTTTGACTCTTAGACATCGTGGCCAAAGCATTGGAAAATCCACGACCAACGCCCGTTACGCTCCAATCCATTCCGCCCAAGCTGATCGCCTTAGATTCCAATTGACTTTTTAGGTAGTATGGGAAGCTGGAGAACTCATGTTCTGGCTTAAAGTTGATCGTGATGTTCGCGTTATAAATGTCGTAAATATTGGTTTGGAAAAGCTCAACTTCATCGAATTGACTGATAAAGTTTTCCATCTTTTGCATGGCTTCGTTCAACTGAACAATGGTGCAACCTTCAGGCATATTGCCTCTTACATTTAAGGTAGTTCGTGATGGTTCGGAATAGAACGCATTTTCGAAAACTTCTGTCGTAAATAACCTCCAAGACCCGCCCAAAACCTTTTCCAAAACAGGCTTTGCATCTTCCACAAACCAAGTTGTACCCAAAGTTTTATTGTAAGCTTCGGCCCATGCAGACTCCCCTTCTATTTCCTTTGGAAGCCAATGTACCGGGATACCAAAACCCAATAAAAACAACAGTAAGTATGCCCACCTGAAACGTCTATTGAACTTTATAAACTTCAAATAAAAACTAGAGAGGGTCACTACTTTTCTTTTTCTATTAAAGAATCGTTTGCCTTTAACGAGTCTTATAGGAAATTTTTCCATTAAAGCAGGAATTAGAAAAAAAGCAACGAAACTGGAGATGCCCAGGTTGATGATGATTACCCAAGCAAAATCTATCAAATTCAGTTGTTGCTCTTCATCGAGTAAGAAAATCACGGCCAAGGCCCCTATGGTGGTTATTGTAGCTGCCAAAATAGCCAGAAACACCTTCTTGTTTCCCGTATGGCGTAAATGATCTATCATTACAATGCTATTGTCGATGATAATGCCGAAAGAAATCGTAATGCCAGCCAAGGAATATAAGTGGATCTCTACATTCAAGAAATAGTAGAAAATAACGGCAATTACCAAGTTCGCTCCCACACTGATAAGGATTAGCAGTAGGTATCTGAATTGGCGGCTTACAATCAGTACAAACGTTAATAAAATTATCAACGAAAATATTGCCCGTTGAAATATTTTCGTCAACTCATCTTTCAAAAAATCTGTGGTATCCTGAGATTTTATGATTGTGTAGCCTATGGGAAGCTGAGATTTAATCAGATTTTGAATAACGGTTTTCACCCTTTCCCCTACCTTAATGGCATTGGCATCTGAATCCGAATATATGACTATATTAATAGTATTAAGCCCATTAATACGAAAATAGGCATTGGGCATCTGCTCTTTGAAACGTATATCCGCTATATCGGCCAAGTATATGACCCTATCGCCCACTTTTTTTACAGGAATCGTATTCCATGGAAGACCATCCTCCCGGTCAAAACGCAACACCATTCCCGTTTCCTTCGATTGTCCTTCATGAATGCTCACATCTCCCTTGCCCAAATATTGAGACTGGAAGAAATTTTGAACCTGTGAATGAATATCGGTTACGGAAATCCCCAAGTTTTGGATATCACTTACACGATAATTTATTTCCCATTCATAAGGTGTGGCCCCATAAACATTGACTTCACTAACTCCTTCAACTTTAGACAGTTCAGGCAGGATTTGCTCTTCGGCAAATTTCTGAATATAAACAGGGCTAGCGCTTGCTGATAATGTATAGCTCAAAAGCACGCTCTTTCTATTGCCAGCGGCACTGAGCGATATGTGTGGATAAGACACATGACGGGGAAACTCTGGGTACGCTTGCCGTACAAGACTAGCGATTTCAAACCGGGCAGCATCAATATCTACGTTGTCCTTGTATTCGATGGAAATATTGCCACTACCTTTATAAGATTGTGAATATATCGCATTGATTCCCTTCACAGCACTAAAGAGTCCTTCTAGTTTGGAAGTGACTTCTTGTTCTATCAATCTTGCAGAAGCATCATGCCATCTGAAGGAAACATTTAATCTCGAAACGGTATTGGATGGGTTGAGTTGGAGATTTAACAAAGGCAAAAAGCTAGCCCCAATAATCACCAGGCAAGTGAATACCACAATGATAGAAAATGAAGAAAGCTGGGATTTAGGGTTCAAAGTTTGTGTTGTTTACAGGATTAAATTGTTTGCAGGGTTTAAAGGGTTTGGGTGTTTACATCGTTTAGGGTTTACATTGTTTTCAAGTTTGAGATTTACAATGTTTGATGGTTTTGGAGTTTTATCAAACATTGTGAGCAGTTTTTCTAACGACATAAAATATTCCCAACCAACTCATCCTTAAACCTATATAATAACATGATCAGTGCTCCAATCTTATATATTGACAACCTGCACGCTATTCGGCAATAATTTTGTTAAAATCCTCGGCTAGAGGCCTTCCTTCCATGAAGTTATACAGCGATAACTGTTGGACTTCATAATAGTATCTCCAATAGGCATGGACACTCATAATATAGTTTTCCTTGGCAGCTTGCCTGGCATTCATAGCGGTATTCATGGTCAGTACATCGGAAACACCCAGCAAGAATCGCTTTTTCGTTAGCTCAAATGACTCCTCAGAGATTTCGGTCGCTTTGTGGGAGTTCATTACCAATGATTCCTGTAGATTGAAATCAATTACCTTGAGGACAACCTCTTGACGGAAGTCAATTTCGGCCTGTTTCACCTCAATCTCTACCACCTCATGATTTCTTTCTGCCATTTGCCTTTGCCCTTTTCGCTCTCCCCAATCCAGAATAGGAATGGTCATATTCAGTGCCACCATTTGCTGATCAAGTGGTTGCTGATAGACCGTTTCCCAATAGGACGATTGGCCATTAAGTCCGTAACTAGCCGCAAGACTTAGGTCAACTCTATTCTCTTTGATGGTCCTGTCCAAGTCCCTTTGGCTTTCAAGGATACGATGCCGAAAATTCATAAAATCCGGATTGTACTCCAAAGCATAGACAATGGCTTCGTTTTCGTCTATTCGAAGCCCTTCTGCTATCGACGGAAGGACAGGTGCAAAAGCAATGTTTTCATCGAATCCCAAAAAAGAGTTCAGGTTAAAGCGGGCCTTACTTAGGTTTTTTTGTGCTTGTGTGAGGGCTATCCCTGCATTGAATTTTCTTAATTCAAGGTTGAGCAAATCTTCCTTCTCAATGGCCGCTATGGCAAATCTCTTTTGGCCTATGGCATACAATGTATCTGATGTAGCCAGGTCATGCTGGGCCATTTCCCATTTCATATTGGCCAGTACCAGGTCAAAGAAATACGCTACCGCTCTCAAATAAATATCTTGCTGGTCTTGGAGATATTCTTGTTTAGCCTTCTCAAATTTTAGGGGAGCTATTTCCTTTTGCCATTTCAGTGGATTGTGAGCAAGCAATGGTTGGTAGAATCCCACCCTGACAGGCGTGGCACTAAAAGTAGTAACTTCTCCAGTACCATAATTTTGGAGTCTGCCAAAATCCGAATTTATATAAAAGCTACCTCCCGTGAGCCCAAGGTTCTGCGTAAGCTCCAGGTTGGCATAAGAATCCAATATCTGTGTTTCCCGATACACATCGATATTTCTTTCAAAATCATATCGCTTTTGAACGCTTCTGTTATAGGTAAAAGGGCGCAACTGGACTGTGGCCTGGGGCAGACGCTTTGCCTTGAACGACTTGTATTCCCAATAGCTAGCGAGGTAAATATTTTTAGCCTTAAAAGCCGCCAGAGACTTCTCATAGGCGAGGCCCAATACTTCTTCAAGGGTTATTTTATTTTCATTGCTCTGGGCAACTGCCGAACTTGCCAAAAAGATCAACAGAAGCCAAGTGAAGTATCTTTTCATTGTATTTTATTTGTTTCTCGTTATTGTTTAGAAAGGTTTAGATGTTTGGAAGTTTACAATGTTTAAAAGTTTGAGCGTTTATAGGGTTTACATTGTTTAGAAGTTCAAACTGTTGTCAACTATTTCAAACCCTAATAACATTTTCAAACTATTCCAAACATTTTCATACCTCAAACATTTCAGCCCTGTAACTCTAAACTTTTTCACCGCTTTAAATAATAGTAGCATAAAGGAATAAAATATAAGCTCACCAAAGTACCCACTATCATCCCTCCAATAACTGTCAATGCAAGCGGCACCTGAAGGTCTGCTCCTAGTCCCGAAGTAAATAGCAATGGCACTAAGGCCAGTATTGTTGTCAAGCTCGTCATCACAATCGCCTTTAGCCTTCTTTGGCCTGCTGTTGCCAAGGCCCTAAGTGTATTGTATCCTTCTTTTCTCAACTGATTAACAGTATCTATTTTTAAGATAGAATCATTGATAATGATGCCCACCATCGCTACTATACCGATCATTGCCATGATATTGATTGTTTGACCGAATAACGCTAACATCAGAAAAGCCCCAAAAATACCTATAGGCACTTCCATGAGTATGATGAGGGGGAGGATCAAAGACTCGAATTGTGAAGCCAGAATAAAATAAAGCAAAAGCAATGAGACGGTCAGGATGATCAGCAGCTCCTTTATCAATTCCTTGTTCGAAAAAATAGCTCCTGTAAAGGTAGCTTTTAGCAGATTGTTTTTACCCAGAACCGATTGTACCCTCTCTACAACGGCAGGTACCGCTGCCTCCTTTATGTCAAAATCAATCGGAAAGTACTCTCCTTCCTGACCTGCATATATTTCCTTAAGGTCATAATCCTTTCCTTCAGTAATCAGATCATTGACAGGATAAAGAATACCCCTATTGTTGGGCACGAAAGTTTCCGATAACACTTCACCAATGAGCCTTGGTCGTTCACCCAATATTACCGGAATAAAATACTGATTGTCGGTTATGGTCATTACCTCCCTTTCATTGAAGGCACTCTTCAACGTCTTATACAATACATCACTGGATATGCCGTAATTTATAGTCTTTAAAGGGTCAATTTTTAACACTAAATGCTCTTGCATTGCAGGACTTCTAATTGGAAAATCCGGTAAGGCTTTTTTTAATTGATCTATTTCCTGACGAAAGATCGCTTTCTGTTGGTCGCCAAAATCCCTTGCCCCTACGAGCCTGGCTGTCAATGGCGCTTCATCATCGGCAAATATCATTTCGAAAACATTTTCAGCTTCGGAGAATCCAAAGACTACCAATGGGTTTTTAGACAATACCTCAGTAATTCTCGACTTGACATCTGAAAGCACGTCTGGCGATCTGACCCTTAAATACAAGGTGGCTTCTGAAGAAGTTGCATTGCTTTTTTTGTCCAGCAAAAATTGCTGATCGCCAATCATGCAGGTATGCTGCACGAGATCAGGTTCGATATAAGAGAGTAACTGCTGTACCCTCCGGCTATTTTCTTCAATATTGATACTTTCATTCCAATCCAGCACCAATAATGTCTCATCTTGAGTAATAAGGGGAAGCTTAGATTTGTCCAGTGTCTGGTATAAAAAAAATGTACAAATCAGCATAAAGAAGACGATTGCCCACACACTCGTTTGATTGCGCATGGTGAACCTAAATCCCTTTTCATACAAACCTTCATAATCGATCCATTTTATCCACCTCAAAAGCCTGCTTTTGGTTTTTGTTTCCTTCTCTTTCGAGTAGAACACCTTGTAATAAACGGGCAATATGGTAATGGCCACGGCCAATGATACAAACAGCCCAATAGATACCGCCAACGCTTGATCGTAAAACAGTGCCCCTGCTATGCCGCTGATAAATATAAGCGGGACAAAAACTGCACAAGTCGTAAGTGCAGCGCTGATCATCGGAGTAATCACTTCGTTGGTTCCTTTCACACAGGCCTGAAAAAGGGGCTTACCCCGTTGGATATGTTGCGTGATGTTGTCAATGACAATAATGGAATTGTCGACCATCATACCCACCCCTAGCACCAAACCTGACAGAGATATGATGTTGATGGAAATATCGAGCAAATAAAAACACAACAAACAAACGACAAGAGAAGTGGGTATAGTAATGCCAATCAGGATAGGGGCCTTGAAGTCCTTCATAAAGAAGAACATAACCAAAAAGGCCAAGGCTGCACCCCATACCAAGCTCTCCTTCAAGTTAGTAATAGAATAGTTCAGTAGTTTGGTCTGATCTCGTGTGATCTCAAAATCAATGGTGGGATAGTCCGATTTTAATATGCCCACAAGCCAATTCAACTTATCTTCCAATACCATCATCTGAGCATCGCTTTGCTTGATGATAGCCAAAGACAACGCATCTTTGCCATTGGAGGTGATCATACCACTGCGCTTTTGTGGATGTTCAATTACCTCTGCCAGATCTTTGAGTTGGAAAATCCTGTCGTCCACCCTAAGGTATATTGCCATAATATCCCTGATATCTCGTAAGGTGCTGCTAAAACGAACATTATACTGATATTGTCCATCTTGGATCAATAGATTGCCCAATTCTACATTGTTGTTGTACAAGGCATTTTCTAGATCTTGGAGGCCCAGTTTTAGGGCATTCAGTTTTTGTATATCCGGGATAATGAGGATTTCTGAATATACCATCCCGCTCATATCGACCATGGCTACTTCTGGGAGCTGCTCAATCCTTTTCCTTATCACAGAACTTGCAAACCTGCTCAATTCAATAAATTTCTGAGAAGTAGGATAGAGTTGGTCGTTCTGCTGCCCTTCATTGGAGGCAAACCTTACCGCATCATCGTTCACCGTTAGATTGAGGTACAAAACGGGTAGGTCCGTAGCACTTGTTTTGACGACCTTGGGCCTGCTGATTTCTCTGGGCAAGCTGCTCATGCTTTGATCTATTTTTTCATTGACTTCAATATAAGCGTAATTAATATCCGTGCCATAATCAAACCGCAAGTGAATCAGGGCATTCTCATCTCTTGCCACACTTTTTATGTCGCTTAAGTGACTGGCCTGCATGAGTTGCCTGCGCAAGGTGGTTATGATAGCATCCTCCACTTCCCGGGCTGGCATGTTTTGAGCATTTACTTGAACGGTAATCTCAGGTACATCGATATCTGGCATCAGCGAGACAGGAAGGAAAGTAATAGCAAAAAAGCCCAGTACCAGTATGGCAATGAATGTCATAGTGACGGCAATAGGGCGTTCTATTAAAAATTTAACCATTAGGAAGGGTTTACAATTTTAAGGGGTTTATAAGTTTAAGGGTTTACATTGTTTACATGGTTTAGAAGTTTTCCAACCTCAAACATTTCCAAACATTTCAAACCATCCCAAACTATTTCAAACATTTTAAAGGGTTTACATCGTTTACATTGGTTAGAAAGTTCGGACTATCCACTATCCCAAACATTTCCAAACAATTCAAACATTTCAAACTATTTCAAACATTTTAAAGGGTTTACATTGTTTACATGGTTAGAAAGTTCGGACTATCCACTATCCCAAACATTTCCAAACAATTCAAACAATTCAAACTATTCCAAACATTTTAAAAGGGTTTACATCGTTCACATGGTTAGAAAGTTCGGACTATCCACTATTCCAAACATTTCCAAACAATTCAAACATCTTCAAACATTTCCAAACATTTCAAACCATCCCAAACATTTTTTGTCAATTTTAACTTTTGTATTTAATTCCTTTATAGGTCGATTTAGATAGATAACCCATTAAATTATAGAGTTTCCGGCCTAGTTCATTAGCCAGCTCATAAACCCTATGGAACTGCTCTTCCGAAATATGCTTTCTATCCAATGCGCGATATAATTGTGCCCTGGACTCTCCGCATGAGCCTTTTGAAATAGAAAGAAACTGTATGAATTCTTTTCTTTCTCCCCTTTCAAATCCTTCTGCTATGTTATCCATGACAGAGCCACTTGACCTCCTTATCTGATCTTTAAGGCTGAAATCCTTGGAAAAGGCATCAGCTAATGTCAATTCATAAATCTC
>CAYTTV010000023.1:0-4072 GCA_964440915.1 uncultured Roseivirgaceae bacterium
CCTCTTACCTCAACTTCTTTTCTGACTGTAGATGAATCACTTCCTTTTGAAGGTCTAGTACAATACTCGTAAGTTTTTCCAGCGTGATCTCCTCATTGCTGGCGAGTGAGGCTCCATTGGCTGATGGTTGTGGGAAGGTGTTGCTGATATAGGATTTTGCTGCCCATATTTCCAAAATGTCCCCAGCCGTTACTTCGTAAGGCGTATAGTTTTTATTATCCGAAATGAGCAACAAGCTTCCTTTTTCTTCTACTTGATTGACAACTCTTTTATAGACAACTCCTTCGCTATTGGTGAGCATGACATACGTTTCCCCATTTTTTATATCGGAAAGACGCTCTACATACTGCCCTATCACAACAGTGCCAGAGGGTAGGGGAAGCATAGAATCACCACTGATTTCAAAAGCACGGTAAGTGCCAGAAGTGGGCAGGGTAGGAAGCTGAAATTTGGGGAGGTTCTCAAGGTATTCCGGATCAGCATAACCGTTCAGATAACCTGCAGATGCTTTATAAGGCACCAGTTCGATATTCTCCTTGTTGTCACTGTCTACGGTTATTGACAATACCTTTAAATTGCTATCACTCGCTATGGCAGAAGCCACCGTTGCCTCATTGATATCGGTACTGATCAATTGATCCACTGAAACGTTAAAGATTCTGGAGATCGCTAGAAGATTGTTCAATCGTGGATCAGCTCTGCCTTCTTCATAAGCACCTAGCAAAGATCTCTTTATGCCTATCTTTTCTGCAAGCTGCTCTTGGGTCAATCGTTCCCTTTTTCTCAGAAATTTTATGTTCTGGCTGATTTTGGTCATTATACGAAACGGTTAATTTTTCCAGAATAACATCAGATGCGGTTCGTCTAGCTTTGGCTTGTTGATAGCGTAAAGATGCTGATGGTAATACTGATCTGCACTTTTTAGTAAAGATAACTCCAATTGGATGGTTTTTACAACTTCTTTTAAAGTAGTTTCAGCATCGGTCAAAACATATCCGTAACAATCGTCCGGACCAGCCGCAGCGATGGTGAATTTCACCTGAACCTTGCCTGATTTCAGTTTTTTACTTTGCAGCTTCAGCTTTTGCAGCGACGTCTTTGGGTAATTGGCTACTGTTTTCATATAATTTGTGGTTTTAGGACATTCAGCCTTTTTATTGCCAATAATATTAGCTTATTATAGGATAAAGCTAATGATGTTCATCCACAAAAACAAAGACATTGCATAAAAAAATTAGCAATACTAAAATATATAGTATTGCTAACATCGTCTTTCGGCTAAAAGATGCAGGGTCTATCGCAATTATTTGCCAAGCACAATGGCAAACACCAAAGGTGCTACGATAGTGGCATCCGATTCAATAATGTATTTAGGCGTGTCTATTCCTAGCTTTCCCCAAGTTATTTTCTCATTTGGAACAGCGCCAGAGTAAGAACCGTAACTTGTGGTAGAATCACTTATCTGGCAGAAATATCCCCACAGTGGCACATTTTCTTTTTGTAAGTCTTGGTCCAGCATGGGCACAACACAAATTGGGAAATCGCCCGCAATGCCTCCGCCAATTTGGAAGAAGCCTATGCTGGTGTCTTTTGTTATTTCCATATACCAATTGGCCAACCACATCATGTATTCTATCCCTACCTTCATGGTGTGCACGTTTTTAATGTCACCGTTTATGCAGTGTGCCGCATAAATATTGCCCATGGTAGAATCTTCCCAGCCCGGAACTATAATAGGCAGGTCTATTTTTGCAGCTTCCAAAAGCCAGCTATTGGCAGGGTCTATCTGATAGTGTTCTTCCAGTACCCCAGACAACAATATTTTATAGAAAAACTGATGAGGGAAGTAAGATTCTCCGGCCTGATCGGCCTTTTGCCATTCCTTCAGCACCACATCTTCCAATCGGCGCATGGCCTCCATCTCCGGTATACAGGTGTCTGTTACCCTGTTCATATGCCTTTCCAATAGTGCCTGCTCTTCTTGTGGAGAGAGGTCTCGGTAGTTAGGAATGCGCTCATAATAGTCATGTGCCACCAGATTGAAAATGTCTTCTTCCAAGTTGGCACCAGTACAGCATATCGCATGTACTTTCCCTTCCCTGATCATCTCTGCTAGCGAAATGCCCAGCTCTGCAGTCGACATGGCCCCGGCCAATGTGATGAGCATTTTATTCCCATCATTCAGGTGCTTTTTGTACCCTTCTGCTGCATCTATGAGCGACGCTGCATTAAAATGTCTGAAATTTCGTTTTAGAAAATCGGTGATAATCATGATGCTTTTTTACTTGATAGAATTAGTAATGATAAATTTCGGCCAAGATACCTCCTTTTGGCCATTATGGCAATGAGCAACGAAAGCCTTACGGCTTTACAATAGATTAAATAGATTTTTAACACCAATGTTTCGTGCTATCGTAAATCCTTCGCCATAAGCAGCCCCGATAGAATGGCCATATTCCTTTGCTCGTGCTGTTATAAACTCCATAAAAGCAGGACTCGAGATATAAGTGTCAGGTTCTTTACTGTTTGGATCAAAAAACTGAGATTTAAAAGCCCTGATTGAAGCCAACTTGGTCTCCCAAGCACCAGAAACATCCACCACAAAGTCGGGCTTTATATAATTGCTTTGAATGTAATGATATACAGCTTTAGGCCTCCATGGAAGCTGCTGTTGATCGTCATGAAAAGTCTTTACTTGCTTCAAGCCTGAAAGGAAACAAGCTTCTGTAACCAATTCTGCCGCCCTTCCATGATCCGGATGCCGATCGGTTATGGCATTGGCCAAAATAACCGAAGGCTCGTACTTTCTGATCGCCTTTACCACCTCCAGTTGATGGGCTTCATCGTTTTTAAAGAATCCATCACGAAATTGCAGGTTCTCCCTCGCAGAGAGTTTTAGAATCTCCGCAGAAGCCGCCGCTTCTTTTGCCCTGATTTCAGGCGTGCCCCTCGTGCCAAGCTCCCCCAAAGTAAAATCCACGATGCCAACCTTTTTCCCTTGCAGGATATGGCTATAAATCGTGCCAGAACAAGAAAGTTCTGCATCGTCAGGATGTGCGGCAAATACTAAAATATCTAACTTCATATCGCTATTAATTTTTATAATTATTTGGGCGGTAGCCGGGCTATCCGCTCCAAGTCCGGCCGCCCGCAATCCCCTCGCACTTCGGGCTTTCCGCTTCTATCCCTACCGCTCCTACGTTAGTCGTTACAGTACAGGGTGGCAGAAGCTGCTGCATTCACCGTTTGGGCTATGGCGGCTTAAACAGCCTCACTGTCAGCCAGTAAACATATTAAAGAGCAGATTAGTATCCAGGTTCTCTAAACCCGCCATAGCTTATAGCCTCATGTTATATGCCGTTTTTATTCTTCGAGGTTTAAGTTAATATCTTAAATAATTGATTTTCAGAATAAAAATATTGTTTCGAAAAAGTAACTGTTCTTTATATCTGTTCTTGTGATATAATATTAACCAAAACATATTTTACAGAATATGGGTCTGCTTGAATTATTTTTTTTACGTTCAACTTATATCGATAACCTTCTTCGTAATTAAATCCTTCTATTGCCAACAATGGTTTCATATTGTTTTCTTCATTTTCCTTGACAAATAAGGCTTGTTGAATTTCGTTTTGTGAAAGTGAAATAAATCCAACTTTTGTCGGCCCAACTTCCATTTCAATCTGTTGTTCACTGTTTTGAGTAATTATTTTGTTCTTTGAGATTGTTTCTGTATACTCAAATACAATTGAAGAACCGTCTTGTGGCGGATTTTTTAAAAATGTTTTTCTTACCTTAATTTTATATTCAAAACCCTTTTCGTAATCCAAATAATCGTAAACAGAACCGCCGTTTGTAAGTAATCTTTTGTCTTGGTTATCGCTCTCAGAAAACAGTAAAAATTCGCCATAAACATCTGTGGAAAAAAGATAACCGCCAAATCCAGTTTCTGGATAAACAGTCATTTCAACTATTTTTTGCACATCTCCGTCATCATCTTTTAAGCAACTCGAAAGAAATATAATTGTCAAAAAACATAGTAGTAAATTTAATTTTCTCATTTTGGTTATTT
>CAYTTV010000023.1:4172-48705 GCA_964440915.1 uncultured Roseivirgaceae bacterium
CGGAGAACTGAGTTTCTAGATATCCCATTGATTCTACAAAGCGTATTGATAGAAACACCATAGCGGCGGCTTATTCCACTCAAAGTGTCGCCGCTTCTTATGGTATGATACACCACCTTCCGGGCTTCTTTCAAATAAGAGAAGCTTTGTGGTGTGATCAGTAAAGTATCATAGAGTAGTGAAGCGTTTTTGAAATCAAAGATTTCATCTGGTGCAACGGCATTGCCTTGATAGCGCACTTCAAAGTGCAGATGAGGGCCGGTGCTTCTCCCTGTATTGCCACCAAGTCCTATTACATCTCCCGCCCTCACGATATCGCCCACCTTTACAGAGTAGGATGAAAGGTGTCCATACAGTGTCTCAAGGCCGTTATAGTGGCGCAACATTACATAGTATCCATATCCATTCCGATCGTATTGGGTAATGCGTACAATACCATCAAATGCCGCCACAATCGTATCACCGATGTTGAGCCCTAGATCGATTCCATAATGCCAGCGGTATCTCCGCATACCAAAATTTGACGTTACCCTGTTGGAACGGATTGGAAAGGCCCAATTGTAGTTGCCCATAGTATCGTACAGGCTCAACCGGATCGTATCATTGAACTTTTCTCCATCCATATTGTATGGGTTAACCCGTCTTGAGTCCCATATGGAATAGTATTCTTGCAAAGTTACCCAAACACAATCTATCTTCAGCTCTTCTGATATCTCGATCAGGCTAATGTACCCCTCGTCTATAGTAGAAGTATCTTCACTTACTATGGTCAGTTCTTTTTTCAACTGTACACTTTCAAGAGAATCTTTTTTAGGCAAACCGGCTGCCTCAGGAATTTTGGCCTTGCCTTCATAATTCACATTAAAGAAAATGCCTGTTGTATCCGGTGCCACATAGTGGATAGGAGGGGCCTTTATTTCCAAAAAGTCCCTCTTACCCTTGCGTGGCTTTTTTTGAGCATGTAAGGCTTGTACGCTCAGCAAGCATACTAAGATCAATATTAAACGAACTCTTATCAAAACGCCTTAAGCTACTGCCATTTCTTTTTCTGCTAAGAACCTTTCTGCATCCAGGGCAGCCATGCAACCTGTTCCGGCTGCGGTAACGGCTTGCCTATATACGTGATCTTGGGCATCGCCAGAAGCGAAAACGCCTTCTATGTTTGTCCTTGACGTGCCAGGAACGGTCTGTATGTAGCCGTTGGCATCCAATTCAAGATAATCTTTAAAAATATCGGTGTTGGGTTGATGGCCTATAGCAACAAAAAAGCCTTGCGCAGCTATTTCCGTTTTCTCGCCCGTCAGCCTATTGACTACTCGTACGCCTTCTACCCCATGTTCACCAAGAATTTCCTCTGTTTCGGTATTCCATAAAATTTCAATATTGGCAGCATTTTGTACCCGCTTTTGCATGATTACCGAAGCCCTCATTTCGTCTCTCCTTACGATCATGTACACTTTTTTGCATAGTTTCGATAGATAGCTGGCTTCTTCGCAAGCCGTATCGCCGCCACCTACTACCACTACGTCCATTCCTCTGAAGAAAAAACCATCGCAAACAGCGCATGCCGATACTCCTTGCCCATTAAGGCGCTCTTCAGAAGGAAGTCCCAACCATTTGGCCGAAGCACCTGTGGCAATGATGACAGCATTGGCGGCTACTTCATGGCTTCCATCAATTACCACCTTGCGGGGGTATGAGGAAAAATCCACACTTGTTGCCAGCCCATTACGGATGTCAGTGCCGAACCGCTCTGCTTGTTTTTGAAAATTGAGCATCATATCTGGCCCTTTGATGCCATCAGGGTATCCCGGATAGTTCTCTACATCATTGGTGATGGTAAGTTGCCCTCCGGGCTGCCCTCCATGATACAATACAGGTTTTAAACCCGCCCTTGCGGCATATATGGCAGCAGTATATCCTGCTGGCCCAGATCCTAAGATCAATACATTTACATTTTCTGTGGTCATGATTATGATAACACTTTGTTGTTTGATAATTCAATTTTATAAAAAAAGGCCTCAGGAAATGAGACCTTAGCGATGTATGTCGTCTGTACCTCCTTATCCTAAATAGGGTTTCAGGGTCTTGCTTCTAGCGGTATGTCTCAACCTTCGTATCGCCTTTTCTTTTATTTGCCTCACCCGCTCCCGGGTAAGCGTAAACTTTTCGCCAATTTCTTCAAGCGTCATAGTATGTTCGCCATTAAGGCCGAAATAAGACGTAATTACATCTGCTTCTCGTTGTGTCAGGGTAGACAAGGCCCTCTGCACTTCTTTACGCAATGAAGCATTCATTAGTTCTGAGTCGGGCGTGTGCTCTCCATCATTGGCTAAAACATCGAGCAGGCTATTTTCTTCGCCTTGCACAAAGGGCGCATCCATAGATACATGCCGGCCAGATATTTTCATGGTGTCTACCACCTCATTGGCTGTCACTTCCAAAACTTCTGCCAGCTCTTCTGGAGAAGGCTCACGCTCAAATTTTTGCTCCAGTTCGGAAAATGCCTTGGAAATTTTATTTAATGATCCCACTCGGTTAAGGGGCAATCTCACGATTCGAGATTGTTCTGCCAGGGCTTGCAAGATAGATTGCCTGATCCACCACACGGCATAGGAAATGAACTTAAAACCTCGGGTTTCGTCAAAGCGTTGCGCTGCTTTTATGAGGCCTAGGTTTCCCTCATTGATAAGATCTCCTAGCGTGAGACCTTGATTTTGATATTGTTTTGCTACTGATACTACAAATCGGAGATTTGCCTTGGTTAATTTCTCTAGGGCTAGTTGGTCGCCTTCTTTTATACGCTTGGCAAGATCTACCTCTTCATCTGGTGTAAGCAGATCCACCCTGCCTATCTCCTGCAAATATTTATCTAAGGATTGACTTTCCCTATTGGTAATTTGCTTGCTGATCTTTAGCTGTCTCATGCAGTATCAGTATAAGGTTATAATATCATTCTATTTTAAGAAAAGGAACTGGAAGTATTGCATTAAAGTTCCTCTTTCGTCGTCCAAGAGCAATAAATATAATATAAACTATGACCTGTTTGCAATCCCAAACACTTGAATTTAAATTACAATTACAATTCTATAATAAATTGGTAAAAAATAAAAAAAATAGCGACAACAAGTCTTCAATTATGGATCATACGCATAAAGAAGCTAGCCATCGCACTTTTTATCCAATTTGTACAAGTCATGATCAGTGCCAACAATTTGGGTAATATTAAATGATCAAGACAAGCCCCAACGGATAATGTCTTTATGGGGCTTGTTTATGTTAACCTTGTTGGTTTTTTTCAGGTCTCGGTAGCAGTACCTTTCTTGAAAGTCGGTATTTTCCGGTTTTCTTGTCAACTTCCACAAGTTTCACCTTTATTTCTTCACCTACTTCCAAGACACCTTCCATGCTTTCCAGCCTCTCCCATTTTATTTCAGAAATGTGTAAGAGACCATCTTTGCCAGGCATAAATTCTACGAATGCACCGAAAGGCATAATAGACTTCACAGGACCTTCGTACACTTCACCTACTTCTGGCAATGCGGCTATGCTCTTGATCCTGCCTACTGCATCGTCCATTGATTTTTGATTGGAAGCAAAAACATTCACAATACCATAGTTGTCTGCTTCTTCAATGATAACAGTAGCACCAGTTTCTTTTTGGATTTCCTGTACGATCTTGCCACCTGGTCCGATTACTGCACCGATCATGTCTTTGCTGATCTTGACAGTGAATGAACGAGGTGTATGAGGTTTAAGGTCTGGTCGAGGTGCTTCTAGCGTTTTGCTCATTTCCTTTAGGATGTGCAGTCTGCCTTCTTTTGCTTGCAAAAGCGCTTCTTTAAGGATGTCATAAGAAAGACCTTCTACCTTCATGTCCATTTGGCAAGCGGTGATGCCTTTTTCCGTGCCTGTAACCTTGAAATCCATATCGCCTAGATGGTCTTCATCTCCCAATATATCAGACAAGATAGCATATTTGCCTGTTTTGCTATCGGAAATCATTCCCATGGCAATTCCTGATACGGGGCTTGAAATCTTGATACCAGCATCCATCAGAGCCAAAGTGCCAGCACATACGGTAGCCATGGAAGAGGATCCATTAGATTCTAGTATATCAGAAACCACCCTAATCGTATAGGGATTTTCATCTGTAGGGATAACTTGCTTTAAGGCCCTCAAAGCCAAATTGCCATGACCGACTTCTCTTCTGCCCGGTCCACGGTTTGGCTTCACTTCGCCAGTAGAGAATCCAGGGAAATTATAATGAAGCATGAATTTTCTAGTGCCAGAAACCAATGGGCTGTCGATCATTTGCTCGTCAAGTTTTGTACCCAAGGTAACCGTAGTAAGCGATTGTGTTTCACCTCTTGTGAAAACCGCAGAACCGTGTGCCGAAGGAAGGTAGTCTACTTCTGACCAAATAGACCTTATCTCAGTGGTTTGTCGGCCATCCAAACGGACATTTTCTTCCAACACTAAATTCCTCGCTGCTTCCTTTT
Organism: uncultured Roseivirgaceae bacterium; assembly: GCA_964440915.1. Classification (GTDB taxonomy): domain Bacteria; phylum Bacteroidota; class Bacteroidia; order Cytophagales; family Cyclobacteriaceae; genus CAMPJM01. The sequence continues at coordinate 8,675 of CAYTTV010000023.1, forward strand.
TAATTTCATTGAAATAGCGGTTCACAACGGCCATGTCAAGATCGTGATCTTCTGGCAATGATGCCAAATATTCGTCCTGTATGGCATCCAACGCTTTCTTTCTTTCTTCCTTTATAGGATTCTGTAATTTGACGACTTCAAAAAACCTTTGGTAATATTGATTATATAAGGTTTCTTTTAAAGCCGGATCGTTGTTTTCGTGGCTATAAGTCCTTTTCACTGTCTTACCAACAGCTTCGGTAAGTTCCATCTGAACTTTGCATTGGTCCTTAATAGCTTCATGGGCCAAATGCATAGCTTCCAGCATCTCTTCCTCTTGCACCTCTTTCATTTCGCCTTCCACCATCAATATATTGTCGAATGACGCACCTACTAGCAGGTCGATGTCGGCATCTTTCAATTGTTCGGTTGTAGGGTTTATTACCCATTCGTTGTTGAGCCTTATAATGCGGACTTCTGAAATAGGGCCGTTGAATGGAATATCGGAAACAGCCAAAGCAGCAGAAGCAGCAAGTGCCGCAAGAGCATCTGGCTGTGCATGTGCATCGGCTGATATCAGGTTTATGTTAATTTGAGTATCAGCATGGTAGTCGTCTGGGAAGAGGGGGCGGATTACTCGGTCTACCAACCGGCTTACAAGCACCTCATGATCTGAAAGCCTGCCTTCTCTTTTGAGGAAACCTCCGGGAATTTTTCCGGCAGAAGCAAATTTTTCCTGATAGTCAACTGATAGTGGAAGGAAATCCACTCCTTCTTTGGCATCTATATTGGAAACAACAGTGGCGAGGAGCATAGTATTGCCCATTCTAACGACCACGGAACCGTCAGCCTGCTTGGCAAGTTTTCCAGTTTCAATCGTTATTTCTCTGCCATCTTGTAATGTTATAGTTTTTTTAACAACGTTGGGTAGCATAAATTTTTGTCAACAGTTTAAATAATGGTTATGATGAGATAAGCTCAAAGAATGTCACAGGTATGAAAAAAGCGTAACATGGGAAAGGGATAATAAAAAGAGGGAAAGTCAAGACGACTTTCCCCTTTAAAGTTTTTACTTTCTTATATTCAATTCTGCGATGATTGCCCTGTATCGTTCAATATCTCTTTTTTGTAGGTAATTGAGCAATCTTCTGCGCTTACCTACTAGCTTCATAAGGCCCAATTCGGTAGAATAGTCCTTCTTGTTTTTCTTTAGGTGTTCAGTCAGGCTGGATATCCGGAAGGTAAAAAGTGCAATTTGAGACTCAGGAGATCCTGTATCTGACTTTGACTTTAACCGACCATGATTTTCAAACAGCTCTTGTTTCTTTTCTTTTGATAAATACATGCTTAGTTAAATTATTGATTTATTATAATATAAAATAGACCGCAAAAGTACGGTAACGATATTTTATAAGCAACATATCGGATTGTTTTGTTTCGACATCCATTATTTAAACAGGCCTATGTTCTTCAACCTTGTTTTCAACTTATCAAAGGCTACTTTATAAAAATCCGCTTCAAAGACCCTAACATCGTTTCTTGCCTGCTTCAAAAAGAACAAGCCAAAGGGGAGAAGGATAATGTTGGACACCCACGTCGCCAGTACAGGGTCGATTAAGCTCTCTTTGCCCCATTTTTCTCCTGTAATGGTGAGTACATAAAAGATAATGAAAAAAGCGATGGAGACAATAACGGGAATCCCTAACCCACCTTTTTTAATGATAGCGCCTAAAGGAGCACCGATGAGAAACATAATAAGACAGGCCACCGCTTGTGCATACTTCTTGTTTTTTTCTATAATATAGGTGTTGAGTTCCTTTGTCAGATTTTTGTCGCGCGTAGCCTGCATACTCACGTTGTTTTTCACATACCGGGCTTGGCTTAGGGCTTGGGCCAATACCTTTTGGTTGCGCTCAGGGATATGAAACACGCTATCGATTTTTGCCCAGGCAATGGAATCTGGGTCAAGTATGATAGGTATATTGGCTATGGAATCTGCCAATGCAATGCTTTTTAAGCTATCTGCTTGAAGGCTGTCTGCTTGTAGAATGCTATCCGCCTTGGCAATTTCCTTTCTAGCTGTAGTATCAATATTAATGCGATCCTTTTTTGTAGGGGAAAGTGGAGTACTGGCCTTAAGTATTGGTAAGCCTTCTCTCTTTTGCGTAGTGGGGCTTGGCGAAATTTGTTTGTTCTCGTTGTTTTCTATTCCATCCTCAGGTGTTTCTATTTTTTTTGGAAGTAAATGCTCGGGAACTTTCAGTTTGTTTTTGAGGTGGTAAGAAAAATACCTGTTGGCATTATCGTACATCTCACGATGCAGTTTTTGAAGGTCTATTTGCATGGAATCTATGTCATAGCTCAACTGGCTGACATTCTTCATAAGTCTGTTGCTGGCAAAAAGCTCCTCTTTGGTTTCTTGAAGACCGAATGAAGCCAAACTAAATACGAGCTTGCTCTCATCAAATGAGTTTCTGTGAAAGTCCTCGATCGTGTTTTTCCCAACTCTAGCACCTTGTGAAGCTATTTCACTATAGCTATTGCCCTTGAAGAGCTCCAACATGAGGTAAGTGTTGTTATGGATGGAGTACATCTTTCCAGAGTCCGCCAAGATCACTTTTGTGTTGCCTTGCCCAGCCGAATGATCGTAAATAATGAGGTTGCCCAAGGTTACCCCATCAGGATGTTTTTCATCTACTTTTATGCTGTAATTGGGAATTCCGTTATAAAAGGCACCTTCTTTGAGATCTAGAGAAGGTTTGGTCTGCTTGATGTCATATAATAAACTATACGCTTTGAGGTTGGCTTTTGGAACGATATAATTATTGGAGAAAAAAGCCAAGACAGAGAGCCCACAGGAAAATATGAATAATGGGAGCAAGACCCTTGTGAGTGATATGCCGGCGCTTTTTATGGCCGTAAGCTCAAAGTGCTCGCCCAGATTGCCAAAGGTCATAAGAGAAGAAAGCAGTACGGCAAGCGGCAGGGCCATTGGGGTCATGTTGATACTGAAATACATGATCAATTCCACAAAAACATAAAAGCCCAAATCTTTTCCAACAAACTCCTCAAAGTACTTCAACATATACTGCGTGAGCAGAATGAAGACGACCACAACAAAAGTGAGGACGAATGGACCCAGAAAAGATTTTAATAATAATTTATCTAATTTCTTCATTAATTGTCACTTAACCTTTTTTGAATTAGAGCAAAAGGTGAACACCTGCAAAGCTTAGGATAGGGACTCTAAAATCAAAGGGAAAGGGTACAATAATTGTGCAAATTTTTCATCCTCCAACAATTTCCTTAAGTCCTCCCACCAAATTGTCCCACAAATCCTGAAGTTCGTCTTCGTCTTCTATATCGGTATGGTCAATGACCGTGAGAAAAACCGATTGCGTAAGCTCATTCATGTCCAGCTTAAATTCTAAAAAAGACGGTTCTTCTTCCGTATCCAATCCATCAGTACTATTAGGGATAAATTCAAACCTTACAAAATTGTTGGTACGTTGGCTCACGATTTTCGCCCGATGATTATCGTTGTCCCACCTGAAATTGAGGATCTTATCTTCATTGATGGTAACATCGTCGGCAAACCACTGAGATAATCCGCTGGCAGAATTAAGGTAAGGGAAAAGCATTTTTTTGGATGCGTTGATCTCAAATTCTGCTTGAAAACTGTTCTTGCTCATATTCCTTCTTTTTAATTACTATATGCCTCTAAAAAGCGATGGGGTGTCCCAGCTTGAAGTGGATTTCTATAACTTACACAATAAAAGTGGTAAATATAAAATTACCTCATAAAAACCAAATGTTTTTGATTCGAAATATTGCAAAATTGTTAATTCGATAACCACAACACTATGAGCAGCGCTGTTATCAAGTATGGTAAAGTCACCTTGCAAGCTAACCCCTGAACCAGGCATTTATAAAGTGTAACCAGCCTTTGTCCTATTCAGCATACAATTCCTCCTTCCTTGAATTTGTCTAGCCAATAAGGAAATGATGTGTTGAACAAGTCTTTCGTTATTTACTGAAACAACTGATAATACAAAAGGTAGTATCTTCATGCCAGTTTTGACAAAGTTCAATACTTATAGGCAGTTTCCTCCATCCTTTTGATCCATGGTTACGGAAGTTTGATAAAATGAAAGTGAAAAAGAAGAAAGCTAGGCGTGAAGTTGATTTATTTTTTAGGGAAAACCCTGAAGTGAGCATTGGGGAGAGTTTAGGCTGGGTCAGAAGGATAGCGGCTGCATTCCCAGCCCTTCAGAACAACAACTATAGGAGTTATTTTTTAGGACAATTTGTATCCCTTATTGGTACATGGCTGCAGATAGTAGCGCAAGGGTGGTTGGTATTGCAACTCACCAACTCGGCCTTTTATATAGGGTTGGTAACGGCGCTTTCTACTGCGCCCTCCCTGCTTTTTTCTCTTTGGGGTGGGGTGATAGTAGACCGGTACCCCAAAAGGAAGATACTCTTATTTTCACAATCGCTTGCCATGGTACTGGGCATTATTTTAGGCTTGCTAACAATTTTTGACTTAGTGTCCCTATGGACCATCGGACTGATCGCATTCCTTTTGGGCACTGTAAATGCAGTTGATTCTCCGGCACGACAGGCATTTGTTCCGGAGATGGTCACTTTAAATGAACTGCCGTCAGCCATTGCCCTTAATTCTAGTATTTTCAATGGTGCCAGGGTAATCGGTCCTAGCATAGCGGGACTCTTAATCGCACTTGTAGGCACCGGGGGTGCTTTTATCATCAACGGCTTAAGTCATATTGCTGTCATAGTTGCTTTGCTCTATATGACTGTTGAAGACAAGGTGAGTAGTGAGCGTCCCAAGCCTCTTTTGGCGATAAAAGAAGGAATTGTCTATTCTTTTACGCACCCCATCATCAGAATATTGATCATCATAACGGGTGTGGTATCGGTCTTTGGTTGGTCCTACACAACCATTATGCCCCTTATTGCCAAAAATCAATTTCAGTTAGATGCTGCTGGCCTAGGATATCTTTTTGCGGCTAGCGGACTCGGCTCTCTGCTGGCTGCGTTTTTTATTGGGGCCTATGGTAAAAAGCTTCCTCCTGTTTTATTTATATTTGGCGGCCATGCAGTATTTGCTGTTAGCCTAATCCTTTTTAGCTTTACCAGTTCGATTTATATGGCTTTGCCGTTGTTGTTCTTTGTGGGCATGGGCCTTCTTTCTCAGTCGGCCATGATGAACACGATCATTCAAAGCATGGTCAAAAATAAGTTGCGTGGCCGTGTCATGAGCATTTATATTTTAATGTTTATAGGATTGGCACCAGTAGGGAGCTTCCAAATAGGTTGGGTTGCAGAGCATTACGGTTTGGGGTTTGCATTGCGATTGGGAGCGGTTTTGGTCTTGGTTTTTGGGCTCACCGTTTTTATCTATAGAAATAAAATCAGAAAGGCATACTTTAAATATAAAGAAAAGCAGGACTATTGAGTTTGAAGCTATGCATAAATATAATTATCATTATTTATCAACCATTATGTCAGGAACGAATCGAAGTGATATAAAAATAGGATTATCGGTGCGCATAGTATTAAAGCAGCATCAAAGAACAGGACAGCTTACAGAAGGTGTAGTAAAAGATATTCTCACCAAATCACCGTTCCATCCTCATGGCATAAAAGTGCGACTTGAAGATGGTCAGGTTGGAAGGGTAAAGGAGATATTGGAATGATTGTATACTACTGTCTTTTGTCTGAATTTCCTGCGCTATAAGTAGTTTCTCTCCAAGGAAGACCCAACTAGTCAGTAGGTGATCATAGGGCATATTGCAATCCCCATGCAATAAAAATAAACCCCAATCCCAATATGAAGTTATAATGTGTGTGTAATATGTATCACCTAAATTTTTTAATTATGAAAAGGACAATTTTTTTAATGTTGATGGGAGTGGGGCTATTTTGTACCAATGCTTATGCACAAGATACTGAACCTGGTTTTAAAGTAGGCCTTAAAGGTGGTGTTCAATTATCCAATCTCTATGTAGATAATGTAGATGACGAGAATGCTAAGTTTGGCTTTCAGGCAGGTTTGTATTTTAGAAATCAGATCACTGAGAATTTCGCCTTGCAACCTGAGCTTATCTATTCTTTAAAAGGGTCTGAGATAGGCTACAGTGCTTTTTCTATCCCTGGACTTATAGAAGGAGGCAGCGGAAGTTATAGGTTTAATTTAGGTTACGTTGAGCTTCCTGTGCTAGCAGTGGTTACATTTGGTGCCTTGAGCGTGCATGCCGGACCATATATTGCCTTGCTTACCAATGCTAACATCAAAAACGTTGATGATGATGGTGATATTGAAGAGATTACTTCTTTAGATCGCGACGATTTTAATACCTTCGATTACGGTATTGCTGGTGGCATAGGGCTAAACCTGCCAATGGGGATACTGGGATTGAGATATACTTATGGACTGAATGAGATTGGCAAAAGTGATATTGCAGGTAGGGTAACAGAAAACTCTAAAAATGCTGTATTATCTTTATATGCTGGTTTTCATTTTTAATTAATCGTTAATTACAGAAGGGCCTGTTTTTAGGCCCTCTGTTATATGGCTACCTTTTTCAAGTATACTTTAAATTCAGACCCTACCGATTCCGTGCTTTCCAATTCTATTTTACCCCCATTGTTAGAAATGATCTTTTTGAGCATATACAATCCGATTCCTGAGCCATCTACATGTGTATGAAAACGTCTGAACATGGAAAACATCCTGTTCTTTTGGTTATCGGTCAGTCCCATGCCATTATCTTTGACCGATAGAACCACGTAGTTTTTTTCTTCCCAAGATTTTACTTCAACAATAGGGTCTCTTTTGGGACATCTGTATTTTATGGCATTGCTGATGAGGTTGTATAATATACTTCTAACATGCTTAGCAGCATACGTCACATGCTCTACTGATAGATCTATTTCGATTTGAGCATTATTTTTCTCTATTAAGTCTTTGATGTCTTCTACAGTGTCGTCCAGAATCTCCTTTATAGATACATTCGTGTAATCAGCTTCCAAGTCATCTTGTATGGAAATGATCCTTCCTAAATCTTTTAAGATAGTATTGAACTTGTTCAGGGAGTGCCCTACCATACTAAAAAGCTTTTCATCATCATCATTGATTTTGTCTTTAAGCTTTTTGTTAAGGATATTAAAAAGGGACTCGATGTTAGCGATGGGTGCTTTAAGATCGTGGGAGGCAACATATACGAAGCTGTCAAGTTCTTCATTGGTTTTCAATAGTCGCTCATTGTAATGCTTCAGGGCTTCCTCGGCACCACTTCTTCTTTTGATTTCATCTTTGAGTTGTTCGTTCACACTCAATAGATCCGCTGTCCTTTCCAGTACTTTCTTCTCTAGTGCCTCGTTGGCCTGCGCCAATTTTTCCTCTATCATTTTGTTTTTGGTAATATCTTTTCCATTACCATACCATAGATCATTTTTTCGGACGAAGGACCAGCTAAACCAAATCTTCGTATTGTTGGTAGAAGGCAAGTAATTTTCGAATAGAACCACATCCTCTTTGGGGGCATAGAGAGAAGCAAAGCCTTCCAGTGCACCAGGAAGATTTGTAATTGGCTTGCCTAAAAGCGCATCTGCATTTAAACCTAATATTTTCTCCCAGGCAGGATTTGTGCTTTCAATGTGCAGGGATCTGGCATCCAGAATACACATGAGGTCAACTGAATTGTTCACGAGCATGGCAAGGTTCTCCAACATGAAGTTTTTGCGCTCCAACTCTTGTTGTTGGTGATAGGTATGGATAAAGGCCCGGACTTTTGCCCTTGTAATGGCGGGGTTGAGAGGTTTAAGTAAATAATCGACAGCGCCCTTTTTATAGCCTTCTAAGATATAGTTCATCTCATAGTCCAAGGCAGTTACAAATATCAGCGGGATGGCGCTAGTCTTTTTGTTCTGCTTGAGAAACTTCGCCACTTCATACCCATCCATTTCTGGCATTTGAACATCTAGCAAAATGAGGGCGATCTTTTCCTTTAATGCAATATTAAGTGCTTCATTTCCAGAAGTACATTTGATAAAGTTTGCTTCGTACTCATCATCTTCAAGCAGTTGCTCAAGGGAATATAGATTTTCTCGTTTGTCGTCTACTAGCAGTATATTAATTGGGTGATCGCTTTGTACAGTTGAGGAAATCTCGGTTACTAAAGGTGATTTATGCATTATCTTAAAAATTATTCTTTGATTTTCCGATAAATTTTTTGTGCGCGGTCTACCACTTCAAAGCAATCACTGTATTTGGATAAGGTAAGGCTTTCTTTATTGCCTAAGGCGAGGTATCCAAACATGGAGAGACTGTCAAAAAATAGTTTAAAAACCTTTTCTTGCAATTGCCGATCAAAATATATCAACACGTTTCTGCAAACAATAAGATTAAACTCATTAAACGAACCATCCGTAGCCAGGTTATGTACGGAAAAAACGATGTCTTTTTTAATAAAATCTTCTATAATAGCCCTGTTGTATTTGGCATGGTAGTAGTCGGAGAATGCTTGTTTCCCCTCTATTAGATGATAGTTGGTTGTATAATGAATGATGTCCTGAATGTTAAAAATCCCTTCTGAGGCTTGACAAACTACTTTTCTGTTGATGTCGGTAGCATAAATCCTGCTCCGGGCCTTAAGACCTTCTTCATGCAGCAATATGCTCAGAGAATAAGGCTCTTCTCCCGTAGAGCATCCGGCATCCCATATTCTGGCATATGGATATGTTTTGAGCTCGGGCAATACCTTCTCTCGTAGGGCCCTATAGAAGGGAGGGTCCCTGAACATTTCAGTGATATTCACGGTGATTTCTTCCAAAAATTTCCCAAAGAAGAACTCATCGGCCATGATCTTAGCAGATAGCCTTTCCAAGTCAGGAATTTGAAAGATATTCATGAACCTGTTCATTCTCCTAAGAAAGGAGTTTTTAGAATATCCGCTGAAATCATATCCGTATTTTAATTGTATGGTCATTAAAAACGATTCTAGGTTTTCCTTAGCAAGCTCCATCTACACCAATAGTAATATTTTTCCCATTTCTTTAAAATAAGCTCAGGTTTTCATTCTTGTATATCCATACGCGCATCAAGGAGAGTAGCTTCTCAACATTTACGGGCTTGGTTACGTAATCGGATGCGCCAGCTTGCAAACTCTTCTCTCTATCTTCCTTCATCGCCTTTGCTGTTAAGGCAATTATGGGCGTATGTTGAAAATGGGCAATTTCCCTGATATTCTTAGTGCATTCCAGGCCATCCATTTCCGGCATCATAATATCCATTAAAATAATATTTACATCTTTGTGCTCTTTCAGTTTATTTAGTGCTTCTAAACCATTGTTGGCGACCACAATTTCCATCCCTTCCTGGTCGAAAGCATTATAAAGTGCGTAGACATTACGGCTGTCATCATCCACTATAAGAACTTTTTTGCTTTTTAAAGACTCGTCCGACCTGTACAGTTTGCCCTCGGTTGGTTCAGGGAGATGTTCTTGCATTTTATGAAGGAAGAGTTTTACTTCATCCATGAGGCGCTTGTAAGAGTAGTCAGTTTTCAGCACTATTGCATTCACATGTTTTTTTAGCCTGAATTCCTCCTCCTCCGTAAAGTCCTTGCCCGAATACACTATCACGGGAATCTTCTTTAATTTTTGATCAGCCTTAAACTTGTCCAGAATTTCGTAGCCTCCCATTCCGGGCATGTTTATATCTAGGATAATACAGTCGTACTGCTCTTTTTTTAGCCTTTCTAATGCTTGTTCACCATCATTTGCTATTTCTGAATTGATTTCATGAGCATGTAGCAGCTCCTTCACAGCAAGACTTTCGATCTCATTGTCTTCCACAATCAATACCTTTTTGATCGTGTTATTGTTTTGGTTAATGATACTTAAAAATGCCTTATCAATATTTTCAAGTGTTACAGGCTTAGTTAGATATTTGCCTTCGGCTAGCGGTTTTTTCTTTGTATCTATTTCATAGGCAGACATGATGTGGACAGGAATATCTTTAAGTGCCTTGTTTTTCTTGATTTGCTCGAGAACGTCCCATCCCGATATGTCAGGCAGGTTGATATCCAGCAGGACGGCACTTGGCCTTAACTCTTGCATGATGGCCAGCCCTTCTTTACCCAGGTGCGCTACTACAGGATTGATATTTCTGCTTTTGGCGAAATCAGCTAATATCTTGGCAAAGCCTTTATCATCTTCAATGATGAGGATTGTCTTTTCTTTCTGATGTAGCCTGGGCATCTGAATTTCTGTAATTACACTTTCTGCAATACGCTGCTCTTTTTCGAGATTTAAGTTGGGCATTGAAACCACTTCCTGTAAAATGTCTTCCACAAAGTCGATCTTATCGGGAAGGTATAAAGTAAAGCAGCTGCCTTTGCCTATTTCACTTTCAAGAAGTAGCTCGCCGCCAAGCAATTGGGCAAGTTCTTTGCAAATGGAGAGGCCCAGACCTGTGCCGCCATATTTTCTCGTAGTAGAAGAGTCTGCTTGCTTAAAGGCATCGAAGATCACTTTCTGGTCTTTGACAGCAATGCCCACGCCAGAGTCGCTTACCGAAAATGCAATGATTTTATCTGCTTCTTTCAGTGTCATACTTTGCAGCATTTTTGTGCTCTTGGGCACCTGCACAGCCAAGCTGACCTTTCCTCCTTTTTCCGTAAACTTAAAGGCATTGGAAAGCAGATTCTTCAGTACTTGTTCTATCCGGAACTTGTCCGAACTGATGGTTTCGGGCAGGTTTTCGTCATAACTAACTTCAAATAGAATGTTCTTTTCTTTGGCGATTTCTTGAAAAACAGGTTTTAGGTCTAATTGCCTAGGGTCAAAATCCATCACTTCCAGAGAAAGCTTTCCGGCTTCTATTTTTGTTAAGTCTAATACTTCGTTGATCAACTTTAAAAGGTCATTTCCGGAATTATGGATTACTTCGGCAAACTCAACTTGTTTTCTAGTGAGGTTATTGTCTCTGTTTTCCGAAATAAGCTTGGCCAAAATAAGGATACTGTTGAGGGGAGTTCTCAATTCGTGCGACATATTGGCCAAAAAGTCTGACCGGTATTTGCCCACTCTCTGCAACTCATCAAGTTGAAGTTGAATGGCATGCCTGGCCATTTCCAGCTCTCTGTTTTTGTTGGAAATCAAGCCATAATTTTCCTGAAGCTGCTTAGCTTTTTCTTCCAGTTCTGCGTTCTTCTCTTCCAATTCCTCCTGGTTAGCCTTCAGCTCTTCTTCTGATAGCTGAAGCTTGTCTTTTTGGCTGAGCAACTCTTGGTTTACCTGACGAAGTTCTTCATGTTGGGTCTCAAGTTCCTCTGCTTGTGTTTGCGTTTCAGAAAGTAATTCTGCGGTTTTTATGTCTGCCCTTATTGTTACGATGGTAGTGGCTATTTTTTCACTTATCCTTTCAAGATATTCAATCTTATCATCTGAAAAGACCTCCCTCGCTGCTAGTTCTACAACACCTACAGCTTGATCTTGGGCATACAAAGGCACAATGATGATTTCTGCGGGTTCTGATTCCGAAAAGCTCGTCTTGATCTTGAACTCCTGCGTAGTGATGTCTTTTAACCTTATTATTTTTGCGTCATTCAGTGCCTGTTCTCCCAGTTTGGATGCTTTTCCATTGAAATCTTCGCCCAGGGCATAGCCCGCTTCATAAGTAAGTTGGTACTGTTCATTCATTAGATAGAATGCGCCGATTTCTGCTCCTATATACTGACATGCATGACTAATGATTTTTTTGGAGGCAGATTTAAGCGAACGATCTGAGCTTATTAGATCGTTCAGCTCATTGTTTCCGACGAGCAACCAATGGTTCTTTTTATCCTTTTCAGATAATTTGTACAGGCTTTCCTGCATTTTTTTGAGAGAATTGGCCAAAAGGTCATCCTCAGAATCTGTATTTATGGCTACAGAGTAATCTCCTCTGCCTATGGCCCTAGCAGCACTAGCTAAATGCCTATTTTTTTCGACCACCGCATTGAATGATTTGGCCAGTGCCCCAATTTCGTCTTGGGATGATATCTTGGGTAGATTGATATTGGTATCTCCTTTGGCTATTCTATCGGCAGCTGTTTTGAGGATTTTTACAGTCTGAAGGAGAGCACTTATGATATATATGGCCAAAACCAAGCTAAGAATAAGAGATAGGCTAAAAAGAAGAGCGTAAATAGTCAATTGCCTATTAGCTTCATTTTGCCTATTCGCAATATAAGTCCCCAACTGGTCTATAATATAGTTGTCTACTTCGCGAATGGTGTCTAGGTGGGAAGTGAAAGTGTCGAACCAATAAATAGCATCTTCTCCTGCAAGGCTTTCACCTCGTAGTAGTTTATTATTGATGAATTCATTTATTTCTCGTGAGGTTTCATTGGTCGTTTTCTCTTTATAAAACTCAGAAATCTGCCCTGAGGCGTTCTCGATAAAACTCTCCTCTGAAGCATCCATAAGGCTTTTTCTGCCACTTATAAAAACAAGCTCGGTATTGCTAAGCTCTGTGGTATCAATAACCCGCATAAGGGCCGTCCTGATTTGGCTGAATTCAAACTTCATTTTCAGGAAATGAACATAAGCGTTAAACTGCCGCCTTACGAGAGACTCTTCCATAGAACTGGCAATGGTTTCTATCCTATCAGCAAAGCTATTGACAATGTTACCATAGTAGGCTTCTAGGATATTAGAATTGGTTTCGAAGCGGTCAACATCTTCACGATAAGAATGCAAAGAAGCATAACTATCATAAAGAGGGTTACTTAGACCGTGTTCTCCATAGAACACATGCAACTTTTCAATACTGTTGTCGGTGAGCATTCTTTGTCGCTCCAAGGCCTCTTTTGAGTTCAGACCCTCTGTTAAGTGATATACGTAGCTCAGCGCACGCTCCCTTTGGATATTGGATAGCACATCGCCTACTCTTTCCGTTTCATTCAGCTTAGAAGTCTTTTTTTCTAGCGCTGCAACTTTTCCTTGCTCATGAGTCCAAGCAGTGATAGCAAAATAGGATAAGGGGAGCAAAAGAGCGAGTAGTACAAGAACAAGTTTATTACGAATGTTGAGGTTTTTAATGATGTTCATTAAAGTGATTAATTAACAATAAAAATATCAAAAAAGGGGGCCGTAGGCAATATTAAAAATCATGAATTCTCCTGAATAAGAGAACGCATAAATTACAGGTTAAATATATCGCAATAATTCGAATGAGCCAAGGAACCCATGAATTATGGCGGCTCGTGAAAAGAAAAAATAAGTATTTTTAAAAATGCAGAATGGAAGGGCAACTAGCACTTTAGGAACTTGGAATTATCCCCCCAAAGTGACTTCAAGGCTAGTGCCATGTTGTTGTGATGGAAATGAAACGTGAGCGCTTTATACAAGCCACCTTCGAACCCAATACGGTTAACAGAGAGTGCTTTTGCCTTATTATGGCAGGCAAAATCGTGTATTGGTGCAAACCTATTGCCTAAAAGTCGTCCTCCTTGTCACCTCCTTCTTCTTCCTCCTCACCCTCATTGAAGTAGTCAGACATATAATCTACGTCGGCATGCTTGTCTTCGTATTCATCCCGTACGCTGTCTTTCAAGTTTCCATCTTGGTCGTAGTCGATGTCGTCTTCGATGAGTTGTCTGGCTTGTGTAGCGGTCATCCTTACAAGATAATACTTCTCGTCGGTCTCAAAAGGAAGCGCACTCACGATTTTTCCTTCCTTGTCGGTAAATCTGATCAAATGATTGTTAAAGCCAAAGGGGTACACCAACTTGATTTGCTCCTGAATTTCCTCATCTAACTTGTGAAAATCCTTAATTACCCTGAGTTTTTCGTTTTTCATTTTGTAGATAACTTTTTTGCCCTCTTTTTAATTGATTTTATATCTGCCCCAAATAAACTAAATATTTTTTAAGCCTACGCTCTTTATAAGAAAGAAGTTTATGAACAGGCCTCAATAATCGATTCTTTGTAAGAAATGTTCCCTTTTAAAAAGATTTTTAAAGAGTTCGCCTATGAAATAGCCGATAAATCCACCTTTGCACATTTTGGTTCCGCATGCCTAGTGTTGCATTTTCATAGAAATTAATAAAAGAAAGGGCGACCTGATATCTCTATTGGTCGGCTTCTAAGGCTACATCGCTGGTCTTTACTTCATATAAATAAAAAGGCAATTCCATGCCCATTTTAAGGAGCAAAGGCTTAGCCACATTCATTACTTTCACTCCCTTTGATGTTTGACCCTCAAAAGTGCCCACATGGGCATGGCCATGAAACACGACATCTACATTTCTCCTATTGATTGGATCGGCCAGACGTGACGAGCCTAAAAATGGATAGATCTGCTCTGGTTCGCCTATAACGGTAGCTTTAATGGGCGAATAGTGCAGTATCACGACTTTGGCAGCAACTTCCCGCAGGCTGTCTAGCCGCATGAGGGCCTTGTCGAGCTTGAGCGATTCATCTACCGATTCTTGCACAAATTTTTTGATCATTTTCTCGCCAAACATGGAGAGCATAAAGTTGTCAAATCCTCCCCCGAACCCCTTCACACCTGCAAAGCCTATATCGTTGATAACAACCGAATCTCCATCTAATAGATGAAAGTTGTCGCTGTGCAGAATCTCCCTTATCTCATCTTGCTTGCCATGGTCGTAGTCATGATTTCCCAATACGGCTACTACGGGTATCCTGCAAGCTTGAAGCTCTTCATAAAGGACAGCCGCTTCCTCTGGTTTACCTGTATCGGTTAGGTCGCCACTGATCAATAGAATATCTGCTTTTTCCGAAATCGCCTTGAAGCACTCCGTCCATTTCCCTTTATCGGTTTCTTTTACATGAATATCCCCTACAGCGGCAATTGTGATGTTTTTATTGTCCTTATTCATACATCCCTAGTTTAATTATCTAATACCTTCACTAATCGCTTTATACAGTCTTAATGGTGAAAGTCTTGAAATCCCATTTTTTTATATCAATACTGTATTGTGTCTGGTCTATAATCGGTCCCAGGCAAACTTTTTCCACCGAGGTGGGAAGATCATATTGAGATTGAGCCCTTTTCAAAAGTTTTTCGAATAGCCAACGTGGAATAATGTCCCTTTCGGAAGGGTAAACGAAGAAGAAATTAATAAACTGACCCAATAAAAGGTGCCAGTGCTGATCCAATCGCTTGAATATACGCTCCCAGTCGAGCTGATGACCCTGTTTGAGTATGATGTGGTTGATATCGGCAGCATCGTAGCGTTCCCTGTTATGGATGTAGATTTTACACCATATAAGTTCTTCAGGAGCGATATACTGAACGGGAACATCCATTAGCTTGCCAGGAACAGCATACTCGAACCAGCTATCGTCTACAGGACAAAGATTATTAACAGTATTGAAGATCAAGTCTATAAAGGCTTCTCCCTTAAAGACTTTCGCTAACCAGCGTACATCAGTATATTCGGTTTCAAATCCTTTTTCCTTGAAAAAGCGAATAATGCTGTGAAATTCATTATTGGTAGAGAAGAGATCCAAATCTTTTGAATCTCTATTGATGGAAGTATATTTCTGCAGGGCAGCGCCACCACCTATTAGAAACTTAAACTGATTATCAGTAAGCAATTGTAAAATTTCATGATAAAAATCATGGTGCTCCTTTGTATGTATGTTTTCTTTCTTCATAAAAAAGCTTGTTGTAAATCGAATAACTAGAAAAATGCATAGAAAGTTAAAAATTGCTTTTAAGGAATGTTTTCTATGAGGAAGTCGCGATTGTTGAATTAAAGTTTATAAATTAGATTCACGAAACGCTTCCAGCGTCATTTTTGTAATAGGAAACAATTTTTTAAATAGACATTTCATCCGTTTTATATTATTTGAATCAAAACCTAAACAGTAAACCCATGAGATTTTTTTTAATCATTTTATTAACAACGTTTTCATTTAGTTTGACGGCACAGAATATAGAAGGAGCCTGGAAACTCATTTCATTAGATGGCCAATCAGTCAATGACAAAGAATATGTGAGAATATACCAGGATGGTTATTTTGCTTTTGGCGGCAAAGAAATAGAAGGGAATAAATTCCTGGATGCTGGAGGGGGCACATATGACATCAAAGGGAACCGGTATAGTGAGACTTTAGACTTCTATACACCAGACCCACAAAGACTAGGGAAGACTGTCAATTATAATATAGAAATAACAGCCGATAAAATTACGATCGAGGAGTCAGTGGCCGGCAATAAAAATGTGGCTGTTTGGCAGAGGATTTCAGACAGGAACGATGACTTGGCCCACAACTGGGTGATTACAGCTCGAGCAAATTCAGAAGGGAAGGTAAGTGAAATCGTGCCTGGTGACAGAAGGACAGTCAAGATTTTGGGCGGAGGACGCTTTCAATGGATTGCTTTCAACTCAAAAACGGGCGAGTTTAGTGGCACAGGTGGGGGAACCTATACTGCCAAAGATGGAAAGTACGTTGAGCACATTACCTTTTTCTCCAGAGACAACAGTAGGGTAGGAGCCGACTTGGAATTCAATTATGCTATTGTAGATGGCAAATGGCACCATACCGGCAAAAGCTCTACCGGCAATCCCATAGACGAAACGTGGTCGAAATATAAGGAAGCGTATATGTCAGTGCGGTAGTCGCGTTAACAAAACTAAAATTAAACATGCTTGAAGGGACGTCCTGAAAAGGGTAGGGAGGCTTGTCGCGGCTCTCTAAAATTGCTGTATCATACTCGCATGAATACTCAGTTCATTTGCCTTGATGACATAATTAATTGGAAAGTATCATTTGAGATAAGCATTATTACTGTTACATTTGGGTGTTTTTTGTATATATATTTAGTAATAAGCACATTTAATTAATTTAAGAAGTGGATTTATTCGAGAAGCTATTAATTGATAAGGGACCATTAGGGAAACACGGAGACCTCGCAGATGGTTATTTTATGTTCCCAAAACTTGTTGGCGATATTGTCCCAAGAATGGAATTTAGAGGAAAGAAAGTGTTGACCTGGAGTTTGAACAACTACCTAGGGTTGGCCAACCACCCTGAAGTACGAAAGGCAGATGCTGAAGCAAGTGCTGAATATGGGTTAGCCCATCCGATGGGTGCGAGGATGATGTCAGGGAATTCTGATCTTCATGTGAAGTTGGAAGAAGATTTGGCTGCTTTTGTAATGAAGGAAACTGCCATGTTACTCAATTATGGGTATCAAGGTATAATGTCCGTCATCGATGCATTAGTGGATCGAAAAGATGTAATTGTATATGATGCCGAGTCGCATGCCTGTATTATAGATGGTGTTAGGCTTCATATGGGCAAGCGGTTTGTTTATCCGCACAACGATATTGCTAATCTAGAGAAGCAATTGGAAAGGGCCACTAAGCTTACCAAAGAAACAGGGGGCGGTATATTGGTAATTACTGAAGGTGTTTTTGGTATGTCTGGCAACATGGGCGACCTGAAAGGCGTGACTGCCTTAAAAGAAAAGTACCAGTTTCGATTGCTCGTAGATGATGCCCACGGTTTTGGCACTATGGGGAAAACAGGAGCAGGTGCAGGAGAAGAGCAAGGCGTTCAAGATGGAATCGACCTTTATTTTTCCACCTTTGCCAAGTCAATGGCTAGTATAGGTGCTTTTATAGCTGGAGAAAAGGGGGTAATCGACTTTCTTAAATATAATACACGTTCTCAGATTTTCGCTAAGTCATTGCCTTCGCCCTTTGTTATAGGGGGTATCAAGAGGTTAGAGCTATTAAGAAACAATCCCGAACTGAAAGATCAGTTGTGGAATGTGGTCAATGCATTACAAAATGGCTTAAAGGAAAAAGGATTTAATATAGGCACGACACAGTCGCCTGTAACGCCTGTATTTTTAAAAGGTGGCGTTGGTGAGGCTGCCGCTCTTATTATGGACTTGCGAGAAAACTTTAGCATATTCTGTTCTGCTGTAATATACCCTGTTGTTCCTAAGGATGTTATCATGTTAAGATTGATTCCTACAGCCGCCCATACCCTGGAAGACGTGGAAGAAACCATCAAGGCATTTAGCGAAATAAAACACAAATTGGACGAAGGAGTATATCTGAAAACAAATGTTGGAGAAGCCTTTAGTAAAGTGGTTTGATTAAAATAACTGCTTATTTTATTGATTTTTCAACATTTTAATTATATTGCTATCTGATATTGTAATATTATTTTATCAACCAATTAAAAAACCTATAATATGAAAAGATTTGATCAAATTAGAGACTTAGTATTGTCTCTAGAGAGTGACTTCCAAAAGTTCTATGACAAAAGCAACCAAGCAGCTGGGACAAGAGTAAGAAAAGGTATGCAAGAGTTGAAAAACCTGGCTCAAGAAATTAGAGTTGAGGTTCAGGAAACTAAAAACAAAGGATAATCATAGTTTATAGCATTACAAAAAGGGAGGATAAAAATTCTCCCTTTTTTAGTTGATCCTAAATCCTCAGCCTAAACTTTTTCCCTGGAAGCGACTTGATATAGCCTTTAAATTCCATCTCAAGGAGTAAACCTGCTAACTTATTGATTGGAACCTGCGATTTCCAACTTAGCTCATCAATTATCATTTCGTTGTCGTGCTCCTGCAAAGTTTGCACAATTGAATTCTCTACGGTCGACAGGGACTCTAAATAGGATGCTTTTGGCATTGACTTTTCCTGGTCTACAGTCCATCCCATACTGGTCTCAAGGTCTTCTATGGAAGTCAGCATTTCGGCTTTGCCCGATTTTATAAGGTCCAAGCACCCCCTAGAAAATGGATTTTGAATGCTTCCAGGCAGGGCGAATAGCTTCCGTTTATAAGTTTTAGCCAATGCTGCGGTAATAAGTGCTCCCCCTTTTTCGGCAGCCTCTATCACAAGGGTTGCATCAGCCATACCGGCAATTATACGATTTCTTTCAGGAAACCTGTGAAAATCTGGTTTTGCATCCAGTCTGTTCTCACTCAAAAGCCCGCCTCTGTTGAGCATTTGGCGTGCGGCGTCTTTGTGCGCCGGCGGATAGATTACATTGATGCCGCTGGCCAGTACCCCTATGGTAGGGAGGCCATGCTTTATAGCGCTTCTGTGGGCACATATATCTATCCCGTAAGCCAAGCCACTCACTATAAGTGGTGCATGTTTTACCATACCGGCGATAAGCTGCTCCACTACTTCCTTTCCATAAGATGTGGCTTTTCTAGTGCCAACGATAGCCAGCACCTTTGGTTGATTGAGGTCGCATTGCCCATTATAATACAACATAGGCGGTGCATCTGCAATGTGTTTTAGGCGTACAGGATAGTCAGGATCAGTATAATACAATAGCTTAAGACCGTATGCTTCGTGACGGTGCAGTTCTTCTTCAGCAAGTTTCCAAGTGTCATGATTGAGAATAGCTTGTGCTATCTTTTCGCCTATGCCTGGTATCTTGGATAGCTTAGTTTTGTTGCATTTAAAGACTTCGTTGGCGGAACCGCAATAACTAATGAGCTGCTTGGTGAGGACATTACCGATCCCTGGAATCAGGCTCAAGGCGAGTTGATAAAATTTTTCAGATGACATGATAGCTGGTTTTGTAAGTTTTTATTTTGAAATTAGGATGGTAACTGTTCTTTTAAAGTGGTCAAGAAATCTCTTATTTTTTTCAGGGAATCGATCATTTCAATTTTTTCTTGTTGGGCAGAAGTGCCGCTGCTGCGTATCTCGTCCTTGGCCCCTTGTAAAGTATAGCCTTTTTCTTTCACGAGATGATAAATGATTCTTAGATTATCGATGTCTTCTTTGGTGAATTGTCTATTGCCACGCTTGTTTTTTCTAGGATTGATTATATCAAATTCACTTTCCCAAAAGCGAATTAAAGAAGTGGCTACCTTAAACATAGAAGCTACTTCTCCTATCGTATAATACTTCTTTTCAATGGTTTTTTCTTTGTAAGCCATTTTAACGCTCTCTTGGACAATAATGCAATGTAAAGATATAAAGATCAGGCACAAAGTTCAAAGCCCTTAGGTCAGTCGGTGAAGAAATGTGTAGCGTTGGCCCATTATGATAAAAATAAAGGCACGAAGTGGTTGTGCTTCGTGCCTTTTATTATAAATGAATCGTAACCTATAAAGCTTATCCTAGAGACTGGTTCTCTACAGAAGCAAGTTCTAGTAGCTTTTCGTACTCTTCATCGTTGATGTCTTTGAAGATGTAATGAACAGGATTTATTTTGTTGCCATCTTTTATGATCTCATAATGACAATGCGGTGCAGTAGAACTACCTGTTGTGCCCACATACCCTATACATTCTCCACGCTTTACTTTTTGCCCCTTTTTCACATTAAAGGAGTCCATGTGAGCGTATTTGGTAACAAAACCGTAACCATGGTCAATTTCCACTTCTTTGCCATAGCCACCGAAGTTTGTCCTCACTGTTACAACGGTACCATCGCCGGTAGCATATATAGGCGTGCCTCTTGGCGCAGAATAGTCGAGGCCTGTATGCAGTTTTCTTACTTTCAAGATGGGGTGTATCCTCATGCCGTATCCAGAAGCCAAACGGGTGAGTTCGTGATTATTGATAGGCTGTATTGCTGGTATAGAAGCCAGCATTTTAGATTTATCTTTGGCCATTTCTAAAATCTCATCATAAGACTTTGTTTGGATGTACATTTGCTTTTTCAGTTTGTCCAGCTTCTGGAAGTTGTTTAGGATAAGCTCCTCTTTGGCCAAACCACTTTCCAACAGGTTTCTATATCGGTGAGCGCCACCAAATCCAGCACTTCTAATTGTTGAAGGAATGGCTTCTGCTTCAAAAATAACTCTGTACACATTGTCGTCCCGTTCTTGGAGTGCCACCAGCATGTCATTCATGCCTTCCATCTCCTTTTCCAAGATATCGTAATATAATTGCAGTTCCTGATTTTCTTTCTTTAATATAGCCTCCTTGGGAGAATCGAAGTAACTGTTGTAAACGATTACTATCCCAATGGCAATGATCAATGAAACAGAAAGAAAGCCTAAAAGATTGAGGGTCATGTCCCACGTCGAAACTTTCACACGCTCATACTTGCATGTCTCGGTGTCGTAATAATATTTTATTCTTGCCATCTTTAATTAGTGGTAAATTGTACTAATTTTGCGTCAAATTTTACGCAATAAGCGGAAAAGTTCAATTGTTGATATTGAAATCCGCTCAAATTAACGTCGCAATATAGAAATTATTTAAAAACTAAGTTTCTATGCCATTTTTATTTTAGTCACCTAAGTAGGTTTTTCATGGATTCTAAAACAATTCGCAACAAGTTTATCAGCTTTTTCAAGGAAAAGGGACACCAAATCGTGCCTTCTGCTCCTTTGGTTATAAAGAATGATCCCACATTAATGTTTACTAATGCCGGGATGAACCAGTTCAAAGATTATTTTTTGGGCAACCAAGAGCCTCGGTTTCCTCGCATTGCTGATACACAAAAATGTCTGAGGGTTTCGGGAAAGCACAATGACCTGGAGGAAGTAGGCCTTGATACCTATCACCATACCATGTTCGAAATGCTAGGCAACTGGTCGTTTGGTGATTATTTCAAGAAAGAAGCCATTGATTGGGCCTGGGAATTATTGACTGAGGTATATAAGCTGCCCAAGGATAGACTTTATGTTACGGTATTTGAAGGTGACAAAACTGAAGGGTTGGATTTTGATCAAGAAGCTTTTGATTTTTGGTCAAAACATATTCCTAAGGATAGAATATTGAATGGAAACAAAAATGATAATTTCTGGGAAATGGGCGATGTTGGGCCATGTGGGCCCTGCTCGGAGATTCATATTGACCTGAGACCAGACTCAGAAATTGAGAAGATCAGCGGAGAATCTTTGGTAAATAATGATCATCCGTTGGTAGTGGAGATATGGAATCTGGTCTTTATCCAATATAACCGACAGTCATCTGGCAAGCTGGTCAACCTGCCTGCAAAACATGTGGACACAGGCATGGGCTTTGAACGGCTGGTCATGGCGATTCAAGGCAAACAATCCAATTATGATACTGATATATTTCAGCCCATGATTGAAAATGTGGCAGCAACCAGCGGTGTCGCTTATGGTCAATCACAGCAAACGGATATAGCCATGCGTGTGATTGTTGACCACGTGAGGGCTACTGCCTTTACTATAGCAGATGGGCAACTGCCTTCCAATAACAAGGCAGGGTATGTGATCCGGCGTATATTGAGGAGGGCTATTCGGTATGGCTATACTTATCTAGGTTTTAAGACGCCTTTTATCCATTCCCTCGTACCAGTTTTAGCGGAGCAGTTCAAAGACGTATTTCCAGAGCTTGACCAACAAAAGGACTTTGTGGCCAAAGTGATTCATGAAGAGGAATCGGCATTTCTAAGAACGCTGGAGGTAGGTCTTAGGCGATTTGAAGAAGAAAAGGACAAGCTCAAGCAGGGCGGTAAGGATATTATTCCTGGAGATTTTGCCTTTGAACTGTATGACACTTTTGGGTTCCCACTAGATCTTACCCAACTCATTGCTTCAGAGCATGATTTTAAAATAGATGTTGAAGGTTTCAATGTTCATATGGCCCTACAGAAGGAACGGTCTAGGGCTGCTTCTGTTCAAGAAACCGGTGACTGGGTCGTTGTGGCACACGGAGAGGTGTCTTTTGTAGGATACGACGCTTTGGAATCAGAAGCTAAGATACTTAGGTACAGAGAAGTAAAAGAAAAGGGTAAACAGCACTTTCAGTTGGTTTTGGACAAAACCCCGTTTTATGCCGAAAGTGGCGGTCAAGTGGGCGATGCGGGTGTATTGGTATCGGAACATGAACATGTGCGTATTTTGGACACCAAGAAAGAAAATGAGCTGATCGTACATTATGCTGACAAGCTGCCTGCTCAGCCTGATAGCGTCTTTGTGGCTAAAGTTGATATCGAAAAAAGAAGATTAACAGAAAGCAATCACAGCGCTACCCACCTTTTGCACGCTGCTTTGAAGGAAGTCTTGGGGCAACATGTACAACAAAAAGGTTCATTTGTGAATGAAGACGTGCTGCGGTTTGACTTTTCCCATTTTAGTAAGATGGCCGATGACGAGATTCGAACTGTGGAGCAACTTGTCAATAAAAAGGTCAGAGAAAATATTGTGCTTAATGAACAACGGCAAGTTCCTATAGCAGAAGCGAAAGCCATGGGGGCAATGGCTTTGTTTGGCGAGAAATATGGTGAATTTGTCCGTGTAGTCACCTTTGACAAAGATTTTTCAGTTGAATTGTGCGGAGGTACTCACGTGCCTGCAACTGGTAAGATCGGTTTTTTCAAGATTGTTTCCGAGAGTTCTGTAGCAGCAGGCGTGAGAAGAATTGAGGCTATTACAGCAGATGCTGCTGAAAAATATGTGGAGGATCAACAGGCGTTAATTGAAGAGGCCAAAGCGCTTTTGAAAAATCCTCAAGACCTCCTGCATGCGCTTAAAAACTTGGTGGAAGAGAAAAGCCAATTGAGCAAGCTCGTTGAATCCATGCAAATGAAACAAGCAGCGGCTTTGAGCAACGAGCTAGCAGACAAAGCGGATAACGTAAACGGGACCTATTTGCTTATTGATCAAATTAGCTTGCCTAGCGGAGATGCCTTAAAGAAATTAGCTTTTGATCTTAAGAATAGGTTTGAGTCCTTGTTTATGGTGCTTGCTGCTGATGTGGAAGGAAAGCCACAGATCGCCGTGGTCATCTCTGAAGACCTGATTGCTTCAAAAGGCATGCACGCTGGCAAAACAGTGGGTGTTTTGGCCAAGGAGATAAAGGGTGGTGGGGGAGGCCAACCTTTTTTCGCTACGGCCGGAGGCAAAGATATATCTGGGTTGCCCATGGTGGTTCAAAAAGCGAAGGAATTGGCTAGCGCTATTTGATGGATTTAAATGGAACAGTGTGTGGCTTTATTGGAGGGCAAGCTACTTCCCATCAGAAAAATATAGGAACATTAAAATGCGGGTTGTACTTTTGAGCATGGTCAATTAATATCTGCTACGAATAAAGATTTTCAAAATGGAGAAAGCAATAAGGGATAAATATACGGTTGTTATCGGACTGGAAGTACATGCCCAGCTATTGACCAAGAGTAAGATGTACGCTGCTGACTCGGCGGCGTTTGGCAGTATGCCGAACACTAACGTGAGTGTAATTACCCTTGGACACCCTGGAACTTTGCCCAAAGTGAATAAGAGTGCAGTTGAATATGCCATTAAAATGGGCTTGGCCTGTAACTCTGAAATAACCCGGTTCAATATTTTTGACCGCAAGAATTATTTTTATCCTGATTTGCCAAAAGGCTATCAAGTGACCCAAGACAAGACGCCAATCTGCAAAGGAGGGCATGTATGGATCAATAAAAGCGATGGCAGTGAATTAAGCATACGGCTGAACAGGATTCACATGGAGGAAGACGCTGGAAAATCGATGCACTTGGCAGAGGAAGTGGACACCTTAGTGGATTTTAACCGTGCAGGCGTTCCTTTAATAGAAATTGTGACAGAGCCTGATATCCGTAGTTCCGATGATGCCTATGCATTCCTGACTGAGGTACGGAAACTTGTACGGTATTTAGATATATGTGACGGCAATATGGAAGAGGGTTCTTTGCGTTGTGATGCGAATATTTCCGTGATGCTACATGATGCAAAAGAATACGGTAAGAAGGTCGAGGTGAAAAACATGAACTCGATACGGAATGTACAAAGAGCAATTGACCATGAGGTGGAGCGTCAGATTAAATTATTAGAAAAAGGAGAGATGATTGTTTCTGAAACAAGGACTTTTGATGCGGGTACTGGTACGACAAGCAGTATGCGTACCAAAGAAGAAATGAATGATTATCGCTACTTTCCTGAACCTGACTTATCACCGTTGATGGTTTCTGACGAATGGTTAGATAGTATTAAAGCCCAAATGCCAAGTCTGCCAAGAGAGCTTTTTAGTAAATTCGTGAATGAATACAACCTGCCGGAATATGATGCACAGGTATTGACTGATTCTAAAGAGATAGCCCTGTATTTTGAAACGCTTTGTGAGGAAACCACTAATTACAAAGCGGCTTCTAACTGGATGATGGGCCCAATAAAATCTTATCTCAATGAATTGACCCTTCATATCAGCCAGTTCCCTTTAGCACCGAGACAAATAGCAGCGCTTATAAAAATAGTGGAAGATGGCAAGTTGAACTTTTCGACCGCTTCTCAGAAAATATATCCAGAACTGGTCAAAACGCCCGAGAAGACGCCATTAGAGATTGCGGAAGCCATGAACCTGATTCAGGACAGCGACTCCGATAGCATTATCCCTATAGTGGAGGAAGTATTAGCAGCAATGCCAGAAAAGGTGAATGAATATAAAAGTGGGAAGAAGGGACTTATGGGCTTATTTATGGGGGAGGTAATGAAAAAAAGCAAAGGGAAAGCTGACCCAAAAGTGGCCAGTGAACTTTTAAGATCAAAGCTTGATTAATAAATTAAAATTAAAGATTATAGCATAAAAGGCATTAGGACATCGTAATACCTTTGCTCTAACATTAAAAATATGATCACTAAACTTAATTGGATGAACAGGCTCTTATTACTTATATTTTCATTTTTCCTTATAAGCGGATGCTCTCAAGGAAAGAATCAGGATAAAAACAGCAGCGGCGAGGTCGTTATATCGGGTACAGTTAAAAACCCTCAAGATGGAGTGATTCTACTACAAGAGTTACAAAACAATGAGATGGTAACCATCGATACAATTGCGGTGGACAACAAGAACGCTTTTAGGACTACCGTGGCTACATCAGAGCCAGGTTTTTACAGATTGAACCTGTATGAAAATCAGTATATCAATTTTATCTTGAATGATGAAGATGTAGAAATAACCGCCGATGGATTGGCAGGCGATGGAGTGGCTGAAGTGAAAGGATCTACCGATACGGATCATTTTAATAGTGTAAATACTATTATGCAGGATTTTCAACAAGAAGTTCAAGCTTTGGAATTGGAATTCCAACAGGCTAGTATGGAAGGGAATGATGAGAAGGTAGATAGCCTAAGAAAGGCATATGCCGAACTTGATGAAAAGAAAAGTGAGAGAGTAAAAGCGGCGATTGACAATATGGAAAATTCTTTGGCATCACTGTACGCTGTTAATTTTTTAGATCCAGAAAAAGACTTTCCGTTCTTTGACAAACTTGCGAAAAAAGTGGAGCAAGGCATGCCTAACTCAAAATATGCTCAACAATTTGTGGCTTCTGTAAGCGGAATGCGCACTTTGTCCATAGGAGAAATGGCGCCAGACATCGCTTTGCCAACGCCAGAAGGAGATACGGTAGCACTATCTTCCTTGAGAGGCAAATTTGTTCTAATCGATTTTTGGGCAGCATGGTGCCGGCCATGTCGCATAGAAAATCCTAACGTGGTGAGAATGTACCACAAATACAATGATAAAGGCTTTGAAGTGTTTGGGGTATCTTTAGACAGGAATAAAAAAGACTGGGTAGACGCCATCAAAGCTGATGGCCTGGTCTGGACACAGGTTTCTGACCTTCAGTACTTCAATTCTGCGGCGGCACGTCTATACAATATTCAAGCGATACCCGCCACATACCTTATCGATCCCGATGGAAAGATTGTAGCCAAGAACTTAAGAGGACAAGCCTTGGAAGAGAAATTGGCAGAAGTTTTATTATAACAAATCTTGCCTTGATAAATAGCAAAGTAAGTTGTTATTTATCAAGGCAAGGTTTTATTGTCGCTGCCCCCAAATTAAAAGCACTTTTTTGCCTCATGGCCATTTCTGAACCAATGACAATAATGACTGCAATCGGTTGTATTTTTATTTGTTCTGAATGTTAATTATTGTATTATTGGGGTTTGTTTTACCCTAAAGTCAAAACAGCATTTTTTAATTTCCATAATGCTATCGTGAATTACCAACCTAAATATAGATAATATGATAAAAAACTTTAACCTAAGACAAACGTTCGTGCTTTTACTTTCTTCGGCGTTTTTTGTGGCTTGCCAAGGCAACAAAAAAGCGGAGAACGAAAATGTTACTGAAGAAACAACATCAGTGGTTTCCCCTCTAGATACTTTAAATGCGATATCTGATCCATTGGTAACGCATATCTTTACTGCAGACCCTTCTGCACACGTTTTTGAAGGCAAGTTATATATTTACCCTTCTCATGACATTGATGCAGGGGTACCAGAAAAAGATGACGGCTCTCATTTTGCCATGCGCGATTATCATGTTTTCTCTATGGAAACCGTAGGGGGAGAAGTGACTGATCATGGTAAAGTATTAGATTTGGATGATATTCCATGGGCTGGAAGGCAATTGTGGGCACCAGATGCTGCACACAAGGATGGTACTTATTATCTTTATTTTCCAGCAAAAGATAAGGAAGATATTTTTAGGATTGGAGTAGCGACAAGCGATTCGCCTGCTGGTCCTTTCAAAGCAGAAGAAAACTATATTCCAGGAAGCTATAGCATGGATCCGGCTGTTTATGAAGATACAGATGGTAACTATTACATGTATATAGGCGGTATTTGGGGAGGTCAGTTGCAAAGATGGCGTACTGGTGAGTATGATCCAGAAGGAGAGGAGCCAGCTGACGATGAGCCTGCAATCAATCCTATAATGGCAAAGATGAGTGATGACATGCTTACCTTTGCTGAAGAACTTAGAGAAGTTAAGATTCTTGATGAAAATGGCGATCCGATATTGGCAGGAGATCATGATAGAAGGTTCTTCGAAGCACCTTGGATACATAAATATAACGACAAGTATTATCTGTCATATTCTACCGGTAACACGCATTATATCGTCTATGCAATAGGAGATAACCCTTATGGACCGTTTACTTACCAAGGTATTATCTTGAACCCCGTAGTAGGATGGACAAACCACCATTCAATTGCAGAATTTGAAGGAAAGTGGTATCTGTTCTACCACGATAGTTCAATATCAGGACAAACGCACTTGAGGAGTATTAAAATGACGGAGCTTACGCATAGACCTGACGGTACGATAGAAACTATCGACCCCTATCTGAATTAAAAAATAGGAGCCTGAACATATTTCAGATGATTAAAAATCCAGTCCTATAATAATTTAGGGCTGGATTTTTTTATGCCTTATTAAACTGGATAAGTCTAGAATATGATTAAATTTAATAATGATGAAATTTTCGAAATTACTCTTACCAGCATTTTTGATTCTAGCTTTTTGTTTTGCCGCTTGTAGTAGTGACGAAGGCAATGGAATAGTGCCTGAAAAACAAGAAGAAGATCCAGTTAATGAGGTCACGCTGAAAGAAAAAGCAGGTTTTGGAATAGGGGCAGCAGTAAAGACCACAGATCTAAATGGACAATACAGTGCAACAGTTATGGAGCATTTTAGCCAGATAACCGGTGAGTTTGAAATGAAAATGGCGACGATATGGTCAGGAGATGGAGAATACAATTGGGAGAAAGCGGATGCCTTGGTAGGTTTTGCGGCAGAAAATGGAATGGAAGTTCATGGCCATGCATTAGTTTGGTATAAATCGTTTCCTAACTGGTTCAAAAAAGCCAAATATGATTCTGCCACTTTTGAGACGATGGTTAAGACCTACATAGAAACTGTAGTAGAGAGATATAGTGGCCGAGTGAAAAGCTGGGATGTGGCGAATGAAATATTTAATGATGACGGTACACTTAGATCAGAAGACTGCCCTGTTTATGAAACATTTAATGATCCCATTGCCTTCTATGGCAGGTGCTTCCAATATGCTAGAAATGCCGATCCAGACGTTAAGCTATTCTACAATGATTATAGTGTTGTAGTGGCAAAATCAAAAAGACATCATATCAAGGAAATGGTAACCAGGTTTAATAAAGACGGTTATCCCATTGATGGTTTAGGAGATCAGTTTCATTATAGTGTAAACACCAACTTAAACACCATCAAAAGTGGCCTCAATGATATGGCTGCTACTGGCTTGCTCATTCATCTCTCCGAATTGGATCTTAAGGTAAATGTGAACCGGTCAGATAATTACATCTTTTCTCCTGCCGAACAAAAACTTCAAGCAGATGCTTACCAAAATATAGTTGAAGCTTTTGAAGCTTTACCCCAAGGACAAAAGTTTGCTATTACCACATGGGGCGTAAGTGATAAAGCAACCTGGCTTACGGATTGGTGGCACCCTAAGGAATACCCACTTTTGTTTGACAAAGATTTTGAAAAGAAACCCGCCTACGACGGATTTTTAAAAGGATTGAAATAAAATTCATAATTTTGGGTGGGTATAAGCACATGCAAAAGATTTATTAAATGCTCTTAGTGCTTTGTTTAAACCGCTTGGACTGGCACTTATGTGGCAAAGACTACAGGACAAATTGCCAGAATTTAGATCAATGAAAGTGCCTAAATTGAATGCTCTCGGAAAGAGGTATTCAAAGCGTAAGCTAATATTATTAATTTATTAACAATCTTGTAGTGTGCTGCTCTTTTATTTAGAGGAGTACTTTTGTGTTTCTTATCGTTCTAA
This sequence comes from uncultured Roseivirgaceae bacterium, assembly GCA_964440915.1. Classification (GTDB taxonomy): domain Bacteria; phylum Bacteroidota; class Bacteroidia; order Cytophagales; family Cyclobacteriaceae; genus CAMPJM01. Next base: position 38,229 of record CAYTTV010000023.1, read on the forward strand.
ATGCCTTAAAAAGGAGGGAAAGTTCCTTTTTTGTTGAATGAAAAAGTATATAAATACTGTTTTAAAACGGCATAAGCGGTATAGTGCTATTTGATTTTCATGTAGCCATCAAGTATTAGATGGAAATTTTAAGTATTTTTAATGATCGGTTAGGTATGATCGGTACAACTGCATACTTGAATGATAAAAAATAAAGTTTTGATCAGGCATTTCAGTTCAATCCGCTTATGCCTTGAAATATTTAATCGAATTAGGTTATTAAGTTAATACAATATGTCACGTAAAACTTATGTAACCATCCATGATATAGCAAGCAAACTTAATATCACAGCTTCTACGGTGTCTCGTGCATTAAACGATAATCCCCGTATTAGTGAAAATACTAAACGTGCTGTATTAAAGATGGCGAAAGAGCTGAATTACCAGCCGCATAATATTGCTGCTGCCCTCCGAAACGGAAGAAGTGGATTCATTGGTATCATTGTCCCCACTGCAGACCGGACTTTTTTCGGCTCTATCATTAGAGGAGTAGAAGAAATTGCCAATAAGTTGAATTATAAGGTTGTTATATGCCAGTCTTATGATAACTATGAAACGGAAATAGAGACTATCGATGCCCTCTTTAATGCCCGTGTAGATGGCATTATTGCCTCATTAGGAAAAAATACGGAAGACTTTAGCCATTTTGAAAAAGTAATCGAAAGGAATATACCGCTACTCTTGTTCGACAGGACAACCGAGAAGCTTGAGGTAAGCCAAGTAGCCATTGATGATTATTTGGGAGCATATCAGGTAGTAAGGCATTTGATCGAGCAAGGTTCTGAAAGGATTGCACATTTTACAAGTCCCAAAAAAATCAGCATTTTCCAGGAACGCCTAAGAGGATACAAAGATGCGCTTATTGATTACGGTATTCCATTTCGGGAAGAATTGGTTGTCGAAAGTAATTTGCAGCTTGAGGATGGAAGGCAAAGCATGGAAATGCTCCTTGAGTTAAAACAGATTCCGGATGCGGTATTTTCAGCCAGTGACTATGGCGCAATGGGCGCGATGCAGGTGCTTAAGGAAAGAGGAATAAAGATCCCAAAGCAGGTAGCTTTGGCAGGATTTAGTAATGATCCCTTTACCTCCTTCACAGATCCGCCCCTTACGACGGTAGATCAGAAAAGTAAAACTATTGGTAATATGGCTGCTCAATTGTTTTTTGAACAGCTCAATGCAGATGGCAAAAAGTTTTTGCCTCAAAAGGTTGTGCTAAAGCCGGAAATTATTATTAGAGAATCTTCTCAAAGGATCAAGATATTGGAAGAGGTAAGCTAAGCTTACTCCTTTTTTTGTCGTGCATTCAGTTGCGCCACATACAATGACGCCGGAATGAGACCCGATTGGTTCAGGCCTTCCCATTCTCCTTCTGGCCTGTCAGGCAAGCGCCCTTGAGTTTGCTTCCCTTTTAGACCAATGCAGTAGTTTTTGCCCGTAACCCATGGATTTTGTACTGTCGCTTGTGATGCCGTGCAATTCCATATGACCTGCGTAACACCCGACCAACCATGTCCGCTGCCCCAGTTGCCCCTGTCCTGTACATTTATGGGGCCATCTGTGACGATATTGTCATACAAAGTGCCTACTGCCCACCGATGGTGCGGGCCGATGTCTCCTTGGGCATTTGCTGCCGTACAGTTATAAAAGACATTTGGCCCCAAAACCTTTTGGCCCGTCACATAATCATGGCGGCCTTCTGTAGCATGGAGGTTCATGAAAAGGTTGAGCTGCCCATTGTTGTCGAAAGAATAACGACGTCCTCCCATTACAATGGATTTGGGCTCTAAAGATTTAGAGTTCATTACTGTAATTTGTTTTGCATCAGGATCGAGGCTTATGCACGCATACCCAAAATAACGGGAGGTAACGTTACGCACCCAACCATTTTTTATTTTTCCCATATTGATGGCGATCCATCCATGATCTTCATCTGTATCGTGGGCGTATGCTGATTCAAATAAAATATGCTCAACACCTACTTCTGCTATTCTTCCATCAAAGCGGTACTGATAGACGGTGCCACCTCCATATTTTGTTTCCATAGGCATGACTACGGGATTGTCTATGGATACGGTATTGCCTTTTATTGAAGTGATTACCCTCTCGAATTCAAGATTGTAATCTTCTTTTTGCCACTGCTTGGTGTTGTGCCTTGCTTCGATTTGATCCATCTTCAGGTCAGCAATCCATTCGCTTGTCCCTGGCCTGAAAAGAATGATTTTATCCCCCACTTTTAAGCCTTTTGTTGACTCCAAGGTAAAGGAAGTCGCACCTACAGGTACATACTCGTCCATTATTTTTCTTCTCGTGCCTTCCACTTCCTCGATTTTCCCTTTGCCTTTAATTGCTATCAGGCTTCGTTTTCCGGTTCCCGATGCGATAAGCTTGGTGCCTGAGCCATGATCTCCCTCTCCCCGAAGCACTATCCCGCTTGAGGTTATGCGCAATGTGCCAGGAATATGATATATCCCTTTCTTTAATAGAATAGCCCCTCTAAAGCCATTTTCATCAGGCTCGATCAAAGCCAGTTCATCAATAGCCTTTTGGATAACTTCCTGACTGCTGCCTGTAGGCGCAGGGCTTATTGCCTTTCTTACCGGCACATCAGGTATGGGCTTGTCTCCTTGGTGATAGCCCACACGGCTGAAGTCTGGAATGATATTGCCTAGGCTATCTGGTGTATATTGAAGTGCGCCATTTGTGCTAAGAGACACATATTTAGATTGCCAACTGGCTTTTTCTTGTATGGTAAAAGTAGCGGTTAATCCAAAGAGAAGTGAAATGGAAAGCAGAAGGATTGATTTAAATATCATGAAGTTTGTAAAATTAAATAGCCGAAGCTGTAGTAATGAGTTTTTTAAAATTATCCTTTCTTTTCCAATAGCCCAACAATAAATGTAATAAATAGGTAATCGACAAGTTGTCGTAAAGATTAAAGATTAGTTGTAAACAGGTTTAGGGCATATGTTACGATAGCCAATAGGGCTTTTCCATACGTTTCAATTAAAACAGTTTATGATCCATTGGCTTGATGGCCATTATTCACGTAATTTGCGCCATGAGTATGTTTGTAACGGCCTTAAATTCTGGAAGCAATGGCAACTGCTTCTATATTGGCAATGACGATGAGGCGATACTAGTAGATGCCGGTATTAGCTGTAGGGAAACTGAGCGCAGGATGATGCGCCTTAACCTTTCCATGAAGAAGGTAAAGGCGTTGTTTATCTCACATGAGCATACCGATCATGTAAGAGGGGTTAAGGTACTTTCCAAGAAATACCAGTTGCCCGTTTACAGTATTCCTGGGACTTTGGTGAAAGGGCATTTATCGGAAGATGATCCTTTGAATAGAAGACTGACACCTTACCAATCCATACCAGTAGGAGAGTTGTCTGTCACAGCTTTTCCTAAATATCACGATGCCTTCGATCCTCAGAGCTTTATCATCAAGTATAGAGATATATGCGTGGGTGTTTTGACTGATATAGGGATACCTTGCGATCACGTTATCAAACATTTCAAATGTTGTCATGCGGTTTTCTTAGAGACAAATTACGACCCCCACTTGCTTCAGACAGGGCGTTATCCCTATTATTTAAAAAAGCGCATTACGAGCCAGTATGGCCACTTGTCTAACCAGCAAGCGTTGGAGCTGTTTTGTGAGCATAGGCCTTCTTTTATGAGCCACTTATTCTTATCCCATCTTTCAAAGGAGAACAACGATCCTGATTTGGTGCACAGATTGTTCCAACAGCATGCCAATGGGGTAGAAATAGTGCTTACTTCTCGTCACGAAGAAATCCCATTGTATCAAATAGACCCTAATGTGACATCAAAAAAGATTCAGCAGAGAGAGCATCAGCTTTCGTTGTTCGATACGGATTAATAAAGGAAAGAGAAATCAAAGTCCTTCTAAATGCATCTAATTTAGAAAGACTTTCATACTAAAGGAGATATATGTTGTGCTTTCTGCACTCCTCTATTTGTTCCTCTGGCCAAATGCTGGACTGCACTTCTCCGATGTGTGCTTTTCTAAGGAAGAACATACAAAGTCTAGATTGGCCGATACCTCCACCGATAGTTTGAGGAAGTTCACCATTGAGGAGCATTTGGTGCCACATCAAATCCTTCTTTTCTTCAGCATTGGCAATGGCTAATTGCTTCAATAGGGTTTCTTTATCTACACGGATACCCATAGAAGAAACCTCAAAAGCTTTTTCCAATATAGGGTTCCAAAATAGAATATCGCCATTGAGTCCTTTGAAACCATTTTCCGTTTCAGTAGTCCAGTCATCATAATCAGGAGCCCTGCCATCATGTCTTTCCCCGTTTTTCAAAGTTCCACCAATGCCAATCAGAAAAATGGCACCGTATTCTTTAGTAGCCTTGTCTTCCCTTTCTTTAGGGCTCAAATCAGGATATTTTTCCAAAAGCTCTTCGCTATGGATAAAAGTAATGGTTTCGGGTAACTGAGGGGTAAGTTCAGGGTACTCTTCAAGTAAAAGATATTCCGTCCGTTTCATTACGGAATAGATCTGACTAACAGTTTTCTTTAGATAGCCTAGGTTCCTATCGTTCTTTGAAATTGATTTTTCCCAATCCCACTGGTCTACATAAAGCGAATGGGTGTTGTCAAGGTCTTCATCTGGACGGATGGCATTCATATCGGTATAGATGCCATAACCTTCGTCAATCTGAAGTTTGCTCAACATCATTCTTTTCCATTTGGCCAATGAGTGGACGATTTCTGCATGCGTTTCATTCATGAAGCGTATGGGGAAGCTGACAGGCCTTTCAATTCCATTAAGATCGTCGTTGATGCCAGTGCCTTTTAAGACGAAAAGAGGGGCTGTTACTCGTTTCAGCCTAAGCTCTGCCGACAAGTGATGCTGAAAGAAATCCTTGGTGAGCAAGATAGCCTTTTCTGTTTGCGATACTTTTAGGATGGACTTGTAATCTTTGGGAATATAAAGATGATTGATCATAATATAATGTATAAGCACTTATAATTGTGTGGGGCTACTTGTCCTACATGACAGCCTTGAAATTTTCAGGTCCTGTTGTTAGCGAACATTATCAAGCACCGACACACTGTTCTGCTCTTCCTGAACATGATGGAAGAACCTTGCAGCAAGGTTAATAGCTATAATAAAACTGTAAGTTGCATCAAAACGGGAGGTCATCTGGATCCTGCTGAGCAGAAAGCCACTCAGGTTCTTTTTGCTCTCCATAATTATCTGCTGAAGGAGTAGGTGTAGATTGTTCTGATGCGCCAACAGCCCCAATTTTCCAAGCCTGAAGTGAATTGAAGTATTTTACGCTACCTTGTGGATCTGTCCATTTTCTTCCCTTTAGGTTGAAGTGAATCTGTACTTCTTGCCCCACATGAAATTGATCCAACAAGGCGCATTTATCTTGAATAAGCTCGAACTTGATGTATTCAGGATAGGAGGGGTTTTCAACATATTCTACCGCAAACTCTCTTTTCTGAAACTTATCAGAAACACGGGTTGTATCAAAAATTTCTACGAGTTTTCCTTTGATGTCCATTGATAATATTGTCTACTGCACAAAATTTTTACAAAGTTGTCCTAACTTTTTAAAGTTTCAAACCATTTCGGACAAGAATGTCAAATTTAAATTTGTTCTGTTCTTTTTTTTATAAATCTAGAATTAATAATATTGAACTTTAATTTATTTTTAAAAAGTTTTTGATTTAATTCCTGATTATGAAAATTGGTTTACTTAAAGAGATTAACGATGCCCGAGTAGCCATCATACCTGATTTTGTCAAGCAATTGGCTAAGGACAATGAGGTATTTGTTGAACAGGATGCTGGAAGGTTGTCGTTTTTTTACGATAAGGATTTTGAAGCGGCAGGGGCAAAGGTGGCCGACAGGAAAACCATCCTTGGTTCTGTGGAGCTTTTAATTACCATTCATCCAATAGAAAAGGAGGAGTTAGGACTTCTGCAGAAAGGCTGCATATACGTTTCCTCTTTTCAACCCTTTGTCGACAATACTATATCTACCACTCTTGCTTCATATGGCGTTACGGCATTGAGCTTGGACATGATACCGAGGATCACTATTGCTCAAGCCATGGATGTACTCTCGTCAATGGCTTCAATAGCTGGATACAAAGCTGTACTTAAGGCAGCAGAACATTTGCCCCGTTACTTTCCCATGCTTACTACAGCGGCTGGGAGCATACCTCCCTCAAAGGTGCTGATCTTGGGTGCTGGTGTAGCAGGCTTGCAAGCCATAGCAACAGCCAAGAGAATGGGCGCTGTTGTAGAAGCATTCGATACAAGACTTGCCGCAAGAGAAGAAGTCCAAAGCTTAGGCGCTAAGTTCGTTGAAGTAGAAGGTGCTAGAGACGACAAAGCTGCTGGAGGATATGCCGTTGAGCAGACTGAGGAATATAAGCAAAAACAAAAGGAATTGATTCATGAAAAAATCTCTAAGGCTGATGTGGTGATTACAACCGCTCAACTTAGGGGCAAAAAAGCTCCATTGCTTATTACAAGAGCTATGGTAGAGGACATGCGCGCAGGTTCGGTTATTATCGATCTTGCAGCTTCTACAGGCGGCAACTGTGAATTGACCAAAAACAATGAGATTGTAACGCATAACAATATCACAATCATAGGCAATTCTGAATTAGCGGCAGAAATGCCTATGCATGCGAGCCAGCTTTATAGCAAAAACACACAAAACTTCATGAACATATTCGTGAAGGAAGGGAAGGCTACCTTCGATTTTGAAAATCCTATTATTAAGTCGAGTTGTATTGTGTATGAAGGCGAGGTAAAATAAAGCTTCACCCTCAGAAGGCTTAGGTCCGTGGGACTGGATTGCTTTATCCAAGCCCCATTTATTACTCATTTTAAAATACATTGAATATGGAAATTATTGTTGATTTTTTTGGTGAGCATTTGCTCATGATTTACCTGCTGGTGTTTGCCGTTTTTTTGGGCATGGAAGTGATCGCCAATGTACCTACCGTGCTGCATACGCCACTGATGTCTGGAGCAAATGCTATTAGTGGCGTAGTGGTGGTTGGGGCTATTATTTTGATAAGGAAGGCAGAGCCTACAGATTATCTTGTGCTGGTAATCGGTTTTTTGGGGATTAGCTTGGCAATGATCAACGTGATTGGCGGATTTGCCGTGACAGACCGCATGTTGGATATGTTTAAAAAAAGAAAGAAATAAAATAATATAATGGCTTTAACAATTACTAATTTACTATATCTTCTCAGCATAATCCTCTTTATTGTGGGATTGAAAATGCTGAGCCATCCTGAATCTGCCAAAAGAGGTAATCTTATAGCATTTACTGGTATGGCCGTTGCCATCGTGGTTAGTTTGTTCACTCCTATGGGTGTCGAGAACAACAACTATGCATGGATTTTTGGTGGTTTGATCGTGGGCTCAGGAATAGGCTGGGTGATGGCTAAAAGAGTAGCCATGACGGCAATGCCAGAAATGGTATCCCTATTTAATGGTTTAGGAGGTGCTTGCTCAATGTTTATAGCCTTTGTTGAATTTTATATGCTACCCGAAGGGGAGCCTATTCTCACCGGAGGAAACATCACTACTGTCTTTGCTTTGTTTGTAGGGAGTGTTGCCTTTACGGGTTCACTTGTTGCCTACGGAAAACTTGAGGGATTCTTAAGGGATTCACTTGTATTGCCATTTCCTCGTGTAATTAACATGGTTCTGTTGTTTGTAATATTGGGTGTTAGCATTTTCTTGTTCACACAGCCCGAGCTGAACTTTACCATTGTATTGATTATTTTGGCCCTTTCATTAATATACGGTGTCACTTTTGTTACACCAATTGGAGGAGGGGATATGCCAGTGGTGATCTCGCTTTTGAACTCAATTACTGGATTGGGTGCTGCCTTGGCCGGATTGATCTATGCTAATAATGTCATGGTGATTGGTGGTATATTGGTAGGCGCATCCGGTACGATATTAACAGTGCTCATGTGTAAGGCCATGAACCGATCATTGCTGAATGTTATCATGGGTGGATTTGGTGGTGGTGCCGGCGCAGCTGCTTCTGCCACAGGTGGTACTGTAAAGGAAGTTACCTATGGAGATCTTGCCATTCAGTTGAAGTATGCTCAGAAGGTAATTATCGTGCCAGGCTATGGTCTTGCAGTAGCACAGGCACAGCATCCTTGCCATGAGTTGGAAAAAAGCCTTGAAAGCGAAGGCGTAACCGTAAAGTACGCCATTCACCCGGTTGCGGGACGTATGCCTGGCCATATGAACGTGCTATTGGCTGAAGCAGACGTAGATTATTCTAAGTTGCTTGAACTGGAAGATGCCAACAAGGAATTCCCTACCACAGACGTGGTATTGGTGATAGGAGCAAATGATGTGGTGAATCCTGCTGCTAACGATGATCCTAGCAGCCCTATTTATGGAATGCCAATTTTGAATGTGGTAAACGCTAAAACCACTGTGGTACTAAAAAGAGGGATGAGTGCTGGATATGCGGGAATCGAAAATCCATTGTTCTTTGAAGATAAAACACGCATGTTGTTTGGTGATGCCAAAGCTTCCATCAATAAATTGATAGAAGAAGTGAATAAAGCTTAGAGGAGTATCCATCTAAACTTATTGAAAAGGTCCTTGCGTTGAGCAGGGACCTTTTTTAATATCTGAATGAAAGCAATCTTGTTATTCGCCTTCCTTTTTTTTCTCATTTATTCTGTCATAAGCCACCTCGTCACTCGTTGCATTGTTATTGGGAGGAATGTTATCGGTTATCTGGGAAGATCCTTCATAAGGTTGGCTAGGCTGTCGATAAGGCGCCGTACTGTTTTCTATCCCATAATAAGTCATGATCTTTTCTGAAAAAGCAACCAGGTCCTCGGGATTATTTTCTTTCGGGAGATGAGGAACCCTCAAAAGTTTCTCAACAGGCATATTTAAGGTTTGTTGGGCCGCATATGGATTGTCAAAAGTAATGGCACCAAATGGCGCTATGAAGTAGTGATTGTTCGATACATTACCTTCTGAAATAATGATGAATCTCACATTAAGGCGATCTATATCTAATAAGAAATCTTTGATTACGCCGCATTCATTACCTGAATTTCCAAACACTTTTTTACCCTTAAAAAGATTGAGCGAGGAGATGTTATCGTTGGATTCCATAATCTATTGTTTAAGAATTCAACTTGAAAATCAGGATAAGGTTTAGAATTTAGGCCCATAATAAATTACGAACGATCCTACATCTGCTATAAATAATAAGGGATAAGGGACTTTTTTATTGCCGTTCGTTTTTATAAAGAATCATTTTCACTTAATATTACAGCCAGAATATTACATGGAGTTGTTACGGGTTTTAGGTAGATTTTTTAGCCGTCACCAAAGTACATTTTTTTATTATTTTATTTTCAGCACTGCATATTATGTCTTCAGAAATAAATGGACTAAAAATAGGGGGGAAACTATCCGGATGGAGAGTTTATAAGATAAGAGGGGTAGAAAAAACGATCGTGGCTCGAAAGGGTGGCCCGAGCGCCGATCAGATCAAACTTTCTCCAAAGTATGAGAAAGTGCGCAAATATCAGCAAGAGTTTGGAGCAGCTTCAGCCCTTTCAAAGAAAGTGCGGCAGTCTCTTCCTCCAGCACTCCTTTCGCATTGCGAGTCATATGTGTCTGGCAAGCTAACCGCTAGGTTCAGGTTGCTAGCAGAAAGGGGAGAGGGCGAAACTGGCAAACGACCTATTTCCTTTAGCAAAAACGGACACCTACTAGAAGGTTTCGAGTTCAACTCTAAATGTCCATTGGAAAGCGTGTACCAACCGAAGTTTTTGGCAAAGACAGGTTCTATACGAGGGCAGCTGATTTTGCATACGCATTCTTACATTCCAAAACAAGAGCTTTCACCTCCTTCTGACGCAGCTTATTATAAGATATTTGCGCACCTGATATTGCTTTCTGATTATGTCTTCAATGAGACAACAAATGAATACGAGGCGTTGCACCCATCTTTTCATGGCCAGTATACTACTTTAGAAAGTGACCTATTCCCCATCATCAACATTTCCAGGGACCCTTCTACAGCCCGTATCTCCTTGTACGATGGCGAAACAGTACCCACGGAAACTGGCCTACTGTTTATTAAGGGCATTGTTTTTTACAGAAAGGAGAACAATAAAATAGTAGCAACAAACAAAGGAAATGGTTTGAAGATCAACGATGTCCTGTAGGAGTAGATCGTAAAGCTTAATGCATCAGGATGCCAAATTAGCTTTCATTTTAATTACATCTCCCTCGTTACTCCCATTTAGGAGAAAGCAGGGCAGGTAGGCAGAGAGTTGCATGATCGCAATAGCGACATTGGATCATGCTTTTAGGACAATATCAATAAAAGTACAGCATTAGGTTATGCTTGTGTAGCATCAG
>CAYTTV010000023.1:48805-52067 GCA_964440915.1 uncultured Roseivirgaceae bacterium
CAACTTTTATTTTCTTGTCCAATTTAAAATTGAAGCAGCTAAAATGAATAAGGCTGTTCTATTGGCTTGGCATTGATGAAGAGCTGAAAGCACTCTTCAGGTTTCGGCTTGATCCACAACATTCAGTTCAAAGCCATGTTTTGAGATGAACAGATCAAAAGTGCTAGCTTATAAAACAATTACAACTGTTTTATAACCGCCGTATCAATGATTGATTGTTGAGAATTTTCTAGAAGAAATTGATGGTTTTTCAATAAAAATCATTATAATTAACTATCAAATTAAAATGCATCAAAATGATGGTGTAGCCTAAACACACCTCCTGATGTTTTTGTCACCCTTAAAGTTTTAGTATTATGGAAAAGGATTACACGCATTCTCAACTCCAGGTATGGCAATCAGCTCGTGATGTATCAAAAAAAATTTTCAACCTAACCCATTATTTCCCAGAAGAAGAGTCTCAAGAGTTGGTCGAGGCCATTCGGCAAAGTGCCGAATCATTGCCCACACAAGTGGCCTCTGAGATTATGGAAGAAACCCAATTGCCATTCCAAAAATCCATCGAACTATTGAATATGCTGGAAGGACATTTGGTCAATGCCTTCGACCAGGGATGTATTACCGAAAGGGAGCTCAAGACATCCTTGGAAGCCACCAATATCTATTTTAGATGTCTTACTGCCCATAAAAATAATAATGATAGCCAGTTGGTTAAACACCTTAACAGACAACAGTAGAGATTGAAATTGGCAATAGTGCCAAACTCTCTTTTACAAGCCTTATAAGCGAACCTTAGCTACGGCTAAGGTTTTCTTTCAATAGGAATTATAAGGTCTGCATTTGTAAAACTTTATCAAAGAAGGGCATCCAACCATCATATCGTGGCAGTCACCACTCAATTCCTATGGTTAATAATTGTAGCATAACTTATACAACCTTTCAGTTATAAATTTTTCTATCCATTCTAGTATTATTCTCCACCTTTCGCCTTCAAAACCTCCCAATAACTCATAATTAAACTACCTTTGTACATCAACTTCGTATTTTTATTTTGACGACATTCAAATCACTAGGCATATCCGATGCATTCATTAAGGCATTGGAGGAAAATAAGATCAATACGCCAACAGAGATACAACAGAAAGCCATTCCGTTCTTAATACAGGATGGAGGTGATTTTATTGGGCAAGCGCAAACGGGCACGGGCAAAACCGCAGCCTATGGGTTGCCCCTGTTGCATAAAGTAGCTGCTGACGATCCCAACATTCAGGCACTTATTTTGGCTCCAACCCGCGAATTGGCACAGCAAATCGCCAAGCAGTTGTTCCGGTTTACCAAATATTCCGATAAAATATTTACCGAAGCAGTGTATGGTGGAGAAAAGATCGAACGTCAGATTTCGGCCCTTTCCAGGCCTACGCAAATACTCGTAGCCACACCTGGCAGGTTGGTCGATCTGCTGGAGCGAAATGCCATTGATCTTGGCCATATCCATACCCTCGTACTCGATGAAGCAGACGAAATGCTTAGCATGGGTTTCAAAAAAGAACTTGATGCCATTTTGGGGCACACCAGTGGCTCGCGAAACACATGGTTGTTTTCCGCCACAATGCCGCCCGAGATCAAACAGATCATCTCGACCTACATGGCAGAAAATGCCAAAAATATCTCGATCAATAAAAACAGCCTTGTAAACGCTGCCATTGAACATCAGTATATAGTCTGTGATTTAAACAAGAAAGTGACATTACTTACCAACTTTCTGAAATCACAAGGCAGCCATCGGGGCATTATCTTCTGCAGGACAAAGGCAGCCTCCCAAAATCTAGTACGTGAACTCCAAAGTAAAGGCTTTTCAGCCGACGTGCTGCATGGCGACCTCCAGCAAAAGGAAAGAGAGAAGGTGATGCGGGGATTTAAGAACGAAAAGATACAAATCCTTGTAGCCACCGATATTTCTGCCAGGGGAATCGATGTGCAGAACCTGGCCTATGTCGTGCATTTTCAACTGCCCGACCAGATCGAGTATTATACCCATAGAAGCGGTCGAACAGCCAGAGCAGGCAAGAAGGGACTTTCGCTCAGTTTTATCTTGCCCCAAGAAATAAAGAGAATCAAAGGAATAGAGCAGGCTCTAAACATTACCTTTAAAGAAAAAGTAGCTTAGTCACTAAATCATTATCCATAAGGAAAGATCCTATTATGCAAACATTAGAAAATAAGATAGCCCTCATCACAGGAGGGAGCAAGGGCATTGGCTATGGCATAGCTGCTGCCCTCCTAGAGCAGGGAATGAAAGTAGCCATTACCAGTCGCAGCAAGGCCAAGGCCGAAGAGGCTGCTTCCGCACTAAAAGAAGCAGGAAAGGGAGAGGTGATAGGCCTGGAAGCAGATGTGCGTGATTTTGAATCTCAAAAACAAGTTGTAGATACCATTCGCACCCAATGGGGAGAGATCGATGTCTTGATAGCCAATGCGGGCTTGGGGCATTTTGCGTCCATACAGGATCTCACCCTCGAACAATGGCACGAGACGATCGACACCAACCTCACAGGTGTCTTCTACAGCATTAAGGCCAGCCTGCAGAGCCTTATCGATACCAAAGGCTACATCATCACAATCTCCAGCCTTGCAGGAGAAAACTTCTTTGCCAATGGCAGTGCCTACAATGCGTCCAAGTTCGGCCTCACGGGCTTCACCCAAGCCGCCATGCTCGATTTGCGCCATGAAGGGGTAAAAGTCACCACCATCATGCCAGGGTCGGTAGCCACATATTTCAACAATCATCAGCCCAATGACCAAGATGGCTGGAAGATCCAAATAGAAGATATGGGCCAGATTGTCGTGGACCTGCTTCGTCTCGATCCCCGCACCTTGCCCAGCAAGATAGAGGTACGGCCTACCCAGCCGCCAAAGAAGTAGTAAAAATATTTCAGGCACAAGAGGTTAGAGACAAGTAAGCAAGGAGAAATGCTGCACTTTATTTGCGATAGCATCAGCTGATCTTTGCTCCTTTTATATTGCTCTTCGAGAAATTAATAATCAAATAATTTTTTGGGCGGTGGCCAGGCTATCACTCCAAGTCCGGCCACCCGCTAGCCCAGCACACTTCGGGCTTTCCGTTCTATCCTTACCGCTCACCAGTATCATCTGGCTTTTGTGCCTCTCGTATTGACACCGATTATTGCCCCAAGTCTTTAGGATGCAGCTAAGGTGGAAGATACAGGCACCCGTACCTACCACAACATCAAGGATTTATCGC
>CAYTTV010000024.1:0-51565 GCA_964440915.1 uncultured Roseivirgaceae bacterium
CTGATTGATAAAGGGCGGAGCTCCTTACCTGTTTGCTCTTTGCTTACCGCCGATTGCCTACTTCTGTCTAATATCTGGTGTCTGAAATCTGAAATCTTTACGTTCATTTCTTCCCATTTTCCCTTTTATTTTGTATTCAACCGCCCTTTTTAATTATCTTTGCGGCCATGGCAAAGAATGAGAACCTAAAAGAAGAGAACAATCTTCTTAAATCGATTATAGCGCACGCTAAGGAATACGGTTTTGTATTCCCTTCTAGTGAGATTTATGATGGCTTACAGGCTGTTTATGATTATGGCCCTTACGGTGTCGAGCTTAAAAACAACCTGAAGCGCGTTTGGTGGGAATGCATGACTCGCCTTAACGAAGATGTGGTGGGCATGGACTCTTCCATTTTTATGCACCCTACGATATGGAAGGCTTCTGGACACGTAGATGGTTTCAACGATCCTATGTTGGACAACAAGGACTCTAAGAAAAGGTACCGGGCTGATGTGTTGCTTGAAGAGCATGCTGCTGAACTGGAGAAGAATGGGGAGACGGAGCGAGCGCAGCATGTCATCAAAGAAATGGCTAGATTGCTCGACAGTGAAGACCTTGCAGGAGTCCACGACCTGATCGTGAGCGAAAATATCAAATGCCCTATTTCTGGCACAACCAATTGGACGGAAGTTCGACAATTCAACCTAATGTTTGGTACGCAAATAGGGGCACTGGCGGGGGAATCATCCACGGTTTATCTACGTCCAGAAACTGCTCAGGGCATCTTTGTCAATTTCCTGAATGTTCAGAAATCTGCCCGCAAAAAGATACCTTTTGGTATAGCACAAATAGGCAAGGCGTTTCGAAATGAGATTGTTGCAAGGCAATTCATATTCAGGATGCGCGAGTTTGAGCAGATGGAAATGCAGTTCTTTATACGTCCTGGTGACGAAATGCGATGGTATGAACATTGGAAGGACATCCGGATGAACTGGCACAAAGCTTTGGGCGTGCCTGCAGAAAAACTGAGAACCCATGACCACGAAAAGCTTGCCCATTATGCCAATGCTGCATTGGATATAGAGTATGAATTTCCTTTTGGTTTCAAAGAAGTAGAGGGCATACACTCCCGAACTGATTTTGACTTGGCCAATCATCAGGAGTTTTCAAAGAAGAAGCTACAGTACTTCGATCCAGAATTGAACAAAAGCTACGTGCCGTATGTGGTGGAAACTTCTGTAGGGGCAGACCGCCTCTTCTTGATGATCCTGTGCAATGCATATACAGAAGAGGAAACAGGAGAAGGGGAAAGCAAGAAGACAAGAACTTACCTGAAATTCCATCCTGCCTTGGCACCTATAAAGGCTGCCATATTGCCTTTGGTAAAGAAGGACGGTCTACCTGAGAAGGCTCGAGAGATATTTGAAGATCTGAAATACGACTTCAATCTTATATATGAAGAAGCCCAATCTATCGGAAAGCGCTACACCCGTCAGGATCTTATCGGTACGCCTTTCTGTATTGCTGTAGATCATCAGACCTTGGAGGACAATACTGTTACTTTAAGACATAGGGATACTACTGAACAAGAGCGCCTAAATATAAGTGAGCTTAGGAATAGGATTTTGAAAGAGACTTCTTTCCGAAACATATTTGAAAAACTATAATATGATAGTATTAGGTTCGCTGTGATGTTCGATATGGCCTAACAACATGACCATGCTAATCTGAAAATTGATTTTATGAAAACACCTCCGCATTTGGGGGTGTTTTTTTGTGCCACATCAAAAGAGATTTGCACGTTTCTCCCTTTTTATTCAAGCATACAAGAAACATTATAGGCAGGTTTTGCCTTAATTGTAAAATCACTTGTTTGGTAATTTTGCAACTTAAAGCCCAACTGCGCCGTCTATTTCAGGAGCAAGCTTTGGAAGCGGTTATCAAACCTAACAGAATAGGATGCCTGAACATCACATCATTATACTGCAAATTGGCCCTGCCAACCCAATAATTGCGTGGACAATAGCCTTAGCTGCTATAGCCTTAATCTTTCCGGTGATTATACGATATTATGTAAAAGGCAGTCCTCAGTTTATACCAAGCTTTGTAAAACTGACCTATGACTATAGAAGGATTTTAGAAAAACATGCACTTTATTATCAACGGCTTTCCCCTGAAAACAAGCGCAAATTTGTGGAAAGGGTCTATGTTTTTATCCGTTCCAAAACCTTTATCCCTAGGAGGTTCAAGAAGGTGACGCTAGAAATGAAGACATTGATAGCCGCTTCTGCTGTACAGCTTACTTTTGGTTTTGAGAAGTTTGAAATGCCGCATTTCAAAAAAATACTCATATACCCTGATGCTTATTATTCTCTGATCAGGAAAACGTATCATAAAGGTGAAGTAAATCCTGCAGCTCGCCTTGTTGTTTTCTCGTGGAAAAGCTTTATAGAAGGCTATCTTAATCCTTCGGATAGTAAAAACCTGGGTTTGCACGAAATGGCGCATGTGCTCAAACTAGAGAACAAGGTGCTTAAGAATGAGGTGGCATTTCTGGATCCTGATTTATACAAGGAATGGGAAACAATGGCTGCTCAGCATATCGAAAGGTTGAAGAAAGAACCTGATCTGCTGTTTAGAAGGTATGCTGCTGAAAATGAGTATGAGTTCTTTGCCGTAGCGATAGAGATATTTTTCGAAAGGCCTTTTTCTCTTCGAGCAATACATCCTGAGATTTACAGTTTATTGAAAGGATTACTAAAACAGGATCCAATCTTGATACAGCAATTGGAAAGTGAAGAGTCGCTTATAGCAGAAAGTGAAGTAGTTTGAGGAGGCGAGGAAAGCTGCCCCCTCATAAATCTTATGGGAAGAAATAACTCAATACTTCTTCTTGGATATTTTTATTGATAGCAACGGCCAATAGCAACGATATGATTAGGCCTATAGAAGCATTCATCAAGTCTTTGCGCACCATTTTAAAGCTCTTTCGAAGTGATCTTTCCCTTTTCTTCTTTCTCCTCTTAGTGAGACTAATGGCCAATTCTCGTCCACCCAACAATCCTATAAATACCCAAGTTGTACTCATTGGGATCGTATTGATGGCCTGGAAGTAGAACAATATGATGGCATATACGAAATCCACAATGGTGGCTGCTCTCACATCTGTCACGCCAGATTTTTCATCCACTACGCGCTGGATTTTGTCACCTTTCAGGTAGAACAATAAACCTAGTCCTAGGAATATAAAGATCGTAAATGCTAAGAACTGCGTAAAGTCTAGCGTCCTAGGGAGGAAGATGGCAATATTAGCAGCATCTTGTTGTATCCACACAGACCACAAACAGCCGCTTGTTATCCACTGTATAACGATCCAGTATTTCCATGGCTTACCCTTGAAATATTTCTTTACAAAAGAGCCTATAATGAACCAAATTACAATGGCACTTAGAAATGCGATAATATACCCTGTAAAGCTCTTTTCCATTACGCTCCATACGGCATTGGCATCGGTAGCAAAAACATTCAACAATAAGAATGTAGTCGATACAGGCATCCTGAGCCTTGTCAGAATTAGCAGGATCAAGGGGGCAGATAATTGTAAGAAGGTAAAACTTGTGGGTGCCTCGCTAAAACCCTTGGAAGAAAGCCTTTGATAAGTAACGTCCCCGTCATACATAATGTAGCTAACGGTAACAGTAGCGACAAATATAAGGCCTATAAACAACCATAATACCCACCATTTCTGTTTTTGATTGGAAGCAATAAATGTCCCGATGGTTTGAATACTGTCGTTGGCAATAGCTGAATAGGCTGCGAGCATAAATCCTACCCACATAGCCACTTGTGGGTAAGGAGAAACTACGCCACAGACAAACGTAAGAAAGGCAAGAATGGTGATAAAAGAGCTTTCCTGACGGGTTATATCAAAAATTTTGTAGACTTTTCCTGATAGTTTATCCTGGGATATTTTATCAGTTACTTTTTTTGCCATGCTAAAATATTGCTCGTGAGGATTTTGGAGTACTTATCAATAGCCAAGGATCTCATATTACTATAGATATCGACTGCAAAATTATAAAAATGTTTCAGATAAATGCATGAATTAAAACTTAATCCTATAGAGGTGGTGCGATATTCTAAAATTGTTGTACTTATCTTGTTGTAAATAAACCTGTTATATAATTTATAAGACGGGTTATACTTTAGAAGTATATCCACTTTCTCTGCTTTTTTCTCTGCTTACGTTGTTATAAATTGAGCCACAACAGCAATAAAAAACAAGCATTGAGGCATAATGCAGAAATCCAATTCAATCGCATTGTATGGTCAAAATCCGCAAACTTTAGATTTTGTCGCACCTTCAAGTACCACTTTATAAAATAAACGAGAACGGGCAAGAGGCTTAATTGGAAAATAACGGCAAAAAGCCAGTCATAATAATTAAAATAAAAATATAGAAAGAGTAGATTAGCCAAAGAGAATATCATTGCCGTAAAGTGAAAGGTGCCTTTGATTCCCAGTTTGAGGCTTAAGGTACGGTCGCCTCTTCGAGAATCTTCCTTGTGCTGATATATCTGTGTCATAGGATAGGAACCCCAAAGCAAAAGGGTGGATAAAGATGCTGCCATCATGGCCTTTCCATCAGAGAAGACAGACAAAATGGAAATATTGTTAAGTGCACTGTATACCATGATGAATGTATACCATCCTTGAAAAAGGCCTGCAATATACCATCCGATTATAGGAAACTTCTTCAGTCGAATAGCTGGATGGCTATACGCTTTCGACACCAGACCATATCCGAGGAGCATGAGGCAAAACTCCCATCCTATCCAAAGCCCCAATAATATGGCAACCAAATCGAAAGCCAGGCTCACAAAATAGAGCTCTCGAGAAACAGCAGGAGGATAACGCAACCCACCTATGCTCTCCTTGTCTTTATCGAAGTAACTATTGTATCCATTGCTTGCAGGGTATAAGAAAAGATGTAATATTACGAATACAAGCAAGGCGTTGTCAAAAGTTACTTGCCCTGATATGCTCAAGGCCAATAAATAAATAGGCAAAAGGAATATCGAAAAGGGTAGTCTCAAGTGAAGCCAGGTGGACCGTTGAAGCATATGTTTAAATATTTTTAAACAAGTTATCATTTTATACATTATATAGAAAAATGAAAGCTTACATTTCTTCCATAGGTACTGCCAACCCTATTCATCGTACCCCTCAAAGCCACATAGCCGAATTTATGGCCAATGCCCTATCAATAAACGGGCATGAGAAAGTAAGAATGCAGGCTTTGTACAGAGCTTCAGGCATTGGTTATCGCTATTCGGTTTTGGAAGATTATGGAAGCACCATCGATCAGTTCACCTTTTATCCTAAAAGCGAATCCTTAGAGCCATTTCCAACAACAGCCATGCGAATGTGCACTTACAAACAGGAAGCCCTTCCATTGGCAGTAAATGCCATACATGATTGCCTGAAATCACTCAGCCAACCAATTGTTCTAGAGGATATTTCGCATTTAATTACTGTAAGCTGTACGGGCATGTATGCGCCAGGCATAGACATTGAGATCGTTCAGGAGATGGGGTTAAGGCACGATATAAAACGTACTGCGATCAATTTTATGGGATGTTATGCAGCATTTAACGCTATCAAAGTGGGAGATGCCATCTGTAGAGCAGAGGCTGAGGCAAAGGTACTCATCGTCTGTGTAGAACTGTGTAGCATTCATTTCCAAAAAGAAAACGACAGTGACGATGTATTGGCCAGTGCTCTTTTTGGTGATGGTGCTGCTGCTGTACTCATGCAAGGGCAACCGTTGCAGGGTTTGTCGCTATGTTTGGAGCAGTTTCATTGTGCCTTGGTTTTCGAAGGAAAGCAGGAAATGGCTTGGCATATTGGCGATCATGGTTTCGAAATGAGGCTATCCAGTTATGTGCCTGATATGCTTGGTAGCAAGATAAGGTCATTGGCGCATGAACTGCTCGAGAAAATGGCCCTAAGATTAGATGAGGTAGATTATTATGCCGTTCATCCTGGCGGTAAAAAAATATTGGAAACTGTGGAAAGGGAGTTGGGCTTGAAAAAAGAGGACAACAAATATGCCTATGACGTGCTTCAGCAGTATGGCAATATGTCGTCCCCCACCATTTTGTTTGTGCTAAAGGCACTATTTCAGAACCTCAACGAGCGTGATTGCGGTAAAAATATTCTAAGTTTTGCATTTGGTCCAGGTCTCACCATGGAAGGCATGTTGCTAAAAGTACACTGTGAACCCTCAAACATATAGGTATGGGCAAGTTTACCTTTCGGTCCAATCAAAGAGAAATGATGGACGACCTGAATAGCTCAGGGCAAGTCTTGGAGCAAACACTACGAGAGCTTGGGGTGATCAACAAAAGGCTGGGAGGGAATAAAGTAACGATTAGTGGGATAGAACTGTTATTGCAAAATATCCCTTCCCATCAGCCTATAACCATTGCAGACATTGGCTGTGGCCAGGGCGATGTGCTTGTGGCCATAGCGCAGCGGCTATCCGCTAAATATCCTAAATTGAAGTTGGTAGGAATAGATGCCAATCCTCACATTATTGATATGGCTCGTAACAACACTGCTCAATATCCCCAGATAAAATTTGAATGTATTGACATCCTTACAGAGGCCTTTCGAAACCAGAAGTACGATATTGTAACTTGTAGCCTCTTTACCCACCATTTTAAGGATAACCAACTTGTTGATATGTATGCTTCACTAAAAAATCAAGCGACATTGGGAGTAGTCATCAACGATCTACATCGGCATTGGATGGCTTATTATTCCATAAAAGTATTGGTCAGTATTTTCTCGAAATCCCCTATGGTGCGACACGATGCACCTATTTCTGTTTTGAGGGCATTTCATAGGCGAGACATTGTGGACATACTGGCAAAGGCGGGCATTCATCATTATGCATTAAAATGGATGTGGGCTTTTAGATGGAGACTTGTTTTTTGACAAGAAAGTAGAAGCTTCAAAATAAGATTTTAGTAACTTCACAGGCAGGAAAAGCGTAGATGACCTTGCCCCGCCTTGGAGGCAAGTCCGTTATAGCCCCTAGCAACACAAAAGCAGTACTATGTTTGATCGTTTGTTTCAGAGCATAACAGAAAAAGTTTCTATTACAGAAGAAGAATTTGAGTTTTGCAAGACTTTATTTTTGCCCAAGCGGTTGAGAAAACGACAATACCTGCTTCAGGAAGGTGATATATGTAAATATACTGCCTTTGTAGAAAATGGGGTTTTGCGTAGTTATCAAGTAGATGAAAAGGGCAATGACCACATCCTTCAGTTTGCTTTTGAAGGCTGGTGGATGGCCGATCTATATAGCTTTATGACCAAAGAGCCCTCCCACTTCAATATAGATGCGATTGAAGACTGTGAGCTGCTGCTGATCAACGATGTGTCGTGGGATACAATGTTAGATCATGTGCCGGCCTTGGAACGGTATTTCAGAATTCTCGTACAAAATAATCTCATTGCTACTCAAAGGCGGCTTTTGGGTGCCTTCAGCGAAACTGCCGAAGAAAAATATCTTAAGCTATTAGAAGCGTTCCCAGAATCATTCCAACGCTTACCACAGCACATGCTGGCGTCATACCTCGGCATTACAAGAGAAACACTGAGCCGTATACGCAACCAGATAGCTACCCGCAAAACCGATATGTGATATAGATCAATAGAATTTGTTATCATAGGTCAATGGAGCTTGCCTAAAGACTGTCGTATCTTTGTGCCATACAAAAACACAATGGCATTAAAAGAAACCATAGCAGTTGCAGGCATTACCAATATAGCTTCTTGCGCCACTTATTTCATTAAGTTGGCACAAGAGCACTATCCCTTACTGTTAGTCTCTTCTCCTGATAATAGTTTACAAGGGTTGGCAGAGCAGGTGTTGAGTCATGTGCCAGAAGCAACAGTAGAGGTAATGGCATGTGCCAAAGATGGCTGTTGGGAAGCAGATATAATCGTATTGGTAGGAAATACTAGCCGTAATGAAGATTTTATGAGTAGGATAAAAGTTGTTTCCACTCAAAAAATCGTAGTGGGGGTTTGGTTGGGCGATATGGTACAAGAGGCTGCTTTTCCTAATAAAAATTTAGGGCAACTGTTGCCACATTCTAAGGTTGTGCTGGTAGGGTATAATAAAGAGACAGATCAAGTCTGTATCGACGCGGCAGATGAGAAAGCAGCGCAGACCGTGGCACATATGGCCGAGCGACTTGGTCTCAATCCAATACTAGCAGGGGGGTAAAACCTAAGAAGGATAAACAAACGTTAAAGATTCTGTAAATACCCATAATAATTTTAATCATTTAATTTAATCAAAACAAAAATTCAGTATGAGAAAGATCACATTAATTTTTTCAATTTTACTAATTTCCGTAAGTGCATTTGCACAAGACAAATGGCATGCGGATCCTTATCACTCAAAGTTAGGTTTTACAGTTACCCACTTGGGTATAGCTGATGTGCCTGGTCATTTTGGCGATTATGATGTTACCATTACTTCTTCAAAAGAAGATTTTAGCGATGCAGTAGTAGAATTGACCGTACAAGTAGCTTCTATCGACACAAGAGTGGAGCCGAGAGACAACCATTTGAGAAGTCCTGACTTTTTCAATGTGGAGCAATACCCAACGATGACTTTTAAAAGTACAGCAATTAAGAAAGCAGGTAAGAACAAGTACAAACTTACAGGCGATCTAACGTTGCACGGCGTAACAAAGCCTGTAACAGTTGAAATGGAGTATCGCGGAACTACTGCAAACCCTAATGCTGAGGGCGCACCTGTGGCCGGTATCCAGATTACAGGCAATATCAAGCGTTCTGATTTTGGTGTAGGCACTGGTTTCCCGGCACCTATGATCAGCGATGAAGTAGCAATAAAAGCTGACGGCGAGTTTGGTAAAAAGTAATTTTGATCGACGTATATAATACCATGTAGTTTAGCTAGGGCCACATGCCTTCTTTAATGAGGAGGCTGTGCACTTCAAAAGCCCTGACTAACATTTATTTTAAAATCTTAAAGAAAGGGGAAAATTCAACTTCTCCTTTTTTTTATAAAGCTCAAATCGTAATGAAAAAAATTGTTGATATTAACCCTTATTTTACTCATACAGTATTATTAGTTCTCAGAATAGCGATTGCCACTCTAATGTTGGTACATGGAATCCCTAAGCTCAACATGCTGCTTTCAGGAGAGGGTCACCTTTTCCCAGCAGTAATGGGCATGAGTCCAACGCTTTCTTTGCTATTGGCTGTACTGGCCGAGGTGGGGTGTTCAGTATTAGTATTGGTTGGATTAGGTACGAGGGTGGCAGTTATTCCTTTGATGATCACCATGCTAGTGGCAGTTTTGTATGTGCATGGTACAGATCCATTTTCAGCTAAAGAGCTTGGATTACACTACGTATTGGTATATGCGGCACTGTTGGTAATGGGTAGTGGTCGCTTTTCAGTAGACCATATCTTAGCAACGAAACTGGACAAATAAAAATAAATTAGGGAACCAAACCCTTAGTATTAGGACTTAATATCCATAAAGACGGCTGTCCTGCTTGCCTTTAAGCCTCAATATCTAAGACCACGGCTGGTGCTTAGATATTGACATTTGAATAGTTGTAAAACAAATGCATCCTGAAGGCGATATCCCCGTACTGAGTATTGGCTATACTATCGCTCCGATCAGGCGTTATGTTTGAGTACGGTGCAATTTATCCTTGCTTTATGCTTTGGTACAAAAGGCGAGGAAGAAAGTCGCTTATTTTAAGATGGCGTTTTAGCTGGATACTTTGGGCTATTATCTCCGTCAGAATTGGATAAACTTGTAAAAGAAGAGATGAAAGAGAATAGATTAGCGATTCCATTATCAGTGCTGGACCTAGCACCAGTGGTAGAAGGAGGGTCTGTAGGAGAGACCTTAAAAAACAGTCTTGATCTGGCCAAAAAAGTTGAAGCGATAGGCTACGAAAGATTTTGGCTTGCTGAACATCATAATATGCCTAGCGTTGCGAGCTCGGCTACCGCTGTTCTCATAGGCTATATTGCTGGAGGCACCTCCACCATAAGGGTAGGCTCTGGGGGTATTATGTTGCCTAACCATGCACCATTGATGGTTGCAGAACAATTCGGGACCTTGGCCACGCTATACCCTGAAAGAATAGATCTAGGTTTAGGCCGCGCTCCAGGTACTGACCAAGTGACTGCGAGAGCACTTAACCGAGATCCAAGAGCAGCTTTAGAATTCCCTCAAAATGTGCAGGAGCTTATGCTCTATTTCTCAGAAGAGAATAGCACTGGGGCAGTTAGGGCTATACCGGGTGAAGGACTGGATATTCCTATCTGGATACTAGGATCAAGTACCGACAGCGCTTATCTGGCAGCTGCCATGGGACTGCCATATGCCTTTGCCAGCCATTTTGCACCAGCCCAATTGCATGCCGCCCTGCAGATATACCGACAGAACTTCCGACCTTCTCCATACTTGGACGCTCCCTACACGCTTGCTTGTGTAAATGTGGTGGCAGCAGATACGGACGAAGAAGCAGACTTCTTGTCCATTTCTTTTAAGCGACTTTTTTTAGGTATCATAACCGGGAAAAGAGGCCTACTGCAAGCACCAGATGAAAGCATGAGACTGCACGAAATGGAAGAGGCTGCCCTGTCTCAAATGACGGCTTATTCATTTATTGGAGGCCCTCAGAAGATAAGCGATGACATAGCAGCGTTCCTTGATGAAACACGTGTAGATGAATTGATGGCAGTGACTTATGTATATGAGCACGAAGCAAGGCTAAAGTCTTATGAAATCTTATGGGATCAGTTGAAAAGCTGATGGAAGATAACCGAGAAGAAGCAAACGAGACTTCTTATAATATTCATACATCAAAAAAAATAGCGCCCTTTTATTATTCCAAGATGTGCTTTTTTCCAAACATCTGTTCTCGCATTTGTCCGGTAATGCCTAGATATTTGCAGTTTTAGCCGTACCTTTGGCCTGATTTTGCAACAGAATGGTACTCTCAGAAATTCGGACACTTTTATGGAAGGAGTTTCTTCTGGAATGGAGACAGAAGTATGCTATAAACGGCATGCTGCTTTATCTGGCCAGTACTATTTTGGTATGCTACATGAGCTTTAACTTGAAGCCTAACCAACTGAATGCCCTCACCTGGAATGCCCTATTCTGGATAATTTTGCTGTTTACCGCTGTTAACGCTGTGGCCAAAAGCTTTCTACAGGAAAGATATGGCAGGATGTTTTACTTTTATTCCCTCGTAAGTCCTCAAGCAGTTATTCTTTCGAAAATGATCTACAACTTGGTGTTGATGCTGATATTAGCACTGTTGGGGTATGTTGTATACGCTACCGTTCTCGGCAATCCGGTGCAGGATAAGCTTTACTTCCTAATAAGTATTGTGCTGGGCGCTGTAGGTTTTTCGGTTATATTTACCATGATCTCTGCCATAGCATCCAAGGCGCACAACAGCAATATGCTCATGGCGGTATTAGGCTTTCCCATCATCATTCCGGTAATGGTGATGGTATTAAAGATTTCTAAAAGTGCGATAGATGGCTTAGACAGGACTCTGAGTTCAGATGAAATACTCGTCTTGTTGGCAATAAATATAATGATTGCTACGGTAGCTTATATACTATTCCCTTACTTATGGCGTAGTTAGTATGATGAAAATGATCAAAAAAAATTGGTGGAAAATATTGACAGTTGCACTCCTGATTTATACTGTAGCGGGCGGTTTGGTGCTGGAAGTGCCCCGTTTGGCCATCCTTAACGAAACAATCAGGGCTTTGTTTTTTCATGTGCCCATGTGGTTTGGCATGATGATCTTGTTGGTAGTTTCGGTAGTATATGCAATTAAATACCTGGCAAACCCTACTGAGCGCAACGATGCCATTGCAGCAGAATACGCCTCAATAGGAGTGCTGTTTGGAGTGCTGGGTATCCTTACAGGCATGATATGGGCCAACTATACATGGGGATCTCCCTGGAGTGGAGACCCGAAGCAGAATGGTTCAGCCATAGCCTTGCTGATATATTTTGCCTATTTTGTGCTGCGTAATTCGTTGGAAGACAAGCAGCAACGCGGACGAATTAGTGCAGTATATAATATATTTGCCTTTGCTACTCTTATCCCCTTGTTGTTTATCCTGCCCAGGCTTACCGATTCGCTCCATCCTGGAAGCGGTGGAAATCCAGCATTTGATGCCTATGAATATGACAATCAGTTAAGGTTGGTGTTTTATCCTTCCATCATCGCTTGGACGTTGATGGGAATCTGGATGGCATCGTTAAGGATAAGACTGCGCACAATTCAACAGAAAGTAAATTCAAAGTTTTGATCAAAAGCATAAGTTATATAAAATGAAAAAATACCTTCTTATTCTTTTACTATTATTATCACTTTCATACGCCTCACAGGCCCAACCGAAGCAGCCCGTAACGGAAGCTGATTATAATAATATGCATATTGAAATGGCAGATAAGATGCGGGCTGAAGGGAAGATTTACGTTGTGGTGGCCATTTTAGTCACCATCTTAGCGGGCTTTGTGGTGTATACCATCAGGATAGATAGTAAAGTGAGCAAGATTGAAAAAGCATTGAACCAGAAAAAAGAAGGTTTATAGAATTATAAAAGCACTTTTGGTGTTAGGCTCTTAGCAACTTTAAGCATAGGCTTTCACCACAATGCATGAACATCTATTATATTATACCTGACGTTAATTTGCGTCAAAGGTGTTTAAGAATCTTAGCGCAGGAGTAAACAAAGTAAACGATTTTAAACAAGCATAAAGTAGCCCTTTGAACATGAAAAAGTCCCATATTTTCGGTATCGTTATTATAGCTGTTGCTATCATAGTGATTATTTCTACCGCTGGTGATGCCAGCTCTTATGTAACCTTTAAAGAAGCGAAGGAGATGGCCTCATCTGGAAACGCTTCCAAAATCCATGTAGTAGGACAGCTTAATAAAGATGAGCTAGGGGAAGTGGTGGGCATAGAAACCAGCGAAGACAAACTTTCCTTTGCCTTTATGATGGTGGATGAGAACAACGAAGTGCAGAAAGTATATTACAACGAACCCATGCCTACCGATTTTCTTAAATCAGAGCAGGTAGTTGTGGTAGGAGGTTATCACAATGAGTATTTCGTTGCGGACAAAATACTCATGAAGTGTCCATCCAAATATGAAGAAACGACTGTTCAAGCGGGAACAGCCAGTAATTTATAATTCAGTTTATCACATCAGGCTGGCAAAAGGTCCTTATAGTGCTGGCCTAACTTATTAAAAAATGGTACATACCTTTATCGGTGACTTAGGCCACCTTTTCGTTATTATTGCCTTTGTTAGTGCACTTGTAGCTACTTATGCCTATTTCAAAGCTTCCAACACGACAGATCTCACCAAAGAAGGTTGGATCAAATATGCCCGGACGCTTTTCTACATTCATGGTATTGCTGTTTTAGGGATTATTTTCAGCCTCTTTTATATTATTTACAACCATTATTTTGAATATCACTATGCGTGGAGTCACTCATCGCGTGACCTTCCCGTATATTATATGATTTCTTGCTTTTGGGAGGGCCAAGAAGGGAGTTTTCTGCTTTGGATATTTTGGCACGTAGTGCTAGGCGCTGTGTTGATAAGAACCAACAAGTTCTGGGAGGCACCTATTATGACGGTCTTTGCACTGGTCCAAACCTTTCTGGTATCTATGATATTGGGAGTGGTGATCTTTAACTTGAAAATTGGCAGTTCGCCCTTCATCCTATTGCGTGATGCCATGGATGCTCCCATATTTAATATTAACCCCAACTTTATACCTGAGGATGGCACTGGATTGAATCCGCTATTGCAGAACTATTGGATGGTGGTGCACCCACCCACCTTGTTCTTAGGGTTTGCTGCCAGCCTAGTGCCCTTTGCGTTTTGTATTGCGGGCTTATGGAAGAAAAAATATAAAGAGTGGGTTAGGCCTGCTTTGCCTTGGACGCTTTTTGCCACCCTTACGCTGGGAGTAGGGATTTTGATGGGAGCATATTGGGCTTATGAAACCCTCAATTTTGGAGGCTATTGGAGCTGGGATCCGGTTGAAAATGCCGTGTATGTACCGTGGGTGTTCATGGTGGCCGCAATGCATACAATGATCGCCTATAAGAAAAGTGAAACTGCGCTGAAGACAAGTATTATTTTAGTTATATGCATGTTTGCCCTTATCTTGTATTCTACCTTCCTCACCAGAAGTGGCATATTGGGCAATGCCTCAGTGCACTCCTTTACCGACTTAGGACTTTCGGGTCAGCTGTTATTATACATGCTGTTCTTTACAGTGGGGGCAGTCGTGCTGGCTATTGTCCGCTGGAAAGATATTCCCAGTTCTGAAAAGGAAGCCTCTACATACTCCCGTGAATTTTGGATATTTATCGGGGCAACTACCCTTTGCTTGATGGGCTTTCAGGTTTTGGTACCTACCTCTATTCCTGTATACAATGCCATTATCGAATACTTTGGCGGCATCTCCAATGTGGCACCACCAGCAGATCCTATGATCTTTTATAGCAAGTTTCAGTTGTGGTTTGCTGTTTTGATTGCGTTGCTTTCGGGAACAGGCCAGTTTTTCTGGTGGGGCAAGATGGACCGAAACAAGCTCTTGAGTGCCTTGACCTATCCAATAGTCATCACCTTGGCCATTGCCACCGTAATATTGACCGTTGGGGGAATCAAAGAAATCTCTTATATCATCTTGATTACAGCGGCTGTTTATTCTATAGTGGCCAATAGCAAGATTTTGTTCAGCCTGCTGGGGAGCAACTATAAGTTATCTGGAGGTTCTATTGCACATATCGGAGTAGCCATGATGTTGATTGGAATGCTGTTTTCATCGGGTTATTCAAATATCATTTCTTTGAACAACTCAGGATTATTGTTGATCAAGGAGGCCTCTGATGAATTTAATCAAGAGAATGTGCTGCTTTGGCTCAACGAGCCACGACAAATGCAGGAGTACGAACTTGTGTATAAAGGGCAGTATATAGAATCTTCTGATTTTCCTGACTATATCGATAGGACCTGGATCAGGCCTACTCCAGACCCTGCTGTGGTTGTTGCACGTCAGCCGGTGCAAGCCAAGAATAGAACATACTTTGAAAAAGGCGATTCCATTAGGATACATCCTGAAAACACTTATTTTAGAGTGGATT
Source organism: uncultured Roseivirgaceae bacterium (assembly GCA_964440915.1). GTDB lineage: Bacteria > Bacteroidota > Bacteroidia > Cytophagales > Cyclobacteriaceae > CAMPJM01. The sequence goes on from CAYTTV010000024.1 coordinate 15,254, forward strand.
ATTATAAAGGTGATGCATTCCAGTTTTCACTCTTCCCAAGAGGGCAGGTAAACCCTAGCATGGGCCTGATTGCCTCTCCAGACATCAAAAGGTTTGCACTGCGAGACTTGTATACTCATATAAGTTCTATGCCCGATCCCAAGGAAGAAATAGAGTGGAGTGAGCCAGAAACGCAGACTGTAAGGGTAGGTGAAAGATTCTTTATGAATGATTACGTGGCCGTACTAGAAGGGATAGAAAGAATAAATCAAGTAGAAGATGTGCCGCTCTTAGGCAATGACATTGCGGTGAAAGCCAAGGTGAGGGTGTATGGGAAGGCAGATGACTACTTGGTAGAGCCGATTTATGTAATTCGGATGGAAGATAAAGCGGTAGGGATTGTTCCGGCTGACTTATATGAACTTGGGCTAAGACTTACCTTAGAAAAGATAAATCCTGAAGACGAAACCTTCGAACTGGCCTCTAGCTTTACCCAAAAAGATTATGTGATACTCAAGGCAATGGAAAAACCATTGATCAATATCCTATGGATCGGTACTATATTGCTGGTTGTCGGCTTTACGATGGCTATGGTAAGAAGATATACCGAATTTAGGAAAATGCGCGACAAGGGGTTGGAAGAGTAGCGCCAGCCCCTATGCTTTATACTCTATGGCTCATTTTTGTGATATAGCGATCATTGGGAGCGGCAATGTCGCTTGGCATCTTTCACAGGCCCTTGAAAATGCGGGGCACAATATTCATTCGGTGTATGACCGGAAGCTAAAGCGTGCGGAGGCACTTGTAGCCAATCTCTACAATGCTGAAGCTACTGACTCTTTAGATTTTTCCAATAGCCGTGCAGCGTTATTCATTTTAGCGATAAAGGACGATGCTATAGCCACTGTTGTGGAGAAACTTGTGCTGCCAGGTCCTGATGCAATTGTTGTGCATACCTCTGGAAGTGTTTCGATTGAAGTGCTAGGGGATGCATGGCACCACTATGGGAGCCTTTATCCACTACAGTCCTTCGTAAAATCAAGACAAGTGGACTTTAAGGATATTCCTATTTTCATAGAAGCTTCTAATGCTGACACTAAGAATGTCCTCACCCGTTTAGCTCAATCCATCACTAGAAAAGTTGCTTTTCTTGATAGTAAACAAAGGAAGGCCCTGCATGTAAGTGGGGTTTTTGCTTCAAATTTTGTCAACCATATGCTGGTGGTGGCCAAGCAAATTGCTAAGCAACATAAGATAGACTTTCAATTGCTGACACCTCTAATCGTTGAGACGGTCAACAAAAGCCTTGAGCTAGGCCCTGAGAATGCACAGACAGGTCCCGCAGCACGTGGCGACTTAGGAGTGCTCGAAAGTCATTTGGAATTTATGAAAGACGATGAGGCACTCCAAAATATTTACAAGTCGTTGAGCCAGCACATACTCGATCAGGCCTACTATGAACAATAGCCTAAGTAGATTCTTTCTTCTGATGGGCACTATCAAGAATTCTTTTTATTCCATAGCAATAGCACTCCATTTCTTATCTAATTGCAATCCAATGCTATTCAAGCTAAATTTGTGATTAAACCTTTTATATGAAGGGAAAACCATTGTCAAAACCTGTCGGATTTTCTGTGTCCGGTTTCCTTAAGCTTATCCGCTTTCCAAATTTGGTCATTATTGTGCTCACACAATATATGGCCGCAGTTTTTTTAGTGGGAAATGATGGGGAAGGGTTGCAATATCTTTCAGATCCGAATCTATTCAAACTTGTGTTGGCAACCGTTCTGATAGCAGCAGCAGGGTATATCATCAATGACTACTACGATGTAAAGATAGATTTTATCAACAAGCCTGATCGTGTGGTAGTAGGGAAAGTGCTAAAAAGACGCATGGCCATGGTATGGCATACCGCCTTTAATTTTATTGGCATTTTCATCGGGTTTACCCTTTCTTGGAAAATAGGATTGCTGTGCTTTGCTTTCGCATTCATGTTATGGTTTTACTCCAATCAACTGAAAAGACTGCCCTTGATAGGGAATTGCTGCATTGGATTGCTGACAGGTGCGGCACTGTTTTTAGTAGGGATGTATTATCAGCAAAATGTTTATTTGGTGAATATCTACGCTTTCTTTGCATTTTCAATTACGCTCATCCGTGAAATCATCAAAGATATAGAGGATCAGAAGGGCGATGCTGATTTTGGATGCCTCACTTTGCCAGTCCTGTTAGGGCTTAGAAAAACAAAATGGGTATTATATATTTTAATTGCCTGTTTTGTATTTACCATATTTTTGCTCTCCCACCGATTAGACAATAGCACACTGACAATATACTTTCTCTTGCTGGTTTTGCCCATTAGTTATTTTGTTTATTACTTATCTCGAGCAGATACGGTGAGGCACTTTACATACCTGAGCAATTTTTGCAAGATAATTATGTTGTCGGGGATTTTAAGTATGATGTTTTTTTAGTTTTGTCTTGTTAGGTTCATTTATAAATTATCCAAAAATTGATACATAATAACGTAAAGAAGCTTGCGGTTTTTGCTAGTGGCAATGGCTCAAATGCCGAAAAGATATTTGAATATTTCCAAGGAAGGAATAATGTAGTTGTTGCTTTATTGCTTACCAACAATCCGAATGCTCGCGTGATAGAAAGGGCAAAGCAATATAATGTACCTGTAGCGGTTTTCGATCGCAAAAAATTCTACGATACCAATGAAATTGTTGAATTGCTCTTGCGCCACAAAATTGATTTGATTGTCCTGGCTGGGTTTATGTGGCTGGTGCCCCCTGCCCTTATTAACGCCTTCCCTAATAAGATACTCAATATCCATCCGGCCCTGTTGCCCAAGTACGGTGGAAAGGGCATGTATGGCGACTTCGTGCATAAAGCTGTGGTTGAAGCCAAGGAAAAAGAGAGCGGTATTACCATCCATTTCGTGAACGAAAACTATGATGAAGGACAAATCGTCTTTCAAGAAAAATGTATCGTAGAACCTGGAGACACGCCCGAAACATTGGCTGGTAAGATACACTTGTTAGAACATAGGTTTTACCCCCAAGTGATTGAAAACATACTTCTTAAATAAGCTAAAATTTCATACTTTTGCCCCCGCAACAAAATACCCATATCATGTCTTCAAGTAAAAAAATAAATTCTGCTTTAATCTCTGTTTATTACAAAGAAAATCTGGATGCAATCGTCCGTTTATTGTCCTCATTAGATATCAAGATATATTCTACAGGAGGGACACAAAGTTTTATTGAAGGATTGGGTGTTGCCGTCACCCCTGTGGAGGATCTTACCAACTATCCGTCTATTCTAGGAGGCAGGGTCAAAACCCTTCATCCTAAGATATTTGGAGGGATCTTATCGCGCCGCGATCTTGAGAGCGACCGACAAGAAGTGACAGAATATGAAATACCTGCCATCGACCTGGTCATAGTAGACTTGTACCCTTTTGAAGAAACTGTAAAAGCTACGACGAACGAGTCTGAAATTATAGAGAAAATAGATATAGGAGGAATCTCTTTGATCAGGGCCGCTGCCAAAAACTTTAAAGATGTGGTGATTGTCTCTTCTAGAGAGCAGTACAATCAGTTGGAGCAGCTGTTGAAAGAGAAAAAGGGCTTTTCTGACATCGAGGACCGAAAATCTTTTGCTGCACAAGCTTTCGATATTTCTTCTCATTACGATACGGCTATTTTCAACTATTTCAATCAAGAAAGTGATCTTAAAAAGTTCAAGAAAAGCGAAAGAGAAGCCACAGTCCTACGGTATGGGGAAAACCCACATCAGGAAGGTGTCTTTTATGGCCAGCTTAATGAGATGTTCACCCAGCTCAATGGTAAGGAGTTGTCTTATAATAACCTGGTAGACGTAGATGCTGCCGTTGCGCTTATCGAAGAGTTTCCAGAAGACACCGCTTTTGCTATATTGAAACACACCAATGCTTGCGGCATAGCTACCGCTGATTCTGTCAAGGAGGCATATGTAAAGGCACTTGCTGCCGATCCTATTTCGGCGTTTGGAGGTGTGCTCATCACAAACCGTAAAGTGACTGCAGAAGCGGCCAATGAAATGCATTCCTTGTTCTTTGAGATTCTGATAGCACCTGAGTACGAAGAGGAGGCATTAGCAATATTGAAAGGGAAAAAGAACAGGATACTCCTTGTGCAGCAAATTCCTTTGAAGCAAGACAAACAGTTTAAGAGCTTATTGAACGGAATCATAGAGCAGGATAGGGATATAAAGACTGATTCAAGGGCAGATTTTCAGGAGGTTACTGAAAGGAAAGCAACAGAACAAGAAAAGGAAGCATTGCTTTTTGCCAGTAAAGTAGCAAAACATACAAAATCCAACACCATTGTTTTGGCAAAAGATGGCCAGCTTCTGGCGAGCGGTGTTGGCCAAACTTCCCGCGTAGATGCCTTGAACCAAGCCATAGAAAAAGCTAAGAATTTTGGCTTTGAACTGAATGGGGCTGTAATGGCGTCTGATGCATTTTTCCCGTTTCCAGATTGCGTTTCCATAGCGCACGAAGCAGGGATAACCGCTGTTATACAGCCGGGTGGAAGCATTAAAGATAAGGATTCTATAGATTATTGTGACAAAAATAACATAGCTATGATTTTAACGGGATTCCGCCATTTTAAACATTAATATATAGATTAGAATTATTAGATTTGTGAAAGTAGTTAGTAAATTTCAAAGACTTATCATATCCGAACCATCAGCTTTTTAAATTCATAAAATGGGATTATTTGATTTTTTCTCGAGTGACATTGCCATAGATTTGGGTACCGCCAATACCCTTATTATTCATAAAGAGAAAATTGTAGTTGACGAGCCCTCTATCATTGCAATAGACAAAACAACCAATAAGGTTTTGGCTATAGGAAGGCAGGCGATGCAGATGCACGAGAAAACGCATGAAAATATTAAAACCATACGCCCATTAAAGGATGGAGTAATTGCGGATTTTCATGCAGCCGAACAAATGATCCGGGGCATGATTAAAATGATTGATGGTGGACATAAGCGGTACCTTCCTACTTCACACAGAATGGTAATATGTATTCCTTCGGGAATAACGGAGGTCGAAAAAAGGGCCGTAAGGGATTCAGCAGAACATGCAGGAGCCAAGGAAGTGTATATGATTCATGAGCCATTGGCTGCCGCAATTGGCATTGGCATAGACATAGAGCAACCCATTGGCTCTATGATTGTAGATATTGGAGGTGGTACTACTGAGATTGCTGTAATAGCACTTTCTGGAATCGTGGCCGACCAGTCTATTAGGGTCGCAGGAGATTCTTTTACAAAAGATATACTCGATTACATGAGACGGCAGCATAACCTGCTGATTGGGGAGCGTTCGGCAGAGAAAGTGAAGATAGAGGTAGGTTCGGCCTTAACAGAGCTAGACGAAGCGCCAGAAGACTATGAAATCAGGGGCAGGGACCTGATGACAGGAATCCCCAAAGTGATAAAAATATCCTATTCCGAGATTGCATTTGCCATAGACAAGTCGGTTTCTAAAATAGAAGAAGCGGTGCTAAAGGCGTTGGAGATTTCTCCGCCAGAACTTTCTGCCGATATTTATGACAATGGTATCCACCTTACAGGCGGCGGAGCGTTGTTAAGAGGCCTTGACAAACGTTTGGCTTTGAAGACAAAACTACCGATACACGTGGCTGAAGATCCGCTTCGCGCTGTTGTCCGAGGAACAGGATTGTCCTTGAAAAACCTCAATGCATACAAGGCAGTTTTGATGACCTAAGGAATAAATGCAGCGATTATTTCTGTTCTTATATCAATACAGGGCTTTTTTGCTCTTTGCGTTCTTAGAGCTTTTTAGTGCATGGCTGATTGTTAGGCATAATCAATATCAAGGAGCAGCGTTCCTGAATTCATCCAATAGAATAGCGGCCAATGTTCTGCAGTCAAAGCAAAATATCAACAATTATTTTGGCCTAAGAGCGGTAAACGAAACCTTGGCTGAAGAGAATGCGCAGCTAAGGGAAATGATCGCCAGTGGCAGGTATAGTATAGCCGATTCATCCCTCGACAGTACAGTTCATGAAAGCTTACCTGAGCAATTTGAGTTTCAAATAGCACAAGTAATCAATAATTCTACCAGACGGGCCAGTAACTATATCACTATCGACAAAGGCACATCCGATGGCGTACAGCCAGACATGGCCGTAATGAACTCACAAGGAATAGTAGGAAAGGTGAAGGTAGCTTCAAAGCATTTTGCAACAGTCATTTCGCTGCTGCACCCCGACCTTTATGTATCTTCTTTGATCAAGAACTCAGGTACCTTGTGTACTACCAAGTGGGGTGGTTCCGACCCACAAGCAGCAGAGCTTCTCTATGTGCCTCGGCACTTACAGGTGCAGCCAGGAGATACGGTTGTCACATCGGGGTATAATGCCATATTTCCTCCTCATACAATGATCGGCGTCGTAAGGAGTGTAGATATTAGCGAGGATGCGACTTTTTATGATATCGACATCGATCTTGCGACAGATTTTGAAGCCCTGTCTTATGTTTATGTGGTTAAAAATAATGCTAAAGGAGAAATCGATTCTCTAGAGCAAGAGACTTATATCATCAAATGAATAGCAGGAACTCCATTATACAGCTATTTTATTTTGTCCTGTACATAGGGCTACAGATCATATTCGTGCAGAATATGGTATTGTTTGATAGGGCTTTTTGCTTTCTATATATAGGCTTTTTGCTTTTAATTCCATTCGAGACTGGCTCACTTTTGCTTTTGCTCCTTGGTGCTGCCACAGGGTTGGTGGTCGATATATTTTATGATAGCTTGGGAATTCATATGGCTGCTTCTGTGTTGATAATGTACCTAAGACCTTTTTGGGTAAAGCTTATTACACCTAGGGGTGGTTATGAAATCGGCACGGAGCCTACATTGAAATTGATGAAGTTTGAGTGGTTTGCGACTTATGCACTTCCTTTAATATTTATTCACCATTTAGCCTTGTTCTATATAGAAGCAGGAGGCTTTAGCATGTTCTTCTTTACTTTCGTGAAAGTGCTATCGAGTACGTTGTTTACCTTCGCTACTTTGGTGATCATCCAATATCTTTTCTATTCTTCTAGGAGAAGCATATGAACGAAAATAGGCATTATATCATTCAGTTTGTTTTTGTTTTGGTGGGGCTTATCTTCCTGATCAGGCTGTTTTCTATTCAGGTGTTGGACAACAATTATAAGCTCGCCGCCAACAACAATATCATACAGAAAGTAATAGAATATCCATATCGCGGTCTCATATATGATCGCAACGGTGAGTTGTTGGTATATAACCAGCCCGTGTACGACCTTATGGTCATTCCCAAGGAAGTACGAGTGAAGGACACGCTGGTATTTACACAGTTGCTGGGACTAACGAAAGAAGAGTTTGAAAAAAAGCTCAAGGATGCCAGGTCGTATTCCTATGTGAAACCTTCGGTTTTCATGAAACAACTCTCCAATACTACCTTCGCTCAGATTCAGGGAAATTTGATCGATTTTCCTGGATTTCATATTCAGCCCCGGACGGTTCGTTCGTATCCATATAAAAATATGGCTCACGTATTTGGTTACATTGGGGAAATCAGCAAGCAACAATTGTCTCGAGACACGACCGGATATTACCGTCAAGGCGATTATATAGGTATTAGCGGTATAGAAGCAACTTATGAAAAGCCCTTGAGAGGAAAGACAGGTGTTAGTTATAAGATGGTAAATGTAAGGGGGATAGAAAAAGGAAAGTTCAAAGGGGGAGAATACGACACTTTGCCTGTACGAGGAGAGAACTTGGTTTCTACAATAGATATAGAGCTGCAAAGCTACGCCGAAACCCTATTGGAAGGCAAGGTTGGCAGTATCGTAGCTTTGGAACCCAAAACAGGAGAAATATTGGCGATGGTTTCTGCCCCATCGTATGATCCAAACATTTTAAGCGGAAGAGATTTTAGTGAGAACTATGCCAAGTTGCTGAAAGATACCCTTAAGCCATTATTTAATAGGCCATTAATGGGTGCATTTCCTCCAGGTTCTATTTATAAAGTGGCGCAAGCATTGGTAGCCTTAGAAGAAGGGGTGATTACTCCTGAAACAAGGATAAGATGCAATAGGAGGCTTATCGGATGCCATGGATCACATACCTTTGAAGATCTATCAGGTGCCATTACGGTTTCCTGTAATCCCTATTTTAGGGAAATATACCGCCGAATGTTGAATCAGGAAGTAAGCAACAATACTTTCAAGGACACTGAAATAGGGTTGGAACTATGGCGGAAACACATGTTGACCTTTGGCTTTGGAAGGACCCTCGGTATAGACATTCCCAATGAAAAAGGTGGCTATATTCCGACACCAGCACTTTACGACAGAATTTATGGCGAGGGCAGTTGGAAGTATTCTAACATATACTCGAACTCTGTTGGTCAGGGCGAGGTGCAGACCGTACCACTTCAAATGGCCAATTTTGCCGCCATCATAGCCAATAAAGGATATTACGTTATACCCCATATGATCAAAAGTATTGGGGACGATGGTGCTCCTCTTCAAGAGTACCGTGAAAAACACTATACTTCTGTTGATTCCAAGCATTATGACGTGGTAATAGATGCCATGGAAAGAGTAGTACAATATGGCACTGGGCAGTATAGGGCTAAAATAAGGGACATTAGTGTATGTGGCAAGACAGGAACAGTGGAAAATGATCACGGTGAAGATCACTCGGTGTTTATAGCCTTTGCACCTAAAGAAAACCCTGTTATTGCCATGGCAGTGTACGTAGAAAATGCCGGACAGGGGGCAAGGGCAGCGGCGGGAATCACAGGGCTCATGATAGAAAAATACATTAAGGGCTGTACGGATAATGTTAATTTACAGGACTATATTTTAAAGGGACAGTTTTTACATTGAAAAGACAAGACGACATAACCGCAAGCAAGCTTGACTGGCTTACCATTATGCTGTATGCACTATTGGTAATTCTGGGTTGGTTGAATATCTATGCTGCAGTTTATGATGAGCAATTACACAAGACGATTTTCGACATCTCCTTAAACTCAGGAAGGCAGTTGATCTGGATCGGTACAAGCGTGCTGCTCATCATAGCCATTATGGTAATTGATTTTAGGTTTTACAATTCATTTGCCTACTTCTTTTATGGTTTTGTTATCCTGTTGCTTATCTTGGTCATGCTATTTGGAACAGAGGTGGCTGGTGCCAAGGCCTGGTTTGAGATAGGGCCTTTTAGGATTCAACCTGCCGAGTTTGCTAAGTTTTCTACAGCATTGGCCGTGGCCAAGTACCTAGAAAGCAATACAGTAAAACTCGACAAGACCAAAGACCTGCTCACTGTAGGAGCTATTATAGTTTTGCCGGCCATTTTCATTCTCTTGCAGAATGATACAGGTACAGCCTTGGTTTTTGCGGCATTTGTGCTGGTTTTGTATAGAGAAGGCCTCTCTCCTATTTTCCTCATCTTGGGAATTGTAGGGGTTATAATATTTGTCTTAACCCTAATGGTCGACGAAGTTTATCTCATGATAGGCATTGGGGTTTTGACTTTACTCATTATTGGTATCGGAAAAAAAACTACGAAGCGGATTCTCACTATTATCTCAGGCGCTGTTTTGATAATGGGTATTATCTTTAGTGTGGATTATGTTGTGGACAATGTTTTGCAGCCTCACCAACAAAACAGAATCAAGGCACTTATCAACCCTAATGCCGATCCGCTGGGATATGGCTGGAATGTGACCCAATCCAAAATTGCTATCGGATCCGGTGGACTTACAGGGAAAGGTTTTTTGGAAGGGACCCAAACCAAGTTCGACTTTGTGCCGGAGCAGAGTACAGATTTTATATTTTGCACAATTGGCGAAGAACACGGGTGGGTAGGCAGCCTTGTGCTGATCAGCTTGTTTGTGGCCCTTTTGCTTAGGGTAGTATATCTTGCAGAACGACAAAAATCAAGGTTTGCCCGGGCGTATGGCTATGCCGTCGTATCCATTTTATTCTTTCACTTCCTGATCAACATAGGCATGACAATAGGGTTAGCCCCAGTTATTGGTATCCCCTTGCCGTTTTTTAGCTATGGAGGTTCCTCGCTATGGTCCTTTACCATATTGCTCTTTATTTTGGTAAAGCTGGATGCCCACCGCATGCAGATGCTGGTGCGGTAATATATAAAGATATAAACGCAATGCGTAGGCGATGACTCCCTTTTGGAGGGATGTCACCGCTACAGAATATCAGTCGGCTCTCAAACGTTCCATCACCTCAAGCAGCGCCCTGCCATTATGATAAGGACATTTCCAAGGCCCTGCTTTGTCTTCATGTGTTAGTATCTTGCCATCCTTAGATATGCCCCAATACCATTCGCCATTCTCCCAATCAATAATTCTTTCTTTGGTAAAAGCCCATATTTTGGCTGTCTTTTCCAGATAGATTGCTTTTCCTGTAAGTTGCCAGGCATTCACAAGGCCGACCATTGCTTCTGCTTGTGGCCACCAATGGAACTCTTCCTCATACACCCCATCTTCCGATTCATTGTATACGGCGTGTTCAGGGCTTATTCCTTTCTGTATAAAAACATCTGCCATTTTTAGGCTTGCTATTTTTACCTTTTCCAGAAGCCCTTCCTCTCCCAATACTTCAGCTGCCTCGTACAAGAGCCAACTTCCTTCAATATCGTGCCCATAAGAAATTTTATTGCTTTTGGAGATCCACGCCTCGTCGAAAAAGAGCAGAAAGTGTCCTCTGTCATCAATAAAGCGCTCCATAAATACTTCGATAAGGTTTTTAAGTGCCTCCTTTAGCACGTCGTCTTTCCATAACCTGTATAGGTTGGTATAAGCCTCCAAAACATGCAGGTGCGTATTCATCGTTTTTTTCTCGTTGGCATCTTTGTCACTCAGCCTAAGGTCTTCCAAAAGTCGCCACTGTTGGTCAAAGGCCTCCAAATAGCCATTGTTTTCCTTGTCCAAGCTATGCTTTTCGATTAGTCCGAATAGTGTTTTGGAAAGAGACAAAGCTTTTTCCTCCTTTGATATCTTATAATATTCCGACAACGCATAGATCATAAAGGCTTGTGCGTAAACCTGTTTTTTGCTGTCCTTTACTTGACCTTGGGCATCAAGCATCCAGTATACTCCACCATATTGACCATCGACGAAATTTTCGAGAAGATAATCGAAAGCCCTGTCGGCCATATGCTTATAGCGATCTTCTTTTAACTGTTGATAAACTGCGGAAAAGGTCCATAAAATCCTCGTATTGAGAATAATCGATTTATCCGCCTGCACATTGCGTTGGCCTAGGCCATCTATCTGTCCTATAAAGCCGCCCTGTTCATCATCCACCATTTTGTCCATCCAAAAGGGCAAAATGTTTTCCTTAAGCACTTGTGCTAATTCCGAAACTTGTTCCTTCATTCGTTAAGTATAGTTAGTAGTTCTCTGCAAACATATTCAATCCTGCAAAAGTAGCCTCTTCTTTTGTGTAAACATGGGTCATTTTGCCCATTTTTAGTAGGCAGAATTCACAAACTATACGATATTGTAATGGTTTTGTCTTATCGCCGCTTGAGTTGAAACCAGCGGAATCCAATACTTTTAGGCGTTTCTTTCATCAATATCTCCTCGCTTACTCTTTTCACTCCTTCTATGGTGAAAAAGGCTTTAGGATGGTATTGGTTAATGCCCGATATCAAATGTTTCAACTTTTCTCTTTTTACTACAGTAAAAACAACATTCACCTTTCCAGTTCTCCCTTCCGCATCTAGGATAGAGTAGCGATAGTCGTGGTCATGCAAAAATGTAATCAAACTGTATACAGGTTCTCGCGTAATGAGTCTTACCACCACCCTTCCCAGTGCGAGCTTTTCTTCAATGTACATGCCCACATATGTGCCTGTGGCAAAACCAGCGGCATAGGCAAAGTATGACCAGATATTGTCGATATTGTTAAATATTTGCCCAATAGCCAATAGCCAAATCAAAGCCTCAAAGAATCCCAGGATAGGGGCAAAAGTTTTGTTGCCACCCATCACAAATATGATCCGGATAGTAGATATGGACACATCGCATATCCGGGCAAAGAAAATCATCAGCGGCAGGATAACATAATTCAGTACTTCAGTGCTTACACCAAAATTGTTATAAAAAAAATCCTCCATAATTACTTTTCTAATGATTAAATAGTGATAAATTAATTGTCAGCTTCCGCCTTGCTTAAGGAAGGAAGGTTGAGCGGTGAGATGTAAAAGAACTAGGCACTTTTTTCATATCGGCCAGTTTTTTCGGTCACTTTTATGCGGAATACTACTGCTCTTAACCCTTTCTCCCCCGATTTGATGTGGGTAGATGGCGCCACAGTGCTGCTCATAGCATAAGGTGCAAACCGGTCAGACATAATCGCTGCGCCTTCATTTTGTTGCACTATGTCATCCAGCTCTTCGTATTCCCCCCAAGCGATCACGCTCCTCCAATTGGCCATGTTATCTATAGCATCTACCTGAAAGCATACCTTGGGGTTTTGTCGCATCATTTCTACTTTCATCCCTTCTTTAGCCCTAGCATAGATGTATCCATCATGATATACATAAGAAACAGGTACAATGTAAATCTTGTCGCCCACACTTGTGCCCAATCGGCCTACGATCTGACTAGAGAGGACATGGTCAATTTGCTTATCTGTAAGTATCCCTACCATAGTTATAAATTTTTGTTGTTATTTTTTAGAATTCTTTACGGCCCCAGAGCGCTATATACTTTCTTAACAAGGATACGGTGCAGCGTTTGAAGGGTTCTTTGTCATGCATAAAGTAAAACAATTTGAGGGGAATGCCCTAGAGAATTGGGTGATAAAGCTCGGCGGAACAAGTTGCATGGATTTTCGTAAATTGCACGACCGGTAACAATCCTGCCAGCCTTCATGAGCAAGAGGGGAAAAATGAAATACCACTATTTATACAATACACGATGGGAAAGGAAGCACAAACTTTTGAGGATTTTAAATTAAACAAGCAAATTTTGCAGGCTGTGGCCGAAATGGGTTATGAGTCCCCGAGCCCGATCCAAAAAAGTGCTATTCCATTGATTATGGCAGGTCACGACTTATTGGGTATTGCCCAAACAGGCACAGGCAAGACAGCCGCTTTTGTGCTGCCTTTGCTCATGAAAATAAGGTATGCGCAAGGCATGGATCCTCGAGTACTGATTTTGGCCCCGACAAGAGAGCTTGCTATGCAGATAGATGATAATGTCAAAAGCCTTTCGGCCTATTGCGATATCAGGCATGCATGTATTTACGGCGGTACAGGCACAAAGGCACAGATAGAAGCCATAAGGGCGGGAGTAGATATCCTTACGGCTACACCTGGACGGCTTATGGATCTGTATAGGCTAGGAGAAGTTAAATTAAGGAAAATAAACACGTTGGTTTTGGATGAAGCCGATAAAATGATGGATATGGGCTTTATGCCTCAAATTCGAAATCTTCTTGAGGTGATACCGACCAAGCGACAAAATTTGCTCTTTTCGGCTACTATGCCCCCAAAGGTGGTGGGGCTTTCCGAAGAGTTTCTCGAGTTTCCTGAAACAGTAGCCATTACACCGCAAGCCACACCAGTTGAAACTGTAGACCAAGTGATGTACAAGGTGCCGAACTTCCGGACAAAAATCAATCTCCTGCAACATTTGCTACTGGACGAAAAGGTTTTCAACAAGGTGATTGTTTTTGTAAGGACCAAAGAGGGCGCAAACAATATCTTTAAATTTCTGCAGCGGAAAATTGATGGAGAAGTAAGGGTCATTCACGGTAACAAAGACCAGAATGCGAGAATAAATGCCATGGATGACTTCCGTCAAGAAGAAAATAGCATAAGGGTGTTGGTGGCTACTGATGTCGCCTCTAGGGGAATTGATATACGTCAGGTAAGCCACGTTGTTAATTTTGACGTGCCAGTGGTGTATGAAGACTATGTGCACCGTATAGGAAGAACAGGCCGTGCCAGCCAGAGTGGGTCAGCCATTACTTTTGTAAATGCTGCCGAAGAGCACCACTTGGAAGAAATTCAAAAGATCATCCGTCAACAAATACCACAAAAACCTATTCCAGAAGAGGTGTCTATCGTGCCTACAAGTTTTGAAGAGGGCCAGACTATGGCCAAAGCCATAGATGCTCAAAGAAAGAAGGCTGATCCTACATTTAAAGGCGCCTTTCATGAGAAAAAAAGAGATTTTGGTAAAGCAAGTACAGTACGTAAAGCAAAACCGAAACGAAAGAGCAGTAGAAAGTAAAAGCCATTAGTAACGGATTCTATATACATCCTGCCAAAGGAAACACAACAAAATGTTTTTAGAACTTCCCATTGTATGATGTTAACTTTTTGATCTAAATTTGCATTTTGGTTTCTAACAAAACGCAACATTCATTCATCTCTATTGTTTCTTGAAACATGTTTAAGTACTGGTTTGATTTTTGTGTTGCTACCTAGATAACCAGATAGCCGAGGTAATTTTGCACGGCAGATATTTTTTGATAAAACAATGTTAGAAATACTTATATATACCTTCCTTTTGAGCATGTCTCCTTTTGGAGAAGCCAGGGTGGGAATCCCATACGGCATTTTGAATGACATCCATATTGTTTGGGTTTTTGTGATAGGACTTATTGGGAATCTACTTATTTTTCCACTTTTCATGTGGCTCATTAATACTTTTGATAAAAAATTGTGGGCTTTTCGCCCTTACAAAAAAGGTGCGCTATTCCTTTCCAAAAGAGCCAAAAAGGGGATTAATAAAGAAAAGAATAAACAATTTGGCTTTTTGGCGCTTATGATTTTTGTAATGGTACCATTTCCAGGCACTGGTGCTTACATGGGTACCATTGCCGCTTTTGTTACCAAGATGGAGCGGAAAAGAGCATTTTTAGCCGTAAGTTTAGGGGTTTTGATTTCATGTATTATTATGACTGTTGGCGCTCATTTTGGCAATATTGGCCTCGATCTTTTATAAACTTCACCTCAATCTATTATGGTTTTAACCGTACTGTTGCTATTTCTAGGTTTTGCATTATTGATCAAAGGAGCCGATTATTTAGTCAAAGGGGCTTCGGCTTTAGCTCGAAAGTATAATGTGTCAGAGTTGGTAATAGGGTTGACTATAGTAGCCTTGGGTACCTCTGCTCCTGAGTTGGTGGTCAGTGTCGTATCAAGTACTAAAGGGTTGAACGAGGTGGTTTATGGAAACGTGATTGGAAGTAACATATTTAATCTCTTTCTTATATTAGGTGTTTCAGCTGTTATTTATCCCATAGTGGTTCAGAGGTCTACCATAAAAGTAGAAATTCCCTATTCTCTTTTAGCCATTGTGTTGGTCTTCATCTTGGTAAATGATGAATTTCTATGGGGGATTGAAAACTATTTTAGTAGGATCGATGCCTTTATTCTCCTGATTTTCTTTTCCATTTTCATGTTTTATGTGTTCAAAAATATGAAACGTGACCCCGAAGCTACTGTTGTTGTAGAAAAACAAAACTACTCTGGGTGGATAATGACTTTTATGATAATAGGGGGATTGTTGGGCCTGGTTTTTGGCGGACAATTGGTTGTTGATAATGCAGTAGTAATAGCTAGAAGCTTTAATTTGAGCGATAAGTTGATTGGACTTACAATTATCGCCGCAGGCACTTCGCTGCCAGAGCTGGCTACCTCTGCTGTAGCTGCTTTTAGAAAAAATAGTGACATATCGATAGGGAATGTTGTAGGCTCCAATATCTTTAACCTGCTTTTTGTATTGGGAATAAGCGGCTTGATCAACCCTATGGATTACAATGCTAATCTGAATACAGATATTTACGTGCTCATGGCAGGTACCGTCCTGCTTTTTGTATTGTTTTTGGGCAAAACCAGCAAACTCACCAGAGGGGAAGCGGTAATTCTGCTGGTGAGCTATGTTGTCTATGTGGCATTTCTTATTTGGCGCGAATAAAATATACCATGGAGGTTTTTCCTTTGGCTGGATTGGATAATGATGAATATGGGCAATTGCATTTTATTCCTCATGCTATAGCTATTTTGAATTAGGCATATTTTTTAGCGAGATTGTCATTGCTACAGGAGTTTTGCCAATTCTTTATTAAATTCCCGCTTGAACTTACTCATATTAATCTTGAACGATTCTCATGAAAAAAATTCTCCTACTATTGACATTGCCTT
This sequence comes from uncultured Roseivirgaceae bacterium, assembly GCA_964440915.1. GTDB lineage: Bacteria > Bacteroidota > Bacteroidia > Cytophagales > Cyclobacteriaceae > CAMPJM01. Next base: position 31,491 of record CAYTTV010000024.1, read on the forward strand.
TTTTAGCTTTCATTAACGGTTGTGACTCTAATAAATCAACACAAGAAAATCGTCCATCCATACCTGATTCCACTTCACTCAGGGCAATTGATGCCGAAGGATTTGGTCGGCACATTCAAATTCTTGCCTCTGATGAGTTTGAAGGTAGAATGCCCTTTACTGCTGGAGAAGAGAAAACAATTGAGTACTTGAAAAAAGAGTTTGAGCAATTGGGCTTGCAGCCGGGCAATGGCGATAGTTTTTTTCAGGAAGTACCCTTGATAGAAATCAACTCAATGCCACAAGGGCAGATGTCCATTCAAGGTGCCAATGGCCAGCTGGATCTCAACTACCTTGACGATTATGTGGCGCTTTCTAGAAGGGTGAAGGAAACCATTCAAGTAACGAACTCCGAATTGGTTTTTGCCGGATATGGAGTGGTAGCGCCAGAGTATGGCTGGAATGATTACGAAGGCCTCGACGTAAAAGGGAAAACCGTTTTAGTGCTTGTAAATGATCCGGGCTTTGCATCATCCGATTCAACACTTTTTAGAGGCAAAGCCATGACGTATTATGGCAGATGGACTTATAAATATGAGGAAGCTGCTAGGCAAGGAGCTGCAGGCTGCATCATCATACACGATACAGCCCCAGCAAGCTACCCATGGTCGGTTGTGCGCAACGGCTGGTCTGGCCCAAGCATGTACCTAGAAGCAGAAGATAGCAATATGTCAAGAGCAGCCATGGAAGGATGGGTTACTTTGCAAGCCGCAAAATCCATTTTTGAACTTGCAGGCCAACCTGAGAACATCATGGAAGATGCTGGTCAAAGGGGGTTCCAACCTGTAAGTCTCGGATTAAACGTTTCATTGACCATTGAAAATGCTTTCAAAAAATCTGTTTCTAACAATGTACTGGCACTTTACCCTGGTACAGACCAAAAAGAGGAATACATTATATACACCGCCCATTGGGATCATTTGGGAATAGGAGAGCCTGTTGACGGGGACTCTATCTATAATGGTGCCATTGACAATGCTACTGGCACGGCAGCATTGCTGGAAATAGCGGAGGCATTTACCAAACAGAAGGAAAAGCCTAAAAGATCTATTTTGTTTCTTGCAGTAACTGCTGAGGAACAAGGCCTTTTGGGCTCGGAATATTATGCCACTAATCCCGTGTTTCCCTTAAACAAGACCGTAACTGTGCTCAATATGGACGCATTGAGCAGCTATGGGCCTACAAGGGACGTGATTGTTATAGGACATGGACAATCAGAACTGGATGAGTATGCACAAGAAGTGGCAGAATTGCAAGGTAGGTTTATTGTGCCAGACCAAAATCCTGGTGCTGGCTACTTTTTCCGGTCCGATCATTTTAGCTTTGCTAAGGAAGGCGTGCCTGCCCTATATTCAGAATCAGGAATCGAATCGGTGGAGGAAGGAAAATCCTTTGCCAAGGAAGCGGAAGCCTATACTGCTAGCCACTATCATGCCCCATCTGATGAATACAATCCCGATGAATGGGATCTTTCTGGGATGGTTCAGACGGCTCAGTTTATGTATACTATTGGTTATAAACTTAGCATAAATGATGACTTTCCTCAGTGGAAGGAGGGCTCAGAATTTAAAGCCAAACGAGAGAGTTATATGCCATAGACAAGTAATGGATTGAGGTGGGTGTCATTTTTTCTATCATCATCGCTCGCTTTCTTCTTTTTGATCAGCAATGTATATCTTTAAAAAATCTCTATATTTATTGAAATGAAAGGCAAATATGGAGCGATTCTTTTTGTTATGGATTCTTTTGGGATGTGCCGTTCATGGTATATGTCAACCTTCCAGCCTGGCCGAAAAGGATATTGTATTTGAACATCCTGACCCTGTGCTCGGACTGTCACAACAGTCCATCAATTGCATGATCCAAGATAGCGATGGGTTCTTATGGATTGGCACGTGGACAGGCTTGATCTTGTATGATGGATATACTACTACAGTATTCCAGTCCAATAGTTCATCCACTTCTGCACTTAGAAGCAACAAAATAACAACCTTATTCGAGGATAGAGATGGCTACATTTGGGTAGGCACCATGATGGGAGGGATCTATAAATATGACAAAAGTACACATACCTTTACCAGCTATCAGTATAACCCCATGGATGGTAACAGCCTCAGCAGTAATAATGTATGGAGCATTGTCCAGGATAGCCAAGGGAAGTTGTGGATAGGCACAGAAAATGGGCTCAACCATTTTGATCCTCAAACTGGCATTGCTGTACGGTTTTATGCCGACCCACAAGATAGCAATAGTCAGATTTTCAACTTTGTCACTTCTCTTTATATTGATCATAGCAGCAATTTGTGGGTAGGAACAGAAAGAGGCGTAAGCAAGCTCGATCTTACCGATCCTCAAATGCACTTCGAGCGCTATTATTATGCCGGTGACGAAGAAAGTGCAGAGCTCCATAACTATGTCTATAAAATCACAAGTTATTTTGATGAGGAGGACAATGAAATCATCTCTTGGAGTACCAAAAAAGGCCTTAAGGTATTAGAGGGCAACAGGATTTCTAATTATCAAATGGAAGAACGGGAGGCTGGGTTTAACTTTTTCCGAACCTTGTATACATACCAAAATAGTGGCAACTATCTCCTCCTTGGGTCGGAAATGGGTATGAGTATTTTTGATCCGAAGCGCAAAGCATTTATACGCTTTTTTGGCAACTTCGATAAGCAGGTGAACCTGAGTCATAATACAGTTACCGCTGTGTTTATTGACAAAACAGGCGTTTTGTGGATAGGCACAAAAAAAGGGATCAACAAATTCGATACCTATAATAAAAACTTTGATTTATATCTTACCGATTCTTTCGACCCTACCAAGAGTATTATAACCGGTATCGAACAATCGACTTCTGGAAACCTTTGGGTAAGTACAATGGGCGGGGGCTTATATCATTTTAACCCCTTGACTCAAACATTAGAGGAAGGGGCATCTCGCTTTAAACGATACAAGTTAAAAACCGCCGTAGAGGACGATTTTGCTGCATTTGTTCAGAAATTGTATACGGACAGCAAGGGTAATATATGGATAGGGAGTGCCGGATCAGGGGTATATATGTTCAATGAAAAGAATATTCAACGAAGGTCTTCCTCTATCATCGATTTTAAAAATTTCCGTATGGGAGAAGGGGACCAAAGGCAATATCTGTCTGATAATTATATCATGGCATTTTGGGAAAGTAAAGATGGAGGCATATGGGTAGGCACATGGAGCGGCGGAATCAACAAAATAATGCCTGATGGCCAAATAGTTCGGTACCAACAAGAGGCTTTTACGCAAGTGCCCATTGTGGCGCTTTATGAAGACAATTCGGGATTCTTATGGATAGGTACGAGAGGCAAAGGGCTTTTAAAAGCCTCTCTGAAAGATAATGCAATAATTGAATGGCAAACCTATACCAGCCAAACTTCCATGAGCATCAGCAATGATTTCATCAATGTGATTTATGAGGATAATAAAGGGAGGGTATGGATCGGCACAGAAGGTGGACTCGATTATTTCGACAGACGACGAAACGCTTTTAAAACAGTTGAAATTAAAGATCGAGAATCTCCAGATGTAGTGGTAAGTCTATTACAAGATGAAGATGGTAACATTTGGTATGCGCATTGGAATGGTATTACTGTATTAGATACCAACGATGAAAATTATAAGGTGATAAATGATTTTGATATTAAGGATAGGATACAAGGCGGATTCTTTTATAACGGCGTTTCCTTAAAAGACAGTCGAGGTAACTTATACTTTGGTGGGGCGAATGGGTTCAACATATTATATCCCGACAAGATTAATACCAATCCATTTCAGCCCACGATTCGTCTGAGGGATTTCCGTATTTTCAATGACCCCATCCATATCAATACACGGTATCATGGCCGCCCTATTCTAAAAAAGCCACTGTCACAAACGGAGGCAATTTCCCTAAAGCATTTTGAGAATTCTCTATCATTGGAATTTTCCGCTTTGCATTATTCTGCTCCCGAGAAAAATAAGTACGCATACAGATTAAAAGGCTTCGAAGAAAACTGGAAATACACAGATGCGAATAGGCGATATGCCAACTATACCAACCTGCCTTTTGGCGATTATGTGTTTGAGGTAAAAGCAAGCAATGGTGATGGCGTATGGACAAATGAAGTTAGGAAATTGATCATCCATATCGCACCACCATGGTATCGCACCTGGTATGCTATTGTGGGCTATGTCTTGATGGTGTTTATGGTGCTGTATTTTTTTAGAAAGTTTATCATCATGCGGACCAATTATATCAATGATATTCGCATAGAGCGAATGAATAGAGAGAATATTGAGAAATTGAATAAAGCTAAACTTCAATTTTTCACCAATATTTCCCATGAGTTCAGAACGCCATTAACGCTCATTCTCGGGCCTTTGGAAAAAATAATGAGTTATGGAGAAGGAGAGACTGACTTTAAGGAACACTTAGGAACAATCAATAGAAATGCACAACGACTCCTTCGGCTTGTCAATCAGTTGTTGGATTTCAGAAAGGCGGAAGCTGGCAAGCTCAAACTGCGAGTGTCTGAAGGCAATATCGTCGAATTTATCAAGGAGCTTAAACTTTCCTTCGAAGGCTTGGCCGAAAGGAAAAGGATTAAATTCGATTTTAAAGCTTCAGCCGATATTATCCTGCTGTGGTTTGATCCCGACCAATTTGAAAAAATTCTTTATAATTTATTGTCCAATGCTTTCAACCATACGCCGGAGGGTGGCACGATCACGATAGGGGCCATAGCATCAGACGATACATTGGAAATATTTGTCGAAGATAATGGTAGCGGCATAAAGCCAGAAAACTTCAAAAGCATTTTCAAAAGGTTTAATTCTAATGACACCATGAGTCAGAGTACGGGCATAGGCCTTGCCTTGACGAAGTCCTTGGTAGAAATGCACTGCGGCCATATTAAAGTAGATAGCGTGGAGCATGAATATTCCCGATTTACTGTCAAGCTGCCTTTAGGAAGAGGGCATTTTAAAGATTCAGAGATAGCCAAGACGCCAACGGCCCCATCTTTTGTAAAAGGCGCAGAGGAATATGCCGAATATTCCCAAACAATAGCCAGTAATTCGACCCATGCAACAGGCAAAAAGATTTTAATAGTAGAAGACAATGCAGAAGTGAGGGCTTTTATTCGTTCTATATTTGCCTCGAATTATGAAATTTTGGAAGCAGAAAATGGTCGTGAGGGTTTGGCTGTGGCAGAAGCGGAATCTCCAGAAGTGATTCTGAGCGATGTGATGATGCCCGGTATGGATGGCTTAACCTTTTGCAAGCATATTAAAGAAAATGTGAGGACCTCTCATATCCCAATAATTCTTCTGACCGCAAGGACCTCTTTAATTGCCCAGTTGGAAGGGATGGAAAATGGTGCTGACGACTATATTACGAAGCCTTTTAATGCCCAACTGTTACAGCTTAAGATCAGGAATCTGATAGAATCAAGGGAGCAGTTCAGGAGGTTGTTTAGCGATAATGAAACGCTGAAGCTTGAGCCAAAAAAGGTCACCCTTACCTCTGCTGATGCTGATTTTATTCAGATAGCCTTGGATAGCATCGAACTCAATATGTCGAATTCTGAGTACAGCGTGGAAGAATTTGGCAAAGATGTGGGCATGAGCCGCATGCAGTTGTATAGGAAATTAAAAGCACTGACGGGCATGTCAGCCAATGAGTTTATCCGTTCTATTCGGCTAAAAAGGGCCGCACAGCTTTTATCCCAGAATCAGCTGACAGTAGCGGAGGTTACTTATGAAGTAGGCTTCACCGATCTCCAATATTTCAGAAACTGCTTTAAGAAACAATTCGGCACAAACCCTTCGGAATACGGAAAAACTTCGGAAAAAATCCAATAGACAAGGTTTCTATCCTAAACGTGCTATTTACCCTTTATAAAAGGGGAATATCCCCTCCCCTCCAATCATCATCTTATGACACCTTTGCGCCTACATCTTTATTGTAATAGAAAATGGGCAGAAAAATTTGGTTGCTGATAGTGCTGTGTTTCATGTTTTCATGGGATCTTCATGGACAGGAAGCGTATATTCGAGTTGAAAATGGGCGGTTCATGAAAGCCGATAAACCTTATTATTTTCTCGGTGCCAATTTTTGGTACGGCATGAATTTGGGAATGGAAGGCCAAGAAGCATTGCGAGAAAGGCTAATAAGGGAGTTGGATCATCTTAATGCTCTTGGCGTCACCAATCTTAGAATCTTGGGCGCATCTGAGGGACCGGACACAGAGCCATACCGAGTAGTGCCTGCTTTGCAAACTGCTCCTGGAGAATATAATGAAGCAGTTTTTAAGGGACTGGATTTCCTTTTGGCTGAAATGTCAAAGCGTGACATGAAAGCAGTAGTGGTGCTCAATAACTTTTGGGTCTGGTCTGGAGGCATGGCACAATATATTGCCTGGGCTAAGGGAGAAGATATTCCATATCCGCCGCCAGCTCCTGATGGCAACTGGGAAACCTATCAAGCTTATGCCAGCAGTTTTTATTCAATCAAAAGAGCTACTAAGTTTTTTAACAACTTCCTTGATAAAATAATCAATAGAGAGAATGCCTATACAGGTCGCTTGTACAAGCATGATGAAACGATCATGGCATGGCAGCTTGCCAATGAACCTCGAGGTTACAATGCTATTCCAGCCTACAGAGAATGGATCCATAAAACGGCTAAACAGATCAAATCTATGGATAAACAGCACTTAGTGAGTATTGGATCGGAAGGGAATACAGCCTCTGAGCATGCTGGAACTGATTTTTATCTAGATCATCAGTCTCCGTACATCGATTACGCCACTGCGCATATTTGGGCACAGAATTGGGGCTGGTTTGTACCCGAAGCGGGAGAGGCAAGCTTACAGGAGGCGATTGCCAAAGCAAAGCAGTATTTAGATGACCATATGGCTGCGGCAAAAAGATTGAATATGCCAGTGGTGCTAGAGGAGTTTGGAATACCTCGAGATGGTGGAAGCTATGACCCTGATGCTCCTGTAACACTTCGTGACCAGTATTTTAAAGCAATATTTCATCATATCTATACTTTGGCTCAACAAGAAGGTTTAATGGCAGGTGCTAATTTCTGGTCTTGGGGAGGTGAGGGCAGGCCTAGCGCACCGGGAAGTATTTGGAAGCCTGGCGATGACTTTATTGGCGATCCGCCACACGAACATCAGGGCTGGTATTCTATTTATGATAAAGATACGAGTACTATCGAGCTTATTAAGTTTTATGCAGAGAAAATGGAGGAGATTAAAATGATTGAACAAATCGATTGACTTCAATCTTCGCTCTAGAAAGGAACAAAATCGAAATCATATTTTGAGGCATATCGGGCTTGTATGCCTGACCATCCTTGTATGCCTCCAGAATGGATAGCCAATATGCGACTGCCCGTTGGGAAATGATCCTTGTGTATGAGATCATAGAGACCATACATCATTTTTCCTGTGTAGATAGGGTCTAAAAGTATATGGTGCTGGTTCCAAAAACCTCGTATAAAGTCAACGAGCACATGGTCGATCTTAGCATAGCCACCAAAGTGGTATTGGTCCATAATCTGCCAGTTGTCATAGGTTTTTCCTTTGGTCTGGGAAAGCAACTGGACAATTGATTGATGTAGGAAGTTGCCTTTGAGTGCTGAAAATCCTACAACTTGATGATGTCCATCAAGTCCGGCAATAAGACCTGAAACTGTTCCCCCGGTTCCAGCCGCGCAGCAGATGTAATCAAAAGGAATAGGAATGTCTGTGATAATCTCTTCACAACCCTGAATTGCCAGTCTGTTGGTCCCTCCTTCAGGCACAAGATAGAATTCACCAAACTCATTTTTAAGTGCTTTAATGACATCAGGCGAATCCTTATGCCTATATACATTTCGATCCATGTATTCAAGGTGCATCCCTTTTCTCACGGCAAACTTGAGTGTTTCATTTAAGGGAAGGTGTTCTTCTCCTCTGATAATGCCGATGCTTTTAAAGCCCATTTCTGAGGCCGCAGCCGCCGTGGCGTGAATGTGATTGGAATAGGCCCCTCCAAATGTAAGCAGTGTGTCATGGCCTGCTTCTTTTGCAGCAAGCAGATTGTATTTAAGTTTTCTCCACTTATTTCCTGATACCTCGGCATGCAATAAGTCTTCCCTTTTGATCATGAGGGAGACGCCTTTTTTGTTTAGAAAAATGTCATGGATTTCTTGAATGGGGGAAGGTGCTTGGTGCTCAAACATGCAGTAAAACTAATTATTTATTCGCATAGATAAACATAAGTTACGCTGCTAAAGTGTGATGGTAAAATCTTTCCATTAATAAATCATGCTATGGCCTGAAACGATCGTAATGATTTTCCCCGTCAAACCGCTATCTTTGTAAGCTAGGCCACTAATTATGAATCAAGAAGAACCATATCAGGAAGAGAATGACGAACTGTTTGAGTACCATAGGATAGAAGTAGATCCGAAACAGTCTTTGTTGAGGATTGATAAATTCCTTATGGATAGGTTGGCGAACGTTACCCGAAATAAGGTTCAGACTGCCATAAAAGATGGTTTTGTAAAGGTTAACGACCTGCCCATAAAACCCAACTATAAGGTGCATCCCCAAGATGTAATCACTGTTTCCTTTCCTGAACCTCCCCGCGATACGGAGGTAGTCCCTGAAGATATCCCCCTCGACATTGTATTTGAGGACGACCATCTTTTGGTTGTGAATAAGCCTCCGGGCATGGTGGTACACCCTGCCTACAACAACTGGACAGGAACGCTTGTCAATGCGCTGGCTTGGCATTTCAAAAACCTGCCCACGATGAAAGACAACGAAGGAAGGCCAGGACTGGTCCATAGGATTGACAAGGATACATCGGGCCTTTTGGTGATTGCCAAGACCGAACTGGCTATGCAAAGTTTAGCCAAGCAGTTTTTCGATCATAGTATTGAAAGGACTTATTATGGGCTGGTTTGGGGTGATCCGGATCCTCCAGCAGGCACTATAAATGTGAACTTGGGCCGGAGCTTGAAAGACAGGCGCATCACGGCAGCATTCCCGGAAGGAGATTTTGGGCGACATGCCATTACACATTATAAGGTCATTAGGAGCATCCGTTATGTATCATTGGTGCAATGCAATCTGGAAACCGGCAGGACACACCAGATCAGGGCTCACATGAAACATATTGGTCATCCCTTATTTAATGATAGCACTTATGGCGGCGATAGGGTTTTAAAAGGCACGCAGTTTTCTAAGTATAAATCCTTTGTGGATAATTGTTTTAAGATAATGCCAAGACAGGCCTTACACGCAAAATCGCTCGGTTTTGTCCATCCCCAAACAAAAGAACATTTACATTTCGACTCTGAGCTGCCGGAAGACTTTAAGGCATTGTTAGAGAAATGGGATCATTATGTGCAATTTACCTAGACCTTTTAGATAGAAGTCAGCCTTTGGATTAAGAAAGGAGATGCAATATCTACTAAAGCAGTAGATGAAATAAGACACCAGATTATTGGATACCAGATAATAGACATTGCAGTAAATAAGTGGAAGCACTCTTACGCTAAGTCCGACATTGGGAGGGAACTTCTTTGGTTATAAGACTGAAGATGATTCCGTTTAAACCCTAAACAATCCTCACTCCTTAACGATCTCTAGTATTTCAATAGTCGTTTGTGGGTAGGGCAAATCGCCACAAAAATATCCAGTGGGATCTTCTTTGTAGGTCAGCATTACCTTAAGCCTATTTTGCCGATATTTGGAAGGAAGGTTGATTGGCTTATATCTTTCGTCCTCAATTTTGAGCATGTAACCACAACCGTCTACTTCAGGCTCACCAGTATAAATCACTTCGGCACTTACAAAGTCGTTGTTTATTGCCACTGTATCCTCGTCAGAAGAACAAGACGCGAATGTTAGCAGGGATGTAAAAAGCAAAAACAGTTTTTTCATGGCTGGAAGTGTTTTTTTTGTAAAGTACTAAAATGCTGTTGTTTAACAAAGAAATGGCAGCTTGATATCGTATGTAATTATGATTCATTTTCTATAGTGCTAAAAAATTAATAGTTTGGTGTCAAAACTAATAATTCTATGGAGCCAGCGCTTATTCTAGAAAATGCTCAGGTAAAAGCTGTTTTTAAGTCAAAAGGAGCAGAACTTTCTAGTCTAATTCATAAAGGAAATGGACTAGAATACGTTTGGCAAGCAGACCCGCTAGTATGGGGCAGGCATGCGCCCGTTTTGTTCCCTATTGTTGGCAAGCTTAAAAATGATGCCTATTCTTATGACAATGATACATTTCATTTGTCACAGCACGGTTTTGCGCGAGACCTGGAATTTGAGCTTGAAAGTAGTACTGAAGATCAATTGAAGTTTGGCCTGAGGTACTCTGAAAAAACGCTAGCGCATTATCCTTTTAAATTCAAGCTGGTAATTTCCTATAAGTTAAAAGCAACCACACTTACAGTTTCGTACGAAGTGTTTAATGAAGATGAGCAACCTCTTTTCTTTTCTATAGGAGCACATCCAGCATTCCGATGTCCGTTGACAGACGATGAGCAATTTGAAGAATATTATTTGGAATTCAATGAAACAGAAACGCTGGAGCGACATCTTTTGACCGAGGGTGTCTTTAACGGTGCCACAACATTGATTTTGGACAACACCCATATCCTGCCTTTGGCTTATGACTTATTCGAAAAGGACGCCATAGTTTTCAAAAAGTTCAAGTCTAGTTCAATCTCTATGAAAAGCAGAAAAACGGCTCATGGACTCACGGTTTCCTTTCCTGGCTTTCCATACTTAGGTATTTGGACCAAGCAAAAAGATGCCCCTTTCATATGCATAGAGCCTTGGTACGGATTGGCCGACTCCACAAGTGCTTCTGGCAACCTTATAGAAAAAGAAGGTATTATGGGGTTAGAGCCTGCTGGCGAGTTTGATTGCCATTATCAGATAGAAATTTTTTAGTGTATCGTAAACCTTTCGTACTTCACCATCGTTAAAGTAACTTGGAATAAAAACCCTGGACAATTTTTTAATCGGGTTAATGGGTTCCCATCACTTAAAACTTTTTACCATGAAAACGTTAAATCTTTTGGCAGTAGCCACAGCAATCTTTTTTATGACATCGTGCGGGGAACAAAGGCAAAACAATGACACCTTTGATAGCCCAGGAAGCATGCAGGATGCTCCTTCGGATGCATATGATGAAAATGTATATGAAGGAGAGAATCTTGAAGGGGAGAGAATAGAAGAAGAAAGGTTGAATGAAGGAACAGAAGAAAGAATGGGCGAGCCAGATGCAACAGGGCTGGACGCTAACGAACCCGGAATGGGAGTTGATACAAATGTAGAGGAAGACACATCTTATGTGGAATAACCTTCTTCTTTTATAAAAAAAGGGCTGCGATTTTCGTAGCCCTTTTTTTATGCGCCAAAGGCCCGAATGGATTCAGCTACGAATTTCAAAGATATAGCAAGATTGAAGAGAGCGAAGTGAAGCAAGCCATATGGAAGGAGGAGGTTAAATTAAGGAATCTTATGCACAGAGGGCCTATCAGCTATAATTCCGATTGTAGCTTAGCCTTACATTGTTCACTCAATACCTCAATTACTTTATGTAATGAAATAATTTCTTGCGGCAATTGAGCATCTGTGGCGAGTTTCTCGAGCTCGTTCAGTTTAGAAGCTAAAGGCGTAGCCCCGATTATCTGCAATGAAGATTTCAATCGATGAGCAGTTTTAGCCAAACCATCTAAATCTCTATTTTGAATGTGCTGCTTAATCAACTGGTCGGTTTCTTCCATTTGATTCACGATATCGGTGATAAATTCTTTCAGCATCTGTGGGTCTCCTCCCACAATCTCTCTTATGTATGACAAGTTTATACTACATTCCATTTCACCTATCTCTTGTTCACAGGTATATACCCCCTTTTTTAAAAAAGAAACCCATTTTTTTAAGGGTTGTAATATAATGGATGCTTTTATTTAGTTATGCAAGGGCGGTTAAATCTTATGATCACATAATACAATTGTGCTTTTATATTTAACGCTTGCCTTTTTTCTCGTTAGGTATACAGTTGGGTATGAATGACAAGCTGCAAATAGAAAGTATATGGGTAGCAGCTTACGCAAATGCTGATTGCTTGGAGAATAACTTTTGTGTCCGGTGCAAGAAAAGAAGCCATATGCCTATTAATCCAATGTAATGAATTGCGGACTTTTGAAAATAGTATGCTTGCATACTATTTCATTTGTATTTGAAAATGTATACATTTAAGTTTTAAAGTAAGAATGTTGATGTGGGAGCACACCTGGTCATTAAGTAGTGTGCTTGTTGACAATTGGCAGAGTACTTAATGCGAATGGATCCTTCATAGTGAATCAGAGGCGTATCACTAATAGGTTTGAGGAAAGTAGCTAAAGCAACAATACTGGGGACAAGTTTTGGTCAGAATCAGCGCTACAGAAATTATGATTAAAGAAGACAAGGCACAACACAAAACAAACGGCATAAAAAAAACCTTCTTTGAAAGAAGGTTTTGGGAAGTGGTGATGAGTGGATTCGAACCACCGACTCACGGATTTTCAGTCCGATGCTCTACCAACTGAGCTACATCACCGCCTTAAGAGCCACAAAAATATGCAAATTTATTTTCGTGGCAAAAGTTTTTGAAAATAAAGAGAACAAAAATATAATTCTGCTTTCAAACTGCTCATTATGAATTATTTACCTCAAGTACTTTTTTTGGTCATCATTGCCACTACGGTCTATTTTGTTTGGAAAAGGATCAGTAGCATTAGTGCTAACATTCAGATGGGTAGGCCTATAGACCGTAATGATCGTAAAGGAGAACGTTTTAAGCAAATGCTCTTAGTAGCCTTTGGGCAGAAGAAAATGTTCAAACGTATCGTTCCTGCCATACTCCATCTTTTTTTATACGTCGGCTTTCTTGTCATCAATCTCGAAGTATTAGAGTTTGTCCTGGATGGTTTATTGGGCTCGCATCGCTTGTTTGCGCCTTATCTTGGCAATCTTTACACAGTTGCCTTAAATGTTTTTGAATTTTTGGCTGTAGCAGTGATCATAAGTTGCCTTATTTTCCTATTCCGTAGAAACGTACTGAAGCTTAAGCGATTTCATGCACAGGAAATGACCAGATGGCCAAGGTTGGATGCCAATCTGATCTTGATAATAGAAATTGTCCTTATGGTGGCTATTCTTACCATGAACGCCACCGACCAAATACTACAGAGTAGAGGCGCCGAAGGATATCCTATGACTGGTACATTCTTTTTTAGTGCATGGCTCATTCCCGTTTTTGAGAACCTGGGTACAGGTGCCCTGATAGCCATAGAGCGGGTAGCTTGGTGGTTCCATATCATAGGGATATTGGGTTTTGCGGTATACATCACCTACTCCAAGCATTTGCACATCTTCTTAGCATTCCCCAATACTTATTATGCCAGCTTGAGGCCCAAGACCGAAATGGCCAACATGCCTGAAGTTACACAAGAGGTGCAAATGATGCTGGGTCTAACTCAGGAACCTGCTGCTGTTCCCGAAGGTGAGATTCCACGATTTGGAGCAAAAGACGTAAACGATCTTCATTGGAAAAATTTGATGGATGCCTATACATGCACGGAATGTGGGCGTTGTACAGCAGAGTGCCCAGCAAATATTACGGGCAAAAAGCTTTCTCCTAGGAAAATCATGATGGATACCCGAGATCGGATGACAGAAATAAGAGTGAGCCTAGATAAGGGGGAAAAGGGCTTGGACGACGGTAAAAGCTTATTGGACGATTATATTACAAGGGAAGAGCTGAATGCTTGTACCTCTTGTGCCGCTTGTGTAGAAGCTTGTCCGGTTAACATAGATCCGCTCTCTATTATTTTACAGATGAGGAGATATGTCGCGATGGAAGAGTCTAAAACGCCTGCGGCCTGGAACGCTATGTTTTCCAATATAGAAACAAGCTTCTCTCCTTGGAAATTCTCTCCAGATGATAGATTTAAATGGGCAGATGACATCAAGGAATAGTTTTACAATGTATAGATGTGCCATGTAATGACAGCATTTTAAAGACTAAGCTGTAAATAACTGATAGGAAATTGAAAGCACGGATATGGAAGTAGTAGACAAAGTGCTAGAAGCAATAGAAAAGTGAAAATAAGTTTTGAATGAAGGGGGATATGGGAAGATTGAGACCAGGTCGAACATAAAAACAATAGCATTAAATATAGATATACATCATGGATGAAAATGGATATAAAGTGCCTACAATGGCTGAAATGGCAGCAAAGGGGGAAAGCCCCGAAATCTTATTTTGGGTAGGCTGTGCAGGTTCCTTTGACGAGCGGTACAAAAAAGTGACCCGATCTTTTGTGAAAATTCTGGAAAAGGTAGGCATAAGCTATGCAGTGCTTGGAAAGGAGGAGTCCTGCACGGGCGATCCTGCACGAAGGGCAGGCAATGAGTTTCTTTTTCAAATGCAGGCCGTTTCCAACATACAAGTGCTGGATGGATACAATATAAAGAAAATTGTAACCGCTTGCCCTCACTGTTTCAATACCATAAAAAATGAATATCCCGCTTTAGGAGGGCATTACGAGGTTGTGCATCACGCTACATTTCTACAGCAGCTTATCAATGACGGAAAAATAAAAATGGAAGGTGGAGGGGAGTTTAAAGGCAAGAAAATCACCTATCACGACTCTTGCTACTTAGGCAGAGGGAATAATATATATGAGGCTCCAAGACAAGTATTGGAGGCGCTTGATGCCGACTTAGTAGAAATGAAACGGTCCAGAAGCAAGGGGCTATGCTGTGGCGCTGGTGGGGCTCAGATGTGGAAAGAGGCAGAACCTGGCAATAAAGAGATTAACGTAGAACGGACTGAAGAGGCTTTGGGCACTGGAGCCAAGATTGTTGCATCGGCCTGCCCCTTTTGCATGACCATGCTTAGTGATGGTGTTAAAAACAAGGACAGAGAGAACGATGTACAGGTGCTAGACTTGGCAGAACTAATTGCAAAGTCACAGGGTTTATAAATCGGGAGAAGCTGGTAGTTGACTCTTTCATGCCAGGCAGCCCAAAATACTTAGCTTCACATATAAATTACATTATAAGCATGCATATAGATTTTGATGAAATGCCAGACACTGCCAGACTATGGATATATCAGGCAGATCGTCCATTTACCGAAGAGGAGAAAAATTTTATACAATCGGAAACAGCCGCTTTCTTAGAAGAGTGGACCGCCCATGGTGCCGACCTTAGTTCTTCTTATACTATTTTATATGATCAATTCTTAATCATCGCAGTAGATCAAGACATGGTAATGGCAAGTGGCTGCTCTATTGATAAGCAGGTTCAGTTTGTTCAGGGCTTAGGCCAGCAACTCGGAATTAATTTGATGGATAGGGCAAAAGTTGCTTTCGTGTCTGAAAGCAATGGGTCTGGAAAGAAAATTATGATGACCTCAATAAGTGAGCTGAAGCAAAAAGTGAACAGTGGTGACATTAAAGCTGATACACTTACTTTCAACAATCTTATCGATACAAAGGCACAGCTCGATGGCCATTGGATAGTACCTGCTTCAAATTCATGGATGAAGCGGTATTTTTAGAGCGTCATAACATGTTGGAAAATAATGAAAAGCCCGGAAGGGCTTTTTTTAAGTGTACTAAAAAGGAACTGGGTTCCGATAATGGGAGATAATTAAAATATGATTTGATATATTTGCTCAGGTTCGTCTCAGTAAAACACATCAATGTTCAAGAGTGTCCTTTTGATCAAATGATACCCAATTGTTTATACCATTGAAGTGCAATTTGTAATAGGGTTAAGACTTCGTAGCCCATAACAAGATAAGTCCATAATAATGAAAAAGATCGTCCTGTTCATTTGTTTTCAACTTGCTGCATTCCTAATCCATGCTCAGAACTATCCCCATAACAGCGATGTATTGTGGGTCACAACCCCTAGTAATACAAACTGGTTGTATAACCTTAACGAAGAGGCAAAAATTACCGTGGCACTCTATGAATACGGCGTCTTGCAAGATGATATTGAGATAGCGTACAGCATCGGGCCTGAACTTATGCCGATAGAGAAGTCGGGAGCTGTGAAACTTAAAAATGGCAAAGCGGTGATTTCATTGGGCAGTATGTCTAAGCCAGGTTTTACGGATTGCCGATTAAGCGCGTCTCTAAATGGGAAGGAATACAAGCACCATATAAAAGTGGGTTTTGAGCCTGAGAAGTTAAAGCCTTATACAAAATTCCCAAGTGATTTTGTGAGCTATTGGAAAGGTGCCTTGCAAGAAGCATCCAAGTGTCCAATGGAAGTCAGTAAAGTTTTTGTCCCAGAATATTCCAGTGATAAGGTAGACTGCTATTTGGTCAAGATCCAAGCCTATAAAAAAGGACACTATGTGTATGGCTATCTTACCATCCCAAAGAAATCGGGCAAATTTCCCGTCGTGTTTTCACCCCCGGGTGCGGGGATCAAACCCATGAATCCCTTAAAAGATATGTTCTATGCAGAGAATGGATATATACGCTTTGACATGGAAATTCATGGCATACGGCCTGATTTAGACAAGGCCACGTATGATGAAGTGAGCCGGGCATTTGGCCGAGGGAATAACAGCTATCTTGTGAATGGACTTGAACACAGGGATTCTTATTATATGAAAAAGGTTTATTTGGCCTGTGTTCGTGCCATTGATTACCTAACTTCTTTACCCGAGTGGGATGGAAAGAATGTGATTGCTCAAGGAGGGAGTCAGGGAGGTGCTTTGGCTATGGTAACTGCTGCTCTCGACGATCGGGTCACCGCTTGTGCTTCTAACCATCCGGCAATGAGCGATATGGCCGGTTACAAGGCCAATAGGGCTGGAGGATATCCACATCTATTTACAAAATTTGATGGAATGGACACTCCTGAAAAGCTAAAGACTTTGGAATATTATGATGTGGTGAATTTTGCAAAACGCATAAAAGTCCCCGTTTTCATGACTTGGGGTTTTAACGATGATGTTTGCCCTGCAACCACAAGCTATATTGTCTATAATGTTTTAGATACGGAAAAAGAAGCACTGATTACCCCAGTAAACGAGCATTGGATTTCAGAGACGACGCGATATGCCATTATGGAGTGGATAAAGGGACAGTTGAAATAAGCTATTCTCTTAATCCAAATGATGCTTAAAGTATAACCACATCGTCAGTCGCTCATTGCCTTTTATCTATTGGTTTATCTGCTGTCTCAATCTGACCTCATATCTACTGTCTATGCCCAGCGGCCCGTTCTATGGCCAGCATCAAGCCTCGTAACTCTCCTAGCCCTCTCAACCTGCCGATTGCTGAATAGCCAGGAACAGTCTTCTTATTTAAATCGTCCAGCATTTGATGACCATGATCAGCCCGCATAGGCAGTCTTGTATCAATTCTGCCAGCTGCCTTTCTTGCTTCCTTTTCTTCATGCAGTGCCTTGATGACCGCATACATGTCCACATCTCCTGTAAGGTGGTCGGATTCAATAAACAGATCTTCCGAAAGCCATTGAGTGCTTCGAAGATGTACGAAATGAATTTTATGGCCCATTCGCTGTATCATTCCGGGTAGGTCATTGTCTTTTCTCACACCAAAGGAGCCTGTGCAGAAAGTGAGTCCATTGTTTGGGTGATCAACTGCTTCAAACAATGCTTGTACATCTGCTTCTGTAGAAACGATCCGAGGCAAGCCCAACACAGGGAAAGGGGGATCGTCTGGGTGTATTGCCATGCGGATGCCTGCTTCCTCGGCTACAGGGATTACTTCTTTAAGAAAATCAATCAAATTGTTTCTTAAGTCAGAAGCGCTGATGTCTTTGTATGTATCCAAAACAGACTGAAACTGTGTCAAAGTATAGTCAGCACCTATCCCGGGGAATCCTGCGACAACTGTGCGAGTAAGGTTTTCCTTTTGGGAAGGTGACAGTGCTTTTAAATAGGCTTCTGCTTTTTGTTTCTCTTGCATAGAATAGTCATCCTCAGCGCCAGGTCTTTTCAACAAGAAAAGCTCGAATGCTGCCAGTGCTATTTTGTCAAAGATTAAAGCAGTAGAGCGATCCTCAAGAACATGGTAAAAATCTGTTCTGGTTGCATCCAACACGGGCATAAAGTTATAACATACCGTATCTATACCGCAGGCACCAAGGTTGCGTAAACTTGTTTTGTAGTTCTCAAGCAGGTCTTTGTAGTTGCCGTTTCGCGTTTTTATATTTTCATGTACTGGAATACTCTCTGCTACTGACCAGTACATCCCTGCTTTCTCTATCTCAAGCTTTCGTTTGGTTATCTCCTCTTTTTTCCACACCTCCCCCGTGGGGATATGATGAAGTGCTGTCACGATGCCTACGGCTCCGGCTTGACGTGCATCCCACAAGCTAACCGCATCATCTGGTCCAAACCAGCGCCAAGTATGTTCCATATTTATTAATTAATAATACAATATTGTTTAGTTAACAGCGTCATTGCGAAATTTTCCTTCGGGGATAATTGTGGCAATCTCCCCGAAAGACGACTGCTGACCCAATAATCCCTGCTACTTTTTCCTTTCACAATCCCTCAATCCTTCTATTTCCTATGTCTATAGTGTCCCCACAGACCACCACTTCATTGCCAAATACGAAATACATCGGAATGAATTCTGATTTTGCAAAACCGTCCGTGGCTATGCTACTGCCTCATCAGTTGTACATTGCTGTTTCCGACATTCCTAAAATCTGCTAACCGGAGATTGCAGGATTTCCCTACTACGACGTCATTGCGAAATTTTCTTTTAGGGAAAATTGTGGCAATCTCCCCGAATGACAACTGCTGACCCAATAATCCTTACCTACTTTTCCTTTCAAAACCCCTCCATCCTTCTGTTTCCTATGTCTGTAGTCTAATTTCCTTGTGTCCCCACAAGCCACCACTTCCAAGCACATCGGAATGAATTCTGATGTTACAAGACCTACCATGGCTATGCCACTGCCTCGTTAGTTGCACCTCGTTGTTTTCCGTCATTCCTAAAATCCGCTAACAGGAGATTGCAGGATTTCCCTACTACGGCGTCATTGCGAAATTTTCTTTTAGGGAAAATTGTGGCAATCTCCCCAAAAGACGACTACTGACAAAATAGTCCCTACCTATTTTTTCTTTTCACAATCCATCTATCCGTCTAATTTCCTGTGTCTAAAGTCTATAATCTATAATCTATAATCTATAGTCCATTTCCCTTCTACATGCAACCTTATCGCTTATCTCACTACAATTTTACCATGAATAGTCTCTTTGTTACCAACCAACTGAACAATGTAAATTCCCGCAGAAAGATCTAAGCTTGTTTCAAGGATTTTGCTGCCAGAAGGATCAATGTTTCTGACCGATTGGCCATCCATGCTTAATATATGGATAGCTGTAATGCCAAGCGGAAGGGAAAACGTGAGCCTTCCATTTATTACGGGGTTTGGATACATTTCGATTCCCGCCTTTTGCATTTCCCTTATCCCGGTAGGTATGTCACCGCATGCAGTAAATCTTTGGTTGTTTAGATATTGTTCCAGCCATTCTAAAGCCGGACGTTTTGTGCCATTGCTTCTTATTAAGTATGCGTCGGGTTTCCAGATCTTTCCTTGCTCGTAACCCCATAAGGTTATTCCCTTCACGGCTTTGTGCGTCCAGAACAGTTCAAACTGCTCCTTGAAAATACTCAGTTGCTCCTGGTCATTTGCCCTTTCTACTTCATATTCCGATACATATATGGGCAATCCGGTTTCTGCTAACTTGTCCAAATTGCCTTTGATGACAGAAATGTTGAAGGTCTCTAGCCCGTGTGATTGTACGCCTATGCCATCGATCAAGTCCCTTTCTTGTAGTACCTTGATGATGTTTAAGTAATTTGCGGTGTTGGCGGCGCTGTTCAATATTCCGTAATCATTGATAAGTAATTTGGCATTGGGCAAATATTCCCTAGCTTTTTCGAA